>NZ_JBFPKM010000002.1:0-985947 GCF_040948755.1 Paraburkholderia sp. BR13444 | reverse complement strand
CCCTTCCCATCCCGAACAGGACCGTGAAACGACTCCACGCCGATGATAGTGCGGATTGCCCGTGTGAAAGTAGGTAATCGTCAGGCTCCCCCAAAAGCCAGAAACCCCACCCGCAGCGGTGGGGTTTCTGCGTTTACGCGTCGAAATTAACAAACAGCATTGAAGTAAGCGAAACCCTCCACCCGCCTCAATGCGTCTCAACCCTCTACTTACCCTGAGTCAGAAACTTTTGCGCCAGTCGAACCCAATACGTCGACCCCACCGGCAATAGCTCGTCGTTAAAGTCATAACTCGCGTTGTGCAGCATGCAAGGGCCCGCGCCGTGGCCGGCTTCGCGGTGGCCGCCGTCGCCGTTGCCCAAAAACGCATAGCAGCCCGGTTTCGCCAGCAGCATGAACGAGAAATCCTCGGCGCCCATCGTCGGTTCAACTGCGTCATCGACATTTTCTGCGCCAACGATCTCTTTCATGACCGACGCCGCAAAACGCGCTTCCTCGCTGCTGTTGATCGTCGGCGGATAGTTCCGGTGGAACTGGATCTGAACGGAGCAATCGTATGCTTCGGCTGTACTCTGCGCGATCTTGCGCATGCGTGACTCGATCAGGTCGAGCGTTTCTGTAGTGAAGGTCCGCACCGTTCCCGCGATCCAGGCGTCGTTCGGCACGACATTGACCGCATCGCCGGCATGTATTTGCGTAATCGACAGTACCGCGGTGTCCAGCGGCTTTTTGTTTCGCGTGATGATGCTTTGAAGTCCGCTGGCAATTTGCACTGCCGTAAAGACCGGGTCGCGGCCATTGTGCGGTAGTGCCGCATGCGAGCCGACGCCCTTGATTTCGATGCGAAATTCATTGCTCGACGCCATGATGGGACCTTCGGTCACGCCGAAGTGGCCCGCCGGCATGCCCGGCCAGTTGTGAATGCCGAACACGGCGTCCACGGGGAATTGGGTGAACAGGCCGTCGTCGATCATCGCCTTCGCGCCCGCGCCTCCCTCTTCGGCCGGCTGGAAAATGAACACGATCGTGCCGTCGAAATCACCATGTTTGGCTAGGTAGTGCGCGGCACCGAGCAGCATCGCAGTATGTCCGTCATGCCCGCACGCGTGCATCTTGCCGTCGTTCGTCGAACGATGATCGAAGCTGTTGAGCTCCTGGATCGGCAGCGCATCCATGTCGGCGCGCAAACCAATCGCGCGCGAGCCGTTCCCGCGCTTCAATACGCCGACCACGCCCGTCTTGCCCAAGCCACGGTGGGTCTCGATGCCCCAGGACTCAAGCGAACGCGCGACGAGATCAGCGGTCGCCGTCTCTTCGTAGCGCAGTTCCGGGTGGGCATGGATGGTTCGTCGAAGGGTCTGGATTTCACCGCGAGCGGCCTGAATTTCGGGGATGAGTTTCATGATGGAGTGATTATGCGTTTGTGCTCGACGAGCATGAGATCGCCGCGGACCGCGTCGGCCCGGGCACTGCGGATAATTCATTCTACGCCGAAGGCATTTTTGGCGGCACCACCCGGGTCGGCGGCCCATTGACGTAATAAAATTCCATTTTGCCCGATCGCTTACTGCTCGCAAGGACACCTTGCCGATGAACGCCCCGACCGAATTCGCGCGCGCCGTGTGCCCGCACGATTGCCCCGACACCTGCGCGATGCGCGTGACCGTCGACAACGGACGCGCGATCAAGGTCGCCGGGGATCCCGACCATCCGCCGACTCAGGGCGTGCTGTGCACGAAGGTCAGCCGCTACGCGGAGCGTGTATACCATCCGAACCGATTGACGACGCCAATGAAGCGTGTCGGCCGCAAGGGCGAGGGCCGCTTCGCGCCGGTCAGCTGGGACGAAGCATTGGACTTTGCCGCAAACCGCCTCGGCGAAATTGCCCGTCGCGCGCCGGAAGCGATTCTGCCTTACAGCTACGCTGGCACGATGGGCTTGGTGCAGGGCGATAGCATCGCGCAACGCTTCTTCCACAAGCTCGGCGCATCGCAGTTGGATCGAACGATTTGTGCGGCCGCCGGCGCAGCTGGCCTCAAATACACGTATGGCGCCGGCGTCGGTATGCACACCGAGTTTTTCGCCGAAAGCGAAGTGATCCTGATCTGGGGCGCCAATCCGATCGCATCGAATCTGCATTTCTGGACGCGCGCGCAGGAAGCCAAGCGTCGCGGCGCCCGGCTGATCGCGATCGATCCGTATCGCTCGCTGACCGCGGAGAAATGCCATCAGCACATCGCGCTGAAGCCCGGAACCGACGCGGCTCTCGCGCTAGGCATCATGAACGTGCTGATCACCGAGGATCTGCTCGACCACGAGTACATCGCCGCGCACACGCTGGGCTTCGCTGCCTTGAAGCTGCGCGCGCTCAGCTATCCACTGTCACGCGTTAGCGAAATTTGTGGCGTTAAAGAGGGGGAAATCGCCGAGCTTGCGCGACTTTACGCCGGCACGAAGAAAGCCGCGATCCGCTTGAACTACGGTCTGCAGCGGGTGCGCGGCGGCGGCAATGCAGTGCGCGCGATCGCGTGTTTGCCTTCGCTGACCGGCGCATGGCGCGAGCGCGCGGGCGGGGCGCTGTTGTCGTCGAGCGGTTGGGCGCCGGTCGACTCGCACGCGTTGCAGCGCCCCGACCTGATGCCGGGCTGGCCGTCGAAGCCGAGCCGCGTGATCAATATGAATGCGATCGGCGATGCGCTGCTACATCCGGGCGACGCGACGTTCGGTCCCAAGGTCGAGGCGATCGTCGTCTACAACTCGAATCCGGTCGCGGTCGCGCCGGACTCCGAACGCGTCGCGGCTGGCTTTGCGCGCGAGGATCTGTTCACGATCGTGCTCGAGCATTTCCAGACCGACACCGCGGATTACGCCGACCTGCTGTTGCCCGCCACGACGCAGCTCGAGCATCTCGACGTGCACAAGTCATACGGCCACACGCACGTGATGGTTAACCTGCCCGCCATCGCGCCGTTTGGCGACGCACGCCCGAATACCGAGATCTTCCGCGGCCTCGCGCGCCACATGGGCTTGACGGAACCGTCACTCTTCGACAGCGACGAAGCCGTCGCGCAAGCCGCATTTCGCTGGGAAGACAAGACACTGGACGGTGTCGACTGGCCGATGCTGAAGCAAGCCGGCTGGGCCCGTCTCGATCTGCCCGACGCGCCATTTGCCGACGGCGGTTTTCGCACGCCATCCGGCAAGTGCGAGTTCTACAGCGAGCGCCTTGCGCAACAGGGCCTCGACCCGCTGCCGGACTATCTGCCACCCTACGAATCGGCCGACGGCTCGCCCGAACTGGCGGCCCGCTATCCGCTCGCGATGATTTCGCCTCCCGCGCGCAACTTCCTGAACAGCACCTTCGTGAACATCGAGAGTCTGCGCGCGACGGAAGGCGAGCCGCATCTGGACATCCACCCTGCCGACGCGCACGCGCGCGGCATCGGCGACGGCGATCAGGTGCGCATCTTCAACGACCGCGGCTCGATGCAGGCGCGGGCCCGCGTGACGGACCGCGCGCGCGAAGGTCTCGTCGTCGGGTTGTCGATCTGGTGGAAGAAGCTCGCGCCGGACGGCCGCAACGCCAACCAGTTGACGAGCCAGGCATTGACCGATCTCGGCGGTTCCGCGACGTTTTACGACTGCCTCGTCGAAGTCAAGCGGGCCTGAAAGCCGCACCGCACCTTGAAGCCGACGGCGAGCCTCGCAAGTTCGAGGCTGCCGTCTAACCCCATCGGTTTGGCCATTGGCCGCAATATGCCCATGCTACGATGCGTTTTTAGCACGATCATTCGAAAATAATTCAGGAGACGCTGCATGGAGAAAATCTGGCTGAAGTCTTATCCGCCCGGCGTTCCCGCAGAGATCGACCCGACACGCTATTCGTCGGTGGCCGAGTTGCTCGAGGAAGCCTTTCGCGAACACCGCACGAAGCCGGCGTTCGTGTGCATGGGCAAGCAGATTAGCTATGGTGAACTCGACGAGCTCTCGCGCGATCTTGCGGCGTGGCTGCAGTCGAAAGGGCTCCCGCGCGGCGCGCGTGTCGCGATCATGATGCCGAACGTGCTGCAGTATCCGGTCGCAATTGCCGCGATTCTGCGCGCGGGCTATGTGGTCGTGAATGTGAATCCACTGTATACGCCGCGCGAACTCGAACACCAACTGAAGGACAGCGGCGCTGAGGCGATCATCCTGCTCGAGAATTTTGCGGGGACCTTGCAGGCAATCGTGCGCAATACGCCGGTCAAGCATGTGGTCGTCGCGACGATGGGCGACCTGATGGGCATCAAAGGCCCGCTCGTGAACTTCGTGGTGCGCAAGGTCAAGAAGATGGTGCCGGCGTGGAGCCTGCCCGGGCACGTCAAGTTCAACGACGCGGTCTCGGAGGGCGCGCGCCTGACGTTCAAGCCGGTCCAGCAGGGACCTGACGATATCGCGTTTCTGCAATACACGGGCGGCACCACCGGCGTGGCCAAGGGCGCGACGCTGCTGCACCGGAACCTGATCGCGAACGTGCTGCAGTCGGAGGTCTGGCTCAATCCGGTGCGCGCGAACCGCACCGATATCGATCAGTTCATCACGGTCGTCGCGCTGCCGCTGTATCACGTGTTCGCGCTGACCGTGTGCGGGCTGCTGACGATCCGCACCGGCGGTCTCGGCGTGCTGATCCCGAATCCGCGCGATATCCCCGGCATGATCAAGTCGCTCGAGGGTTATGCGATCACGACGATTCCCGCCGTCAACACGCTGTACAACGCGATGTTGAACAGCCCCGACTTTCACAAGCTCGACTTCTCGAAGCTGCTGACCGCGAACGCCGGCGGCATGGCGGTGCAGGAGGCGGTCGCGAAGCGCTGGTTCGAGCGGACGCGCACGCCGATCGTCGAAGGATATGGACTGTCGGAAACGTCGCCGTGCGTGACCTGCAATCCCGTGACCGTTACCGAATACAGCGGCACGATCGGCCTGCCGCTGCCGTCGACCGAAATCTCGATTCGCGACGACACAGGCAACGAAGTGCCGGCCGGCCAGGCAGGCGAGATCTGCATCCGCGGCCCGCAGCTGATGGCGGGCTACTGGAACCGGCCCGACGAAACCGCCAAGGTGATGACGGCCGACGGCTTCTTTAAATCCGGCGACGTCGGCATCATGAGCGCGGACGGCTTCGTGAAGATCGTCGATCGCAAGAAGGACATGATTCTGGTGTCCGGCTTCAACGTGTATCCGAACGAAGTCGAGGACGTCGTCGCAAAGCTGCCGGGCGTGTTCGAAGTCGCGGCGGTCGGCGTGCCCGATCAGCATTCCGGCGAGGCCGTGAAGCTATTCGTCGTGAAGAAGGACCCGTCGCTGACCGACGAACAGATCTTCGCGTACTGCAAAACGCAACTGACCGGCTACAAGCGGCCCAAGGTCGTCGAATTCCGCACCGAGCTGCCGAAGAGCAACGTCGGCAAGATCCTGCGCCGCGAGTTGCGCGACGGCAGGGCTTAAGCGAGCGAAGAACAGAAGCCCGGCGCACGAAAGTGCGCCGGGCTTTTTCGTTGCGCCATCAAAACCCGCGCATAAAAAAAGGCGCCCGAAGGCGCCTTTGAGGCAAACTGCTTTTTTACGACTTATTAGAACTTGTGGCGGATACCAACACGAGCCGCGAACTGGTTGTTGGTCGACGAACCGGTCAGGCCGTTGATGCCTGCCGTTGCTGCGACCACCTGGCCCGTTGCGTTGACCGTGTCGCCCAGAGCGTGCTGGTACACGCCGACCAGGTACACGTCGGTACGCTTGGACAGGAAGTAATCCACGCCCAGTGCGCCCTGATGGTACTGAGCACGCGAGTTACCTTCGATCTGCGTGCCGCGCGTGTAGTCATACGCTGCGCCGACCAGCAGTGCCGGGGTCAACTGGTACTTGAAGTTGATTTCGCCGTTGTTGAACGTAGCCTTCTGGCCAGTGAACGGCGACGTGAAGGTCTTGCCCAGGTTGCCGAACTGGATGTTCGAATACGTCAGGCCGATGGTTGCCGCGCCGAACGTGTACGCACCGCCTGCGCCGACGACCTGATACGTGTTAGCCGATGCGAAGCCAGCGTAAATCGGGCTCGTGACTGCGAAGCTAGCCGGAGTAGTACCCACGGCCGGTGTGTTCGTTGCGATCGTGCCGCCGTTGTTGAACAGACCACCCGATGCTGCCGGCGTACGTGCGTTCAGGTAACCAACGCCCAATGCCAGCGGGCCATTGTTATAGCCGGCACCCAACGACCAGATCTGGTTGTGCGTGAAGTCACCCGCAACGCCGCCGAAGCTATACGTGCCGCCGAACGTCAGGCCGTTGTAGTTCGCGCTCGTGTACTTGATCGTGTTGTTGGTGCGATACGCGTTGTTGAAGTTGTCGATATCGCCCGGGTGAGCGGCGATGTAGCCGCCCCACTGATCGCCCGATTCGAACGGACCCACGTAGTCGACGACGGAGTCGTACTGACGACCCAGCGTGACCGTGCCGAAGGTGCTCGACAGACCGACATATGCCTGACGACCGAACATCAGGCCGCCTTGACCGAGCTTGCCGTTGGTCACGTCAAAGCCGTTTTCCAAAACGAACAGCGCCTTCAGACCACCGCCCAGATCTTCCGTGCCACGCAGGCCGAAACGCGAGCCTTGCAGGACGCCGCTGGACATGTCGTACTTGTGAAAGCCACCAGCGTTGGTATTCATGTTGATACCAACGTCAACAATGCCGTACAGGGTCACGCTGCTCTGCGCATGAGCGACGCCTGCGAACGCGCCCAGTGCTGCGAGAGCGAGAAGCGACTTTTTCATCGAATGATCTCCAAGGATTACGAATCTTTTGTTCAAGGCGAAATATTTAGTAAGTGCTGAGGCCTTGCTTATCCAACTTCGCGAGAAGTTGCCACGTAATGTAACAAAAGGCATACATGGGACAAAGAAAAAGGAAGCGCTCCGGACGGCCGCTGTTTCGTTTACGCAACATGGTCTAGAATCCGAGATTAACCGCCCATTTCATGCGGATTGATGCCTGTCGGACCGCGGGTTTCGCGTCGCAAGGCCTTGTCGCACGGACCTTCCGGAACGATGCGGCGGTTGTCGAATCAGGGAGCGTTTTATGTTGCTGGAAGAGTTGATTGGCGAGTTTGATCGGGGTTTACGCTCACTGACGGGGGTCTCGCGGATGAGCCGTCCGCTGCCGCTTCCGCAGGCTTGCCCGGCGACGGCCGAGGCTCCCGAACTCTCGCCCGCGGAGCGCGCGCATGCGGCTGGTTTGATGCGGGTGAACCACGTCGGCGAAGTGTGCGCGCAGGCGCTTTACCAGGCGCAGAAACTCGCTACCGACTCGCCTTCATTGCGCGCCATGTTCGATCACGCCGCGTCGGAAGAAGAGGATCATCTGGCGTGGACCGCGAAACGCCTGGAGGCGCTCGACTCGCGTCCGAGTCTGCTCAATCCGCTGTGGTATACCGGCGCACTCGCGATCGGGCTCGCCGCGGGACGTCTCGGCGATCGCGTGAGTCTCGGCTTCATGGCCGAAACGGAGCGCCAGGTCGAGCAGCATCTCGACAGCCATCTCGATCAGCTGCCCGCCGCGGACCATGAATCGCGCGCGATCGTCGAGCAGATGCGCGCCGATGAAGCGCGGCACGGCAAGGCAGCGATGGACGCGGGCGGCATCGAGTTGCCGTTTCCGGCGCGCGCGTTGATGCGTGCGATGTCGAAGGTGATGACGCGCACCGCCTATTACATATGAGCGTTTCGCCTGCTTTGCTTCGCCGACCGGAGCGCCGCGCGTATCGCGCCGACCATCGCTGAACGCATTATTCGCAAGTGGGACGGCGCCGCGCACGCCGTTCGTCAACCGTCCCCGCAGCGCCGCCTTTTCCCTTTCAGATTCCCTTAACGATCTCTTTCAATCCGCGCTGTTTCCTCGCACTGTTCACGTATCACCTTCACAAGTTGCACTAGCCCATTCATTTATAACGGTTTTCCGTTTTATACGGGACGTGAAGGAGTCGCGCTAAGTCCTTGTTCTAACAAACAAAATTCGCCTGAAAAGCCGGCCGCTCCCTTGACCCGTGTTTAGCGTTCCTCTAAAGTGGGAGACAGTGTGAGAAAGTGTATTTTTGTGTGTTCTCAGCATCACTTTCAGGTAGATTTTCACGGACCGGGCGGGCGGCGCAAACAGCACCGCAATAGGGGAGAGCGAAGTGTTCCAAGGGGCGTCGGCGCTGACGCTCGATGCGAAAGGGCGGATGTCGATTCCCTCTCGTTATCGGGATGCGCTGCAAACACAGGCAGAGGGCCGGGTGACGATCACCAAGCATCCGGACGGCTGCCTGTTGCTCTTTCCGCGCCCCGAATGGGAAATCTTCCGTGACAAGGTCGACAAGCTGCCCATGAACGCAGCCTGGTGGAAACGCATTTTTCTCGGCAATGCAATGGATGTGGATATGGACGGCGCAGGCCGTGTGCTCGTGTCGCCCGAGTTGCGCGCGGCTGGCTCGCTGGAGAAGGAAGTGACGCTGCTCGGCATGGGCCGTCACTTCGAGCTGTGGGATGCACAGATTTACGCGGCGAAGGAACAGGCGGCGATCGCCGAGGGCATGCCCGACGCGTTGAAAGACTTCACGTTCTGATCGCGGCTTATTTATATGGCTTCTGCGATGAGAAACGAATTGCAGCATCGCACGGTGCTGTTGAACGAAGCGGTCGATGCGCTGGTCACGCGCGCCGACGGCACGTATGTGGACGGCACGTTCGGCCGTGGCGGCCATAGCCGCCTCGTGCTGGAGCGGCTCGGCGAAGCGGGGCGATTGATCGCGTTCGATAAAGATCCGCTCGCGATCGCGACTGCGCAGAAGATCGCCGATCCGCGCTTTGCCATCGTCCACGAGAGTTTTGCTTCACTGCGCGCCGCGATGGCGGAGCGCGGGGTAGGGCGTGTGTCGGGGGTGTTGCTTGATCTGGGCGTGTCGTCGCCGCAAGTCGACGATCCGGAGCGGGGCTTCAGCTTCCGCGCCGACGGCCCGCTCGACATGCGGATGGACCCGACGCGCGGCGAATCCGCGGCTAACTGGCTCGCGCGGGCTACGGTGCAGGAACTGACGGAGGTGATACGAGATTATGGGGAAGAACGGTTTGCTTTTCAGATTGCAAAGGCGCTTGTTGCTCGCCGGGCAGAGTCCGACCGTCTTGGGCCTCTCGTCAGCACGGGCGAGCTTGCCCAAATCGTGGCTAACGTCGTCAAAACCCGTGAGAAGGGCAAGGACCCGGCAACCCGCACCTTTCAGGCTATACGGATTCACGTCAATCAAGAGCTTGCGGAGCTGCAAGTCGTTCTAGAAGCAGCGTTGTCGTTGTTGGAGCAAGGGGGGCGGCTGGTGGTCATCAGCTTTCATTCGCTCGAGGACCGTATCGTAAAGCGATTCATGCAGGCGCACGCAAGTACGCCGGCGGTCGACCGCCGCCTGCCGATCCGCGCGGTCGACCTGCCGAGCCCTCCGCTCAAGATCATCGGCCGCGTCTTTGCGAGCGACGCAGAAGTCGCCGACAACCCGCGCGCCCGTTCTGCCGTGATGCGCGTGGCGGAGCGGATCGCGCCATGAACCGCCTCAATATCTTCCTGCTGATCATCGTGATGGGCTGTGCCTTGTCGGTCGTCAACGCGACCAATCAGCAGCGTCAGATCTTTATCCAGCTGCAGCGCGCGCAGTCGCAGGAGCGTCAGCTGCAGCAGGACTATTCGCAGCTTCAATATCAGCAGAGCGCGCTGTCCAAAACGTCGCGCATCGAGCAACTCGCCACCGCCTCGCTGAAGATGCAGTCGGCCACCACGGGCCGCACGCAGTACCTGACGCTCGCCCCGGGTGCCGCAACGGCGATCGACGCTCCCATTCCGACCTCCGCGGCCGCCTCGGCGCCGGTCGCGACCCGTCGCGGAGCCACGCGATGAAAAAATCGTCGGCTCACAAGAGCGTTGCGTTTTCGGCCAACCCGATTCTGTCGGTGCGCCTGCCGATGTGGCGCTCGAAGCTCGTCGTGTTCCTGCTGTTCATGGCGTTCGTCGCGCTCGCCGCGCGCGCGTTCTGGATTCAGGGGCCGGGCAACGCGTTTTATCTGAAGCAGGGCGAAATCCGCTATCAGCGCCGCATCGACATGCCGGCCACGCGCGGCAAGATTCTCGACCGCAACGGCCTCGTGCTCGCCACGAGTCTGCCGGTGCGCGCAATCTGGGCGATTCCCGAATCGGTGCCGGACGACCTCGGCGCCGACAAGCTCGACGCGCTCGGCAAACTGCTCGGCATGACCGCGAAGGAATTGCGCTCGAAGCTGTCGGAAGACAAGACCTTCGTCTACGTGAAGCGCCAGGTGCCCGTCGACGTCGCCGACAAAGTCGCGGCGCTCGACATCCCCGGCATTTACTCGCGCGCCGAGTACAAGCGCTTCTACCCGGAAGGCGAGATCACCGCTCACCTGATCGGCTTCACCAACGTCGAGGACGAAGGCCAGGAAGGCGTCGAGCTCGGCGACCAGAAGCTGCTCGCGGGCACATCGGGCAGCCGTCGCGTGATCAAGGACCGGATTGGTCACATCATCGAGGACGTCGACGAGCAGGTCGTGCCGCACAATGGCAAGGACGTCGACCTATCGATCGACAGCAAGATCCAGTACATCGCCTATACGAACCTGAAAGCGGCCGTCGAGAAATTCAAGGCGAAGGCCGGCGCGGCGATGGTGATCGACGTGCGCACCGGCGAAGTGCTCGCGCTCGTCAACTACCCGACGTACAACCCGAACGACCGCTCGCACCTGACGGGCGAACAGCTGCGCAACCGCATCCTGACCGACACCTTCGAGCCGGGCTCGATCATGAAGCCGTTCACGGTGTCGCTCGCGCTCGATCTGCACCGGGTGACGCCGACTACACTGGTAGATACGGGCAACGGTCACTTCGTACTCGACGGCGCGCCGATTACCGACGACAGCGGCTTCGGCGTGCTGACGGTCGGCGGCGTGATCCAGAAGTCGAGCAACATCGGCGCGACGAAGATCGCGATGCAGCTGCGGCCCGAAGAAATGTGGAATATGTATACCAGCGTCGGTCTCGGCCAGGCGCCGAAGGTCGGTTTTCCTGGCGCGGCGGCGGGCCGCCTGCGTCCGTGGAAGAGCTGGCGCCGCATCGAGCAGGCGACGATGTCATACGGCTACGGCCTGTCGGTGTCGCTGTTCCAGCTCGGCCGCGCGTACACCGCGATCGCGCACGACGGCCAGATCATGCCGGTGACGATTTTCCACGCGCCGGGCGACCAGCCGGCCACCGGCCCGCAGATCTTTTCGCCGACCACCGCGCGTGAAGTGCGCGCGATGCTCGAAACCGTCGTGTCGGCGCAAGGCACGTCGCCGGATGCGGCGGTGCCCGGCTATCGCGTCGGCGGCAAGAGCGGTACCGCGTACAAGCACGGGCCGCACGGCTACGACCACTCCAAATATCGCGCGTCGTTCGTCGGCATGGCGCCGATGCCGAATCCGCGCATCGTCGTCGCCGTGTCGGTCGACGAGCCGACGGCGGGTAGCCACTTTGGCGGCCAGGTGTCGGGCCCGGTGTTCTCGGGCATCGTCGGCGATACGCTGCGCGCGCTGAACGTGCCGCCCGACATGCCCGTCAAGCAGATGGTCGTGTCCGACGATTCGGCGCCGCCCGCGCCCGGCGCGCCGTCCGCGCCGCCCGGGGCGAAGAAGCTGCCGACGAACCCCGGCGTGAAGAAGATGACCATTTCCGCCAACCAGAAAACCCATCCAGGAGTCGAGCGATGAGCGCGCTGCGCGAGCAACATCCAGCGCACCGGCAGATCGCCGACGCCCTCGCCTGGCTGCACGCGCACGTGCAGCCAGGCGCGCATCTGCACGCCGACACGCGCTCGCTCGCGGCCGGCGACGCGTTCTTCGCGTACGCGGTCGATGGCGCGGACAATCGCGCGTTCATCGACGCGGCGATCGAGCGCGGCGCGGCCGCCGTGCTCGTGCAACCCGAAGGCTTCGCCGGCAAGCTCGACGCGTCCGTCGCGCATGCGGTACCGGCATTGAACGAACTCGCCGGCACGATCGCGAGCGCGTGGTATCGCGATCCGAGCGACGCGATGCTCGCGGTCGGCATCACCGGCACGAACGGCAAGACATCTTGCAGCCAATGGGTCGCCGCGGCGCTGTCCGCGCGCGGCACGCGCTGTGCGATCGTCGGCACGCTTGGCACCGGCCTCGTTGGCCAGCTCGTGCACACAGGTTTCACGACGCCCGACGCGCCGCAATTGCAGCGCAGCCTCGCGCAATTGCGTGACGCGGGCGCGCAGGCGGTGGCGATGGAAGTGTCGTCGCATGCGCTGCATCAGGGGCGCGTGAACGGCACCGCTTTCGACATCGCGGTGTTCACGAATCTGACGCAGGACCATCTCGATTATCACGGCACGTTCGAGGCCTATGAAGCCGCCAAGGCGCGCCTGTTCGCATGGCCAGAGCTGCGCGCGGCCGTGATCAATCGCGACGATGCCGCCGGACGGCGTTTTCTCGCGAGCACGCGTGGTCACGCTCGCACCATCGCTTATGGCATCGAGGGCGAGCACGGCGACGCCGGCGCCACGAATGCGCCAGAAGCGGACGCGTGGCTGACCGCATCGAACGTGCGTGCGACCGCGACCGGCACCGCGTTTCATCTGAGCACGTCGGACTGGGGCAACGCCGACGTCGAAGTGCAAACGCTCGGCCTCTTCAACGTGAGCAATCTGCTCGCGGTGCTCGGCGTGCTGCTCGCCGCCGAAGTGCCGTTCGACGCGGCGCTCGCCGAACTCGCCAAGCTGGAACCGGTGAACGGCCGCATGCAGCGTTTGGGCGGCCGACTGCAAAACGACGAGCCGCTCGTCGTGATCGATTACGCGCACACACCCGACGCGCTCGAAAAAACGCTCGAGGCCCTGCGCCCGATCGCGACCGCGCGCGGCGGCGAACTCGTCTGCATGTTCGGCTGCGGCGGCGACCGCGATGCGACCAAGCGTCCGCTGATGGGCGCGATCGCCGAGCGGCTGGCGGACAACGTCGTCGTGACGAGTGACAACCCCCGCAGCGAAGATCCGCTCGCGATCATCGAGCAAATCGCCGAGGGCATGCAGGACGCGTCGAAGGCGCGCCGCATCGAGGACCGCGCGAGCGCGATCCTGCAGGCGATCCGCGGCGCCGCGCGCGAAGACGTGATCGTGCTGGCCGGCAAGGGGCACGAAGCCACACAGGAAATCATGGGCAAGAAACGCGCTTTCTCCGATCAGGACCACGCCCGCCTCGCGCTCGCCGCGCGGGCCACGCAAACTCGCGGAGGTGGCGAATGACGATGTTCTCGCTACGTGCAGCCGCCGCGCAGATTCCCGGCGCGAGCGTCACCGGCGACGACAGCGTGCGCTTCGAACGCGTGTCGACCGACAGCCGCAGCGCCGGCCCCGGCGATCTGTTCATCGCGATCAAGGGCGATCGATTCGACGCGCACGACTTCCTGCCGCAAGTCGCCGAGCGCAACGTCGCCGCCGTGCTGGTCGCGCGCACGCCGGAGAACTGGAGCGTGCCGGCGATTCGCGTCGCCGATACGCGCGCAGCGCTCGGCGCGCTCGCGCGCGGCTGGCGTCGTCAGTTCGACCTGCCGCTCGTCGCGGTCACGGGCAGCAACGGCAAGACCACGGTCAAGGAAATGATCGCGTCGATCTTCGCGGCCGCGGTCGGCACGGACGCGCGTCTCGCGACCGCTGGCAATTTCAACAACGACATCGGCCTGCCGCTCACGCTGTTCCGTCTGCATGCCGCGCATCGGCTCGCGGTGGTCGAGCTCGGCATGAATCATCCGGGCGAAACCGAACTGCTCGCGAAGCTGGCCGAGCCGACGGTCGCCGTCGTCAACAACGCGCAGCGCGAGCACCAGGAATTCATGGCGACCGTCGAAGCGGTCGCGCTCGAACACGCGAGCGTGATTCACGCGCTGTCGCCCGAAGGCACGGCAGTGTTCCCCGCCGACGACGCGTACGCGAGCATCTGGCGCGTCGCCGCCACCGGCAACCGCATCATCGACTTCGCGCTGAACAGCGCCGAGCGCACGACCGAAGCCGCGGTGCAGGGCAACTTCGACGGCAAGCGTTTGAGCATCGACACGCCGCAAGGCCATCTCGACGTGACGCTGCAGGTGCTCGGCGATCACAACGCGCACAACGCGCTCGCGGCGACCTCGGCCGCGTTGGCCGCGGGTGTGTCGCTCGACGCGATCCAGCGCGGACTCGAATCGTTCGGCCCGGTGAAGGGCCGTCTGCAGGTCAAGCAGGCCGCGCTCGGCTCGCTCGCGGGCGCAACCGTGATCGACGACACCTACAACGCGAATCCCGATTCGATGCGCGCCGCAATCGACGTGCTCGCGTCGCGTGCATCGCCGCGTGTGCTCGTGATGGGCGACATGGGCGAAGTCGGCGACAACGGGCCGGCGTTTCACCGCGAAATCGGCGCATATGCGAAAGAGCGCGGTATCGACGCGCTGTACGCGATGGGCGACGCCTCGCGCGACGCCTGCACCGCATACGGCGCGGGCGCGCACCACGTCGCCGATGTCGGCGCGCTGGTCGCGCAACTGCAGCAGGCCGGCTTCGGCGCTGCCGCAACGCTTCTCGTGAAAGGCTCGCGCTTCATGCAGATGGAGCGCGTGGTGGACGCCGTTACGAGTCCACAACCCAACGCAGCGGGCACGACGCCCGCCGCACATTGAAATAGAAGGATCCAGGCATGCTACTGGCGCTGGCGCAATGGCTGCAGAATGACGCAAGCTTCTTGCGCGTGTTCAGTTATCTGACGTTTCGCGCGGTGATGGCGACCATCACCGCGTTGTTGATCGGGCTCGTCTGCGGCCCGGCGGTCATTCACAAGCTGACCGCAATGAAGGTCGGCCAGGCCGTTCGCAAGGACGGCCCGCAAACTCATCTCGTCAAATCGGGCACGCCGACGATGGGCGGCGTGCTGATCCTGCTCGGCATCGGCGTGGCCACGCTGCTGTGGGCCGATCTGACCAACCGCTTCATCTGGATCGTGATGCTCGTCACGTTCGGCTTCGGCGTGATCGGCTGGGTCGACGATTACCGCAAGGTCGTCTACAAGGACCCGCGCGGCATGTCATCGCGCGAGAAGTATTTCTGGCAATCGGTGATCGGCCTGTTCGCGGCGGTGTATCTCGCATTCAGCGTGTCCGAGGCGAGCAACGTGCGCGTGTTCGACCTGTTCATGGCGTGGGTGCGCAGTGGCCTGTCGATGGGCCTGCCCGCGCGCGCTGACCTGTTGCTGCCGTTCTTCAAGTCGATCACGTATCCGCTCGGCGTGTGGGGCTTCATCGTGTTGACGTATCTGGTGATCGTCGGCGCGAGCAACGCGGTGAATCTGACCGACGGCCTCGACGGCCTCGTGATCATGCCGGTCGTGCTCGTCGGCGGGTCGCTCGGTGTGTTCGCGTACGTGATGGGCAGCTCGGTCTACTCGAAATACCTGCTGTTTCCGCACATTCCCGGCGCGGGCGAATTGCTGATCTTCTGTTCGGCGATGGGTGGCGCGGGGCTTGCGTTCCTGTGGTTCAACACGCACCCGGCGCAGATGTTCATGGGCGACGTCGGCGCGCTCGCACTCGGCGGCGCGCTCGGCACGGTCGCGGTGATCGTGCGTCAGGAAATCGTGCTGTTCATCATGGGCGGCATTTTCGTTGCGGAGACGCTGTCGGTAATGCTGCAGGTCACGTGGTTCAAATACACGAAGCGCCGTTTCGGCGAAGGGCGGCGCTTCTTCAAGATGGCGCCGCTGCATCACCATTTCGAATTGTCGGGCTGGAAGGAAACACAGGTGGTCGTGCGGTTCTGGATCATCACGTTGATGTTGTGCCTATTCGGTTTGTCCACTCTCAAATTGCGTTAAGCAGCAGTATTTAAGGAAGCAGGCGATGTTCGGCGAGAAGTTTCGGGATCGGCAAAAGCCGATGGTGCTCGTGCTGGGACTGGGTGAATCCGGTCTCGCGATGGCGCGCTGGTGCGCCAGGCACGGCTGTCGGCTGCGCGTGGCAGATACGCGCGAAGTGCCGCCGAACCTGTCCGCGCTCGAAGCGCATGGTGTCGATGCCGATTTCGTCGGCGGTCCGTTTTCGCCGGTGCTGCTCGAAGGTGTCGAACTGGTCGCGATCAGCCCGGGGCTGTCGCCGCTCGCCGCCGATCTGCTGCCGCTGATCACGGCGGCGCGCGAGCAGGGCATTCCGGTGTGGGGCGAGCTCGAACTGTTCTCGCAGGCGCTGCGCACGCTCGGCGAGTCCGGCTACGCGCCGAAGGTGATCGCGATCACCGGCACGAACGGCAAGACCACGACGACGAGCCTGACCGGCCTGCTGTGCGAACGCGCGGGCAAGAAGGTCGCGGTGGCGGGCAACATCAGCCCGTCGCTGCTCGACAAGCTGTCCGAAGCGATCGACCGGACCGCGCTGCCCGACGTGTGGGTGCTCGAACTGTCGAGCTTCCAGCTGGAGACCTCGCATACCTTTACGCCGGACGCGGCGGTCGTGCTGAACATCACGCAGGATCATCTGGACTGGCACGGCGGACTCGATGCGTACGCGGCCGCGAAGGGCCGCATCTTCGGTACACGAACGGTGCGCGTGCTGAATCGCGACGACGCCCGTGTGATGTCGCTCGCGCCCACCAGCGGCGAGGCGGAGGTCATCACGTTCGGCGTGACCGAGCCGAAGAACGACGGTGACTACGGCCTGTTGCGCGAGAACGGCATGGTGTGGCTCGTCGAAGCGCAAGATCGTGACGCGACCGACGAATCCCCCAAGGGGACTTCCTTCGGGGCGTCCACGCCGAAGCGCCGTCGCAAGAACGAAGCAGCCCCAACGCCCGACATCGCGCTGAAGCGTCTGATGCCCGCCGACGCGCTGCGCATCCGCGGCTTGCACAACGCCGCCAACGCATTAGCCGCGTACGCGCTCGCGCGTGCGATCGGTCTGCCCGGCGCGCCGCTGCTGCACGGCCTGCGCGAATACCGCGGCGAACCGCATCGCGTGGAACTGATCGCGTCGATCGACGGCATCGACTTCGTGGACGACAGCAAGGGCACCAACGTCGGCGCGACGGTCGCCGCGCTCGATGGTCTCGCGCAACGCGTCGTGCTGATCGCGGGCGGCGACGGCAAGGGCCAGGAATTCGAGCCGCTCGCCGCGCCGGTGATGCGCTGGTGCCGCGCGGTGATGCTGATCGGCCGCGACGCGCCGCAGATTCGCGCGGCGCTCGAACATTGCGGCGTCGCGATGACCGATCACGCGACGCTCGAAGAAGCGACACGCGCAGCCACCGCCATCGCGCAGCCCGGCGACGCGGTGCTGTTGTCGCCCGCGTGCGCGAGCTTCGACATGTTCAAGGGATACGCACATCGTGCGGCGGTATTCCGCAGCACGGTCGAAGATATCGCGGCCGAACGGGGGACGATGATATGAGCTGGTCGGAACGTTTCGGCTCGCGCGAAGCCACCGGCGGCAACGGCGCCGCCGCAGGTACGTCTTCCCGCACGTCGACCCGCACGGGCGGCAGCGGTCTCGCGAGCGCGGTCAACGGCGTGCGGCCGCTGCGCTCGCGCATGCTCGACTACGACCACTCGCTGCTGTGGGTCGTCGTCGCGCTGCTCGGACTCGGCATCGTGATGGTGTACTCGGCGTCGATCGCGATGCCCGATTCGCCGAAGTACGCGTCGTATCGCGACTGGGCGTTCCTCGTGCGCCAGATCGTCTTCGTGCTGATGGGCTCGGCGGTCGGCATCGTATCGTTCCGCATTCCGATTTCGACGTGGGACAAGTACGCGCCGAAGCTCTTCCTGATCTCGCTCGTCGCGCTCGTGATCGTGTTGATCCCGCACGTCGGCAAGGGCGTGAACGGTGCGCGCCGCTGGATTCCGCTCGGCATCACGAACATGCAGCCGTCGGAAATCATGAAGCTCGCGGTGACGATCTACGCGGCGAACTACACGGTACGCAAGCAGGAATACATGCACAGCTTCGCCAAGGGCTTTCTGCCGATGGCGGTCGCGGTCGGCCTGGTCGGCGCGCTGCTGCTGCTCGAGCCGGACATGGGCGCGTTCATGGTGATCGCGGCGATCGCGATGGGCGTGCTGTTTCTCGGCGGCGTGAACGGCAAGCTGTTCGGCGGCCTCGTCGCGACCGCGGTGGGCACGTTCACGTTGCTGGTGTGGGCGTCGCCGTGGCGTCGTGAGCGGATCTTCGCGTACCTCGATCCGTGGGACGATCGCTACGCACAGGGCAAGGCGTATCAATTGACGCACTCGCTGATCGCGTTCGGGCGTGGCGAGTGGTTTGGCGTCGGTCTCGGCGGCAGCGTCGAGAAGCTCAACTATCTGCCCGAAGCGCATACCGACTTCATTCTCGCGGTGATCGGCGAGGAACTGGGGTTCGTCGGCGTGCTCGTCGTTATCCTGATGTTCTACTGGATCGTGCGCCGCTCGTTCGAGATCGGCCGTCAGGCGCTCGCGCTCGATCGCACGTTCGCGGGGCTGGTCGCGAAGGGCGTCGGCATCTGGTTCGGCGCGCAGACCTTCATCAACATGGGCGTGAACCTCGGTCTTTTGCCGACCAAAGGCCTCACATTGCCGCTCGTCAGCTACGGCGGGTCGGGCATCTTGCTGAACTGTGTCGCGATCGCCGTGTTGATGCGAGTGGATTACGAGAATCGTGTGTTGATGCGTGGGGGCAAGGTATGACGGCTCTGCCACAACGCACGCTGATGGTGATGGCCGGCGGCACCGGGGGACACGTGTTCCCGGGGCTCGCGGTCGCGCATCTGATGCAGGCATGGGGCTGGAAAGTCGTATGGCTCGGCAACCCCGCGGGCATGGAAGCGACGCTGGTACCGAAGCACGGCATTCCGATGGAGTACGTGCGCTTCGGCGGCGTGCGGGGCAAGGGGCTGAAGACCAAGCTGATGCTGCCGGTCAACCTGCTGCGCGCGTGCACGCAGAGCCTGAGTGTGCTGCGTCGCGTGAAGCCCGACGTCGTGCTCGGCATGGGCGGCTACATCACGTTCCCGGCCGGGCTGATGACCGCGCTGAGCGGGTGCCCGCTCGTGCTGCACGAACAGAATTCGATCGCCGGTCTCGCGAACAAGGTGCTCGCGAAGCTCGCGAAACGCGTTCTGGTCGCGTTTCCGAATGCGCTGCCGCACGGCGAATGGACCGGCAATCCGATTCGTGAGGAACTTGCGCGCGCGAATGCACCCAAAGCACGCTACGCGCAGCGTAACGGTCCGCTCAACGTGCTCGTCGTGGGGGGGAGTCTCGGCGCCGCTGCGTTGAACGAAGTCGTGCCGCGTGCGGTCGCGCTGTTAGCGCCCAATGAAAGACCGCGCATCGTGCATCAGGCGGGTGCGAAGCATATCGACGCGCTGCGCGAGAACTACGCGGCCGCAGGCTTGCGGGCAGGCGCGGACGTGTCGCTCGTGCCGTTCATCGACGACATGACGAGCGCCTATGCGCAGGCCGATCTGGTGATCTGCCGCTCGGGCGCGATGACGGTGTCGGAGATATCGGCGGTCGGCGTCGCGGCGTTGTTCGTGCCGTTCCCGTACGCGGTCGACGATCACCAGACCACTAATGCAGCGTTTCTCGCCGACAACGGCGCGGCGCTGGTCGTGCAACAACGCGACCTGTCGGCGGAAAAGCTCGCCGACTGGTTGCGTAGCCAGACGCGGGAAAGTCTCGCGGAAATGGCGGAGCGTTCGCGCTCGCTCGCGAAACCGGATGCCACCGAACAGGTCGCGCAGATCTGCGCGACGGTGGCGGGTGCGGGTTCGATGGCGGGCGTGAGCCCAGAAGGAAAGCAATGAAACACATCGTCAAACATATTCATTTCGTCGGCATCGGCGGCGTCGGCATGAGCGGCATCGCCGAAGTGCTCGTCAATCTCGGCTATCAGGTGAGCGGCTCGGACCTGTCGGGCAACGCGGTCACCGAGCGCCTCGCCCGGCTCGGTGCGCGCATTTCGATCGGGCACGCGGCGGAGAACATCGAAGGCGCGAACGCGGTGGTGGTGTCTACCGCGGTGCGCAGCGACAACCCGGAAGTGCTGGCCGCGCGTCATCGCCGCATTCCGATCGTGCCGCGCGCGGTGATGCTGGCGGAACTCATGCGACTGAAGCAGGGTATCGCGATCGCCGGCACGCACGGCAAGACCACGACCACCTCGCTGGTCGCGAGCGTGCTCGCCGCGGGCGGGCTCGATCCGACCTTCGTGATCGGCGGCCGGCTGATCAGTGCCGGCGCGAATGCGCGTCTGGGCACCGGCGACTTCATCGTCGCCGAGGCGGACGAATCGGACGCGTCGTTCCTGAACCTGTTCCCGGTGATCGAAGTCATCACGAACATCGACGCTGATCATATGGATACCTATGGTCACGACTTCGCGCGTCTGAAGCAGGCGTTCATCGAATTCACGCACCGTTTGCCGTTCTATGGCATCGCGGTGCTGTGCGTCGACGATCCGAACGTGAAGGAGATCCTGCCGTTCGTATCGAAGCCGATCATCCGCTACGGTTTGGCTGCCGAGGCGCAGGTGCGCGCGGTCAACGTCGAAGCGCGCGAAGGACGCATGCATTTCACCGTGATGCGCGAAGACGCGGCGCCGCTCGACGTCACGTTGAACCTGCCGGGCGAGCACAACGTGCAGAACGCGTTGGCCGCCATTGCAATTGCGACTGAACTTGAAGTGAAAGATGCCGATATCCAGCGAGCGCTCGCGGATTTCAACGGCGTCGGCCGACGCTTCCAGCGTTACGGCGAAGTGCCGGTCGTCAGTGACGGTGAGGCCGCGGGCTCCTACACGCTGGTGGACGACTACGGTCACCACCCGGTCGAAATGGCCGCCACGGTTGCGGCGGCGCGCGGCGCATTTCCGGGCCGGCGCCTGGTGCTGGCGTTCCAGCCGCACCGCTTCACGCGTACGCGTGATTGCTTCGAGGATTTCGTGAAAGTGCTGTCGACCGTCGACGCGCTCGTGCTGACCGAAGTCTATGCGGCCGGCGAAGCGCCGATCGTCGCCGCGGACGGCCGCGCATTGGCGCGCGCGCTGCGTGTCGCGGGCAAGGTCGAGCCGGTGTTCGTCGATACGGTCGATGAAGTGCCGGACGCGCTCTCTACGGTGGTGCGCGACGGTGATGTGGTGATTACGATGGGCGCGGGTTCGATCGGCGGTGTGCCGGGTCGCCTCGCTCAGGAACTGAAGGTGTGAGATGAGCAGTATCGATCCGAAAAAATTCGGCAAGGTGGCCGTGCTGCTCGGTGGTAATTCCGCCGAGCGCGAAGTGTCGCTCAATTCCGGACGCCTCGTGTTGCAAGGTCTGCGCGACGCCGGCGTCGACGCGCATCCGTTCGATCCGGCCGAGCGTCCGTTGTCGGCATTGAAGGAAGAGGGCTTCGTGCGCGCGTTCAACGCGCTGCATGGCGGCTACGGCGAAAACGGGCAGATCCAGGGTGCGCTCGATTTTTACGGCATCCGCTACACCGGTAGCGGTGTGCTCGGCTCGGCGCTCGGTCTCGACAAGTTCCGCACCAAGCTCGTGTGGCAGCAGCTCGGCATTCCGACGCCGCCGTTCGAAGCGGTGCTGCGCGGTGACGACTACGAAGCGCGCGCGAAAGAAATCGTCGCGAAGCTTGGTCTGCCGCTGTTCGTGAAGCCGGCGAGCGAAGGTTCGAGCGTCGCCGTGATCAAGGTGAAGAGCGCGGACGCGCTGCCGGCCGCGCTGATCGAGGCCGTGAAGTACGACCGTATCGTCGTGGTCGAGAAGAGCATCGAAGGCGGCGGCGAGTACACCGCGTGCATCGCCGGCAATCTGGATCTGCCGGTGATCCGCATCGTGCCGGCCGGCGAGTTCTACGACTATCACGCGAAGTACATCGCCAACGACACGCAGTATCTGATTCCGTGCGGTCTGAGCGCCGCAGAGGAAGCGCGCCTGAAAGTGCTCGCACGCCGCGCGTTCGACGTGCTCGGCTGCACCGACTGGGGCCGCGCGGACTTCATGCTCGATGGCGAAGGCAAGCCGTACTTCCTCGAAGTGAACACGGCGCCTGGCATGACCGATCACTCGCTGCCGCCGAAAGCGGCGCGTGCGGTCGGCATCAGCTATCAGGAACTCGTGGTCGGCGTGTTGGCGCTGACGCTGCAGGATTAACCAGGGTAAGCGCAAGCAACACCATGTGGAACAACGTTCGCCAGCTCAATCTCGCCACCAACGCGCTGCACGCGTTGCTGGTGCTCGTGCTGCTGGCGGCGGGCGGTTACTGGATGATCCAGCGCCCGAATTTCGCGCTGCGCGAGATCCAGATCGACGGCGACACCGAGCACATCAATTCGCCGACGGTGCGCGCCGGCGTGGTGGGTCGCCTGAAGGGCAACTACTTCACGGTCGATCTCGACGCCGCGCGGCAGGCGTTCGAGCAGATGCCGTGGGTGCGTCACGCGAGCGTGCGGCGCGTGTGGCCGAATGCACTGGCTGTCACGCTCGAGGAGTACAAGCCGCTAGGGACGTGGGGCAGCGATCAGCTGGTGAGCGTGGACGGCGAACTGTTCACCGCGAACCAGGGCGAGCTCGACGGGGAACTGCCCGCGTTCGACGGCCCGGACGGTACGGCGAAGGAAGTCGTCGCGCGGTATCACGACTTTCAGAAGTGGTTCGCGGCGATCAACGCGACGCCCGAGGAAGTGACGCTGTCGCCGCGCTATGCGTGGACGGTGAAGCTGTCGAACGGCACGCAGGTGGAGCTGGGCCGCGAACGCAATCAGGACACGCTTGCCGATCGCAGCAAACGCCTGACCGCGGCATGGGGCGCGGTGACGCAACGTTGGGGAAAGGATATCGAGAATGCGGACTTGCGCTATCCGAACGGTTTCGCGATTCGTGCCGCTGGCATGCGCTTCATCAGCGAACCCGACAAGGGCAAGAAGTAAACGGACATCACACGCACTGAGCACGCTATGAGTAAAGACTATAAGGATCTGCTGGTCGCCCTCGACATCGGGACGTCGAAGGTGGTGGCCATCGTCGCCGAGTTGAAGGGCGAGGGTCACTACGAGGTGATCGGTCTCGGCCAGAGCGAATCGAAGGGGCTCAAGAAGGGCGTGGTGGTGAATATCGAAGCCACCGTGCAGTCGATTCAGCGCGCGCTCGAAGAAGCCGAGCTGATGGCCGACTGCAAGATCACGAACGTGTTCACCGGGATCGCCGGCAGCCATATCCGCAGCTTCAATTCGAGCGGCATGGTCGCGATCAAGGAGAAGGAAGTCACGCAGGCCGACGTCGCGCGCGTGATCGAAACGGCCAAGGCGATCAACATCCCGACCGATCAGCAGGTGCTGCATATCCTCACGCAGGAATTCATCATCGACGGTCAGGAAGATGTGCGCGAGCCGATCGGCATGAGCGGCATCCGCCTCGAAGTGAAGGTGCATATCGTCACCGGCGCGGTCAGCGCGGCGCAGAACATCGTCAAGTGCGTGCGCCGCTGCGGCCTCGAAGTGAACGACCTGATCCTGCAGCCGCTCGCGTCGTCGCTCGCGGTGCTGACGGAAGACGAAAAGGAACTGGGCGTGGTGCTGGTCGACATCGGCGGCGGCACCACGGACATCGCGATCTTCAGCGAAGGCGCGATCCGCCACACCGCCGTGATTCCGATCGCCGGCGATCAGATCACCAGCGACATCGCGATGGCGCTGCGCACGCCGACGCCGGATGCCGAAGACATCAAGGTCGATTACGGCATCGCCAAGCAGGCGCTCGCCGATCCGGACGAGATGATCGAAGTGCCGGGTCTCGGCGAGCGCGGTCCGCGCACGCTGTCGCGCCAGGCGCTGGCGGCCGTGATCGAGCCGCGTGTCGAAGAACTGTTTTCGCTCGTGCAGCAGGTGGTGCGCGAGTCGGGTTACGAAGAACTGCTGAGCTCAGGCGTCGTATTGACGGGCGGCGCGTCGATGATGATCGGCATGGTCGAGCTCGGTGAGGACATTTTCCTGAAGCCGGTGCGCATTGGCGTGCCGGAGTACGCGGGTGGTCTCGCCGACGTCGTGCGCAATCCGCGCTATTCGACGGCGATGGGCCTGCTCGTCGAAGGGCGCTCGCAGCGTATGCGCGGGCGCAAGGTTGCGGTGCAGTCGGGGTCGATGGGACAGGTGTTCTCGCGCATGAAGGACTGGTTCCTCGGCAACTTCTGAGCAAGGGTTTCGAGAAATTCGCGCTGGTGCCGGCGGCCGGTGCGCGACAGGAGGTTGCCCGATCTCCTGCCGGATAACGCCGAGTGGCAGTAACTTTTTATCTTGACGGAGGCAACATGGAATTCCAGATGCTGGAAACCGAAACGAGCGGCACCATCATCAAGGTCGTCGGAGTCGGTGGCGCTGGCGGCAATGCCGTTCAGCACATGATCAACAAAGGCGTGCAAGGCGTCGACTTCATCGTGATGAACACGGACGCGCAGGCTCTGTCGCGCTCGCGCGCCACCGCGGTGATCCAGCTCGGCAACACGGGGCTGGGCGCAGGAGCCAAGCCGGAAATGGGCCGCGCCGCCGCTGAAGAAGCACGCGAGCGCATCGCCGACGCACTGCGCGGCGCGCACATGGTGTTCATCACCGCCGGCATGGGTGGCGGCACGGGCACGGGCGCGGCACCGGTCGTCGCGCAGATCGCGAAGGAAATGGGCATTCTGACCGTCGGCGTGGTCAGCAAGCCGTTCGAATTCGAAGGCGGCAAGCGCATGCGCGTGGCGGAAGCCGGTTCGCAGCAACTGGAGGATCACGTCGACTCGCTGATCGTCGTGCTGAACGACAAGCTGTTCGAGGTGATGGGCGACGACGCCGAGATGGACAAGTGCTTCCAGTGCGCTGACGACGTTCTGAACAACGCGGTCGCGGGCATTGCGGAAATCATCAACGTCGACGGTCTCGTGAACGTCGACTTCGAAGACGTGAAGACCGTGATGGGCGAGCAGGGCAAGGCGATGATGGGCACGGCGACGGTCGCCGGTGTCGATCGCGCGCGTCTCGCGGCCGAGCAGGCCGTCGCGAGCCCGCTGCTGGAAGGCGTCGATCTGTCGGGCGCGCGTGGCGTCCTGGTCAACATCACGTCGAGCCGTTCGCTGCGTCTGTCGGAAACGCGCGAAGTGATGAACACGATCAAGAGCTATGCCGCGGAAGATGCCACGGTGATCTTCGGCGCCGTGTACGACGATGCGATGGGCGACGCGCTGCGCGTGACGGTCGTGGCAACGGGTCTCGGCCGTGCGGCGAAGAAGCAGCAATCGGCACCGATGACGCTGCTGCGCACCGGCACCGACAACCAGCCGGTCGGCGCGATGGCGCACGCAGCGTATGCACCGGCGGCAGGCCATGCCAGCACGGCCGACTACGGCGCGCTCGACACGCCGGCGGTGTGGCGCACGTCGCGCGACACGGCGGCCTCGCACGTGCAGGCGCTGCAGGAAAAGGGCGTCGATACGTACGACATTCCGGCATTCCTGCGCAAGCAGGCGGACTGAGCGCACGGGCAGGCTTCGTTGCCGCGCTGCGAGTCGCATCGCAGGTGCAGCGCTGGCGAACGAATGCACGAGCGTGGCGGGTGAACGGCAAGCAGGTCGCGTATCGTCTGGTTCGCGGCGGGGGCAACTGCCCTCTGCGGATTCGCGAAGCGGACGGAGTGACTGTCGCCGCGCGGTGTGGCTTATAGTTGCAAGGGCCGAACCGATATTCACTGCGACACGATGACGTGCGAGCGATGCTTCGCATCGATGCAAAGGACTGAGCATGATCAAGGAAGGTGAAAAGCTGCCCGACGCGACGCTCTTCGAGTACGTCGAAGACGACCGGGCGGGCTGCACGATCGGACCGAACAGTTTCGACGTGCGCGAGCAGACGGCGGGCAAACGCGTGGTGATCTTCGGATTGCCCGGCGCGTTCACGCCGACCTGTTCGGCCAAACATGTACCGGGCTATGTCGAGCTTGCCGAGCAGTTGCGCGCTGCCGGCATCGACGAAATCTGGTGCGTGTCCGTCAACGACGCGTTCGTGATGGGCGCGTGGGGACGCGATCAGCACACCTCGGGCAAGGTGCGCATGATGGCGGACGGTAGTGCGGCTTTTACACGGGCGCTTGGTCTGGAGCAGGATCTGTCGGCGCGCGGCATGGGGATTCGTTCCCTGCGCTACGCGATGGTGGTCGACGACGGCGTGGTCAAGACGCTGAACGTCGAGGCTGCCGGCAAATTCGAAGTCAGCGATGCAGCGAGTATCCTCGCGACGTTGAGCTAGTTCCTGACGTCGCACCTTCGCCGCGGCCCGCGTGCTTATGCCGCGTGGCGTTAGGGCAACGGTGATTACGACGCTTTTGTGACAGGCCGTTACGCGGGCCGATGACCGGAAACGCCTCCGTTCCGGGGCATCGGCCCGTCACGCTTTCCATCGCTAAGCCCAATGGGTAATGCAGCGAAACAGATTGTCACGTTCCCCGCAAAGACGCTGGTCTGGGGATTGGAGTATAATTGCGGCTATGGAATAAAAAATCCTGATTAGGATTTTCAATCGAATAGAAGACCACCATGTTGAAGCAGCGCACAATCAAATCGATCGTCAAGACGGTCGGCATCGGGTTGCACTCCGGCCGTAAAGTCAATCTGACGCTCCGTCCGGCGGGGCCGGACACTGGCATCGTGTTTTCGCGCGTGGATTTGCCCACGCCGGTGGACATTCCTGCGTCGGCGATGGCGATTGGCGATACGCGTCTGGCTTCCGTGTTGCAGAAAGACGGCGCGCGCGTGTCGACCATCGAGCATCTGATGTCCGCCTGCGCCGGTCTTGGCATCGACAACCTTTACGTCGACGTCACCGCCGAAGAAATCCCGATCATGGACGGGAGCGCGGGTTCGTTCGTGTTCCTGATCCAGTCGGCGGGTATCGAAGAGCAGAACGCGCCGAAGAAATTCATCAAGGTCACGAAGCCGGTCGAAATCCGCGACGGCGACAAGTTCGCGCACCTCGATCCGTATTTCGGCTTCAAGCTCAAGTTCACGATCGACTTCCGTCACCCCGCCGTCGACAAAACCGGTCAGGCGCTGGAAGTGGATTTCGCCAACACGTCGTACGTGCGCGAAATTGCGCGCGCCCGCACGTTCGGCTTCGCGCATGAAGTGGAAATGATGCGTGAGCTCGGCCTCGCGCGCGGCGGCAGCATGGACAACGCGATCGTGCTCGACGAGTACCGCATCCTGAACAACGACGGTTTGCGTTACGACGACGAGTTCGTCAAGCACAAGATGCTCGACGCGATCGGCGACCTGTACGTGGTCGGTCACCCGCTGCTCGCGTCGTACACCGCATACAAGTCGGGCCACGGCCTGAACAACGCGCTGCTGCGTGAGCTGCTCGCGCACGAAGACTCGTACGAACTCGTCACCTTCGAAGACACGCAGAAAGCCCCGCGCGGCTTCGCGTACGAAACGCAGACGGCGTTCGCATAAAGCCAGCGTGACAGGCAGGCAAATGAAAAACGGCCCCTCGGGGCCGTTTTTTTCGTTCAGCGTTCAGCGATTGCGCCGATGCCGCGCGGCCATGCGCGCAAGCGCTTCCTGCAACGGCGACGGCTCGAGCGATTCGCTCAACGCCTGCAGCGCGGCGGCGCCGGCCGGCGTCATGCGCGCCTGCTTGACGGGCGGCGGTTCTTTCAGCGGCTGCGGCCGCACGCGAATTTTCAGCGACTGCACGGGCCAGCCGCGCTGCTGCAAATCGACCAGCAGCCGCGGCTCCAGATGCCGCAGACGCGCCGCAAGCGCGTTGTGCGCGGCGAATAGGGCCAGCACGCCCTCCTTGATGAAGCCGGGCTCGACACTCGTCGCCAGATAATCGGGCAAAAGCTCGCGCAGGTCCTTCTCGAGCGCGGCGATCTGCTCGACGCCCGCGCGCAGCGCCGCGAACGCGTCCGTGCGGCCGAGAACCTCGGCGAGCGGTTGCGGGCGGCGCAGGTCGAACTGCTTCGGCGGCCTTGAAAAGGACGAAAAACGGCTCATGTTTGGCATTGACACGTGAGCTCGCCCCATGCGCGCTCACGCCGCGATTGTACCGCGCGGGCAGCTTGCGATGCCGGTCGGCGCCGCGCCGAAGGTTGCCCGACAGGGCCGGCCAGAGCCGGCGCCGTCACGGCTACGACACGAGCGCAGCCGGAGGCGCGTGCTAAAATGCCCGATTCGAATTCACTCTTGGACTAAGCCGCCGAGGACTTTCCGACCCAGGCGCGGTATGCATGTAGCGCACACCGCGAGCCAGCCGAAGCCGCGACGCAGACACCGATCCGATGACCACCGGTTTTCTACAGAAGATTTTTGGCAGCCGTAATCAGCGGCTTGTCAAGCAATATCAAAAGACCGTCGCGGCGATCAATGCGCTCGAGCCGCAGATCGAGCAATTGACGGATGACCAACTGCGCGCCAAAACGGGTGAATTCCGCCAGCGCGTCGCGAGCGGCGAATCGCTCGACAAGATCCTGCCGGAGGCGTTCGCGGTCTGCCGCGAGGCCAGCAAGCGGGTGCTGAAGATGCGCCACTTCGACGTGCAGCTGATCGGCGGTATGGCGCTGCACTACGGCAAGATCAGCGAAATGCGCACCGGCGAAGGCAAGACGCTCGTCGCGACGCTGCCGGTCTACCTGAACGCGCTGTCGGGCCGCGGCGTCCACGTGGTCACGGTCAACGACTACCTCGCGCAGCGCGACGCCGAATGGATGGCGCGTCTCTATAACTTCCTCGGTCTGTCGGTCGGTATCAACCTGTCGCAGATGGAGCACACGGCGAAGCAGCAAGCGTACGCCGCCGACATCACCTACGGCACCAACAACGAATTCGGCTTCGACTATCTGCGCGACAACATGGTCTACGAGACCGACGCGCGCGTGCAGCGTAGCCTGAACTTCGCGGTCGTCGACGAGGTGGACTCGATCCTGATCGACGAAGCGCGTACGCCGCTGATCATCTCCGGCCAGGCCGAAGATCACACCGAACTCTACGTGCGCATGAACGCGCTGCCGCCGCTGCTCGAGCGCCAGATCGGCGAAGAGAAGGCGGACGGCACCGGCGTCGAGAAGCCGGGCGACTACACGCTGGACGAAAAAGGCCGTCAGGTGTTCCTGACCGAGTCTGGCCACGAAAAGGCGGAGCGGCTGCTCTCCGAGTGGGGCCTGATCGGCGAGGGCGAAAGCCTGTACGCGCCGCAGAACATCACGCTGATGCACCACGTGTACGCGGCGCTGCGCGCGCACACGCTGTTCTTCAAGGATCAGCACTACGTCGTGCAGAACGGCGAAGTGATCATCGTCGACGAATTCACCGGCCGTCTGATGGCCGGCCGCCGCTGGTCGGACGGTCTGCACCAGGCGGTCGAGGCGAAGGAGCACGTGAAGATCCAGAGCGAGAACCAGACGCTCGCGTCGATCACGTTCCAGAACTACTTCCGCATGTACGCGAAGCTGGCCGGCATGACCGGCACGGCCGACACCGAAGCGTACGAATTCAACGAGATCTACGGTCTCGAAACGGTCGTGATCCCGACCAACCGTCCGCCCAAGCGGATCGACAAGCAGGATCAGATCTACAAGACCGCGAAGGAACGCTACGACGCGGTGATCCGCGACATCCGCGAGTGCTACGAACGCGGGCAGCCGGTGCTGGTCGGCACGACGTCGATCGAGAACTCGGAGCTGCTGTCGCATCTGCTGAAGCAGGCCGGCTTGCCGCACGAAGTGCTGAACGCGAAGCAGCACGCGCGCGAAGCGGCGATTGTCGCCGAAGCGGGCCGTCCGCAACGCATCACGATCGCAACCAACATGGCCGGCCGTGGCACGGACATCGTGCTCGGCGGCAACGCGGAGAAGCAGGCGTCGTTCATCGAACAGGACGAAACGCTCTCCGACGACGAAAAGCAACGCCGCATCCAGAAGCTGCACGACGAATGGCAGACGCTGCACGATCAGGTGAAGGCCGCGGGCGGTCTGCACATCATCGGCACCGAGCGTCATGAGTCGCGCCGGATCGACAACCAGCTGCGCGGCCGTGCTGGCCGTCAGGGTGACCCGGGTTCGTCGCGCTTCTATCTGTCGCTGGAAGATCCGCTGCTGCGCATTTTCGCGGGCGACCGCGTGCGCGCGATCATGGACCGTCTGAAGATGCCGGAAGGCGAGGCGATCGAAGCAGGCATCGTCTCGCGTTCGATCGAATCGGCGCAACGCAAGGTCGAGGCGCGCAACTTCGATATTCGTAAGCAATTGCTCGAATACGACGACGTGTCGAACGACCAGCGCAAGGTGATCTACCAGCAGCGCAACGAATTGCTCGAAGCGAACGACATCACCGAGACCATCACCGCGATGCGTCATGGCGTGATTTCTGACATCGTGCATCAGTTCGTGCCGGTGGGCAGCATCGAAGAGCAGTGGGACGTGCCCGAGCTCGAAGAAGTGCTGCGCAACGAATGGCAGCTCGACCTCGCGATCCAGGAAATGATCAACGAGTCGAACTCGATCAGCCCGGACGAGATTCTCGAAGCGGTTGAAGCCGCCGCGGACGAGGGGTACGAGGCGAAGGTCCAGCTGGTCGGCCGCGAATCGTTCAGCGCGTTCGAGCGCTCGATCATGCTGCAGACGCTCGACCGCGCGTGGCGCGAACATCTGGCCGCGCTCGACCATCTGCGTCAGGGCATCCATCTGCGCGGCTATGCGCAGAAGAACCCGAAGCAGGAATACAAGCGCGAGGCGTTCGAACTGTTCGCCGCGATGCTCGACGCGGTGAAGCTCGAAGTTACGCGCATCGTGATGAACGTGCAGATCCAGTCGCCGGAGCAGCTCGAAGCGGCCGCGGAACAGATGGAAGAGCAGGGCGGTCATCTGGAGAACGTCGAGTTCCGTCATGCCGAGTTCGCAGAAGCCGGCGCCGCCGCGCCGGTTGCAGCCGAAGCGGCCACCGCCGCGATGATCGGCGACGCGATGAGCCACGGCCACGGCGCAGCGCCGCAGGCCGCCGTGCATATGCATACCGACAACGTGCCGAAGGTCGGCCGCAACGACCCGTGCCCGTGCGGTAGCGGCAAGAAGTACAAGCAGTGCCACGGCAAGATCGCATAATTGCCGACGCGGCGCGCTTCAGGGCGCGCCGCGTCGTTTTTGAGTGCCGCTTGGCCGTTTTGATTTCGCGGGTGACCCGGCAACACGCCCGGGTCATCAGTTCCGTTTCCCCGATGCCGGCGTCCGCCGGCATTTTCTTCGACAGGTCGCGACCATGGCTGTCAACTTTCCCTCGATCGATCCCGCTCAACTCCACCCCGTCGCCGGCGTCACGCTAGGCTGGGCGGAAGCGCATATCCGCAAGCCGAACCGCAAGGACGTGCTCGTCATTTCCGTCGACGAAGGCGCGACGGTAGGCGGCGTGTTCACGCAGAACCGCTTCTGCGCGGCGCCCGTCACGGTCTGCCGCGAGAACCTGCAGCGCGTGCGCGCGGGCGGCAAGCCGATTCGCGCGCTGGTGATCAACACCGGCAACGCGAACGCGGGCACCGGTGAGCAGGGCCTCGCGGCGACGCGCGAAACCTGCGCGGAACTCGCGCGTCTCGCCGACATTGCGCCCGAGCAGGTGCTGCCGTTCTCGACGGGCGTGATTCTCGAACCGCTGCCGGTCGATCGTCTGAAGGCCGGTTTGCCGGCCGCGCTCGCGAACCGCAAGGAAGCGAACTGGTACGACGCGGCACAGTCGATCATGACGACCGACACGCTGCCGAAGGCGAGCTCGCGCCAAGTCACGATCGACGGCCACACGGTCACACTGACCGGCATCAGCAAGGGTGCCGGCATGATCAAGCCGAACATGGCGACCATGCTCGGCTTCCTCGCGTTCGACGCGGCCGTCGCGCAGCCCGTGCTCGACGATCTCGTGAAGCACGTCGCGGACCGCTCGTTCAACTGCATTACGATCGATGGCGATACGTCGACCAACGATTCGTTCATCCTGATCGCGTCGGGCAAATCGAGCCTGCCCGCGATCACGTCCACCGATTCGCCCGCTTATGCAGCGCTGCGCGACGCGGTGACCGAGGTCGCGCAGAGCCTCGCGCAACTGATCGTGCGTGATGGTGAAGGCGCGACCAAGTTCATGACAGTGCATGTCGAAGGCGGCTCGAGCGTCGGCGAATGCCGCCAGATCGCCTACGCGATCGGCCACTCGCCGCTCGTCAAGACGGCCTTCTATGCATCGGACCCGAACCTCGGCCGCATTCTTGCGGCCATCGGCTATGCCGGCGTGGACGATCTCGACGTCGGCAAGATCGATCTGTATCTAGACGACGTGCTGGTCGCGACTGCCGGCGGCCGCAACCCGGCCTACCGCGAAGAAGACGGCCAGCGCGTGATGAAAAAGAGCGAGATCGGCATTCGCGTCGTGCTCGGCCGCGGCAATGCGCAAGCCACGATCTGGACCTGCGATCTGTCGCACGACTACGTGAGCATCAACGCCGACTACCGCTCGTAATCCGGTTCAAAGCGCGGCCGCTGGCCGCCCACTTACCATGGACAAACTCGAACAGTTTCTGACCCGGGCCGAAGCCGTGCTCGGTCGCCTGGAAGCGATGCTTCCGCCCGCCGCGCCGGACATCGACTGGTCGGCCGCGGTCGCTTTTCGCTGGCGCAAGCGCCAGGGGCGCGGCTACCTGCAGCCGGTGCCCGCCATTTCGTCGATCACGCTCGACGACCTGCAGAACATCGATCGCCAGAAAGGGCTGATCGAACAGAACACGCGCCAGTTCGTGCGCAGCCAGCCGGCCAACAACGTGCTGCTGACGGGCGCGCGGGGCACCGGCAAGTCGTCGCTGATCAAGGCGTGTCTGAACGCGTACGCGAAAGACGGCCTGCGTCTGATCGAAGTGGACAAGGACGATCTGCACGACCTGGGCGACATCGTCGATCTGATCGCGAAGCGCCCGGAGCGCTTCATCGTGTTCTGCGACGACCTGTCGTTCGAAGAAGGCGAGTCGGGCTACAAGGCGCTGAAGGTCGCGCTCGACGGCTCGGTCGCCGCGCAGTCCGACAACGTGCTGATCTACGCGACGTCGAACCGCCGCCATCTGCTGCCCGAGTACATGAGCGACAACGAGACGTACAAGCACATGCCGGACGGCGAGATTCATCCAGGCGAACTGGTCGAAGAGAAGATTTCGCTGTCGGAGCGTTTCGGGCTGTGGGTCAGCTTCTATCCGTTCAAGCAGGACGACTATCTGACGATCATCGCGCACTGGCTGCGTCATTTCGGTTGCGACGACACCGAGATCGAATCGGCGCGCGGCGATGCGCTCGTGTGGGCGCTCGAACGCGGTTCGCGCTCGGGGCGGGTCGCGTGGCAGTTTGCGCGCGACTGGTCCGGCCGTAAGACGCCGGCATGAGCGACGCTAGCAAAAACGCGGGCAGTAGCGCCGGCACCAACGGCGCCGGCCGTCCCGTCACCGAAGTCGCGGTCGGCGTGCTGGTGCAGCCGGATGGCCGCTATCTGCTCGCGCAGCGTCCGGCGGGCAAGCCGTACGAGGGCTACTGGGAGTTTCCGGGGGGCAAGCTGGAAGCGGGCGAATCAGTTGAGGCCGCGCTTGCGCGCGAGTTGCACGAGGAGTTGGGAATCGAGGTCGAGGCGAGCCATCTGTGGCATACGCTCGAACACGACTATCCGCACGCCTATGTGCGCCTCTTCTTCTGCAAGGTGACGCAGTGGTCGGGCGAGCCGCACGGGCGTGAAGGCCAGGCCTTCGTGTGGCAGAGCTTGCCTGCGGATGTCTCGCCATTGCTGCCGGCCACGATTCCGGTGCTGAAGTGGCTCGCGGCCGAGAATAAGTGACGGGTTGAAACCGAGTGACTGAAAAGGCCACGCGATAGCGGGCGCTGCCTCGGCAGCGTCGCGGTTCGCGTGGCTTTTTTACTGGCTCGCTCAGTGCGGGTTGTAGTCGCCGCGCGGCGTTTCCTCTTCGGACGAAGACCCTTCCTGTTCGTTGCCGCCAATCCGGTATTTTTCGGCGGCCCATGCGCCGAGATCGATCTGCTTGCAGCGCTCGGAGCAGAAAGGACGGAAGCGGTTCTCGGGGGTCCAGCGGACATCTTTACCGCAAGTAGGACATTTGACGACGGTAGGCATACGGTCGGACGGTCAATCGCAAACGGAACAAGTAACGAATATAGGGCTATTTCGCGCCGCTTCAAAGGCGCGTTAGGTCAAATCCGGTGTGCGCTGCTCGATCCGGCGGCGATTGTCAGGCGGTTACAGGCTGCAGAGCGTGAGCTGGAACGGCACGTCGACGTCGACCGCGCGCGGCCGCAGATCGCCGTCCTGCACCGTGAAGCGCACCCACAGCATGTACTTGTTGGCGCTCGCTTCGGGAATCACGCGCAATTCGGGCGCGACACGAACCTGCATCAATTGATACGAGCGGCCCGAGAGCATTTGCTGATAGCTCCCTTGCATCGCCATCACCTTCGACGCCTGGCCCGACTCGCGCGCGAGCCGCAGTACGATCGTGGCCGCGTCGCGCAGCGGCAAAAGCGGCGTGACCCACTTGGCGATGTCCTGGCGACGCTGATCGGGATGCAACTGTTGCCACGCGTAATACGAGGGCAGGTCGAATTTGCAGGTGCCACCGGGGATGATCGCGCGGCTGCGAATGCTTGCAAGCCATTCGTTGTCTGCAAGATGCTGGCCGGTTTTGCCTTGCATCTGCGTGAGCCCCGCAAGAGTCTGCTCGATTTCGCCGAGTACCGCTTCGAGCGCGTTCTGCTCGATGCCCGGATTGCCGCGAAACGGCGCGAGGGTTTGCCGCTGGCGTTCGAGCTCTTTCATCAGATCCGACTTCAGATCCGCGCGGCCAGCTACTTCGGAGATTTCGAACAGCGTTGTCAGTGCGACGTGATGTTCCCGCGCGTCTTCCTGAGTCAGAAAGAACGTGAAGCGCTCGAACAGATCTTCGAGCCGCAACAGCGTCCGGATTCGCTCATTGAAGGGGTACTCGTAAAGGATCAAGCGGGCTCGCCTCGGGCGTGGTCGGTGACAGGAATGCAAAACATTCTAATGCCGTGGGACTACCCAGGCAATCACGCACGCTTTCCGCGTGCTTTCGCAACTTTTTTGTCAGTTCCCGGTGTTATGAGCGCTTCGGCTCTCGCACGCGCACAAAGTTCAATTGTGTCGGTGACGACGCGTGCCGAAGATGCGTATCTGCCTTCACAGGGCATCGTGCGCTTGATGCTTGCAGCGAGGCCGACCTGAGGCCTCCGCGCGCTACGACTCGGCCTCACCCTTCGCGAGCGACAGATACGCTTGATGGTGAGCGTCCACCTGCGCTTCGAGCTCCAGGGGCGGCGCGTTGTCATTGACGATCACGTCGTCGGCGGCGGCGAGGCGCGCTTCGCGCGTGGCCTGGCGCGCGATGATCGCGAGCACCTGCTCACGGCTGAAGCCGTTGCGGCTCATCACCCGCGCGACTTGCGTGTCGATGCTGCAATCGACGGTGAGCACGCGATTCACACGGTTCTTCCAGGTCCCGGACTCGACCAGCAACGGCACCACGACGATCACATAGGGTCCTTTCGCTTCGCGCTCTTCGCGCTCGGTTTCCGCGCGAATCAGCGGATGCGTGATGCCTTCGAGACGTTTGCGCGCGGTGTCGTCGCTGAACACGAGCGTGCGCATGCGCGCGCGATCGAGCGAGCCGTCGGCGGCGACAAACTCCGCGCCGAATTCGGCGGCGATGTGCGGCATCGCCAGGCCATGCGGCGCGGTGATGCGATGCGCGATCACGTCGGTATCGACGAGCGGCACGCCGCGCGCGGCGAACAGATTGGCAACCGTCGACTTGCCGCTACCGATGCCGCCGGTGAGTCCCACAACGAACATGCTTCAGCCTCCCAAAGCTAGGTAAAGCGGCGTGCCGGCAAACAGCGTGAGCGCACCGCCCGCCGCAAGAAATGGCCCAAACGGCAGCGGCTCCTCGAAGCGCATACGGCCGCGCCACGTCGCCGCGAGGCCGATCACGGCACCGGCCACCGCGGCGACGAGCACGATTTGCGGCAGCGCTGGCCAGCCGAGCCACGCGCCGAGCGCCGCGAGCAGTTTGAAGTCGCCATAGCCCATGCCTTCGATACCGCGCACGAGCCTGAACGCCCAATGCACGGCCCATAACACCAGATATCCGAAGATAGCCCCGAGCACCGCATCATGCAGGTTCGTGAACATGCCGTTGAAATTGACGATCAGGCCGGCCCACAACAGCGGCAAGGTCAAGGAATCGGGCAGCAGATGCGTGTCGATATCGATCGCGCTCATCGCAAGCAACGTCGCGCACAGGCCGAACGCGGCGAGTGCCATCAGCGTCGGGCCGAACGCCATCAGTGCGCCTGCCGCGAACGCTGCGCTCGCGATTTCGAGCAGCGGATAGCGTGCGCTGATGTGCGTGCCGCATGCGGAACAGCGGCCGCGTAACAGCAGGTAGCTCAGCACCGGCAAGTTTTCCCACGCGCTCAGCACGTGGCCGCAATGCGGGCACGCGCTACGCGGCACCCACAGGTTGTAGCGCTCGGGCAGTCCGTCGCCGGGCTGCGGCGCGTCGGTGGCCTCGCTGATTTCGGCGCGCCACGCACGCTCGAGCATGATCGGCAGCCGATGCACGACCACATTCAGGAAGCTGCCAATCACGAGGCCGAGCACGATCGCGAACGCGATCTGCGCCCCGGCGGGCAGACTCGCGAGCGCGAGGCCGATATCGCCTGCAAAGCGGCCTGGCAGTAAGCCCGCGAGCAGGCTGGAGGAAGTTTGTGGCACGAGCGGTGGAGGAGCCTGTATGGTCATGAATTGGATTCGGCTGCGATGCTACACCACGTTGCCGAGTTGAATAATGGGAAGATACATCGCGATGACGAGGCCGCCGACCAGTGTGCCGAGCACGACGATCACGAGCGGTTCGCACAGGCTCGATAGCGTGCCGATCCTGTCGTCGACCTGGCGATCCGCAAGCGACGCGACATCGAGCAGCATGCTGTCGAGTGCGCCGGATTCCTCGGCGACCGCAACGGGCTGCACGACCTCGGCAGGAAAGCAGCGGGCCGCGCGCATCGCCGCGGCGAGCCTTTCGCCGCGCCGCAGTCTGATGGCGATGCTCGCGGTCGCCCGGTCGAAGAAGGCATTGCCGGTTGCCTGCGTGAGCGAATCGAACGCGTCGGCGAGCGGTGTGCCAGCGGACAGCAGGGTGCCGAGCGCGCGACTCCACCGCGCTGCGCACAGCGTGCGCAGCAGCGGGCCGGCCACTGGCAGGTTGAGCGACAGGCGAGCGAAGCGGATGCGCGCGCTTATCGATCGACGCAGCACGAATGTGATGGCCGAGCTCATTGCGAGCATCAGCACGAACAGCGGCACACTCCAGCGCGCGGCATCCGCCGAGAGCGCCAGCACGAACTGCGTCGGCGCGGGCAGCCTGGCGCCGAAGCCATCGAAGATCTGCTTGAACGTCGGCACGACCCACACCAGCAACGCGGCGGTTATCGCGATCGCGAGCAGCAGGATCGCGACTGGATAGGTGAGAGCTGCGCGCACCTTTGCACGCTGCGCGGCGGCGCGTTCGCGGTCGTCGGCGAGGCGGGCGAGCACGGTGACGAGCGCGCCCGCCGCTTCGCCCACCTCGACGAGTTGGCAATACAGCGCATTGAACTGCGCCGGGTGCCGCTGCAAGGCCGCCGAAAACCGCAGGCCGGCGGTGATGTCGCGCGCGACCGTGCCGACGATGCGCGGCATGCCTTGCCGCTGCCCCGACGTCGGCGTCTGTGCGAGCAGTTCGAGCGCGGGCGCGAGCGGCAAGCCGGCACGCAGGAGACTGGAAAGTTGCCGCGTGAACAGCGTGACATCGGCCGCGCTGGTCTTCGGGCGTGGCGCCCGGCCTTGCGTTGCGAGTTCGACGATAAAGAGGTTGTCGCGTTTGAGCAGCGTGCGCGCGGCGCTCGCGTCGGGCGCAATCAGCGTGCCGCTATGGCGCTTGCCGTCCGCGTCGACGCCGCGCCATCTGAAGCGCAGGTCGGCTGAGACGGGCCGTGTCGGTGACTGCGCGGCGGTTTTCATGCGACCTCCGTGGCGGCGAGCGCTTCGGCGAGACTGGTGGTGCCGTCGCGTACGCGCGCTAGCGCCGCGTCGCGTAATGTCGCGACCTGTTCGGTCTGCGCGAGGCGGGCCAGCTCGTGCGCACCCGCGCTTGCGACGATCAGCTCGCGCATCGCGTCGGAAACGGGCATCACCTGATGGATGCCGACGCGCCCCCGATAGCCGATGCCATGGCAAGCCGCACAGCCGGTCGCCGCATACGGTTGCCAGCCGTCGAGCTCTTGTTCGCCGAAGCCAGCGGCGTGGAGCGCCGTCGCCGAATGCGGCGCGGGTGCGCGGCACGCGACGCATAGTCGCCGCACCAGCCGCTGCGCGGTCACCATCCGCAGCGCGGCTGCAAGGTTGTACGGCTCGACACCGATATCGATGAGCCGCGCGATGGCCGCGGGCGCGTCGTTCGTATGCAGCGTGGACAGCACGAGGTGGCCGGTTTGCGCGGCCTTCACGGCGACGTCGGCGGTTTCGTTGTCGCGGATTTCGCCGACCATGATCACGTCCGGGTCCTGACGCAGGAACGCGCGCAGTGCGACTGCGAACGTCAGCCCGGCTTTTTCGCGCACGCTGACCTGGTTGATACCGGCCAGCTGGATCTCGGCCGGATCTTCCACTGAGCAGAGGTTGCGTGCCTCGCCGTTCAGCAGATTCAGGAAGCAGTACAGCGACAGCGTCTTGCCACTGCCCGTTGGTCCGGTGACGAGCATCAGACCGTGTGGCGCGCGGATCGCGGCGTCCACGGCTTCGCGCTGCCGCGGATCGAGGCCGAGCGAATCGAGCGAAAGATCAGCGGGCAGCGCGTCGAGCCGTCGTAGCACGAGCTTTTCGCCGAACAGCGTCGGCAGTGAATTGACGCGGTAATCCTCGAGTCGCCCGGGCGACGTCGCGAGGCGTAGCCGGCCGTCCTGCGGCACGCGTCGCTCGGCGATGTCCATGCGCGCGAGCACCTTCACCCGCGTGACGAAGGCATCGCGTAGATGCGCGGGCGGCCGCGGGATTTCATGCAGTACGCCGTCGATGCGCAGCCGCACACGCCAGCCGTGCTCGGCCGGCTCGATGTGGATATCGGACGCATTGCGCCGCGTCGCTTCGTGCAACGTGTCGGTCAACAGACGCACGGCCGGGGCGTTGTCCGGATCGTTCAGATTCGTTGCGTTGGATTCGCCGTCGGCAGCGAGTGGGCGCGGCAATGCCGCAGCGGTGGCAAAGGGTGTTTGCATGAGAGACCGGTGATGAACCGCCTGTAGAACATGACGGCTTCATCTTCCGGATGCGGGCGTCCGAATGCCATTCGGCCATTCGGCTAATGGCGCGCGTCGCGAGCCCGTGCAATGCTGACCATGAATTAGCGAGCGACTGTGCGGGCTTCAGCCTGACCTTGCTTTTCCGGCCTTGGTGCGCGACGGCGGTTTGAACAGCTTGACGGTGCGGATTGCCTGATCGTCGCTGCGCATCACTTCGAGCTTGGTGTCGCCGATGCGCACGCAGACGTCGCCGTCGGGAATGTCTTCGAGAATTTCGAGAATGAGGCCGTTGAGCGTTTTGGGGCCATCGGTGGGCAGCGCGAGTTGCAGCCAGCGGTTCAGCTCGCGCAACGGCATGCTGCCGGCGACGATGCATTCGCCCGCTTCGTTCCAGCCGCCGCGCGAACTGGCGCCACGCGGAATCGACGTGGTGAATTCGCCGATCAGCTCCTCGATGATGTCTTCCGGCGTGACGAGGCCTTGCAGTTCGCCGTATTCGTTGACGACGAGCGCGATGCGGTGCCGGCTCTCCTGGAAGTATTGCAACTGCGGGAACACCGGCGTGCCGCTTGGCACGAAATACGGTTCGGCCAGCAGCTCGCGCAAGGTATCGCGTTCGAGCTCCTGGTTGTGCAGCGCTGACAGGGTCTTGCGCACGTGCAGCACACCGAGCACTCGGTCGATGTCGCCCTGGTAGACGATCAGCTTGTTGTGATAGCAGGTCTCCAGTTGATGCAGGATCTGTTCGAACGGTGCATCGAAGTCGAGCGCTTCGATGCGGCGACGTGGGATCATCACGTCATCGACCGAGATGTTTTCGAGGTCGAACAGATTCAGCAGGATGCTGCGGTGTTTGGTCGGCATGAAGCTGCCCGACTCGAGCACGATGGTGCGCAGTTCTTCGGTGGACAGGCGCTGATCGCGCGCGCCCTTCGTATTAATGTGCAGCACGCGCAGGATGCCGGTGGCGAACAGGTTGACGAACCAGATCACCGGTTTCGCGATGCGCATCAATGGCGCGATCAGCAGGCTCGCGGGCAGCGCGATTTTCTCGGGAAAGGTTGCGCCGACGATCTTCGGCGTGATTTCTGCGAACACGATGATTAGGAAGGCGACGATACCGGTCGCGATCGACAGCACGAGGCTATTGCGGCCGAACGTATGCAACGCGAGCGATGTAGTCAGTACCGGAATGATCGTGTTGAACAGGTTGTTGCCGATCAGGATCACGCTCAGCAACTGATCGGTTTTCGCAAGCAGTCCCTGGGTAGTTTTCGCGCCGAGGGTGTTTTTGCTGGCGAGATGTTTGAGCCGATGACGGTTCAGCGCCATCATCGCTGTCTCGGAAATGGAAAAGAAGGCGGAGCAGACAAGCAGCAGAAGGACGGCGCCGATCTGCGCCCATAAGGGAAGTTGTTCCACGCGTCGTGAAAAATAAGGGAAAGGATGGAGAGAATATAGCAGAGGGGGCCACGCGCTCCGCCGTGAACGGCGGCTGTCGCCGCTCGAACGACAACGTCGCGACGTGCGCGCTGGGCCTGTCTAGCCGGAGGAAAAGAATGCAGCGAAAGGCAGCACGACAGCAGCAAAAAGGTGCCGCGCAAAACAAAAAACCGCCGAGCATTGCTGCGGCGGTTTTTGAACCTTGAGCTAACAAGGGGAAATCTGGTCGGGGTGAGAGGATTCGAACCTCCGGCCTCTACGTCCCGAACGTAGCGCTCTACCAGGCTAAGCTACACCCCGATTTGGTACTGCTGACTCGACTCGGACTAATTCGTCGTTTCAGTCTCGTTCAAGACTGTCTTGCCGTCGAGTAAGAACATAATTCTAGCAGGCTCTCTTTGAAAATGGAATGGGGAAATGAAGAAATTGCTGCCGCGGCTGCTTGCGCTTCCTGTTTCGCGCACTCGAGCGTGTGGTCGAGCGCGCCCGATCGCGTGATCGCGTCGAAAATCGTATCGAAACGGTCGGTGCCACCTTGCTCGATGGCTTCGCGCGCGAGCGCCGATTGCTCGGGCGTGCCACGTTCGATCAGATAGATGAGCGGCAGCGTCGGTTTGCCTTCGCGCAGATCGTCGCCGGCGTTCTTGCCCATCGACTCGGCCGTGCCCGTGTAGTCGAGCCAGTCGTCCATGATCTGGAACGCGGTGCCGATGCGGCGGCCATATTCGGCGGCGGCGGCTTCGGTTTTCGCGTCCGCGCCGGCGAGCACCGCGCCGAGTTGGGCGGCCGCCTCGAACAACTTTGCGGTTTTGTAGCGGATCACCTGCATGTAGCGGGCTTCGTCGACGTCGGCATCGTGCATGTTCAACAACTGCAGCACTTCGCCTTCGGAGATGATGTTGGTCGCCTCCGACAGAATTTCCATCACGCGCATCTTGCCCACGCCGACCATCATCTGGAACGAGCGCGAATACAGGAAATCACCGACCAGCACGCTCGCGGCGTTGCCGAACAGCGCGTTGGCGGTCTGGCGGCCGCGCCGCAGGTCGGACTCGTCGACCACGTCGTCATGCAGCAGCGTGGCCGTGTGAATGAATTCGACGACCGCGGCAAGCTCGTGCCGGTGTCCCGTCGTGTCGCCCAGCGCGCCCGCCACCAGCAACAGCAGCGCGGGCCGCAGCCGCTTGCCGCCGGCGCTGATGATGTACTCGGAAATCTGGTTGATCAGCATCACGTCCGACGCAAGACGTTGCCGGATGACGCGATTGACCTGCTGCATGTCTTCGGCGATCGGAGCAAGCAGGCTGGCGACGTTGGGGGAGGTGGTGGCAGTCGACGACATGATGGCTGAATTGGGTAGTGCCGCGAATTATAAGGCGATCGGGGCGCTTCCGGGTCGTCGGCTGCCGTGCGGATGCTTTCCGCATGGCGCGAGGGCCGCTCGCCAAGGGCGTCTGCGGGCCGCCGCGCGTCGCTGGTTATTGTCTGCGAGCGCCTGCGAGAGAGGGCGAACCCGGACGGTAGACCGTTTGGTAAGCAGGTTTTGACCGAGCAGCTAACTCTATGTATAATCGAGAGTTTCCGCGCGCGGTGCGTGGGAAAAATGAATACAGAGTGAGGTTTTCAATGTACGCGGTCATAAAAACCGGTGGCAAGCAGTACAAGGTTGCCGTCGGCGAAAAACTTAAAGTAGAACAGATACCGGCAGACATTGACGCTGAAATCACGCTCGACCAGGTTCTCGCAGTGGGCGAAGGCGAATCGATTAAGTTCGGTACGCCGCTGGTCAGTGGGGCTTCCGTCAAGGCTACCGTCGTGTCGCAAGGGCGTCACGCCAAAGTGACGATCTTCAAGATGCGTCGCCGGAAGCACTACCAGAAGCATGGCGGCCACCGCCAGAACTATACCGAACTGCGCATCGACGCGATCAACGCGTAAGCGCGCCGGTTAAGGAGCAAATCAAATGGCACACAAAAAGGCAGGCGGATCGTCCCGGAACGGCCGCGACTCCGAATCGAAGCGCCTCGGCGTTAAGGTTTACGGCGGCCAGGCTATCAACGCTGGTGGCATCATCGTGCGTCAGCGCGGTACGCGTATGCACGCTGGCGAGAACGTCGGCATGGGCAAGGATCACACCCTGTTCGCGCTGAAGGACGGCCACGTCCAGTTCTCGACGAAGGGCGCGGCGAAGAAGCACACCGTTTCCGTCGTCCCGGCAGCCTGAGTTTAATCAGGCACGGGCTTCAGGACCGGAAAAGGCCCCGCGAAGTTCGCGGGGCTTTTTTTTATTGCGGCGCCTCTTTCGTGTGGCGCCGAAGCCGCGCAGCCGACAGCTCATCACCGGCGACTATGCCGTTCGGTCGATTGATCAACGCGCGGCGCGCGCGGCAAAATAGCAAGCATCCAATCAGTATCAACCCCTGCATCGAATCGGGCAGTACACCACGGGACGGAGTAACGCATGAAGTTCATTGACGAAGCGAGGATTGAAGTCATCGCCGGCGACGGAGGGGATGGCAGCGCGTCGATGCGCCGCGAGAAGTTCGTTCCGTTCGGCGGTCCCGATGGCGGTGATGGCGGCCGGGGCGGCAGCGTGATCGCGGTTGCTGACCGCAACATCAACACGCTGATCGATTACCGCTACGCGAAAAAACATCTGGCGCGCAACGGCGAAAACGGCCGCGGCTCCGATTGCTACGGCAAGGGCGGCGACGACATCACGCTGCGCATGCCGGTTGGTACGACCATCACGGACATGGAAACCGGCGAGCTGATCGCCGATCTGACCGAGCACAACCAGAGCGTGCAAATCGCGCAAGGCGGCGCCGGCGGTCTCGGCAACCTCCATTTCAAGTCCAGCACGAACCGCGCGCCGCGTCAAAAGACCGACGGCAAGCCGGGCGAGCGCCGCATGGTCCGCCTCGAACTGAAAGTGTTGGCCGACGTCGGTCTGCTCGGCATGCCCAATGCAGGCAAGTCGACGTTCATCTCGTCGGTGTCGAACGCGAAGCCAAAAATTGCCGATTACCCGTTCACCACACTCGCGCCGAACCTCGGCGTCGTGCGCGTCGGACCGAGCCGCAGCTTTGTGATTGCGGACATTCCGGGGCTGATCGAAGGCGCGGCGGAAGGCGCCGGCCTCGGCCATCAATTCTTGCGTCACCTGCAACGTACCGGGCTGCTGCTGCATATCGTCGACATCGCACCGTTCGATGAATCGATCGATCCGGTCGCGGAAGCGAAGGCGATCGTCAACGAACTGCGCAAGTACGACGAAGAGCTCTATCAGAAGCCGCGCTGGCTCGTGCTGAACAAGTTGGACATGGTGCCTGAGGACGATCGCGAAGCGCGCGTGGCGGCTTTCCTCGAAGGTTTCGGCTGGGATGGTCCGGTGTTCGAGATCTCGGCTCTGACCGGCCAGGGCTGTGAAAATCTTTGCTATGCGGTGTTCGACTACCTCGCCGAGCACTCGGACGCGCAACGCGCGGCCGAAGCCGAAGACCTCGCCTCCGACGTGCGTTTCCGCGAGGGGACGCAAGTACCGGCCGCGACCCGCGAAGCCGGCACCGATCCGCAGGAATAACAACTCGAGCGCCGGCGCCTGCGGCGGGTGTCGGCATGCATCACGCGTCATCTTGGGAGACAGCGCACAATGCGTTCCGTCATCGCAGATTCACGGCGATTGGTCGTCAAAGTCGGTTCGAGCCTCGTCACAAACGACGGACGCGGCCTCGATCATGCGGCCATCGGCCGCTGGGCCGCGCAAATTGCCGCACTGCGCGCGCAGGGCAAGGAAGTCGTGCTGGTCAGTTCGGGCGCGATCGCCGAGGGCATGCAGCGGCTCGGCTGGAACAAGCGGCCGCGTGAAATCGATGAATTGCAGGCGGCTGCGGCGGTCGGCCAGATGGGCCTCGCGCAAGTGTACGAAAGCCGCTTTGCCGAGCATTCCATCCAGACTGCGCAGATCCTGCTCACTCACGCCGACCTCGCCGACCGCGAGCGCTATCTGAATGCGCGCTCCACGCTGCTCACGCTGCTGCGGCTCGGTGTCGTACCGATCATCAACGAGAACGACACGGTCGTCACCGACGAAATCAAGTTCGGCGACAACGACACGCTCGGCGCGCTGGTCGCCAATCTGATCGAGGGCGACGCGCTGATCATTCTGACGGACCAGCAAGGGCTCTTCACCGCCGATCCGCGCAAGAACCCGAACGCGACGCTCGTCCAGCAAGCCGACGCCGGCGCGCCCGATCTGGAAGCGATGGCGGGCGGCGCGGGCTCGAGCCTCGGCCGCGGCGGCATGCTGACCAAAATTCTTGCCGCGAAGCGCGCAGCCCATAGCGGCGCCAATACGGTGATCGCGAGTGGGCGCGAAGCGGACGTGCTGCTGAGACTGGCGGCCGGCGAGGCGATCGGCACGCAGCTGATCGCGCGCACCGCGCGCATGGCGGCGCGCAAGCAATGGATGGCCGATCACCTGCAGGTGCGCGGCCACGTCGTGATCGATGACGGCGCGGTCGAAAAATTGACCGCCGGTGGCAAGAGCCTGCTGCCGATCGGCATCGTCGGCGTGCAGGGCGCTTTCGCGCGCGGCGAGGTGATCGCGTGTCTGAGCGCGTCGGGCCGTGAAGTCGCACGTGGTTTGACGAACTACAGCAGCGCGGAAACCAAGCTGATCCAGCGTCGTCCGAGCGGCGAAATCGAGTCGGTGCTGGGCTATATGCTGGAGCCCGAGCTGATTCACCGCGATAATCTCGTGCTGATTTGATCTTTTAGGATGCGAGCGCACAAAGCGCCGACAAAAAAGCCGTTCCAGCGCAGGCTGGAACGGCTTTTTGTCGTCATGTGTAGGCAACGGCGCCTGAATCAGGTGTGCCGCACAAACGGCCTCAATGAATCTGCGACGTCTGCGTGCGCTTGTAACGAATGTTCTCGACGATGCGCTGCGCGTTGCCGGTCGGAATCTTGTTCGCGCACATATAGTCCTGATACAGCGCGGCCTGGTACGCGTTCAGCGCACCGTTTTCGATGCGCGAAAACTGGTTCGCGACCGTCGTGTCCCAGCCGTCGTGATCGGCGTTGAGGCCCGCGTACTGACGCCATTCATACGTATCGCAGCGGATGCCCTCGTAATTGACGTTGCGCGCGCCGCCCGGGCTCGTGACGACCACCGTGTAACGCACGACACCGTCGTCGCCGACGCTGACCGATTTCGGGTCGATCGCGAATTGCAGCGGCGTATTGCCGGAGACCTCGAACGGCAGCAGGTTCGTGTCGGTGGGCAGCGGCGGCAACGTGTCGACCTTGTTTTCAACCCAGTTGCTCTTACGATCCAGCAGATAGACGAACTCGCTGTCGTCTTTATTGGTCGGTTTGCCGGCGCTTGAACAGCCTGCCAGCAGGGCGCCGGTGGCGACGCATGCCACGGCGAGTGCAAATGCTTTCAATCTGATTCCCTCGAAAGACGGACGCGGCCCGAAGGCCGCGCCAGAGAGAGGCGGCGTGAGCCGCCGCCTTGGAATGGTTAATCGCGCACCCCTCGTCGGACTGACGGGGCGCCGACCTCGTCGGCTTCGGCCGTTTCCTGCTCATGCTCCGGTGCAATGTTTGCATCCGGTGAGCCGGGGCCGCAATCCGGCACGACCAGCACGCGCGTCGAAGTTTCGACACTGACCGAACTTACGGTAGTGACGGTGGTGACCACCGTGCTTACCGCGGAATCCGGCGGGCTTTGCATCGACGACGCTATCCGAGGATAACGCGACCCATGATGCCCGCCAGGTTTTTCCGCACGCGGCGCAGGCCGGCGCATGAAACGGGACAACTCCGTCAGCGCCAACTGATACACATCCCGCTTGAACTCGATCACACAGTCGAGTGGTACCCAATACTCGTTCCAACGCCACGCATCGAACTCAGGGTGGTCGGTGGCGCGCAGACAGATGTCGCAGTCGCGTCCTACCATCCGGAGCAAAAACCAGATTTGTTTCTGGCCGCGGTAATGACCGCGTACTTCGCGCTTGATGAACTTGTCAGGCACCTCGTAACGCAACCAGTCGCGCGTGCGACCGATCACCTTGACGTGCTCAGGAAGCAGTCCGGTCTCTTCGTGTAACTCCCGATACATCGCTTGCACGGGGGTCTCGCCATATTTGATGCCCCCTTGCGGAAACTGCCAGGAATGTTCACGGAGCCGTTTGCCCCAAAACACCTCGTTGTGCGCGTTCAAGAGGATGATGCCGACGTTCGGGCGAAAGCCTTCACGATCCAGCATACAACCACCTTCGAATCCTTTAAAATTGCTTTGATTATAAACAGATAACGGACCCTACGCACCGAATCGCATGAGATTGCCGCGATTCGCCGCAACAGCCCGTGTTTGCGGTAGCCTGTCGGTTTTCCGTGCCCGATCCCTTGCGAGAGGCTTTGCGCGGCGGTTTCGGCGCCGCACGGGGGCAGGGTGCCGCCAGTCGGGCGAACCTCGCTGGCTTCGCCGCTGATCTGTGTCGATTTTCCCCATGTTTTCACCTTTTCTGGCGGTCCCACCGGAAGCCGCCGCTTTTGGACACCTTGAATGAAAGCTTCCCGTTTCTTTATCGGCACCCTCAAAGAAGCGCCCGCCGACGCCGAAATCATCAGCCACAAGCTCATGGTGCGCGCGGGCATGATCCGCCGCGTCGCGGGCGGTATCTACAACTACCTGCCGGTCGGCCTGCGTTCGATCCGCAAGGTGGAAGCGATCGTGCGCGAGGAAATGAACCGGGCAGGCGCCATCGAGCTGTTGATGCCGGCCGTGCAGCCGGCCGAACTGTGGCAGGAATCGGGCCGCTGGGAGAAGTATGGTCCCGAGCTGTTGCGCTTCAAGGACCGCAAGCAGGCCGATTTCGTGATGGGCCCGACGCACGAGGAAGTCGTGACCGACATCGCGCGCAACCAGATCAAGAGCTATCGCCAGCTGCCGGTCAACTTCTATCAGATCCAGACGAAGTTCCGCGATGAGATCCGTCCGCGTTTCGGCGTGATGCGCGGCCGCGAATTCATCATGAAAGACGCGTACTCGTTCGACAAGGACGCGGAAGGTCTGCGCGAGTCGTATCGCAAGATGTACGACGCTTACGTGCGAATCTTCACGCGCCTCGGCCTCGAGTTCCGCGCGGTCGCGGCGGACAACGGCTCGATCGGCGGCAGCGGCTCGCATGAGTTCCACGTGATCGCCGACACCGGCGAAGACGCGATCGCCTATTGCCCGAGTTCCGATTTCGCCGCGAACGTCGAGGCCGCCGACGCGCTGCCGCTGATCGCGCAACGCGCCGCGCCGGCCGAGGACATGAAAAAGACCGCGACGCCCGGCAAGGCGAAGTGCGAGGCGGTCGCCGAACTGCTGAACATTCCGCTCGAGCGCACGATCAAGTCGGTCATTCTCGCCACCGAAAACGAAGGCGCCGAGCCGACCATCTGGCTGCTGATGCTGCGCGGCGACCACGACCTGAACGAGATCAAGGTCGGCAAGCTGCCCGGCCTCGCCGACTTCCGCATGGCGACCGAAGCCGAGATCATCGAGACGTTCGGCACGCCGCCGGGTTATCTCGGTCCGATCAACACGAAGAAGCCGGTCAAGGTGATCGCCGACAGCACGGTCGCGAACATGAGCGACTTCGTGGTCGGCTCGAACGAGGTCGACTATCACACCACCGGCGTGAACTGGGGCCGCGACCTGCCGGAGCCGGTCGTCGCCGACATCCGCAACGTGAAGAAGGGCGATCCGTCGCCGGACGGCAAGGGCGTGCTCGACATCTGCCGCGGCATCGAAGTGGGCCACGTCTTCCAGCTCGGCACGAAGTACTCCGAAGCGATGAACGCGACCTGTCTCGACGAAACCGGCAAGCCGCGGCCGATGGAAATGGGCTGTTACGGTATCGGCGTCACGCGTATTCTCGGCGCCGCGATCGAACAGAATTTCGACGACAAAGGCATCATCTGGCCGGAGTCGATCGCGCCGTTCGAAGTCGTGCTGTGTCCGATGGGCTACGACCGCAGCGACGCGGTACGTGAGCAGGCCGACAAGCTGTACGCGGAACTCGTCGCGGCCGGCATCGACGTGATCCTCGACGATCGCGGCGAGCGTCCGGGCGTGATGTTCGCCGACTGGGAGCTGATCGGCGTGCCGCATCGGCTGGTGATCGGCGACCGCGGGCTGAAGGACGGCAAGATCGAGTATCAGGGCCGTCGCGACGCCGAAGCGACGCTGCTGCCGGTCGCGGATGCCGCGCAGACCGTGATCGACAAAGTGCGCGCGGCGCTCGCGAACTAAGCGGGGCGGGCAGTGGAGTACACCTTCCTGTCCGCGACGGTGCTGCTGATCCTGATCACCGATCCGCTCGGCAACATCCCGATCTTCATTAGCTGTCTGCGTGGGGTGTCGCCGGAGCGCCGCACGGTGGTGATCCTGCGCGAGGTCGCGATCGCGTTTGCGATCCTGTTGGTGTTCATGGTGCTCGGGCAGAGCTTTCTGCGCATGATGAGCCTGAGTGACCAGTCGCTGCGGATCGGCGGCGGCATCGTGCTGTTTCTGATCGCGCTGCGCATGGTGTTTCCGCATCCGGACGGTCCGTTCGGCGGCGACGCGCGCGGCGGCGAGCCGCTGATCGTGCCGCTCGCGATTCCGGCGCTGGCGGGGCCGTCGGCGTTGGCGACGGTCATGCTGCTGACGTCGCAGGCGCCCGGCAAGACGTACGAATGGATCGGCGCGCTGACCGTCACGATGATCGTCTGCGCGATCGTGCTGATGCTCGCCGAGCGCATTCAGGCGTGGCTCGGTGAACGGGTGATGGCGGCGTTCGAGCGGCTGATGGGGCTGGTGCTCGTCGCGATTTCAGTCGAGATGATGCTCGGCGGGATCCGCTCTTTCGTGCACAAGCTGTAAAGCGGGAGCCGGTGCGCGAGCCGCCACCGTCGCAGCCATAAAAAAAGCAGCCGGGCAGGCTGCTTTTTTTTCGCCGGTACGCGGATGCGCCGCTCACGCCCCCTCGGTCAACGCCCGAATGGTCGGCAGATTGCGCCAGTAGCCCTTCGCATCCATCCCGCAGCCGAACACGTACCGGTCCGGCACTTCGAAGCCGCAGTAATCGGGGCGCAGCGGCTTCGCCTTCGGAATGATCTTCTCGCACAGCACCGCGGACAGGAAGCGCTTCGCGCCCATCGCGAGAATGCGGTCGCGGATCGCGGCCATCGTCTCGCCTTCGTCGAGGATGTCGTCGAGCACGAGCACCACGCGATCCTTGACCGACTCGGCCGGCGCGACGCGCCATTGCATCTCGTTGCTGCCCTTCGTCGTATTGCGGTAGCGCGTCAGATGGATGTAGTCGAACTCGAGCGGGAAATCGAGGTGCGGCAGCAGCATGCCGGTGAACACCGCGGCGCCGCCCATCACCGACAGCACGAGCGGGAAGTCCTCGCTAATCTCGTCGCGGATGGCGGCCGCCATGCGGGCGATTGACGCAGTGACGTCCGAGGCCGAAACGATCTCTTCGGAATGTTGAAAAATCTGCAGGGCTTCTTCGCGGTTCATGACGTCTGACGGCCGATAACTGTATACATAGTGTGAGTGGCAACATCCCGAGGGACGTTCCCGCGAGGGACGACGCGATGCGCTACAGAATAAACCCGCACGATGCCGAAGTCAGCCACGCCGCGCATCGGCGCGAGCGCGCGCCGGTCCCATCAAGCTTAGCGCATGCCGGGCATCATGCCCTTCATGCCGCGCATCATCTTCTGCAGGTTGCCGCCCTTGAGCTTCTTCATCATCGTGCGCATCTGTTCGTACTGGTTCAGCATGCGGTTGACTTCCTGCACCTGCACGCCCGCGCCCGCGGCGATGCGGCGCTTGCGGGTCGCCTTGATCAGTTCGGGTTTGGCGCGCTCGGCCGGCGTCATCGAGTTGATGATGCCTTCCATGCGGCGCATCTGCTTTTCGGCCTGGCTCATATCGGCGCCGGCGGCGGCCTGCTGGAACTGCGCGGGCAGCTTATCCATCAGCGACGACAAGCCGCCCATGCCCTTCATTTGCGAGAGCTGCGCGCGGAAATCGTTGAGGTCGAAGTCGCCGCCTTTCTTGACCTTGTCGGCGAGCTTCTGCGCGGCTTGCACGTCGACGCCGCGCTGCGCTTCCTCGACGAGCGCGAGAATATCGCCCATGCCGAGAATCCGGCTCGCCATGCGGTCGGGGTGGAATACTTCGAGGCCGTCGAGCTTTTCGGCGACACCCACGAACTTGACCGGCTTGCCCGTCACGTGACGCACCGACAGCGCCGCGCCGCCGCGCGAATCACCGTCGAGCTTGGTGAGCACGACGCCGGTGAGCGGCAGCGCGTCGCTGAACGCCTTCGCGGTGTTGACCGCGTCCTGACCGAGCATCGCGTCGACGACGAACAGCGTTTCCGCCGGCTTCAGCTCGGCGTGCAGCGCGGCGATTTCCTGCATCATCGCTTCGTCGATACCGAGACGGCCGGCCGTGTCGACGAGCAGCACGTCGTGATAGTGGCGCTTGGCCCAGTCGACCGCGGCGCGCGCGATGTCGACCGGCTTCTGGTTCGGCTCCGACGGGAAGAAGTCCGCGCCGACCTGCTCGGTCACCGTTTTCAGCTGCGCGATAGCGGCGGGACGATAGACGTCGCACGAAACCGTCAGCACCTTCTTCTTGTACTTCTCGCGCAGCAGCTTCGCGAGCTTGCCGACCGTGGTCGTTTTACCGGCACCCTGCAGACCCGCCATCAGGATGATCGCAGGCGGCGTGACGGCGAGATTGAGTTCGGAGGCCTTGCCCTCGTAATCGCCGCCGATCACCGCGGTCAGCTCGCGCTGCACCACGCCGACGAGCGCCTGACCCGGCGACAGGCTGGCGATCACTTCCTCGCCGAGCGCCTTCTCCTTGACCTTCGCGATGAACTCGCGCACGACGGGCAGCGCCACGTCGGCCTCGAGCAGTGCGAGACGCACCTCGCGCAGCATTTCCTGGGTGTTCGCCTCGGTGAGCCGGGCTTCGCCGCGCAGCGTCTTGACGACGCGCGCCATCCGTTGAGTCAGATTGTCGAGCATGGGGAGCGATGAACGGTGGGGCCCGCGCAGCGCGCGAAGCAGAAGGCGTCGCGGGGAAGGGCCCTAGTGTAAACTTCGAATATGGATATTGTACTGTATGCCCTCACCGCGCTTCTCTACGGCGGTCTTGCCGTGGCCGGCTGGCGCTCGCACCGGCACGCGGCCGTGCGTCCGCTGCTCGAGAGCGTGCCGCCGCTGCCCGATCAAGCCGTCCACGCGGGCGCTCTGGTGGCCTCCGGCATGAGCGCGCCCGGGCGCGCGCTGTTATTCGTCGCGCTGCTCGCTCACGGCGTCCTGCTGCATACCACGATCTTCCCGCAGAACGCGATGGTGTTCGGCTTCGCGTTCGCGCTGTCGGCGATGTTCTGGCTCGGCGCCGGCATTTACTGGATCGAAAGCTTCTTCTTCCCGCTCGACGGACTTCGCCTGCTGGTGTTGCCGCTCGCGTGCGTCGCATCGCTGCTGCCGCTTGCGTTCGGCGGCGCGCGCGTGCTGCCGTATGCGGCCGCGCCGATGTTCAAGCTGCACTTCCTGATCGCGAACATCGCATACGGTCTGTTCGCGATCGCCGCGCTGCACGCGGTGCTGATGCTGGCGGTCGAGCGGCGTTTGCATTCGATGCGCGGCGCTCTCGCGCAGCGACACGCGGCGTCGGGCAACGGCTGGTGGTCGAGCTGGCTCGACACGCTGCCGCCGCTGCTCACACTCGAGAAGCTGCTGTTCCGTCTGATCGGCGCCGGCTTCGTGCTGCTTACGCTGACGCTGCTGTCGGGCATCCTGTTCAGCGAGCAACTGCTCGACCGCGCGTTGCGGCTCGATCACAAAACTGTGTTCGCGATTCTTTCGTGGGTGATGTTCGGCGCGCTGCTGACGGCGCGCAAGGTGTCCGGCTGGCGCGGCCGTGCGGCATTGCGCTGGGTGCTGGCGTCGTTCGTCGCGCTGTTGCTCGCGTACGTCGGCAGCCGTTTCGTTTTAGAGGTGCTGTTGCACCGGCCTGTAGTGTGAGCGTCCCCATGCGACAAATCTTTTTGCTGATTCTGCTGTTCATCGTCGGACAGTGGCTCGTGAAGGCACTGCGCCGCCACGACACGCAACGCACCGGCGCGCGCGGCGCCAACGGTGCCGGCGCCGCGAATGGCGGCGCGCGTTCTTCGAATGGACAACAGCCGCAGCTTGCCGAACCGATGATTCGCTGCGTCGAGTGCGGGGTGCATGCACCGAAGAGCGATTCGGTCAGCGTCGCGGGGCAGGCGTTCTGCTGCGCCGCGCACGCGCAGCGCCACGGCGCGCGTCCGAGCGGCCGCGACGCCCGATGAGCGACGTCTTCACCGTCGATGTCGACGGCTGGGTTCCCGCCGCACGCAAGCTCCCCTCGCCGAACTTCGAAGCGCGGCCGCAAGGCGCGGTGCCGACGCTGATCGTCGTTCACAACATCAGCCTGCCGCCGAACGAGTTCGGCGGCACCGCGATTGCCGAGCTGTTCCAGAACACGCTCGACTGCGACGCTCACCCGTACTACGACTCGCATCTGCGCGGCGTGCGTGTGTCCGCGCATTTCGTGATTCATCGCGACGGCGCGCTCGAGCAGTTCGTGTCGTGCAATGAGCGCGCGTGGCACGCGGGACCGTCGAATTTTTTCGGCCGCGAGCGCTGCAATGATTTCTCGATCGGCATCGAGCTCGAAGGCAGCGACACCACCGCCTTCGAAGCGGCGCAATACCGCACGCTCGCCGCGCTGGTGAGCGCACTGAAGGCGCGCTATCCGATCGACGCGCTTGCTGGTCACTCCGACATCGCACCCGGCCGCAAGACCGATCCCGGCCCACATTTCGAGTGGCCGCGGCTGCAGCGCGACACGTTGCTCGACGGTCGGTATTTCCCCTATCTCAAGTTTTCCGAAACGCGGTAATCCCCCTTCGCACGATCTTGCGTGATCCGCAGAGAACGAGGCGCAGCCTGCTTCTCCGGGGAGCTTATGCGCGTCGCGCGACGCAAAAGTCAAGACTTCGAGCGCAAATAAAACGGTTTGACCTGTCTCGAATCTCCACTATACTTGGTGCCGACAACTGAGTTTCGCACTATATCTTGTGTTGTGCTGTGAATAACCATGTGCATAACCGAGTGAATAAGAGTGGATAAGTCTGCGGCGCCCCGCTCCCCGAGCACGGCGCCGCAAGCATTCCAGACAGCGAAAAAAATTCCTGGGGCGCAGCCGTTGGGGGATCTCCGGCCGCATCCAGAAGCATTCAGGAAAGGACCAGCCAGTGATCGCGACCGACCCGATGAAGACCGTCATCAAATCGAACCAGGCTTCCTCGCAGTTGCATCCCGCCACCCGGCGTAGCCGGCCTTCCTGCACCTCATCGCTCGCGCACGCGACGGCGCGGCGTTCGATTTAATCCGCGGCACCCGCCGCCATTTCCAAGACCAGGAGCTTTGCACATGCAAACCACCGACAACGTGACGACCCGGTACGAGGGCTCACCGACTGGCCAGGCTTTCGGCCAGACTCAAGGCGCACAGTCGCTCGCGCCGCAAGCGAGCTACGCCGACTACAAGGTGATCCGCCGCAACGGCACCGTGGTGTCGTTCGAGCCGTCGAAAATCGCGATCGCCGTGACGAAGGCGTTCCTCGCCGTCAACGGTGGTCAGGGCGCGGCGTCGGCACGGGTGCGCGAACTGGTCGAGCAACTCACGCAGAACGTGGTGCGCGCGCTGCTGCGCAGCCGTCCGAACGGCGGCACGTTCCATATCGAAGACATTCAGGATCAGGTCGAACTCGCGCTGATGCGCGGCGGTGAGCACAACGTCGCGCGTGCTTACGTGCTGTATCGCGAGAAGCGCAACCAGGCGCGCGCGCATGACGACCATGCAGATGCCGCGAGCACGCCGGGCCTGAACGTGACCGACAACGGCATCACGCGTCCGCTGGACATGGCCGCGCTGCGCGGCATCATCGAGTCCGCATGCGCAAACCTCGGCGACGCGGTGAGCGCCGAGCCGATCGTCGCGGAAACGGTGAAGAACCTGTACGACGGCGTGCCGATGAGCCAGGTGTACGACTCGGCCATCCTCGCTGCCCGCACGATGATCGAAAAGGACCCGGCTTACAGCCAGGTCACCGCGCGCATCCTGCTGCACACGATCCGCCGCGAGATCCTCGAAGAGGAAGTCACGCAAGCCGAAATGGGCGAGCGCTACGCCGAGTACTTCCCGCAGTTCATCAAGCGCGGCGTGCAAGCGGAGCTGCTCGACGACAAGCTGCTGCAGTTCGACCTGAAGCGTCTAGGCGCCGCGCTCGACGCGAACCGTGACCTGCAGTTCGGCTACCTCGGTCTGCAGACACTCTACGACCGCTACTTCCTGCATCACGACAACGTGCGCATCGAAATGCCGCAGGCATTCTTTATGCGTGTTGCGATGGGTCTGTCGCTGAACGAGATCGACCGCGAAGCGCGCGCTATCGAGTTCTACAACGTGCTGTCGAGCTTCGACTTCATGAGCTCGACGCCGACGCTGTTCAATTCGGGCACGCGCCGCTCGCAGCTGTCGTCGTGCTACCTGACCACGGTCGACGACGACCTCGACGGCATCTACGAAGCGCTCAAGGAAAACGCGCTGCTGTCGAAGTTCGCCGGCGGCCTCGGCAACGACTGGACGCGTGTGCGCGCGCTCGGCTCGCACATCAAGGGCACCAACGGCAAGTCGCAAGGCGTGGTGCCGTTCCTGAAGGTCGTCAACGACACGGCAGTCGCGGTGAACCAGGGCGGCAAGCGCAAGGGCGCGGTGTGCGCGTACCTCGAATCGTGGCACCTCGACATCGAGGAGTTCCTCGAGCTGCGCAAGAACACCGGCGACGACCGTCGTCGCACGCACGACATGAACACCGCGAACTGGATTCCCGACCTGTTCATGAAGCGCGTGATGGAAGGCGGCGACTGGACGCTGTTCTCGCCGTCCACCTGCCCGGATCTGCACGACAAGTTCGGCGCCGAATTCGAAGCGGCTTACACGGCTTACGAAGACAAGGTCGCGCGCGGCGAGATCAAGCTGTTCAAGAAGCTTCCGGCGGCGCAACTGTGGCGCAAGATGCTCGGCATGCTGTTCGAAACCGGCCATCCGTGGATCACCTTCAAGGACCCGTGCAACGTGCGCTCGCCGCAGCAGCACGTCGGCGTCGTCCACTCGTCGAACCTGTGCACGGAAATCACGCTGAACACCAGCGACGCCGAAATCGCCGTCTGTAACCTCGGCTCGGTGAACCTCGTCGCGCACCTGAAGGAGCAGGCCGACGGCACGGTGGCGCTCGACCACGACAAGCTCAAGCGCACGGTCAGCGTCGCGATGCGCATGCTCGACAACGTGATCGACATCAACTACTACGCGGTCGCCAAGGCGCGTAACTCGAACCTGAAGCACCGTCCGGTCGGCCTCGGCATCATGGGCTTCCAGGACTGCCTGCACGTGCTGCGCACGCCGTACGCGTCGCCCGAAGCGGTCGAGTTCGCCGATCGCTCGATGGAAGCGGTCTGCTACTACGCGTACTACGCTTCGACCGAGCTCGCCGAAGAGCGCGGCCGCTACTCGAGCTACCGCGGCTCGCTGTGGGATCGCGGCATCCTCCCGCAGGATTCGGTGGCGCTGCTCGAGCAAGCGCGCGGCGGTTATGTCGAGGTCGATTCGAGCGAGTCGATGGACTGGCCGGCGCTGCGCTCGCGCATCGCGACCTACGGCATGCGCAACTCGAACTGCGTGGCGATCGCGCCGACCGCGACGATCTCGAACATCATCGGCGTGTCGGCGTGCATCGAGCCGACCTATCAGAACCTGTACGTGAAGTCGAACCTGTCGGGCGAGTTCACGGTGGTCAACGACTACCTGGTGCGCGACCTGAAGGCGCGCGGTCTGTGGGACGAAGTGATGGTCGCCGACCTGAAGTACTTCGACGGCACGCTGTCGCGCATCGACCGCATCCCGGCCGACCTGCGCGCGATCTACGCGACCGCGTTCGAAGTCGATCCGGTGTGGCTCGTCGAGTCGGCCTCGCGTCGTCAGAAGTGGATCGACCAGGCGCAGTCGCTGAACATTTACATGGCGGGCGCATCGGGCAAGAAGCTCGACGAGATCTACAAGCTCGCATGGCTGCGCGGTCTGAAGACCACCTACTACCTGCGCACGATGGCGGCGACGCACGTCGAGAAGTCGACGGTCGCGCACGGCGCGCTGAACGCGGTGAGCTCGGGTCATGACGGCTCGGGTGGCGCAGGCGGCGCGGCAGGCGGCTTCGGCGTGGGCGGCGCGACGGGTGGTGTGGCGGGTGGCGTGAGCGGCGGCTTCCAGGCAGCGGCAGCGACTGCCGCGGTCGCAGTCGAAGCGGCACCCGAAGCGGATGGTCCGGTCTGCATGATGCGTCCGGGCGATCCCGGCTTCGACGAGTGCGAGGCTTGCCAGTAACTACAGGCAAGCAGCGGGAGCGATGCTTGCTAACTGCACACGAGGGTCGTAGGTGATGACCCGCAGGCGGCGAGCGACGCGCCCCGTTGATGAAGTAGAAGCAGGTCGATGAGCGTTGAGCAGTATCGAAGTCTCACCGCTCGTCGATGCAGCGAAGCAACACAGCAGTTGGCAACACCAGACGATCGCTCGACATGGCATCGCACCTCAACCGCCAACGCTGACGCAACACGCTCGACGCGGCTCACCGCCGACTCTCGCGATGAGCGATTCGCGCGGCATCGACCGGTCCATCGATCAGTCGGCGGATGCCGCGAACACGCTGCGCAATACATATAGATAGAGCAACGAAACGTCGTGTCGAAACGTTGCTCTTCGAGCTCGCGAAGGACCTCGGCAACACATGTTCAACACGCGATCATCACGCGTCACTCGATGCGTGACTGCATGAGTCACACGCAGCATGTCGAACAAAGTGTTGTATGAACGTAGCAACGCGAATCGAAAACAGGAATTTTCGCGAGTGAGCTCTTTTATCGCTCGTGAAAAGATGGTACAAACCGTTCTAAATTGATGGTGACATTTATGCTCAACTGGGATGACGAGATCACTGCCGTAACTCCCTCGAGCGCGACGCAACCGAACGTGTTGCGCAACGCTGCGGGGTCGGTTGTGGGTTCGCAAATCGGAACGCGTTCCGCTCCTCATGCTCCCTCCGCTCAAGAAGTCTTCGCGAACGACATCGCTGTCGCTCCCGTCGCTCATGCTGCCAACGCGGCGGCCGCTTCCGAAGCGCGCGTCAATGTCGCCGACAAGCGCATCATCAACGGCCAGACTGACGTCAATCAGCTGGTGCCGTTCAAGTACAAGTGGGCCTGGGAAAAGTATCTGGCGGGTTGCGCCAACCACTGGATGCCGCAGGAAGTGAACATGTCGCGCGACATCGCCCTGTGGAAAGACCCGAACGGGCTGACCGAAGACGAGCGCCGCATCGTCAAGCGCAACCTGGGCTTCTTCGTGACGGCCGACTCGCTCGCCGCCAACAACATCGTGCTGGGCACCTACCGCCACATCACGGCGCCCGAATGCCGCCAGTTCCTGCTGCGCCAGGCGTTCGAAGAGGCGATCCACACCCACGCTTACCAGTACATCGTCGAGTCGCTCGGTCTCGACGAGGGCGAAATCTTCAACGCGTATCACGAGGTCCCGTCGATCCGCGCGAAAGACGAATTCCTGATTCCGTACATCCACGTGCTGACCGACCCGGCCTTCAAGACCGGTACGCTCGAAGCAGACCAGACGCTGCTGCGCTCGCTGATCGTGTTCGCCTGTGTGATGGAAGGCCTGTTCTTCTACGTCGGCTTTACGCAAATCCTGGCGCTCGGCCGCCAGAACAAGATGACCGGCGCGGCGGAGCAGTACCAGTACATCCTGCGCGACGAGTCGATGCACTGCAACTTCGGCATCGACCTGATCAACCAGATCAAACTCGAAAACCCGCACCTGTGGACGGCTGAGTTCCGCGCCGAAATTCGCGCGATCTTCCAGCAGGCGGTCGAGCTCGAATACCGCTACGCCGAAGACACGATGCCGCGCGGCGTGCTCGGCCTCAACGCGTCGATGTTCAAGAGCTATCTGCGCTTCATCTGCAATCGCCGTTGCCAGCAGATCGGTCTCGATCCGCTGTACCCGAACGAGGAAAACCCGTTCCCGTGGATGAGCGAGATGATCGACCTGAAGAAAGAACGCAATTTCTTCGAGACGCGAGTGATCGAATATCAGACTGGCGGTGCGCTTTCCTGGGAGTGAGCCGGGATTCGCGTCGCGGATGGTTTCATTGATGGGGATGCCGCCGCCTGTGGCCGCGGCGCCCCGGGTTAGGAGCAGAACGGCCTGATGCAAAGCGTGTCCGGTGCCTTGACGGCCCACAAACATGACAGGCACTTTGCGGACCCTTCAGTGGGATGGGCAAACTTCCCCCCGGAAAAAGCCGCTGGCGTCGTTGCCGGCGGCCCGATCAAGCAATTGCCGGCGTCGCCTCGCGACGCCGACCAGATTTGGCGCGCGGTGCCTCGGGGCACGGCGCGCCTTACCGCATTCATTAGCGTAAGCGCGTTGCACCTGCGTACGCCGATGAATAGCCCGCTTCGTAGCGCGCGCCCTGAGAAGCGTCCGCGGGAAGCGGGTTTTGACGAAGGGTGTAGTTTGAACTGACCTCATCTGAAAACCTGAAGGAGAAAATGATGGCAACTGCAAAGAAAGCCGCGGCCAAGAAGACCGCAGCAAAGAAGACCGCAGCCAAGAAGGCTGCTCCGGCTAAGAAGGCTGCTCCGGCCAAGAAGGTCGCCGCGAAGAAGGTCGCAGTGAAGAAGGTCGCAGTGAAGAAGGTCGCAGCGAAGAAGGTCGCAGCGAAGAAGGTCGCAGCGAAGAAGGCAGCACCGGCGAAGAAAGCCGCAGTGAAGAAGGTCGCGGCGAAGAAGGTCGCAGCCAAGAAGGTCGCGGCGAAGAAGGCAGCACCGGCGAAGAAAGCCGCGGTGAAGAAGGTCGCAGCAAAGAAGGTCGCAGCGAAGAAGGCGGCACCGGCGAAGAAGGCCGCAGCGAAGAAGGCAGCACCGGCGAAGAAGGCCGCGGCGAAGAAGACCGCTGCCAAGAAGGCCGCGCCTGCGAAAAAGGCTGCAGCCAAGAAAGCTGCACCTGCCAAGAAGGCTGCCGCGAAGAAGGCCGCTGCGCCTGCGAAGAAGGCTGCACCTGCGAAGAAGGCTGTCGCCAAGAAGGCCGCGCCTGCTCCCGCTGCTGCGCCTGCTGTCTCGAGCGCACCGGCGGCGACGGTGAAGACCGCGCTGAACCCGGCAGCGGCATGGCCGTTCCCGACGGGCAGCCGTCCGTAAGCGGTAGCTGTAGCAGTACGTCGACACATCGCACGATGTGTCGGATGACCGGGTCGTGCTCGAGCTGTTGCGAGCGCCACCCGGTCAATGTCCCGTTACCGGTGTGCCGGTGGCGGGTTTTTTTTTGCCGTCACCCGAAAGAAAAACACGCATGGACCCGTGAGGGCTCATGCGTGTGATGTCGTCGTCGCGACGCTGAACTACGCGCGGCCGCGCGGGAGGGGGGAACTGCGCTTAGTGCGTGACGCGCGTGACGCCGCCGCTGGACAGCAGCCTCACGCGATCGCCGGCGCGGAAGATTTCGCCGGTGGCAGTTTGGGTGATGGCGCGCATGTCGCCGTTGTCGAGCCGCACGGTGATTTCAATGCCGTCGCGCATCGCCACACGGTTTTCGATCGCATTGCCCGCGACCGCACCGCCGATGCCGCCGACGATACCCGTCGCGACCTGGCCACGTCCGCCGCCGAACGCAGTGCCGGCGAGCGCGCCGAGCGCAGCGCCGCCGAGTGCGCCGATGCCGATCGGCTGACCTTCGTTCGTGCTGATGCGCACCGCGCGTACGCTCTCCACCGTGGCCATGCGAACCGTCTGTTCGCGCTGCGCCTGCGAAGCGGTGAAAACGTCGGGAGAGCTGCTGTTGACCGCACATCCCGACATGGCCAGCGAACCGGCGATCACGGTGGCGACGATCAGGCGACTCGAGGTTCTCATTCCCAAACTCCCATAGCACGCGATATCAGTGCAGGTCGTATCCGAAGGCCTGCTTGAACCGCTCGTTGATTTCCGCCCGGCTGGGCGCGTAGTTTTGCGGGCCTTGATGCTCGATCTTCAGTGCGCCCATCAGGCTGGCGAGACGGCCGGTGGTGGCCCAACCGAGGCCCTTCTCGATACCGTAGAGCAAGCCGCCGCGAAACGCGTCGCCGCAACCGGTGGGATCGAGTACCCGCCTCGCCGTGACCGCCGGGATCTCTTCGATACCGCCGCCGTGATGGATCTGAGCACCCTTCTCGCCGAGCGTGACGATCAGCGCATCGACCTTGCTGGCGATCTGCTCGATTGACCAGCCGGTCTTGTTGCTCACCAGCGCGGCTTCGTAATCGTTGACCGCTACATAGGTAGCAAGTTCAATGACGCGCCGCAGCGTCTCGCCGTCGAACAGCGGTAAGCCCTGGCCCGGATCGAAGATGAACGGCACGCCTGCGGCGGCCAGTTGCTCAGAGTGTTGAACCATGCCGTCATAGCCGTCCGGCGCAACGATGCCGAGCGTCAGGCCCTTCACCTCGTCGGCGCGGTTCTGATGCGACTGCATCATCGCGCCCGGATGGAACGCGGTGATCTGGTTGTTCTCGAGGTCGGTCGTGATCATCGCCTGCGCCGAGTAGGTGTCGGGCACGACGAGCACGTTTTCCGTCGACAGGCCGAGCTCTGCGAGCCGGTCCAGATAGAGCTGCGCGTCGACGGCGCCGATCGCGCCCATGATGCGCGCGTCGCCGCCGAGCAGATTCAGCGCATACGCAATGTTGCCCGCGCAGCCGCCGAACTCGCGACGCATGGTCGGCACGAGAAAGCTTACATTCAGGATGTGGACCTGCTCCGGCAGGATGTGCTCCCGAAAGCGGCCTTCGAAGGTCATGATGTTGTCGTACGCGAGCGAGCCGCAGATGAGCGTAGCCAAGGCGAGCGTTCCTGTATGAAAACGGTGGGATGGGAAGACAGACGCGCCGCGTCGGCGGCGCCGCGCGAGGCGCGGCGTCGTCGTTTGCGCGCGAGAGGGCTTACTTCAGCGCGGCGAGCGCTGCGTCGTAGTTCGGCTCGTTCTTGATCTCGCCGACCAGCTCGGCGTGCACGACCTTGTCGTTCTCGTCGAGCACGACGACCGCGCGAGCGGTCAGGCCGGTCAGCGGACCGCTCGTCACGTCGACGCCGTACGCCTGCGCGAACTCGTGGCCGCGGAACGTCGACGCGGTCACCACGTTCTCGATGCCCTCGGTCGTGCAGAAGCGCGACGCCGCGAACGGCAGGTCGCCCGACATCACGATCACGGCCGTGTTGCTGAGCTTCGCGGCGGCTTCGTTGAATTTGCGCGTCGACGTCGCGCAGGTCGGCGTGTCGAGACTCGGGACGATGTTGAGCACCTTGCGCTTGCCGGCGAAGTCGGCGAGCGTCAGCGGCTTCAGGTCGCGGCCGACCAGCGAGAACGGGGCGGCCTGCTGGCCGACCGACGGGAACGTGCCGCTTACTTCGATCGGGTTGCCACCCAGCGTGACTTGACTCATGTGTTGTGCTCCGAAAAGGGCGTCAGTGACGACAATGATGCGCCCGCTCGGGAGCGGGCGCGCGAGGGTGCGTTACGGATAAAAAATCTGTACGCGAAAATTGGAGGCGATCGCGGTGCCGGTGTCGAGGTGCACGATCATCGTCTGCGTCGCGTGCGCGGGCAGGCCGGCCGCGATCACGGTGCCGGGTGGCACGTAATCCTGCGGCCATAGCACGCGCCGCACGGCGACGTTGTTCTGATCGTCGAGCAGCGTGAGTTCGATCGCGGGATAGGCGAGAGCGATGTTCAGGCGGTTGTGCAGCGGCATCTTCAGCTCGAGCTTGTGCGGGCCGTCGATCTGCCGCAGATCGGAGGGCTCGACCAGCAAGCCTTCGATGTCGTGCGGCGGCGTCAGCTGGCAGCCGAGATGCGCGCAGGCCTGCGCATACAGGATCTGCGAGCGCGGCACGTTGACCATGATGGTCTCGCGTTGCCACCACGCGAGTTGCGCGAGCAGCGCAATGACGAGCAGCGCGGCGAGCACCACGCCGGCGACGATCCAGCCGACGCGCCCGGCGTCCACCGGGCGGGTTTCGCGCATGACCGGGAACGGATCGTCGCCAGCGCTGATCGGCGGATTGACCGAGAACGGCTCGCCGCTCGATGGGGTGGGCGCCGGACCTCCCGGCGGGCGCGGGCCGCCGGGGCCGCCGGCGCCGGAAGCGCCTGCGGCCGCGCCCGCGCCGAAGCCGGGCGCGCCGAAGCCGGCCGCGCCGAAGCCGGCCGCACCTAAGCCGTCCGCACCGAAATGCGGTTCGTTGTCGCGCATGTCATGCAGGCCTGCTGGCTCGCGCCGCGCGGGTTCGTCGAGCGTGGACGGTTCGGGGCGTTCGACCTTGCGCCAGACGCGCGGCGCTTCGTCTTCGACTCGCGGTGGGGCCGCAGGCGCGGAGGGCGGGGCGACAGGCGGTTCATCGACCGTGTCGTCGGCGGGATAGGCGAACGGTTCGAGCGGCGCGTCGGCCAGCGTCGGCTCATCGTCCGCGGGTAGCGGCGCCGAGAAAGCGCCAGCGCGCAGTTCAGGTTCGGCGGCCTGGCGCGGCGTGCCCGACTTGACGGTTGCGTGCCCGGTGCCGCCAAGCGGCAGCGGCGCGAGCGGCACGCTGCTCGCGTGGTCGCGCAAACGGGAGTCGAGCGTGCTGCGTGAAATGCTGGTGGAGTCCTGTTCCGGAGCCGGTGCTCCCGGGGCCCATGCGTCACCACTAAAGTCCGGGCCTGGCTGCCGCACTCCCGACAGCGCTTCGATCGCCGCCGCGGCGGCAACCGGTTTGGCCGTGGAAAAATCGCCGCCTTCCGAGACGTCGAACAGACTGCTCGACGCGTCGAAGACTTCCTGACAATGCCCGCACCGCACGAGGCCGCGGCGCTGAGCAAGCTGCGCCGGTTGCAGACGGAAAACAGTTTCGCAGAAGGGGCAACGCGTCGCCAGGTGCATATCGAGCCGTTGAGCCAGAGGCCGTTAGGTTGACAATACGCCTTATTCTAATTGCTTTCGCGGCGCGTTCCGGCGAGGCACACCCAACCTTCATGTTCGCGCCACACGCTGATATCGATCCAGCGGGCGTAGACCTGCGCGACTTCGTCGGCCTGGCGCGCGAGGATGCCCGACAGCGCGATGCGACCGCCCGGCTTCACTTTCGACGACAGCATCGACGCCATCAGCTTCAGCGGATTCGACAGAATGTTAGCGACCACCACGTCGAATTCGCCGGCCGGGCAGGCATCTGGCAGGCCATAGGTGACTTCGGCGTGATTGCGCTCGCTATTGTGACGCGCCGATTCGACCGCCTGCGGATCGATGTCGATGCCGATCACCGGATCGGCGCCGCACTTTTTCGCGAGAATCGCGAGAATGCCCGAGCCGCAGCCGTAGTCGAGCACGGACTGGCCGGGCTTGATCGACTGCTCGATCCACTCCATGCACAGACGCGTGGTGGGGTGGCTGCCGGTGCCGAACGCGAGGCCCGGATCGAGTTCGAGCACGAGCGCGTCGGGGTCCGGCGCATCGTGCCACGACGGCACGACCCAGATGCGCTCGCCGATCTGAATCGGATCGAACTGCGACTGCGTGAGCCGCACCCAGTCTTGCTCCTCGACCTCGCGCACGGTACAGGCCGGCGCGGAATCGAGTCCGATTTCGTTGGCCGCGGCGGTCAGCAGCACGGCCGGATCGTGCTCCGGCGCGAGCAGCGCGATCACGCGCGAATGCTGCCACGCCGTGCGATCCGGCGTGAGACCGGGCTCGCCGAACAGCGGCTGCTCGTCGGGCGTGTCGGCGTCGGCGTCTTCGACCGACACGGACAGCGCGCCCAGCTCGAGCAGTGCGTCGGACAACTCCTCCGCGTGCTCGCGCGCCAGTTCGGCGACCAGTTCCCGATAACTCATGACTTACGCTTCTTCCGCGACCTGCTGACGCGCGGCCAGCCGGTTTTCGAGGTAGTGGATGCTAGTGCCGCCTTCGACGAACTTCGCGTCGAGCATCAGCTCGCGGTGCAGCGGGATGTTGGTCTGAATGCCTTCGACCACCATTTCCGACAACGCGATGCGCATCCGGCTGATCGCCTGTTCGCGCGTGGCGCCGTAAGCGATCAGCTTGCCGATCATCGAATCATAGTTCGGCGGCACGAAATAACCATTGTAGGCGTGCGAATCGACGCGGATGCCGGGACCGCCCGGCATATGCCACGACGTCAGGCGTCCCGGCGACGGCGTGAACTTGAACGGATCTTCGGCGTTGATCCGGCATTCGATCGCATGGCCGCGGAACTGGATGTCGCGCTGACGGAACGCGAGCTTCTCGCCGGCCGCGATGCGGATCTGTTCCTGCACGATGTCGACACCTGTGATCAGTTCGGTCACCGGATGCTCGACCTGCACGCGCGTATTCATCTCGATGAAGTAGAACTCGCCGTTTTCGTACAGGAACTCGAAGGTGCCCGCGCCGAGATAGCCCATTTTCTTGCACGCATCCGCGCAACGATCGCCGATGCGGTCGATCAGACGGCGCGCGATGCCCGGCGCCGGCGCTTCCTCGATCACTTTCTGGTGACGGCGTTGCATCGAGCAGTCGCGCTCGCCGAGCCACACGGCGTTCTTGAACGAGTCGGCCAGCACCTGGATTTCGATATGCCGCGGGTTCTCGAGGAATTTCTCCATGTAGACCTGCGGGTTGCCGAACGCGCGGCCGGCTTCCTCGCGGGTCATGTTGACCGCGTTGACGAGCGCCGCTTCCGTGTGGACCACGCGCATGCCGCGGCCGCCGCCGCCGCCCGCCGCCTTGATGATGACCGGGTAGCCGATCTGGCGGGCAATTTTCACGATCTCCTTCGGATCGTCCGGCAGTGCGCCTTCCGAACCGGGCACGCAAGGCACGCCGGTCTTGATCATGGTCTGTTTGGCGGTGACCTTGTCGCCCATCATGCGGATCGTTTCCGGACGCGGGCCGATGAAGGTGAAGCCGGACTGCTCGACGCGCTCGGCGAAGTCGGCGTTCTCCGACAGGAAGCCGTAGCCGGGGTGGATCGCTTCCGCGTCGGTCACTTCGGCCGCGCTGATCAGCGCGGGCATGTTCAGATAGCTCAGATTCGACGGGGCCGGGCCGATGCAGACCGCCTCGTCGGCGAGCTTCACGTACTTGGCTTCCTTGTCGGCTTCCGAGTAGACGACGACCGTCTTGACGCCGAGCTCGCGGCAGGCGCGCTGGATACGAAGCGCGATCTCGCCGCGATTGGCAATGAGGATTTTTTCAAACATAGCGGGTTTTCGACTCATCAATGGGCGCCGGGTCGGTCAAGACGCCGGCTGCCGCAGAGGACCGGTCGCGCGCCTCGGGATGAGCGGCGCGCGGGCGGCGAATGGTGCGTGCCGCGTTAGCCGACCACGAACAGCGGTTGGCCGTACTCGACCGCCTGGCCGTTTTCGACGAGGATTTCCTTGACCACGCCCGACTTGTCCGCCTCGATCTCGTTGAGCAGCTTCATCGCTTCGATGATGCAGATGGTCTGGCCTTCCTTGACCGTGTCGCCGACCTGCACGAACGGATCGGCACCCGGCGACGGCGCGCGGTAGAACGTGCCGACCATCGGCGAGGTGACGACGTGACCCTGCGGCGCGGCGGCTGCCGGCGTAGCGGGAGCGTTCGCGGCGGCCGGCGCTTCGACTGCTGCCGGCGCGGCTTGCGGGAATTGCGGTGCAGCGTACGAGGCGGACGGTTGGACGTAAACCGGCGGCGCATTCTTGACGATGCGGACCTTGCCTTCGCCCTCGGTCACTTCGAGTTCGGAAATACCGGACTCCGAGACGAGGTCGATCAGAGTTTTGAGTTTACGTAGATCCATCAGGGTGCCCCTTTCAATGCGTAGTGTGCCGGCGCGTGCAAACGTGCAGTAGCCGGCTCAAATTGGACGTGTTTGGATTCAGCCGCGCGACGTGCCGGCGGCGAGCCGGTCGAGCGCGAATTCGAGCGCGTACAGATACCCCTTCCAGCCGAGGCCGCAAATTACGCCCTCTGCCTGGTCGGAGAAATACGAGTGATGCCTGAACGGTTCCCGGCGATGCACGTTCGACAGATGAATCTCGACGAACGGGATGCCAACCCCCGCTAGTGCGTCCCGAATGGCCACGCTGGTGTGCGTGTACGCGGCGGGATTGATCAGGATGAAATCGGTTTGCTCGGTGCGGGCCGCCTGAATGCGGTCGACCAGCGCGCCTTCGTGATTGCTCTGGAACGACGCAAGCTCGACGCCCGCATCGGCTGCACGGTCCGCTAGCGCCTGATCGATCTGCGGCAGGGTCACGCGACCGTAGACCTCAGGTTCCCGGGTACCGAGAAGGTTGAGGTTGGGTCCGTGCAGTACCAGCAGGCGCGTCATGGTCGCTTCTTTTTCCGTGGAATTGCGCGCACTTTAGCGCTGATTAGAGAAACTTGTCTAGTTTCGTGCGCGTACGCGGCGACGGCCGGGGCGGGCCGCCGCACAGCCGTGAGCCGAACTTCACTCAAATTCGGGGATTATCCGTGCATTTTCGCTCGTTCTGCACGCAAGCGGGTGCCAAAAGCGCGGCGTCAGAAATCGGGGAAATTTACAGCGTGTCGAGCGTCTGGCGCAGGGCCGTGGGGTCGATCTGGCCCAATTTTGTCGAGCGGATGTTGCCTTTTGCGTCGATCACGACGGTAAACGGCAAACCGCCCGCATTGTTGCCGAACGCACGCGCGAGGTCGGCGCCGCCGAAGCCGGTCACGTAGATCGGGTACGCGACCTTGACCTTCTGCAGGAAGGTCTGGATGTTCTTTTCCGAGTCGACGCCGAGACCGACGAACTGGATGCCTTTCTTCGCGTATTCGCGCTGGATCTGCGACAGCTCAGGCATTTCCTGGACGCACGGGCCACACCACGACGCCCAGAAGTTGACGACGATCGGGTGGCCCTTGAGCATGCTCAGCGACTGCGGCTTGCCGTCGACATTCGTGACCGGCGCGCTCCACAGCTGCTGGACGGGGCTCGCATGGGTGTCAGGCTGTGATCCGCCCTGCGCCGCGTACGCGACGTCGGTACCGCGATTGAGCCAGTGATTGGCCAGCACGCCGCCGCCCGCGGCGACCAGCGCGACGGCCGCGCCCGCCAGCATACGTCTTGTGTTCATCGTGCTCCGTTCTGTCTGGTCAATTGGTGAAGGACGGCACCTGGTCGCCGTCGAGCAGCGCCTGCACCGCCGGCAAATTCGCCCGCGCCGTGCGGCCGCGCGCGTCGGCGCGCACCGCGCCGCGCAGGTCGTCGGTTTCATACAGCGCGACGTGGATGCCGACCGGCTCGGCGTTGCGATCGTCTGCCGGGCGCCACAGAAAGCTCAGCGTCTCCACATAGCCGCGTCCCGCGAAATGGCGCGTTTCCGACACGTCGTACTGGATGTTCGCGTTCAGCATATAGATCGCGACTTCCTTCGGGTTGTCGCAAAACACCTGCAGATGGACGTCCGAATGCTCGCCGGCCGTGCCGCCGAGCACCGCGCCCGTCAGATACGGATTGAACGGCGCGAGCCGCTCCATCCATTCGACCGCGATCACACGCAGCCGCCGCAAAAGCGCCGGCTGGCTGTCGCCCTGGAACAGCGACTGATATTCGCGGATTTCTTCTTCGATCTGGTCGTTGTCCGGCAGCCATTCGCCGGCGACACGGGTCTCGCCGACGACCTGCCGGGCCGCCTTGCGCTTCGCGCTGGCGTAGTCCAGACCGTCTTCGGCAATCAGGCGCGCAGCCGCGATCGCGATTTCCTCGCGCACGCGTTGCGGATCGAAATGTGATTTGCGGACCATCCCTGCATCATACTAGATCGGGCCTGGCGACGCGGTCGGGTGACGCGCTCGGGCGGCCCGGACGGGGCGGCGCCGGGCGTGGCCCGCAGGGGCGGCGCGCGCCGTGTCGGTTACAATAGGCGTCCTTTGCAGACGGTCGTTCGGCCGTCCTGCGGCCTCCCATCCCTCGCAAAAAACGCCCCCACGGCACGACAGGCTTATGCATATCCACATCCTCGGCATCTGCGGCACCTTCATGGGCGGACTCGCGGTGCTCGCGCGCAATGCGGGCCACACGGTGACCGGCTGCGACACCGGCGTCTATCCGCCGATGAGCACGCAGCTCGAGGCGCAAGGCATCCGCCTGATCGAGGGTTACGACGCGGAACAGCTGAACGGCCTGAACGCTGATCTATTCGTGATCGGCAACGTGGTCACGCGCGGCAACCCGCTGATGGAAGCGATTCTGGACCGCGGCCTGCCGTACGTGTCCGGTCCGCAGTGGCTCGGCGAGCACGTGCTGAACGGCAAATGGGTGCTGGCCGTGGCCGGCACGCACGGCAAGACCACCACGAGCTCGATGCTGACCTGGCTGCTCGAAGACGCAGGCCTGAATCCGGGCTTTCTGATCGGCGGTGTGCCGCTGAATTTCGGCGTGTCGGCGCGGCTCACCGATTCGAGCTTCTTCGTGATCGAAGCCGACGAATACGACACCGCATTCTTCGATAAACGCTCGAAGTTCGTCCATTACCGCCCGAAAACGGCGGTGCTGAACAATCTCGAATTCGATCACGCCGACATCTTCCCCGATCTCGCCGCGATCGAAACGCAGTTCCATCATCTGATCCGCACGGTGCCGCGCTTGGGCCGGGTCGTCACGAACGGCCGCGAGGACGCGCTCGAGCGCGTGCTGACGCGCGGCTGCTGGAGCGAGGTCGAGCGCTTTGGCGTACAGGGTGGCTGGGAGATCCAGCCGGCGGAGCAGGGCGTGCCCGTTGACGAACGCTTTGCCGTCTATCACAACGGCGAGCGCGTCGGCGTGGTCGACTGGCAGGTGCAGGGCGAACATAACCGCATGAACGCGCTCGCCGCTATTGCCGCCGCCCGCCACGTCGGCGTGCCGCCCGCGCAGGCCGCGAAATCGCTGTCGAGCTTCCGCAACGTGAAGCGCCGCATGGAAGTGCGGGGCAGCGTCGACGGCGTGACCGTATACGACGACTTCGCGCATCACCCCACCGCGATCGAGACGACGGTGGCCGGGCTGCGTGCGCGCGTCGGCCGCGACAACACGCGAATTCTCGCGGTGCTCGAACCGCGCTCGAACACGATGAAGCTCGGCGTGATGAAAGCGCAACTGCCGGCAAGCCTCGCCGACGCAGACCTCGTGTTCGGCTACGGTGCGCCGAGCGGGCGCGACGCGCTCGGCTGGAACCTCGGCGAAGCGCTCGCGCCGCTCGACGGCAAGGCCCAGGCGTTCGACAACCTCGACGCGCTCGTGAAAGCGGTGGTCCACGCGGCGCGCCCCGGCGACCAGATTCTGGTGATGAGCAATGGCGGCTTCGGCGGCGTGCATCAGAAGCTGCTCGACGGTCTTTCGACGCGAGGCGCGTCGTGATTCTCTATCTGCACGGTTTCCGTTCGTCGCCGAATTCGTTCAAGGCGCGTCTGCTCGCGGCGCGTCTCGCCGAACTGGGCCGCGCCGACGAGTGGTGCTGCCCGATGCTGCCGGTGTCGCCGTTCGAAACCGTGGTGCTCGCCGAATCGCTGGTCGCCGACGCACGCGCGAAGGGCGATGCACGACAGGTGACCGTGATCGGCAGTTCGCTGGGCGGCTACTTCGCCACGCACCTGGCCGAGAAGCACGGCTGGCCGGCCGTGCTGCTGAACCCGGCGGTCGTGCCGCAGCGCGACCTGAGCGCGTATCTCGGCGAGCAGCCGTTGTGGCATGGCGGCGGCAGCATCGTCGTCGAGCCGCATCATCTGGATGAATTGCGCGCGCTCGGCGTCGCGTCGATCACGCGGCCCGAACGCTATTATTTGATGGCAGCCACCGGCGACGAAGTGCTCGACTACCGCGAAATGCTCGCGCACTATCCGGGCGCGCGCACCACGCTGATCGAGGGCAGTGACCATGCGATCAGCGAGTTCGCGCAGTACCTCGACGACGTGCTGGCCTTCTGTGACGGCGAAGACGTCGAGCCGCCGGCGCCGCGCGCGGCGGCCTGACGGCGCGCCAGGGCGGCGGCACCGATCCTTGCAAGGACATCAGCCGTAAAGACACACCGACCGCAACCGCTGGTCGCAAGATTCAACCCGCTGGCACGCGCAGTGCGCGCCGCGGATTCACTATCACGAACAGGTTGCCGTGCCGCGCATGCAGTGATCGATCGCCACAGGGCGTCGGGCGCGCCGGCAGATGCAAGTCAGAACGAGAGTATTGAGTGAACGTTTTCTTCGAGGAATCGGGCAGTTTCAAGGCCGGCAGCGTGCTGTCGCGTCAGGGTGACGCGTTTCAGGTCGAGTTGCCGGGCGGGCGGCGTGCGAAGGTGCGCGCGAAGGATGTGCTGATCGAGTTCGAGAAACCCACTGCGGCCGAACTGATGCAGCAGGCCGACACGTTGGCGCAGGAGATCGATCTGGACTTCCTGTGGGAATGCGCGCCGGACGATGAATTCCCGTTCGCGACGCTGGGCGCCGAGTACTTCGGCGCGAGCTTCGGCGCGGTCGAGCGCGCGGCGCTGGTGCTGCGCATGCACGGCTCGCCGGTGTACTTCCGGCGCAAGGGCCGCGGCATGTACCAGCGCGCGCCGCAAGAGCAGCTGAAGATGGCGCTCGCGGGTCTCGAGCGCAAGCGCCGGCAGGCGCTCGTGCAGGCGCAGTACGAAGAAGAGCTGAAGGCAGGCCGTCTACCGGAAGCGTTCGCGGGCGGCAAGGGCCTCGCGCTCCTGACGAAGCCCGACAAGAACACGATCGAGTACAAGGCGCTCGAAAACGCCGCGGCCGCGCGCGGCATCTCGCAGGCGCGGCTGATGCTCGAATGCGGCGCGATCGCGTCGCCGCGCGCGCTGCACGAAGCGAAATTCCTGTCCGAGTACTTCCCCCATGGCACCGGCTTCCCGTCCGTTGCGGCCGCGAACGTGCCCGACGATCTGCCGCAGGCCGACGTCGAAGCGTTCTCGATCGACGACATCACCACGACGGAAATCGACGACGCATTCTCGGTCGAGCATCTGGCCGACGGCCGTGTGCGGATCGGCGTGCACATCGCCGCGCCGGCGCTCGGCATCCAGCGCGGCGACGACGTCGATGCGATCGCGCGTGCGCGTTTGTCGACGGTCTACATGCCCGGCGACAAGATCACGATGCTGCCCGACAGCATCGTCGACACCTTCACGCTCGGCGAGGGCGACTATCGGCCAGCGCTATCGCTGTACGTGATCGTCAATCGCGAGACGCAGGAGATCGTCGCGAGCGAAACGCGCGCCGAGCGCGTGTTCGTCAAGAGCAACCTGCGCCACAACACCCTCGACGAAGTCGTCACCGAGGAGGCGCTCGCCGAGGGCACCGGCGAGTATCCGCACAAGGACGATATCGCCGTGCTGTGGCCGTTCGCGCAGGCGCTGTTCGAAAAGCGCCAGACCGCGCGCGCCGGCTACGGCCTGCGTCGCGAAGTGCAGCGCAATACCGATTTCAATTTCTACGTCGACGGCGAGCACATCACGATCACGCCGCGCCGGCGCGGCTCGCCGCTCGACACGATCGTCGCCGAGCTGGCGATTCTCGCGAACTCGTCGTGGGGCGCGTTCCTGCACGATCACGGCGTGCCGGGCATCTATCGCACGCAGCGCGCGTTCGGCGCGCCAAGCGGCCCGAAGCGCACGCGCATGCAGACCAACGCGGCGCCGCACGAAGGGCTCGGCGTCTCGCAATACGCGTGGAGCACGTCGCCGCTGCGCCGCTACGTCGACCTCGTGAACCAGTGGCAGCTGATCGCGTGCGTGCAGCATGGCGTGACTGCCAAGCTCGCCGCGCCGTTCAAGCCGAAGGACGCCGATCTGTTCGCGGTCGTGCAGGGCTTCGACGACACCTACACCGCATATGCCGACTACCAGCGCCGCATGGAGTACTTCTGGTGTCTGCGCTGGCTCACGCAGGAAAACCGCAAGCAGGTAGTCGCATCGGTTGTGAAGGGCGATCTCGTGCGTCTAGAGGAAATTCCGCTGCTGCTGCACGTGCCGGGTCTCGGCGTGCATGCGCGCGGCACGCGTTTGCAGCTGGAAGTGATGTCGATCGACGAACTGACGATCGAAGCGTCGGTGCGTCTGTTGCACGTGCTCGATGCGCCGACCGTGACGAGCGGCTCCGAAGCAGAAGAAGGCGAGGACGAGGGCGACGAAGAGTTGCTCGACGCAGCGGACGACAGCGCCGAAAGCGAAGCGGAGGCGCAAGCGGAAGCCGACGGCGGTAATCCGAACGACAACCCCGGCGCCGACGAATCCGCGGCAAGCGGCAACGGCAGCGGCAACGACGCATCGAACACCGCCGACAACGACCAACACATCACGGAGCCGGGACGATGAACGGCAACCCAACGCGCGATCGCTACGCGGTCATCGGCAACCCGGTCGGGCATAGCAAGTCGCCGTTCATCCACGGCCGCTTCGCCGCGCAAACCGGCGAGCCGATCGAGTACGGTCATCTGCTCGCGCCGGTCGACGCGTTCGTGCCGCACGTGCGCGCGTTCATCGAAGCGGGCGGGCGCGGCCTGAACGTGACGGTGCCGTTCAAGCTCGACGCGCATGCGTTCGCGAACACGCTGTCGCCGCGCGCGGCGGCGGCCGGCGCGGTGAACACGCTGAGGGTCGACGCCGACGGCATCTACGGCGACAACACGGATGGCTTCGGCCTCGTGCGCGACATCGAGGTGAATCTCGGGGTGTCGCTGAAAGGCGCGCGCATCCTGCTGCTCGGCGCGGGCGGGGCCGCGCGCGGTGTCGTGCTGCCGATGCTCGACCGCGCGCCGCATACGCTGACGATCGTCAACCGCACGGCGCAGAAGGCCGAGGCGCTGGTCGATCAGTTCGCGCAGGCAGCCGGCGACGCGCGCTGCCGGCTGAGCGGCGGCAGCGCCCGCGCGATCGAAGCGGGCCAGTACGACGTGATCGTCAACGCGACCGCGGGCAGCCTCGATGCGTCGCTGCCCGAGTGCGACGACCGCGCGTTCGGCAACGGCACGCTCGCTTACGACATGATGTACAGCGCGCATCCAACTGTCTTCATGCAGCACGCGGCGAAGCTCGGCGCGCGCGGCGCCGACGGTCTCGGCATGCTGGTCGAGCAGGCGGCCGAATCGTTCTATGTGTGGCGCGGTGTGCGCCCCGACGGCGCGCCGGTGCTCGCCGAATTGCGGGCGCTGCTGACGGCGCCGTCGCCCGCATAACGTCAGCGCGCGGACAGCACGCACCATGACAGCGACGCGGCGCGCCAGCGGTTCGCGCGGCCAGGCCGGCCCGCTGCGCTGGCTCGCCTGGCTGATCGCGGTCGTGGCCATCGCCTGGCTCGCGACGCAGGCGTACTACTTCGCGCAGATCGCGATCTGGAACGTCGTCAATCCGCGCTCGACCGCGTTCATGCGCTCGGACGCGTGGCGTCTGTCGCAGGACCGGCCGGATCTGTCGGTGCAGCGCACGTGGGTGCCGTACGAGCAGATTTCCCGCAACCTGAAGCGCGCGATTATCGCGTCCGAGGACGCGAACTTCGTTACCAACAAGGGCTACGAAACCGACGCGATGTTGCAGGCATGGGAGCGCAACAAGGCGCAAGGCCGGATCGTGCGCGGCGGCTCGACGATCTCGCAGCAACTCGCGCGCAATCTGTTCCTGTCGCGCGAGAAAAGCTATATCCGCAAGGGCCAGGAGCTGATCATCACGTGGATGCTCGAAACGCTGATGGACAAGCAGCGCATCTTCGAGATCTATCTGAACTCGGTCGAATGGGGCAACGGCGTGTACGGCGCCGAGGCGGCCGCGCAGTACTACTTCAAGACCTCGGCGAGCAAACTCACGGCCGCGCAGTCCGCGCGGCTCGCGGTGATGCTGCCGCGCCCCAAATATTTCGATGAACACAGGAATTCGGCGTATCTCGCCCAACGCGCGCGAGTCATCGCGCGGCGGATGGGCGCGGCCGAATTGCCGGATTGAAAAGCGCCGTCGATCTGCCTGGTTTTCCGTCTTCGAAGCCCGCCTTGCGCGGGTTTTTTTGCGTCTTTTCGCCGAGGCACGGCGTCCCGCTAAACAGTTGATCGCCTACTAAAATCTCAGTATCTGGACTCAACATTCACATATTGGTGATTATCAAAAGTCGCCCTACAATCCAAGCCAACATGCATCGCAAGTAGGCGCTCCAGCGCGCCGAAACAGCGAACCGCGACAGAAAAACCGGAGACGAGGCCAACATGTCTGGCAGCCAACCACAGCAGCCGCGCGAGCGCGGCGCCGCACGCATTCCCGCCCTGTGCTCCGGCCCCGCGCGCTAAGCGCAGAAACCATCGGAAAGCGAATCGCCATGAACAAAGCGATGCCTACTCACGGGGCTAGCCCGGCCGAGGCGGCGCCGGGGTCGAACGGCGGGCCGGACAGTGCCGCGAATCCCGCGCCGCGCGAGGCTTCAGCCGTCACCGCCAATGTCGCCGCCAGTGCGTCCGCTACCGCGAGGGCGTCGCGCCCGGTGCAGCGCGCGGCAACCGTCGACGGACTCGGGCTGCCGGTCACATTGCTGGAAATCACGCCGCAGCAGGCCGGCACACAGACACTGTTGCGCGGCCTCGCGATTCTCGAGGCGGCGGCGGCCGGCGTGCGCGATCTGCGCAGCTTCGGCGCCGCGCTCGGCACCACCCGCAGCACCACGCATCGACTCGTCAGCAGCCTCGTGCAGGCGCGCTATCTGCGTCAGGTGCAGGGCGGCTATCTGCTCGGGCCGAAGCTGATCGAGCTCGGCACGATCGCGCTCGAACAGATGCCGCTGACGGCCGTCGCGCGTCCGCACCTGCAGTCGCTGGCCGAGCAGACGCTCGACACGATCCACCTCGGCGTGCGCGATGGCGACGACGTGCTGTACATCGACAAGATCCCTGGCACGCGCGGCCTCGAAATGCGCTCGCGCGTCGGCCATCGGATGCCGCTCGCGTCGACCGGCATCGGCAAGGCGATGATGCTCGACCTCACGCCGGACGCATGGCAGTCGCTGTTCGACGCGTCGCGCCGCGCGCTCGCGGGGGTCAGCTTCAAGCCCGACAACCGCCCCGACGCGCCGACCTTCCTGCAGCGCATGACGAACTACGCGGCCGGCGGCTACACGTTCGATCTCGAAGAGAACGAAGCGTCGATCCGTTGCGTCGCGGCGCCGGTGCGCGATGCGTCGGGCGCGATCGTCGCGGCGTTGTCGGTGGCGAGCACGATTCCGTATATGCCGCACGAACGGATGGACGAACTGATTCCGGTCGTGCAGCGCGAGGCGCGCGCGATTTCGGAAGAACTTGGTTGGCGCGCACCGCAACCGGCCACGCGCAGGATCAAGCGATGAAACAAGCGGGCACCGCCACGCTGGCGAACCACCAGGCGCCCGCCGCGCCCACCTCGGGCGGGGAGCCGGACGCGACCGATGGCACAGATACCGCCGCCGTCGATTTCACGCATGCCGCGCTGATCGCGCTCGACTGGGGCACGACGTCGCTGCGCGCCTATCTGTTCGACGCGCACGGTCGCGTGCTGGCGACGCGCGCATCGACGGCCGGCATCATGAATCTGCCGCGCAGCGCGGCCGAGAGCGGCTTCGACGCGGCGTTCGACGACGCCTGCGGCGCGTGGCTCGAGCACGCGCGCGGCGTGCCGGTGATCGCCGCGGGGATGGTGGGCAGCGCGCAAGGCTGGCTCGAAGCGCCGTATGTCGAGACGCCCGCCAACGCCGATGCGCTGGTGGCCGGCATCGTCCGCGTGCCGACCGCGCGCGGCGCGACGCTGCACATCGTGCCGGGCGTGCTGCAACGCGGCGAGTTGCCGAACGTGATGCGCGGTGAGGAGACACAGATTTTCGGCGCGCTCAGCGCGGACGCGAACGGCGCGCAAGACGCGAGCGCCGTCGACAGCAACGCCCGCTCACTGATCGGCCTGCCCGGCACGCACGCGAAATGGGCGGTCGTGCAGGCGGAGCGCATCGAGCGTTTTCATACCTTCATGACCGGCGAGGTATTCGCCGCGCTGCGCGAGCACACCATTCTCGGCCGCACGATGGTCACGCCCGATCGGCCGGATACCGAAGCATTTTTGCGCGGCGTGAACATCGCGCGCGAGAAAGGTCAGGCGGGTGTGCTCGCGACCGTGTTCAGCACGCGCACGCTCGGCCTGACCGGCGCGCTGTCGAGCGAGGCACAGCCCGACTATCTGTCGGGCCTGCTGATCGGACACGAACTCGCCGGCCTCGAAGCGGTACTCGCGCAGCAAGGCAGCTCGCTCGCGCAGCAGAGTCTGCGGCTGATCGGCAACGACGCGCTGTGCGAGCGCTACCGCCTCGCGCTCGCGCAATTCGGCTGTCTGCGCGCGGAGCCGGTCAGGCACGCGACCGAACGCGGGCTGTGGCGCGTTGCCGTAGCAGCGGGGCTCGTGCAGCCGTCCGCGCAGGCGGCGCGCGCGGGCTGACCGGCGGCAGAGCCCTTTACGACGCTCACGAAACAAGGAACCGACATGCAACCACATATCAATCTGCCCGGACCGTACATGCCGCACGCGGGTCTGATCGCCGCGTTCGAAGTCTGTCCGCTGATCGCGATCATGCGCGGCGTCACGCCCGCCGACGCGGCCGATCACGGTCAAGCGCTGTACGAAGCGGGTTTCCGCATCGTCGAAGTACCGCTCAATTCGCCGCAGCCTTTCGACAGCATCTCCGCGATCCGCAAGGTGCTGCCGGCCGACGCGATCGTCGGCGCGGGCACCGTGCTGCATCCGCTCTACGTCGACGAAGTGAAGTCGGCGGGCGGCGAGCTCGTCGTGATGCCGCACAGCGACCCCGAAGTCGTGATTGCCGCGAAGGCGCGCGGCCTTGCCTGCGCGCCCGGCGTCGCGACGCCGACCGAAGCGTTCATCGCGCTGAAGAACGGCGCCGACGTGCTGAAGATGTTCCCCGCCGAGCAGCTCGGCTGCCAGGTCGTCAAGGCATGGCGCGCGGTGATCGCCGCGCAGGTGCCGCTCGTGCCGGTCGGCGGTATCAACCCGGACAACATGGGGCCGTTCCTGAGCGCCGGCGCCAACGGTTTCGGCCTCGGCTCGGCGCTGTACAAGCCGGGCCAGAGCGCGGCGGTGACCGCGTCGCATGCGAAGGCGTTCATCAACGGTCTGCGGATCGCCCGCGCAGGAGCGAAGAAATGAACCGGCTCGCCGGCAAGGCCGCTCTCGTGACCGGCGCCGGGCGCGGCATCGGCGCGGCGATCGCGCTCGCGTTCGCGCGCGAGGGCGCGGCGGTCGTGCTGGCGGAACTCGATCTCGACACGGCGCAGCGCACGGCCGCGCGGATCGAGGCGGAAGTCGGCGCCGGCGCGCGCGTGCTCGCGGTGCAGACCGACGTGACCCAACCCGCGTCGCTGCGGCATGCGGTGAGCGAAGGCGAGCGCGCGTTTGGTGCGCTCGACATCCTCGTCAACAACGCGGGCATCAACGTGTTTTGCGATCCGCTGACGATGACCGACGCCGACTGGCGGCGCTGCTTCGCGGTCGATCTCGACGGCGTGTGGAATGGCTGTCGCGCGGTACTGCCGGGGATGGTCGAACGCGGCGCGGGCAGCATCGTGAACATCGCGTCGACCCACGCGTTCAAGATCATTCCGGGCTGCTTTCCGTACCCGGTCGCGAAGCATGGCGTGATCGGCCTCACGCGCGCGCTCGGCATCGAGTACGCGCCGTGCAACGTGCGCGTGAACGCGATCGCGCCGGGCTACATCGAGACGCAGCTGACGCACGACTGGTGGAACGAGCAGCCCGATCCGGCCGCCGCGCAGCAGGCGACGCTCGATCTGCAACCGATGAAGCGCATCGGCCGCCCGGAGGAGGTGGCGATGACCGCGGTGTTCCTCGCGTCGGACGAGGCGCCGTTCATCAACGCGAGCTGCGTCACCGTCGATGGCGGCCGCTCGGCGCTGTATCACGACTGAATTCGCATCGCCAGGAGACGCACAGAACACCGGACGACGCGCTGGCCGCGTGTGTCAGGACCGGTATAAGAAGACGCGGCCGATTACCTTCTCGTTATCAATTAGTCAGGAGACACGCATCATGAAACGTAGAATTTTCCTCACGCTGGCAGCGGCGGCGACGGGTGTGCTCTTCAATGCGCCGGCCGCACAGGCAGCCGATACGGTCAAGATCGGCTTCGTCGTGAAGCAGCCGGAAGAGCCGTGGTTCCAGGACGAATGGAAGTTCGCCGAGATCGCCGCCAAGGACAAGGGCTTCACGCTCGTGAAAATCGGCGCGCCGTCGGGCGAGAAGGTGATGAGCGCAATCGATAACCTCGCCGCGCAGAAGGCGCAGGGCTTCGTGATCTGCACGCCCGACGTCAAGCTCGGGCCGGGTATCGTCGCGAAGGCGAAGGCCGACGGCCTGAAGATGATGACGGTCGACGACCGCCTCGTCGACGGCGCGGGCAAGCCGATCGAAGCGGTGCCGCATATGGGCATCTCGGCGTATAACATCGGCAAGCAGGTCGGCGACGGCATCGCGGCTGAAATCAAGAAGCGCGGCTGGGACATGAAGGACGTCGGCGCGATCGACGTGACCTATGAGCAGCTCCCGACCGCGCATGACCGCACCACCGGCGCGACCGACGCCCTCGTCGCCGCGGGCTTCCCGAAAGCGAACATCGTCACCGCGCCGCAAGCCAAGACCGACACCGAAAACGCTTTCAACGCCGCCAACATCGCGCTGACGAAGAACCCGCAGTTCAAGCACTGGGTCGCTTACGCGCTGAACGACGAAGGCGTGCTCGGCGCGGTGCGCGCGGCGGAAGGCCGTGGCTTCAAGGCCGACAACATGATCGGCATCGGCATCGGCGGCTCGGACTCCGCGCTGAACGAGTTCAAGAAGCCGCAGCCGACGGGCTTCTTCGGCACCGTGATCATCAGCCCGAAGCGCCACGGCGAGGAAACCTCGGAACTGATGTACTCGTGGATCACCCAAGGCAAGGAGCCGCCGCTGCTGACGCTCACGACCGGCATGCTGGCGACGCGCGACAACGTCGGCGAAGTGCGCGAGAAGATGGGCCTCGCGTCGAAGTAATCGCGGGTCTTGCGGTGACATGAAGTACACCGCCGGCGCGCCGCTTTCTCTGCCTGTTGCGGAGGGCGGCGCGCGTACGGTCTACATGAGGGATGAGGAGGCGAAGTGTCAGCGACGCTACGTTTTGACAATATCGGCAAGGTTTTTCCAGGCGTGCGTGCGCTCGACGGTGTGTCCTTCGACGTCAACGTCGGCCAGGTGCACGGCCTGATGGGCGAAAACGGCGCGGGAAAATCGACGCTGCTGAAAATTCTCGGCGGCGAGTATCAGCCCGATTCGGGCCGCATGATGATTGACGGCAACGAGGTGCGCTTTCCGAGCGCGGCCGCCTCGATCGCTGCCGGCATCGCGGTGATTCACCAGGAACTGCAGTACGTGCCCGACCTCACGGTCGCGGAAAATCTGCTGCTTGGCCAGCTGCCCAATTCGCTCGGCTGGGTCAACAAGCGCGAGGCGAAGCGCTTCGTGCGCGAGCGGCTCGAGGCGATGGGCGTCGCGCTCGATCCGAACGCGAAACTGCGCAAGCTCTCGATCGCGCAGCGGCAGATGGTCGAAATCTGCAAGGCGCTGATGCGCAACGCGCGTGTGATCGCGCTCGACGAGCCGACCAGCTCGCTGTCGCATCGCGAGACCGAGGTGCTGTTCAAGCTGGTGCGCGATCTGCGCGCCGACAACCGCGCGATGATCTACATCTCGCATCGGATGGACGAGATCTACGAGCTGTGCGACGCGTGCACGATCTTCCGCGACGGCCGCAAGGTCGCGTCGCATCCGACGCTCGAAGGCGTGTCGCGCGACACGATCGTCAGTGAGATGGTCGGGCGCGAAATTTCGGACATCTATAGCTATACGGCGCGGCCGCTCGGCGAAGTGCGTTTCGCGGCGAAGGCGATCGAAGGTCATCCGCTCGCGCAGCCGGCCAGCTTCGAGGTGCGGCGCGGCGAGATCGTCGGCTTCTTCGGACTCGTCGGCGCGGGCCGCAGCGAGCTGATGCATCTGGTGTATGGCGCCGAGCATCGCAAGGGCGGCGAACTCGTGCTCGACGGCAAGCCGATCAAGGTGCGCAGCGCGGGCGAGGCGATCAAACACGGCATCGTGCTGTGCCCCGAGGATCGCAAGGAAGAGGGCATCGTCGCGATGGCGAGCGTCGCGGAGAACATCAACATCAGCTGCCGCCGTCACTATCTGCGTGCGGGCGTGTTTCTCGATCGCAAGAAAGAGGCGCAGACGGCGGACCGATTCATCAAGCTGCTGAAGATCAAGACGCCGCATCGCCGGCAGAAGATCCGCTTCCTGTCGGGCGGCAACCAGCAGAAGGCGATTCTGTCGCGCTGGCTCGCCGAGCCTGATCTGAAAGTCGTGATTCTCGACGAACCGACGCGCGGCATCGACGTCGGCGCGAAGCACGAGATCTATAACGTGATCTATCAGCTCGCCGAGCGCGGCTGCGCGATCGTGATGATTTCGTCGGAATTGTCGGAAGTGCTTGGCGTGTCCGACCGGATCGTCGTGATGCGCCAGGGCCGCATTTCCGGCGAGCTCGCGCGCAAGGACGCGACCGAGCAGTCGGTGCTGAGCCTCGCATTGCCGCAGAGCTCGACCGCGCTACCTGCTGAGTCGAATACGAACGCGAACGCAGCCAACCAGAGCGGCTCGCGCGCGGCCTGAACCTTATCCGGACGAGAGTCCGCAACCCGTGGGGACGGGGAGGAGTATTGAACATGCAAGCCAGAGAAAACCTCGCGCAGCAGGCCGCCAAGAGCGCGGCCGACGCGCTGATTCCGCAGCCTACCGACAAGGCCAAGTGGTGGCAGCAGATCACCGAGTACAGCCTGATCGTGATCTTCATCGTGATGTTCGTCACGATGTCGCTGACCGTCGATCATTTCTTCTCGATCGAGAACATGCTGGGCCTCGCGCTGTCGATCTCGCAGATCGGCATGGTCGCGTGCACGATGATGTTCTGTCTCGCGTCGCGCGACTTCGACCTGTCGGTCGGCTCGACCGTCGCGTTCGCCGGCGTGCTGTGCGCGATGGTGCTCAACGCGACCGACAGCACGGTCATCGCGATCATCGCGGCGGTCGCGGCGGGCGCGGTGATCGGCTTCGTCAACGGCGCGGTGATCGCTTATCTGCGCATCAATGCGCTGATTACCACGCTCGCGACGATGGAAATCGTCCGCGGCCTCGGCTTCATCGTGTCGCATGGTCAGGCGGTCGGCGTATCGTCGGATACCTTCATCGCATTGGGCGGCCTGACGTTCTTCGGCGTGTCGCTGCCGATCTGGGTCACGCTGATCTGCTTCATCGTGTTCGGCGTGATGCTGAACCAGACCGTGTACGGCCGCAATACGCTCGCGATCGGCGGTAATCCGGAAGCGTCGCGCCTGGCCGGTATCAACGTGGAGCGCACTCGCGTCTACATCTTCCTGATCCAGGGCGCCGTCACCGCGCTCGCCGGCGTGATTCTCGCGTCGCGTATCACGTCGGGTCAGCCGAACGCCGCCGAAGGCTTCGAGCTGAACGTGATCTCCGCGTGCGTGCTCGGCGGCGTGTCGCTGCTGGGCGGCCGCGCGACGATCTCCGGTGTCGTGATCGGCGTGCTGATCATGGGCACGGTCGAGAACGTGATGAACCTCTTGAACATCGACGCGTTTTACCAGTACCTGGTGCGCGGCGCGATCCTGCTCGCGGCCGTGTTGCTCGACCAGTTGAAGAACCGCGGCTCGCGCGACTGAGCCGCTTTCACCTCATCCCAAGCTCATAAAGGAATCGAACGATGTCGTCTCCGGCCAATGCAAACGCCAGCCTCTCTGACACCGCGTACGCGCGCTATCCGAGCCTCGTCGACCGTACGGTGCTGATCACGGGCGGCGCGACCGGCATCGGCGCATCGTTCGTCGAGCACTTCGCGGCGCAGGGCGCGCGCGTCGCTTTCTTCGATATCGATGCGAGCGCCGGCGAAGCCCTCGCCGACCAGCTCGGCGATTCGAAGCACAAGCCGCTCTTTCTCCCGTGCGATCTGACCGATGTCGACGCGCTGCAAAAAGCGATCGCCGACGTGAAGGCGGCGCTGGGTCCGATCCAGGTGCTGATCAACAATGCGGCGAACGACAAGCGCCATCAGATCGCCGACGTGACGCGCGAGTCGTTCGACGCCGGCATCGCCGTGAACATCCGCCACCAGTTCTTCGCGGCGCAGGCCGTGATGGAAGACATGAAGGCCGCGCGCAGCGGCTCGATCATCAACCTCGGCTCGATCAGCTGGATGCTGAAGAACGGCGGCTATCCGGTGTACGTGATCTCGAAGTCGGCGGTGCAGGGGCTCACGCGCGGGCTCGCGCGCGACCTCGGCCACTTCAATATCCGCGTCAACACGCTGGTGCCGGGCTGGGTGATGACCGAGAAGCAGCTGCGCCTGTGGCTCGACGACAACGGCCGCCGGCAGATCAAGGAAGGCCAGTGCATCGACGCCGAGCTGATGCCGGCCGACCTCGCGCGCATGGCGCTATTCCTCGCCGCCGACGACAGCCGCATGATCACCGCTCAGGACATCGTCGTCGACGGAGGCTGGGCGTGAGCGGCAGCCCGCGCGTGCAACGGGCCACGCTGCTGCTCGACGCGCAGTGCGAACTCGGCGAAGGCGCGACCTGGTGCGCCCGCAGCGGCCGTTTCTACTGGACCGACATCGAGGGCGCGCGGCTGTGGCGCTACGATCCGGCCGACGGCCGCAGCGATTCATTCGGCATGCCCGAGCGGCTCGCCACCTTCGCGCTGTGCGAAAACCCGCGCTACGTGCTGCTCGGGCTCGCATCGCATCTCGCGTTTTTCGATCTGGAGAAGGGCAGCACGCAGCACATCGTCGACGTCGAGCCCGGCATGAACACGCGCGTGAACGATGGCCGCTGCGATCGGCAAGGGCGCTTCGTGTTCGGCACCAAGGACGAAAGCGGGCAACGGCAGACGGTCGGCGGCTTCTATCGGTTGAATCACGATCTATCGCTCGAACGCTTACCGTTGCCAGCGCCGGCAATTTCGAACAGCATCGCATTCAGTCCCGACGGCGCGACGATGTACTACTGCGATTCGCCGACGCGTGAAATCCGCGCGTGCGACTATCGCGCCGACGGCAGCATCGCGAACGATCGCCTGTTCACGCGTCTAACCGATGCGAACGGCATCCCCGACGGCTCGACCGTCGACAGCGACGGCGGCCTGTGGAACGCGCAGTGGGGCGGCGCGCGCGTGGTGCGCTACGGTCACGACGGTGTGGAAACCGAGCGCATCGACGTGCCGACCACGCAGCCGAGCTGCGTCGCGATCGGCGGTGCCGCGCTCGGCGAGGCCCCGGGCAGCGCCCGCGGCGAGACGGCGCTCGACACGCTGTACATCACGAGCGCCTACGCCGAGCTCGATGCAACGGCGCGCGCGGCCGATACGCTCGCGGGCGACCTGTTCGTCGCGACGCTTTCACGGCGTGGTGTTGTGGAACCGCTGTTCCAGGGCGCGCCTATCTAGCGCAGAATGACGCAGCCCCGGCCGCGCGCCGGGGCCGCGATCCTGAAGGTGAAGCAGAAGTCGATGTAGCAGTTTCGGTCCGCGAGCGATACGCCCGCGACCGGCCGGCAACGAATCGGCAGCATGCAGTTCGGACTCGAGGCGAATTGGTCATAAAAAAATCGCCCGCAACTCCCGTCAACCCTGACGGCAACGTCCCACGCCTCTCGATGGAGCCAGATATGACTGTTGCGAATCTCGTTTCAGCCTCATCCCCAACCTCTCAAACGCGACGCTCGCGACTTGCCGCGGCGGCCAATCCCGTGCTGGCGGGCCCGAGCACGTCGGCGGTGGCGCTCGGCGAGGGCAGTGCCGGCGATGTCGCGTGCATCACGCTCGCCAACTCGCAATTGCGTCTCGATGTCGCACCGACGCTCGGCGGCGGCGTGACCCGCTTCGACTGGCGCGACGACGGCGCACTGACGCCGATCTTCCGGCGCTGCAGTCAAGTCGGTGTCGATACGGAACCGAACCAGCTGGCCTGCTATCCGCTGTTGCCATACTCGAACCGCATCGGCGGCGGTCATTTCAGCGTGGGCGGGCGGCGCGTCGAGGTGCCTCGCAACCGCGCCGAGGAACCCCTGCCGATTCACGGCGACGGCTGGCTCGCGCAATGGCAGGTGCTCGACGCGGGCCGCGAGCACGTGCGCCTCGCGCTCGACCGCAGCGAAGGCAAGCCGTACGCGTTCCGCGCGACGCAAACCTACACGCTCGACGGCCCGACGCTCGTCATCGCGCTCGAAATCGAAAACGCCGGCCGTGAGACGCTGCCGTTCGGGCTCGGCGTGCATCCATTCTTTGTGCGCGACGCGGACACCGAGCTGTCGGCGGCGGCTGGCGGCCTGTGGCTGTCGGGCGACGACTGGCTGCCGGTGCGCCACGTGCCGGCGCCGCCCGCGTGGCAGTTCGGCGTCGCGTATCCGCTGCCGGAGACGATCGTCAATCACGCGTTCACCGGCTGGAGCGGCCAGGCGGCGGTGGTGTGGCCGAAGCGCCGGCTGTCGCTGAACATCGCCGCCGATACCGACTACTACGTGCTGTACACCCCGCCCGGCGAAGACTTCTTCTGCTTCGAGCCGGTCGATCATCCGATCAATGCGATGAACCTGGCCGGCGGCGCGAGCGAAAACGGCATGACGCTGCTCAAGCGCGGCGAGCGGTTGACGCGCACGTTCCGCTTCACCGTCGAGCGGACTGGGCTGCGCTCGATGCCGGGCGGGCGTGGCGCGCGGCGCAGGCAGTAGTTGTCGCCGTAGCCGCCGGGCCGCCGCAAGGGCGGCTGGCGCTGCTACCGCCAATGAGGTGCGGGCCGCGCGGTGACCGCCATCGACGGATGGCGATCGTGGGACGGGTAAAATACGCGCCTCCCCCGATTACCGGCTCGCCGCGAGACTCACCATGTCCAACTTCATCCAGACACTCAACGACGCCTGGCAGCGCACGAACTCGCTGCTGTGCGTTGGGCTCGATCCCGAGCCCAGCAAATTTCCGGGCGCGCTCGCGGGCCGCGCCGATGCGATCTTCGAGTTCTGCCGCACGATCGTCGATGCAACCGCGCCGTACGCGTCGTCGTTCAAGCCGCAGATCGCCTACTTCGCCGCGCATCGTGCGGAAGACCAGCTCGAGCAGCTGATCGCCCACATTCACGCGAACCATCCGGGCCTGCCGGTGATTCTCGACGCCAAGCGCGGCGATATTGGCAGCACCGCCGAGCAGTACGCGCGCGAGGCGTTCGAGCGCTACCAGGCGGACGCGGTGACGGTCAATCCGTACATGGGTTTCGATTCGATCGAACCGTATCTCGAGCACGCGGGCAAGGGCGTGATCGTGTTGTGCCGCACGTCGAACGCGGGCGGCTCGGACTTGCAGTTTCTCGAGACGGGCGGCCGGCCGCTGTACCAGGTCGTCGCTCAACTGGCCGCGCAGAAGTGGAATGCGAGCGGCCAGCTGGGGCTCGTGGTCGGCGCGACGTTTCCGAAGGAAATCGAAGTGGTGCGCGGGATCGTCGGCGACATGCCGCTGCTGATTCCGGGCATCGGCGCGCAAGGCGGCGACGTGCAGGCCACCGTGAGCGCCGGACGCACCGCGAACGGCACCGGCATGCTGATCAACTCTTCGCGCGCGATCATCTACGCGGGCAAGGGCGACGACTTCGCGCAAGCGGCCGCGCAGGCCGCGAAGGACACCCGCGACCGGATCAACGCGTTTCGTTGAATCGACGAGCGGCGCGTCAGCGCGCCGCTCCGAGCCGCCCGATCAACTCCGCATGGCGCGGATGCCGCGCCTTCAGCGCATCGACCTCCGCGAGTTCGAACTCGCTGAATTCGAAACCCGGCGCGACCGTGCAGCCGACCAGCGCGAACGACGCCGGATCGGCGCACTCAGCCGCGAACCACATGCCGGCCGGCACGACGGCCTGATACACCGTGTCGGGATGCGTGAGCGGATTGCCTAGCCGGTGCGTGACGAGCGCACCGCCGGCAGCATCGCTTTCATCGAGCATGTGAACCAGCAGCGGCTCGCCGGCGTAGAAATGCCAGACCTCGTCGGATTGGATCCGATGCCACGCCGAATGCGCGCCGTCGCACAGCATGTAATAGATCGCGGTCGATGCCGCACGAGTGTTCTCAGTCTCGCTCGCTTCGCCGGCGCGCAGCACGCGCGCGGCCGAGCGATAAGTCTCCGCGAAAAAGCCGCCTTCAGGATGTGGCTTCAGGTCGAAGCGACGGATCAGGTCATCAGCGATCGCGCGCGAATCCGGCATTGTCCGCCTCCCCAGAAATAGTCAGGCGCCGCTCAATGCTCGCGTTCGTCGAGTAGCGCCAGCAGACCGCGCAGCGCGTGCGCTGCCGCCTGCACGCGGATCTGCTCGCGATCGCCCTTGAAAATCTTCGTTTCCACCGACGTATGCAGCCGGTTGGTCCAGCCGAACGACACCATGCCGACCGGCTTGGTTTCGGTGCCGCCACCGGGCCCAGCGACGCCGGTTATCGACAGCGACACTTGCGCGCGGCTGTTGCGCAGCGCGCCTTCGGCCATCGCTCGCGCGACCGGTTCGCTGACCGCGCCGTGCTTTTCGATCAGGTCGGCCGGCACGCCGATCATTTCACTCTTCGCCTGGTTCGAATACGTGACGAAGCCGCGTTCGAACCAGCCACTGCTGCCCGAGATGTCGGTGATCGCGGTCGCGACCATGCCGCCCGTGCAGGACTCGGCGGTCACGAGCATCAGGCGCTCGTCGCGCAGACGGTTGCTCACGCGGATCGCAAGCTGGTGAACGACGGAATCGGTGGGCATGGCGTCAGTCAATCCGGAAAACGAAGCCGGCCGTGAGGCGCGGCGAACGGCAGGGGCCGGGTGGCGACCGAAAGAGTCGAACGGTGCTCAGATAGCACTCGGGCAGCGCTCAAACCGACATCCGCCACAGCGCAATCACGAGCAACGTGAAGAACGCGGCGATCAGGTCGTCGAACATGATGCCAAAGCCACCTTTCAGCCGGCGGTCGAAGTAGCCGATCGGCGGCGGCTTCACCATGTCGAAGAAGCGGAAGATCACGAACGCCCACATCTGAGCGGCGAGCGTGGCAGGCGTGACCATCAGCAGCACGAGCCAGAACGCGACGATTTCGTCCCACACGACCGCCGACGGGTCCTCGATGCCAAGCCGCTTCGCCGTAAAGCCGCACAGCGCGATGCCGGCGAGAAAGCCGACGCCGATCAGCACGCCCCATTCGATAACGGTCAGATAGCGGCTCAGTACCGCGAAGGACGCCCAACCGAACAGGGTGCCGATCGTGCCCGGCGCGACGGGCGACAGCCCGCTGCCGAAGCCGAGCGACAGGATGTGGACGGGATGCGACAGCATGAAGCGCGCGGTTGCGCGGCGTGGCTGAGCGGGCTTCGGCGCGCGCGGTCCTGGTACTTGCGGCGGCTCGCTGCCGAGGAAGTCGTCGGCGGGGCCGAGCGGGGGGTCATTCTGCATGAAAGTGATCGAAACCTTGCAAGGTCAAATTGAGCGGCACGCCGGTGGCGTTGCGCCACGCGATGGCCGGGCGGTCGGTGGCCGCCTCCAGTGCGCTTATTGTACCGATGCGAGTGACCGGCACAGCGGCCTTGTGCGCGGCGGCCGCGACCGCGGCGCGCGCGGCGCCGGGCGCGGTGAAGCACAGCTCGTAATCGTCGCCGCCGGCGAGCGTGCAGCGCTGCTGGACCTCGGGAGGCAGGCGGCGCAGCGCGGCCGAGCGCGGCACCGCGTCGACGTCGACGCTCGCACTGACCGACGAGCGCTCGAGGATATGCAGCAGATCGCCGGCGAGTCCGTCCGACAGGTCGAGCGCCGCGTGTGCGACGCCGCGCAGCGCGAGGCCGAGCGCGATGCGCGGCTCGGGGCGTTCGAGTGCCTGGCGGAACGCCGCGGCGTCGTTCGGATCGGCGGACCATTCGCCGCGCTGCACGCCGAGGCCGGCGCGCGCGTCGCCGAGCGTGCCGGAAATCCAGATGTCGTCGCCGGGTTGCGCGGCATCGCGGCGCAATGCCGTTTGCGGCGGCACGCTGCCGAACACCGTGATGCACAGATTGAGCGGTCCGCCCGTCGTATCGCCGCCGATCAGCTCGCAACCGTAGCGCGCGGCCAGCGCGAACAGGCCTTCGCTGAACCCCGATAGCCAGGCTTCGTCGGCTTGCGGCAGCGAGAAGGCAAGGGTGAACGCCTGCGGGCGCGCGCCCATCGCGGCGAGGTCCGACAGGTTGACCGCGAGCGCCTTGTGACCGAGCGCTTCGGGATCGATATCTGCGAAGAAGTGACGGCCTTCGACCAGCATGTCCGTCGATATCGCGAGCATTTCGCCGGCAGGCGGTGCCAGCAACGCGCAGTCGTCGCCGATGCCGAGCGCGCCGTTTTCGGTAGTAGAGGGCCGCGCGTGGGCGGCGCGGCGGGCGAAGAAGCGGTCGATCAGCGAAAACTCGGAAAGCATGATGGCGGACGATGAGCGGAGAAGGAGCGTAGAAATAGCGTAGGTGGCCAGGTTCGAGCATAGTGCGCCTTCGCAAGCACCGGACCACCCCGTGCGACGGGCAACGCGCTTTCACGCTGTTTCAGTCGCGGCAGTTGTACCCGTATTGAAGGAATTGCGTAGGCAATTGGGGCTACAATGCCGTCGAACGTCTATTCTAATCTGCACTCCGAAGCCCGCCTTATGTCGAATCCCGTCACTACCAAACTCCGCGAAGCAGCCCTCGATTACCACGAGTTTCCGACTCCCGGCAAAATCGCGATCGCCCCGACCAAGCAGATGATCAACCAGCGCGACCTCGCGCTGGCGTATTCGCCTGGCGTCGCATTTGCGTGCGAGGAAATCGTCGAGAGCCCGCTGAACGCCGCGCGCTTCACCGCGCGCAGTAACCTCGTCGGCGTCGTCACGAACGGTACCGCGGTGCTGGGTCTCGGCAACATCGGCCCGCTCGCGTCCAAGCCGGTCATGGAAGGCAAGGCCGTCCTGTTCAAGAAGTTCGCCGGCATCGACGTGTTCGATATCGAGATCAACGAGACCGATCCGCACAAGCTGGTCGACGTGATCGCCGCGCTCGAACCGACCTTCGGCGGCATCAACCTCGAAGACATCAAGGCGCCAGACTGCTTCATCGTCGAACGCGAATGCCGCAAGCGCATGAAGATTCCGGTCTTCCATGACGACCAGCACGGCACCGCGATCGTCGTCGCGGCGGCAGTCACCAACGGTCTGAAGGTCGTTGGCAAGGACATCAAGGAAGTTAAGCTGGTTTCCTCGGGCGCGGGCGCGGCGGCGCTCGCCTGTCTGGACCTGCTGGTCGACCTCGGCCTGCCGCTCGAAAACATCACCGTGACCGACCTCGCGGGCGTCGTCTACAAGGGCCGTACCGAACTGATGGACCCGGACAAGGAGCGTTTCGCGCGTGAAACCAGCGCGCGCTCGCTCGCCGAGGTGATCGACGGCGCGGACGTATTCCTCGGCCTGTCGGCTGGCGGCGTGCTCAAGCAGGACATGGTCAAGAAGATGGCCGCCAAGCCGCTGATCCTCGCGCTCGCGAACCCGACGCCGGAAATCCTGCCGGAACTCGCGCTCGAGGTGCGTCCGGACGCGGTGCTGTGCACAGGCCGCACCGACTACCCGAACCAGGTCAACAACGTGCTGGTGTTCCCGTTCCTGTTCCGCGGCGCGCTGGACGCCGGCGCGACGACGGTCACGCGCGAAATGGAAATCGCCGCCGTCAACGCGATCGCCGAACTGGCGCGCCAGGAGCAGAGCGACATCGTCGCGACTGCGTACGGCATCCAGGATCTGTCGTTCGGACCGGAGTATCTGATTCCGAAGCCGTTCGATCCGCGTCTGATCGTGAAGGTCGCGCCCGCGGTGGCGAAGGCCGCGATGGACTGCGGCGTCGCCGAGCGTCCGATCGAGGATATGGACGCGTACGCGCAGCATCTGCAGCAATTCGTCTACCACAGCGGCACGACGATGAAGCCGATCTTCCAGCTCGCGCGCAGCGTCGAGCCGGAGAAGAAGCGCATCGTGTTCGCGGAAGGCGAAGAGGAACGTGTACTTCGCGCAATCCAGATCGTCGTCGACGAAAAGCTCGCCAAACCGATCCTGATCGGCCGGCCTGCCGTGATCGAACAGCGGATCGCGCGTTATGGCCTGCGGCTCATCGCCGGGCAGGATTACACGGTCGTCAACACGGATCATGACGAACGTTACCGTGAGTTCTGGCAGGAATACGCGAAGATGATGTCGCGCAGGGGCATCACCACGCAGATGGCCAAGCTCGAGATGCGCCGCCGCACCACGCTGATCGGCTCGATGATGGTCAGGAAGGGCGAGGCGGACGGCATGATCTGCGGCACGGTCAGCACGACGCACCGCCATATCCATTTCATCGACCAGGTGATTGGCAAGAAGCCGGGCGCGAAGGTGTATGCGGCGATGAATGGGCTGGTGTTGCCGAATCGGCAGATTTTCCTCGTCGATACGCACGTGAATGTCGATCCGACGCCGGACGAGCTGGCTGAGATCACGATCATGGCGGCCGAGGAAGTGCGTCGTTTCGGTATCGAGCCGAAAGTCGCGCTGGTGTCGCATTCGAACTTCGGTTCGAGCAACGCGCCGAGCGCACAGAAGATGCGCGATACGCTCGAGATCCTGCGTCAACGCGCACCGGAGCTGCAGATTGACGGCGAAATGCACGGCGATGTCGCGCTCGACTCCAATCTGCGCCGCGAAGTGCTGCCCGATTCGACGCTCGAAGGCGACGCGAACCTGCTGGTGCTGCCGAACATCGATGCCGCCAATATCGCGTACAACCTGCTGAAGACGGCGGCCGGCAACAACATCGCGATTGGCCCGATCCTGCTCGGCGCGGCCAAGCCGGTGCACGTGCTGACGCCGTCGGCGACCGTACGCCGGATCGTCAACATGGCGGCGCTCCTGGTTGCGGACGTCAGCGCGACCCGCTAAGCGCGCATCGTGACCGGGCCGCGACAGGCCCGGCGCCGGTTCTCCAACCGGCGCGCCCTGAAAAAAAAGGCGTGCCCGCAATGGGCACGCCCTCAGGGCAAGCTGGGGATCGCCACCCCGAAAAATGGCAATGACACAGCCTTTCGGCTGAGTGGTTCCAGGCTTTGACAACCGCGAGCGAGCGCCCCGGCCACCGGCCGCTTGCATCGCTTGCGCTGCGCTCGATCACGGTTGAGCTCAGTTTAGCCTGATCGAGCTAAACATTCTGTCAAAAGTCGTCAAAGCCCCGATGGCCGGCTTTCCGCGCCGTGAGGCGGGGTGTCGTCCGGCCGTCGAACGTTGATTCCAAAGGCTATTAGCGATACCCTTACGACTTTCATGGTCGTCAAACTCGTGGTCTTACAGCGGGAAACCTGATACATGGCACGCAACTGGTTGCGCATGAAAGGCGTGCTGATCGGTGCTGCCGCGCTCTGCGCGTTGTCAAGTTCGACGCCCGAGGCGCTGGCGCGAGACTACTCGGCGCCAGCTGCGGCGGAAGCGCGGGTAGGCACCATCGCGCTGGCGCAATTGCCGCGCGAGGCGGTCGATACGTTGAACCTCATTGCTACCGGCGGGCCTTACCCGTATCAGAAGGACGGCATCGTATTCGGCAACTACGAACGGGTGCTGCCCGCTCATCGGCGCGGCTATTACCACGAATACACCGTCCCCACGCCTCACGCGCGTAATCGCGGGGCGCGCCGCATCGTCTGCGGAGGTCCGCTACAGCGAACCGACAATTGTTATTACTCGGACGACCATTACACCAGTTTTAACCGTATTGTTGAATGACATTGGGATGAACGGCATGAGCGACAACATCTACGCGCACGATTCCGGAGTCGCGACGGATCTTTTCGCGGCCGGCGACGGCAATTTGTTCCAACGCGTCATGAAGATGCGCGCCGACGAGCAGGGTCGCGACAACCAAAGCGAGGCTGGCACGGTGGTTTCATCGAACGAAGAGCCCATGAGCCTTTTCAGGACGGTGCGGCCGAACATCGTGCAGTCGATCCGCGCGTTCCGCGTGCAGGATCTCGCCGACGAGGCCAACCACCTTGGCCAGCACTTTCTGTATGCATACTGCGCGAATGCCGCGTCGAAGCAGGAAGTGCTCGAGACGATCGCAACGTCGTTCCTGTTTCCCAAGCATTTCGGCAAGAACTACGACGCGCTCTACGACTGCCTTACCGACCTCGTGCACAAGGCCGGCGCGCAGCCCGGCTTCGTGATCGTGCTCGAACACCTGCCGATCGCGCAGAAATTCGACAAGGAAGGGCGCGAGACGCTGCTCGACGTGTTCCGCGAAGCGGCCGAATTCTGGGCCGAGCGCAAGGTCGCGTTCCGGGTGTTTTACTCGTTCGCCTGAGGCTCGCCGGATGTTCACCTGTTCAGGCGTACTTGATTGGCTCTGACGGCGAACGTCGCGCTACAGACGATAAAGGCCCGCTAATTGGCGGGCCTTTGCTTTTGTGGCGGTGTTTGGCGCAAGCTAGCTCCCGCTTACCAACCGCCCCAGCGCGCCGCAAGCGCAGCAAGCACCGCGATCCCTGCGGTCTCGGTGCGCAGCACACGCGGTCCCAAGCCCACCGCGGCAAAGCCCTGTTCAACGGCGGCGGCTTCCTCGTCGGCGGAAAGGCCGCCTTCGGGGCCGATCAGCAGCGTCACGCCGCCAGGCGGCGGCGCGTCCGGCAGCGCAGTGAAACCGATGCTCGCGCGTGGCGACAGCAGCAGGCGCAACTCGTCAGGTGCCGGTTCGCGCGACAGGGTATCGAGCCAAGCGCCAATCTCACACACCGGCATGACGTCCGGCAGCCGATTACGCCCGCACTGTTCGCACGACGCCCGCACCACACCTTGCCAGTGCTGCTGCCGCCGCTGCGCGCGCTCGCCGGTCAGCCGCACGACGCTGCGTGCGGTCGCGAGCGGCACGAAGCCAGAGGCGCCGAGTTCGACCGCCTTCTCGATCAGCCAGTCCATCTTGTCGCCGCCGGCGATGCCTTGGGCGAGCGTCAGCCGATACGGCGGCTCGACCTCCACCGCGCGAAATTCGCCAATTTTCACGCGAGCCGAACGGCGCTCGACCTCGACGAGTTCGGCGCCGTATTCGCCGCCCTGGCCGTTGAACAGCACGAGCGAATCGCCAGGCTGCAAACGCAGCACGGCCACGTGGCGGACGACGTCGTCTGGCAATGCGATCACGTCGTCGGGGTAAAGCAGCGCATCAACAAAAAAACGGGGCATCGACGAAAGACTCTCGGATTCAGGAAAGGTGGCGGGCGAGCGCCCAGCGATAGCCGTCGATATCTTCGACCTGCGCGAAGCGGTCGCCCCAAAACTGGTCCTGCGGCTCGCTCAGCGACTTCGCGCCAGCCGCGAGCGCGCGAGCATACACGGCATCGACGTCCTCGACATAGACATAGAACGATTGCGGCGCAATCGTGCCCGCGCTTTTCGGCGTCTTCGCGGTCGAGCCGAACGCGCCTTCGGGTGCGAACATCACGATCAACTGGCCTTGGTAGGTCATCTCGACGTGCATGACGACGCCGTCGTCCTGCACGCTGTCGCGCACGTCGAAGCCGAACGCCGCCGAAAAAAACGCCGTGGACGCGCGCGCGTCGCGCACCGTCAGATAGGGGGTCAGCCAGGGCACACCGGCGGGGCGGGGAGCGGTCATGGAGTTCTCCGGATCTCGTGGGGCAGCGTGGCCACTGTTGCGGGTTTCGCTCCGGCGCAGCATGCCGGCTTCGCTCGAACCGGTTCGCTCCAGGTGTCCACGCTTCAAATGGATGGTTTCGTCGTCGGACTCAGTTTATCGCGCGCCGTTCGCGCTGCCGAGAATAGCCCCGCGTGCAGGGCCGGTTCGTCATGATGCAGCGAATCGATGCCGCGCGCGGCGAGACGTTCGGCGAGCGTGCGAATCGGGCGGGTCGTCGCGGAGCTCGATAGGCATCCGCGCATCGAGCCGATCGAGGCGTGCATGAGGAAATCCGTAGACGGCGTCGGCACAAGGCTGGAACAATAGCGGGGCGTTCACGGCGGACGGGCTCGATCGGCAGCGTGGGCAAATCAGCTGCTCGAATCGTGAATGCCGCCGCCGGGCGGAGTGCGTTGAACCGCGCGGCCGGGCGGCTTTCCGGCCGGCTAGGGGTTAACCTTCTGCTAGAATGTGACGCTTTCAGCCTTGTCCGCTTGCTCTGCCCGTTTCGCGTCTCCTGGCGCCGCATCGTGCGCCGTAGCGAACTGGCCGCCGAGCTTCCGGGCCTCAAGCGCGCCCCGCTTTCTGACTCTGTCTCCGGACTCGACATGACGACCCCGTCTCCCGCACCCACTTCCCTGATGGCCAACGCGATCCGCGCGTTGTCCATGGACGCCGTTCAAAAGGCGAACTCCGGCCACCCCGGCATGCCGATGGGCATGGCCGAAATCGGCGTTGCCCTGTGGTCGCGTCATCTGCGCCATAACCCGAAGAACCCGCAATGGGCCGATCGCGACCGCTTCGTGCTGTCGAACGGTCACGGCTCGATGCTGCTGTACTCGCTGCTGCATCTGACCGGCTACGACCTGCCGATGGAAGAGCTGAAGAACTTCCGCCAGCTCCATTCGAAGACGCCGGGTCACCCGGAATATGGCATCTCGCCGGGCGTCGAGACGACCACCGGTCCGCTCGGACAGGGCCTCGCGAATGCGGTCGGCATGGCGCTCGCCGAGTCGCTGCTCGCCACCGAATTCAACAAGCCCGACGCGAAGATCGTCGACCACCACACGTATGTGTTCGTCGGCGACGGCTGCCTGATGGAAGGCATCTCGCACGAAGCCTGCTCGCTCGCGGGCGTGCTGAAGCTGAACAAGCTGATCGCGTTCTACGACGACAACGGCATCTCGATCGACGGCGAAGTGGTGCACTGGTTCCACGACGACACGCCGAAGCGCTTTGAAGCGTACGGCTGGAACGTGATACCGAACGTGGTCGGCCATGACGTCGACGCGGTCGACGCGGCGATCAAGCAGGCGAAGCAGTCGGACAAGCCGACGCTGATCTGCTGCAAGACCGTGATCGGTGAAGGCGCGCCGACCAAGGCGGGCTCGCACGACTCGCACGGCGCGCCGCTCGGCGACAAGGAAATCGCGGCAACGCGCGAAGCGATCGGCTGGAAGTGGGAGCCGTTCGTGATTCCGCAGGAAGTCTACGCGGCATGGGATGCGAAGGACGCGGGCGCGCGCCTCGAATCCGAATGGGACAAGGCGTTCGCCGCCTACGCGGCCAAGTATCCGCAGGAAGCGGCCGAGTTCAAGCGCCGCAGCGCGAAGCAGCTGCCGGCCGACTGGAAGGACAAGGCAAAGGCGATCATCGCCGGCGCGAACGAACGCGCCGAGACCGTCGCGACGCGTAAGGCGTCGCAGCAGGCCATCGAAGGCCTGTCGGCCGTGCTGCCCGAACTGCTCGGCGGCTCCGCCGACCTGACCGGCTCGAACCTGACCAACTGGAAGGCCGCGAAGCCGGTGCGCGTGAACGCCGAAGGCCGTGCCGCCGGCAACTACGTGAACTACGGCGTGCGCGAATTCGGCATGAGCGCCGCGATCAACGGCGTCGCGCTGCATGGCGGCTACAAGGCATTCGGCGGCACGTTCCTGACGTTCTCGGACTACAGCCGCAACGCGCTGCGCGTCGCCGCGCTGATGAAGTCGCAGTCGATCTTCGTGTTCACGCACGACTCGATCGGTCTCGGCGAAGACGGCCCGACCCACCAGTCGATCGAACACGTCGCGAGCCTGCGCCTGATCCCGAATCTGCAAACGTGGCGTCCGGCCGATACGGTCGAAACCGCGGTGGCCTGGACCCATGCGATCGAGCATGTTGGTCCGTCGTGCCTGATCTTCAGCCGTCAGAACCTGCAGTTCAACGAGCGCACCGACGCGCAGATCGCCAACATCGAGAAGGGCGGCTACGTGCTGCGCGACTGGGACGAAGAGATCGTCGCGCGTAAGATCATCCTGATCGCGACGGGCTCCGAAGTCGAACTGGCGATGAAGGCCGTCGAGCCGCTCGCGCGCGAAGGCATTGCCGCACGCGTCGTGTCGATGCCGTCGACGACCGTGTTCGACAAGCAGGACGCCGAGTACCGCGAACGCGTGCTGCCGCACGGCGTGCGCCGCGTCGCGATCGAAGCGGGCGTGTCGGATTTCTGGCGCAAGTACGTGGGTCTGGAAGGCGGCGTGGTCGGCATCGACACGTTCGGCGAATCGGCCCCGGCAGGTGTGCTGTTCAAGCATTTCGGTTTCACCGTCGAGCACGTGGTGGCGACGGTCAAGGCCGCTCTCGGCTGATGGTTGCGTCGCGTTGCCGTCGCGCCCCTCGTGGTTGCGCGGGGCAACGCACCGAACCGGATGTCCGACCAGGCGAACATAAACGGATTTTTTAGCCATCAGGAGATACATCATGACGATTCGCGTCGCAATCAACGGCTACGGCCGGATCGGCCGCAATACCCTGCGCGCCTTCTATGAAAACGGCAAGAAGCACGATATCGAAATCGTCGCCATCAACGATCTGGGCGATGCGAAGACCAACGCCCACCTGACGCAGTACGACACCGCGCACGGCAAGTTCCCGGGCCAGGTGTCGGTGGACGGCGACTACCTCGTCGTGAACGGCGACAAGATCCGCGTGCTGGCGAACCGCAACCCGGCTGAACTGCCGTGGGGCGAGCTGGGCGTCGACGTCGTGATGGAGTGCACGGGCTTTTTCACGACCAAGGAAAAGGCCAGCGCGCACATCAAGGGCGGAGCGAAGAAGGTCATCATCTCGGCGCCGGGCGGCAAGGATGTCGACGCGACCGTCGTCTACGGCGTGAACCACAACGTACTGAAGGCATCGGACACGGTCATCTCGAACGCATCGTGCACGACCAACTGCCTCGCGCCGCTGGTCAAGCCGCTGAACGACAAGATCGGTCTCGTGAACGGCCTGATGACGACGATCCACGCGTACACGAACGACCAGGTTCTGACCGACGTGTACCACGAAGACCTGCGCCGCGCGCGTTCGGCCACGCATAGCCAGATCCCGACCAAGACCGGTGCGGCATCGGCGGTCGGCCTCGTGCTGCCGGAACTGAACGGCAAGCTGGACGGCTACGCAATCCGCGTCCCGACGATCAACGTGTCGGTCGTCGACCTGTCGTTCATCGCCGCGCGCGACACGACGGTCGAGGAAGTCAACGCGATCATGAAGGAAGCGTCGGAAGGCGCACTGAAGGGCGTTCTCGGTTACAACGACGCACCGCTCGTGTCGATCGACTACAACCACAACCCGGCTTCGTCGACGTTCGACTCGACGCTGACCAAGGTGTCGGGCCGTCTCGTAAAGGTGTCGAGCTGGTACGACAACGAGTGGGGCTTCTCGAACCGCATGCTGGACACGGCTGTGGCGCTCGCGAACGCGAAGTAAGTTTCGGGTTTCACGCTGCATGAAAGCCGCTCCTCGGAGCGGCTTTTTTTCGTCTGCGGTATCGGCGCGACGGCTACGGCGTCGGGAAATAGACGCCCGCGCGCTGCGCGGCGTTCGCGATGTGCGTCTCGATCGCCTTGCCCGCCGCGAGCGAATCGCGGGCCTTCAGCGCGTCGAGAATCGCGCGATGCTCGGTGTAGGTGGATAGCACCCGCTCGCGCCGGTAGAACGGCATGCGCTGGCTTTCCTTCATGATTTCGGCGCTGCTGCGCAGGATCGACTCGATCGCGGCATTGCCCGCGATGCTGACGATGCGCATATGGAACGCGTAGTCGAGCCGCGCCGCTTCGTCGAGCTCCTCGCAGGCGAGCGCGCTTTGCATCGCGGTGACGTTTTCCTCGAGCCACGCGAGGTCGTCGTTGGTGACCGCGAGCACCGCCATGCGCGCAACGAAGCCTTCGAGCGCGTAGCGCATCTGGTACGTGTCGGGCAGCGACGACTGCTCGGCGAAACGCCACGCCTGAGCGGCTTTCGCCTGCGCGCTTTCCACGTACACGCCCTTGCCGGGCCGGATGACCAGCAGGCCGAGCGCTTCGAGCGTGGAGAGCGCTTCGCGCAGCGACGCGCGGCTGATCGACAGTTCATCGGATAGCTGGCGCTGCGCCGGCAGCAGGCTGCCCACCGGATAGACGCCCGCTTCGATGCGTTCGCGGATGGTCGCGATGGCCGCGTCGGTGACGGTGTGCGGGACGTTTTTCATAAAAGCTCACTGGGTGGCGTGGTCTGACCGCAATTCTAATACGCGGTCGAAAACGGCGCGCCGCACGGCGTCGCGAATCCTGAATCCGACCCGAAATCGCCGAAAAAACAACGGGTAAACACTGTTCGATCAATCCTTGACGGGACTATATCGGCTTCCTACTATTCCCCATAACACTACTGGTCGGACCAGTCTGAACAGAAGTGACCGAGACAACCATCCGCAGGAGGAAGCCGTGTTGAAATTCTTCAATTCGCTATTTGGCCGGGTCGTGATAGCGCTCGTGGTCGGCATCGTGCTCGGTGCCGTGTTTCCGCATTTCGCGCAGTCCTTGCGGCCGCTTGGCGACGGCTTTCTGAAGCTGATCAAGATGGTGATCGGACCGATCGTGTTCTGCGTGGTGGTGAGCGGTATGGCGCATGCGGGCGATTTGCGCAAGGTCGGCCGCGTCGGCTTGAAGTCGGTGATCTACTTCGAGGCGATGACGACGATCGCGCTCGTGATCGGCGCGGTGCTCGCTTACGCGACGCGTCCGGGCGCCGGCATGAACGTGAACCTGAGTTCGCTCGATGCGGCGTCGCTCACGACCTATACCGAGCACGCGAAGAGCCTGAAGGACACCGCCGGCTTTCTGCTGAAGATCATCCCCGACACGGCGATCAACGCGTTCGCAACCGGCGACATCCTGCAGATCCTCGTGTTCTCGGTGCTGTTCGGCTCGGCGCTGTCGCTGCTCGGCAAGCGCGCGCAACGCGTGAGCGGGTTGATCGATGAGCTGTCGCAGGTGTTCTTCCGCGTGATGGGCTTCATCATCAAGCTCGCGCCGCTCGGCGTGCTCGGCGCGATCGCGTTTACGACCGGCACCTACGGCGTCGAGTCGCTGAAGCAGCTCGGCATGCTCGTGCTGGTGTTCTACGCGAGTTGCGTGGTGTTCGTCGTGCTCGTGCTCGGCGCGGTGATGCGGCTCGCCGGCTTCAGCATCTTCAAGCTGATCCGCTATCTGCGCGAAGAACTGTCGATCGTGCTCGGCACCGCGTCGTCCGACGCCGTGCTGCCGCAGATCATGCGCAAGCTCGAGTGGATGGGCGTCAAGGATTCGACGGTCGGTCTCGTGATTCCGACCGGCTACTCGTTCAATCTCGACGGCTTCTCGATCTATCTGACGCTTGCGGTGCTGTTCATCGCGCAGGCGACCAACACCCCGCTGTCTATTCATGACCTGATCGTCGTCGTGCTGGTGTCGCTGGTGACGTCGAAGGGCGCGCACGGCATACCCGGCTCGGCGATCGTGATTCTCGCTGCGACGCTCTCCGCGATTCCCGCGATTCCGGTGCTCGGTCTCGTGCTGATTCTGCCGGTCGACTGGTTCGTCGGCATCGCCCGCGCGCTGACCAACCTGATCGGCAACTGCGTCGCGACGGTGGTGGTCGCCGTGTGGGAAAACGATATCGACAAGGCGCGCGCGCACCGCGTGCTGAATCGCGACGCGGCGCTGCGCTACGTGCCCGCTGTCGACGACACGCTCGCCGAGCCGGGTGCGGGCGAACACGCGCCGGCAGTCTGACGGCGGCGCGCCGGCTCTGGTCTGACCAGACCAACCGGCATCGTCTTCAGACGGAGTTTTTCGCAAACCGACGGCTGCCGTGGCGCCGCCGGCCGTTTCTGACCTCTTCGACACTGACCGACATCATGGCCAACCCGATCCTCGACCCGAACGCCCCCGTCTTCACGCGCCGCTACATGAACCTCGCCGATCCGCGCCTCGGCGCGAAGGCGCTGGTCGCCAGCGACGAATTCTTCGCACCGAAAGAGCGCATGCTGGAGCCGCAGCCGGCGGTGTTCATCCCCGGCAAATACGACGACCACGGCAAGTGGATGGACGGCTGGGAGACGCGCCGCAAGCGCACGAACGGCCACGACCATTGCGTGATCCGTCTCGCGCGGCCGGGCGTCGTGCATGGCGTCGATCTCGATACGAGCCACTTCACCGGCAATTTCCCGCCGGCGGCGTCGATCGATGCCTGTCACAGCGACGCTGACGTGCCGCCCGAGCACGCCGACTGGCAGCCGCTCGTGCCGGCGACGACGCTACAGGGCAACCAGCATCACTACGTTGAAGTGAAAGACGCGCGCCCGGTCACCCATCTGCGGGTGAATCTCTATCCGGACGGCGGGCTCGCCCGACTGCGCGTGTACGGCCAGCCGCAGCGGGACTGGAGCCGCGTCGAGCGCGGCACGCTGCTCGATCTCGCCGCGATCGAAAACGGCGCGTACCTCGTCGCCGCGAATAACCAGCATTTCGGGCCGGCCTCGCACATGCTGATGCCAGGCCGCGGCGTGAACATGGGCGACGGCTGGGAAACCCGGCGGCGTCGCGAGCCGGGCAACGACTGGGCGATCGTCGCGCTCGCGCGGCCCGGCGTGATCCGCAAGATCGAAGTGGATACGGCGCACTTCAAGGGCAACTTCCCGGACCGCTGCTCGCTGCAGGCGGCATCGGTGACGGGCGGCACCGACGATTCGCTCGTCACGCAGGCGATGTTCTGGCCGGTGCTGCTCGGCGAACAGAAGCTGCAGATGGACCATGTGCACACGTTCACGGACGACCTCGCCGCGCTCGGGCCGGTCACGCACGTGCGCTTCAACATCTTCCCGGACGGCGGCGTGTCGCGCCTGCGTCTGTGGGGCGAGATCGCTTAACGCACGCAACATCAGGGAGCGGCACGCATGAAGATCCTGCAGATGGAACGCCTGACGCGCGCGGCTTTCGCGCCGTTCGGCGACGTGATCGAACTTGACGGCGCGCGTCATTTTCCCATCAATGGCGGCACCACCGAGCGCTATCACGACCTCGCGCGCGTCGACGTGGCGGAGCAGGGCGGCCGGCCGCTCGTCAATCTGTTTCGCGCGCAGCCGCGCGCGCTGCCCGTCGAGATCACGATGATGGAGCGGCATCCGCTCGGCAGCCAGGCTTTCATTCCGTTACGCGCGGGCCGCTATCTGGTGGTGGTCGCGCCGGCCGGCGAGTTCGACGCCACGCGGATGCGCGCGTTCTGGACCGACGCGTGGCAAGGCGTCAATTACGCGAAAGGGGTTTGGCACCATCCGCTGCTCGCGCTGGACCAGGTCAGCGATTTCATCGTCGTCGATCGTGGCGGCGACGCGCCGAATTGCGACGAATTGCAGTTGGCCGAGCCGTGGCGGCTCGCCTTCGAGCCGAGCGTGGAACTGGTCGGATAGCCGTATTTGCCGTCGCCTGAACAAAAAACCCGACCGATTCTCATCGGCCGGGTCTTTCTTCTGACTTGCCAGGCCGCGTATTCCCACGCGGCCCGCGATGCATCAGTGCTTGCGATGCGGGCAATTTTCCTTCGTGCACGCCCCATACAGTGCCAGCGCATGCTCCTGCAGCTTGAAGCCGCGTGCCTTGGCGATGGACTGCTGACGACTTTCGATTTCGGGGTCGAAAAACTCTTCCACGAGCCCGCAATCGAGGCACACGAGGTGATCGTGGTGTGTCCCCTCGTTCAGCTCGAACACCGCCTTGCCCGACTCGAAATTGCTGCGCGAGAGCAGGCCGGCCTGCTCGAATTGCGTCAGCACGCGATACACGGTGGCGAGACCGATATCGAGTTCCTCGTGCAGGAGGTTGCGGTACACGTCTTCGGCGGTTAGATGACGTACCGGACTGTGTTGGAAAATCTCAAGGATTTTGAGGCGCGGAAGGGTCGCCTTGAGCCCGATATTCTTGAGATCGGTTGGATTGGTCATGACAAGGGATCCCTAGAGTACAATGCTGGGCTCTCATAGTAATGTGTTTTGCCGTTCTGGTCATTTTCGATGGAATGAGCGCGGCCCGCAAGCGGGCCCGCACGGTGAGTGAAATGATTTCTAAATCTCAATTGATCTACCGGGGGAGCCGCATGCGGGGTACCTTGATCGCGGTTGCGACTGTCGCGGTTCTTGCCGGATGTTCCACGTACGACAGCCTGACCCAGCGCGTTGCCCAAAGCATTACGCCGTATCGGATTACGGTCGTGCAAGGTAACTTCGTGTCGCAGGAAATGGCCAGCCAGATGAAGGTCGGCATGACGCGCGCACAGGTGCGTCAGGTGCTCGGCACGCCGCTGTTGACCGATATGTTCCACGCGGATCGCTGGGATTACACGTTCTATTTCAAGCGTGGCAACACCTCGATCGTTCAGCAACGCGACTTCGTCGTGTTCTTCTCGGGCGACACCGTGACCCACTGGACGGGTGGCGAGGATCTGCCGACCAATCTCGAATTGCTGGCCGAAATCGACGGCGACCGCAGTGGCCGTCGCTCGAACGCTACGCCGCCGAGCGCGGCCGAGGCCGCCAGCGCCGCAGCCGCCGCAAGCGGGGCTGCCGCCGCGGCGCCGGTCACGGTGGACACGACGCGCTCGCCGTCGGTCGAAGGCGCCCAGCAAGCCGCCACGCCGTCCATGGACGCCAACGCGGAAGCTGCCCAGGCGGCCAATCGCGCGACCAGCGCGGTGTCTACGCCGAGCGGCGCGCCGTCCGTGCGTTCGGCCGTGCCGAGAGCAGGCGCTGGCGGAATCCCGACGCAAGGCCCGACGGCCGGTGGTCAGCCGCAGTTCCAGTTCAAACGGCCGCCGCCGCCGGCGCCGGAAAACGAGAGCAACCCGGTCGGCCCGACGGGCTCGCAAAGCGGCGACAGCTCGGCGCCGAACGCTTCGCCGTCAACGTCCGGAACGAGCAACTGATCCGCTTGTCGGTGTCGTGAGGCGGGCTGCGCGTAGCATGTGCGGCGCCCGCCAGATGTGTGTTCGTCCGGCGTCAGGCGAGGCCGGAAATGCACCGCTTGGGCCGCATGAACCTGTTGCCGCAGTGCGCCGCGGCAGTGGCTCGCCGCAGCGGGCGGTATCAGTCAGTCACCTGAGCGAGCCGTCCCGGTTGGCCGCGGGCGTTGGCTTCAGCAGCGAGCCGCGCGGCCTTGTCGCAAGATCGTGCCGCCTGTCGCCGCTTGTTTCTATATCGACCGGGCGCATTCCCCGGCACACTGGTCGGTGCATTCGCCGGGCCGCGTTTGCCGGGCTCCATCCCGGTTGACTCTTTTCGAATCCTCATCGTCATGAAAATTGCCATTGCAGGCGCATCGGGCCGTATGGGCCGCATGCTGATCGAAACCGTCCTCAACGACGCCGACACGACGCTGTCCGGCGCGCTCTGCCGCACGGGCGCGGCGCAGCTTGGCCAGGACGCCGGCGCGTTCCTCGGCAAAGAGACCGGCGTGCTGCTGTCCGACGATATCGAGCGCGTGTTTGCCGAATCCGACTACCTGATCGACTTTACACGCCCGGACGCGACGCTCGCGCATCTCGAAGCCGCGCAGCGCCACGGCGTGAAAATGGTGATCGGCACGACCGGCTTCGACAACGCGCAAAAAGCGCAACTGCGCGCGGCGGCGCAGAAGATCGGCGTGGTGTTCGCGTCGAACATGAGCGTCGGCGTGAACGTTACGCTGAAACTGCTCGAATACGCGGCGCGGCACTTTTCGACCGGCTACGACATCGAGATCATCGAGGCGCATCATCGCCACAAGGTCGATGCGCCGTCCGGCACCGCGCTGACGATGGGCGAAGTGATCGCGGGCGCGCTCGGCCGCAATCTCGACGACTGCGCGGTCTACGGCCGCGAAGGCGTGACCGGCGAGCGCGATCCGTCGACGATCGGCTTCTCGGCGATTCGCGGCGGCGATATCGTCGGCGATCATACGGTGCTGTTCGCGGGCATCGGCGAGCGCATCGAGATCACGCACAAATCGGCGAGCCGCCTGTCATATGCACAAGGCGCGCTTCGTGCTGTACGCTTCCTCGAAGGCCACGACAACGGCTTCTTCGACATGCAGGACGTGCTCGGCCTGCGTTGAGCGAAGTTCGTTGCGCATAGGCGGGGCAGCGCATCCCGAGCGCGCCCTCCCGAAGTCACTTTCCGAAGGCGAGGTCAGATGGCAGGCAGCAGCGGCATCATCCATTACCTGCAAACGAGCGACGCAATCACGCATGCCGTCGCCTACGTGCTGCTGGCCATGTCGATTGCGAGCTGGTGTTTTCTGATCGTCAAGAGCTGGATTCTGGCGCGCACGAAACGCCAGTCCTCGCGGGCGATCGCGCGCTTCTGGCAAGCGCCGACGCTCGCCGAAGGCGTCGCCATCCTGCGCCGCGCCGACCGTGAGCGCGTGTTCGCGCCGCTCGCCGAAGCGGCGCTCAGTGCGGCCGAGGTCGACATTCCGGGCGCGCTGCTCGCGCGCGTCGAGCGCAGCGAACGGGTGCTGCGCGCGCTGCGCCAGGCGCTCGCCGCGTCGCAGCGGCGGCTCGAGTTCGGTCAGGTGCTGCTGGCGTCGGTGGGCAGCACCGCGCCGTTCGTCGGTCTGCTCGGCACCGTATGGGGCATCTATCACGCGCTCGGCAGCATCGCGGCGAGCGGGCAGGCGCAGATCGAGAACGTCGCGGGACCGGTCGGCGAGGCGCTGATCATGACCGCGTTCGGTCTGGTGGTCGCGATTCCGGCGGTGCTCGGCTACAACGTGCTGGGCCGCCTCGTGCGGCAATTGACCGAGGAGCTGGACGGTTTCGCGCACGATTTGCACGCGTACGTGTGCTCCCCCGAGCATGCGCCGACGCCGCCTCGCGCGCAGCAGGCGGCGCACGAGGCGCACCGCTGACGCTTGGCGTGCGGCGGGCAGGGCCAAGCTCAGACGCAAGGAGGCGACATGGCATTCGACGGACTCGAGAAGAAGCAGGCGGCCGCGCCGATGGCCGAGATCAACATGACGCCGCTGATCGACGTGATGCTGGTGCTGCTGGTGATTTTCATCATTACCGCGCCGCTGTTCTCTCATGCGATCCGGCTCGATCTGCCGAAGGTCGCGGCGGCGCCCGCGCGCCAGACCCCGCAAACCATCTCCCTGTCGATCGACGGCGCCGGCAAGCTCTACTGGAACGGCAAGCCGATCACGCTCGCGCAGATGCGCGTGCAGTTCGCCGAGGCCGGCAAGCAGGCGGACCAGTCGGACATCCAGCTGCGCGCGGAGCGTTCGACGCGCTACGAAGTAATCGCGCAGGTGATGGGCGCCGCGCAGCAGGCGGGGCTCGAGCGGATCGGCTTCGTGACGGACCCGCCGCCGCCCGCCGCGCAGCACTGAGCATCACCGGACGCTGGCGGGCGCGCAGCGCGTCGACGAATCCGGCATACCCCGCCCCGCACCATGCCGCGCGTAGCGGCGCACCCGTCCGCGAACGGTATAATCAGCCCTTTCCCCGCCGAAGGGGAAACGACGCAACGACATTCTGCAGAGCACCGGGCCGGTGCGAAAGCACCGAACCTAGCGATCCCATCACACCATGCACGAAAAATACGTTCCCTCCGACGTCGAAGCCGCCGCGCAAGGGCAATGGCGCGCCATCGACGCCTACAAGACGACGGAAACCACCGACAAGCCCAAGTTCTACTGCGTCTCGATGCTGCCGTATCCGTCGGGCAAGCTGCACATGGGGCACGTGCGCAACTACACGATCAACGACGTGATGTACCGCTATCTGCGGATGAACGGCTACAACGTGCTGATGCCAATGGGTTGGGACGCGTTCGGCATGCCGGCGGAAAACGCCGCGATGGCCAACAACGTGCCGCCCGCGCAGTGGACCTACGACAACATCGCTTACATGAAGAAGCAGATGCAGTCGATGGGTCTCGCGATCGACTGGTCGCGCGAAGTCGCGACCTGCAGCCCCGACTACTACAAGTGGAACCAGTGGCTGTTTCTGAAGATGCTCGAAAAGGGCATCGCGTACAAGAGAACCGGTACCGTGAACTGGGACCCCGTCGACCAGACCGTGCTCGCGAACGAGCAGGTGATCGACGGGCGCGGCTGGCGCTCGGGTGCGCTTGTCGAAAAGCGCGAAATCCCGATGTACTACATGCGCATCACGCAGTACGCGGATGAACTGCTGAACGATCTCGACGGCCTCGGCTGGCCCGAGCGCGTGAAGATCATGCAGCAGAACTGGATCGGCAAGAGCTTCGGCGTGAACTTCGGCTTCCCGTATGAAATCGACGGCGAACAGAAGCTGCTGCGCGTGTTCACGACGCGCGCCGACACGATCATGGGCGTCACGTTCTGCGCGATCGCCGCCGAGCATCCGCTCGCCACGCGTCTCGCGCAAGACAAGCCGGAACTGCAGGCATTCATCGACGAATGCAAGCGCGGCGGCGTCGCCGAAGCCGACGTCGCGACGATGGAAAAGAAGGGCATGGCCACCGGCTTCTACGTCACGCATCCGCTGACGCACGAGCAGGTCGAGGTGTGGATCGGCAACTACGTGCTGATGACTTACGGCGAAGGCGCGGTGATGGGCGTGCCGGCGCACGACGAGCGCGACTTCGCGTTCGTGAAGAAGTACGGTCTGCCGGTGAAGCAGGTGGTCGCGGTCGAGGGCAAGGAGTTTTCGACTGAAGCCTGGGCGGAGTGGTACGGCGAGAAGACCGGCACGCTGGTCAACAGCGGCAAGTACGACGGCCTCGCGTACGACGAAGCGGTGGACCGCATCGCCGCCGATCTTAAGGAACTCGGCCTCGGCGACAAGCAGATCACGTGGCGTCTGCGTGACTGGGGCGTGTCGCGCCAGCGTTACTGGGGCACGCCGATTCCGATCATCCACTGCCCGAAGTGCGGCGACGTGCCGGTGCCGGAACAAGACCTGCCGGTCGTGCTGCCGGAAGACCTCGTGCCGGACGGCACGGGCAATCCGCTCGCGAAGTCCGAAGCGTTCCTGAACTGCACGTGCCCGAGCTGCGGCGGCGCGGCGAAGCGCGAAACCGACACGATGGACACCTTCGTCGATTCGTCGTGGTACTTCTATCGCTACGCGTCGCCGGATGCGAAGACGATGGTCGACGAGCGCACCGATTACTGGGCGCCGATGGATCAGTACATCGGCGGTATCGAACACGCGATCCTGCACCTGTTGTACTCGCGTTTCTGGGCGAAGGTGATGCGCGACCTCGGCCTCGTGAAGTTCGGCGAACCGGCGACGAACCTGCTCACGCAGGGCATGGTGCTCAACGAAACCTACTACCGCGAAAACGAAGCGGGCAAGAAGACCTGGTACAACCCGGCGGACGTCACCGTCTCGTTCGACGACAAGGGCCGCCCGGTCGGCGCGGTGCTGAACGCCGACGGCGAGCCGGTCGTGCTTGGCGGCGTCGAGAAAATGTCGAAGTCGAAGAACAACGGCGTCGACCCGCAGATGCTGATCGATCAGCACGGCGCGGACACCGCGCGTCTGTTCGTGATGTTCGCGGCTCCGCCCGAGCAGCAGCTCGAGTGGTCGGGTTCGGGCGTCGAAGGCGCGAGCCGCTTTCTGCGTCGCGTGTGGAACTTCGGCTACACGAACGAAGCCGCGCTGCGCACGGGCGGCCAGTTGGACGCCGCACAATTCAACGACGCCGACAAGGCGCTGCGTCGTGAAATCTATAGCGTGCTGAAGCAGGCCGATTTCGACTATCAGCGTCTGCAGTACAACACGGTGGTATCGGCCGCGATGAAGATGCTCAACGCGCTCGATGGCGCGAAAGGCGCGCAGACGGCCGTGCTGCGCGAAACTTACGGCGTGATGCTGCGTGTACTGTATCCGGTCGTGCCGCACCTGACGTTCCAGCTGTGGCAGGAGCTCGGCTATGCCGACGAATTCGGCCCGCTGCTCGACGCGCCGTGGCCGAAGGTCGACGAGAAGGCGCTCGAACAGGCCGAGATCGAACTCGTGCTGCAGGTGAACGGCAAGGTACGCGGCGCGATCACGGTCGCGAAGGACGCATCGCGCGACGCGATCGAGCAGCAAGCGGCCGCGCACGAAATGGTCGCGAAGTTCAGCGAAGGCAAGGCGCCTAAGAAGATCATCGTGGTGCCGGGCCGTCTCGTGAACGTGGTCGTTTGACGTTCCGAGCCCTCATCCGGCAGATGGAGCGCCGCCCGTCCGGCGGCGTTCCTCGGCATTGCGAATCCACTGCGAACCGGGAGCGAATGTGACTCGCAGATCGTTTTTGACGCTCGCTTGCAGCGTAATGATGTTGTCGGCCTGCGGCTTCCAGTTGCGCGGCCAGCAGGACTACGCGTTCAAGCGCCTCTATGTGTCGGGCGGCTCGCCCGCGGCCATCGCGCGCTTCACGCGCATCGTGCAGGGCGGCAGCGACACCGTGGTGGTCAACTCGGTCGCCAATGCCGACGCGATCCTGCAAATCACGCAGAACCGCAACCTCAGCACGCTGACGCTGAATTCGCTGGGCGTCGTCGCCGAGTATCAGCTGAATCTGCAGATGACCTACACGCTGACCGGCAAGGACGGCACCGTGCTGATTCCGGGCAGCGTGATCGCGCTGAACCGCGCGATGACCTATAGCGACCAGTTCTCGCAGGCGAAGGCCGCCGAGTCCGACATCCTGTTCGCCGACATGGAAAACGACGCGGTCGATCAGCTGATCCGCCGTCTCGGCGTGGTGCGCTCGCTGCATCCGACGCCGGCCGAGGCCGTGCCGGGCATCGTGCCGCGCGCGCCGCTGCCGCCGCCGCCGCTGTGAGCATCGCGTCGTTCGTGAGTCGTCGAATCTCATCCATCCCGTCAACCGCCAGCCATGCAACTGCGACCTGACGCGCTCGAAGCGCATCTCGCCAAAGGCCTCGCCGGACTGTACGTCGTGTACGGCGACGAGCACCTGCTCGCGCAGGAAGCGTGCGACCGCATCCGCGCGGCGGCGCGCGCGGCAGGCTTCACCGACCGCTCGGTGTTCACGGCCGAGCGCTATTTCGACTGGAGCTCGCTGCTCGGCGCGAGCCAGTCGATGTCGCTGTTCGGCGACCGTCAACTGGTCGAATTGCGCATTCCATCGGGCAAGCCGGGCAAGGAAGGCGCCGACGCGCTGAAGGCCCTGGCATCCACCGTCAACGACGACGTGCTAACGATGATCACGCTGCCGCGTCTCGATGCGGCCACGCAGAAGTCGGCATGGTTCAGCGCGCTCGCCGATGCGGGCGTCGCGCTGAGGATCGATCCGGTCGAGCGCGCGCAGCTGCCGAACTGGGTCGGACAGCGGCTCGCGGCCCAGGGTCAGCGCGTTGCAGCCGGCGAGGAAGGGCGGCGCGCGCTCGCGTTCATCGCCGAGCGCGTCGAGGGCAATCTGCTCGCCGCGCATCAGGAAATCCAGAAGCTCGGGCTGCTGTATCCGAGCGGCTCGCTGAGCTTCGATCAGGTGCAGGACGCGGTGCTCAACGTCGCGCGTTACGACGTGTTCAAGCTCAATGAGGCGATGCTCGCGGGCGACGTCGGCCGTCTCGCGCGCATGCTCGACGGCCTGCGCGGTGAAGGCGAGGCTGCGGTGCTCGTGCTGTGGGCCGTTGTCGAGGAAGTGCGCACGCTGTTGCGGATCAAGCGCGGCGTCGCGGCCGGCAAGCCGCTCGCGATGCTCACCCGCGAGAACCGCGTGTGGGGTCCGCGCGAACGGCTGATCGGGCCGGCGCTGTCGCGTGTCAGCGAAGCGGCGCTCGAGAAGGCGCTCGCGCTGGCGGCGCGGCTCGACCGGCAGGTCAAGGGCTTGTCGGGAGGCACGCCGGGCAATCATCGCAACGATCCGCCGCCCGATCCGTGGGACGGCCTGTTCGAACTCGCAATGACGGTGGCCGCGCCAAAACCGTCGGCGGCGTCGCCAGTGCCGCCGCCGCGACCTCGGGCGCCGACTGCGGCTCCAGCGCGGCGGCCAATCTAAGCAGCCGGGCGCGGGCGAGTTCCGGCGGCGATTGCAATCGCACAGCAACCGTCAATCGCGTCAAATGCAGACCACCGCGTTTCCCATGCCACGGGCTCAACACAACGCATCGGCAAGCCCGCGACAGCACAGCGCACCCGCAGCCCCCTCGCGAGCAAAGCCCCGGTACCCGACTTACAATCGTTTGATCTTTCGCTAATCTTGCCCGACCACCGCACGCCAACGTGCGGGCATCACGAGAATGACCATGGATATCGACCAGTACATGACCGACCTCGGCCAACGCGCTCGCCAGGCTTCGCGCGCGATGGCGCGGGCGTCGACCGCCGCGAAGAATGCGGCGCTTGCAGCCGTTGCCGAGGCGATCGAACGCGATGCCGATCTGCTGAAGGCCGCCAACGCGCGCGACCTCGAACGCGCCCGCGGCAAGGGCCACGACGCCGCATTCATCGACCGTCTGACGCTGTCCGACAAGGCGCTGAAGACGATGGTCGAAGGCCTGCGCCAGGTCGCGGCGCTGGCCGATCCGATCGGTGAAATCAGCAATCTGAAGTATCGACCGAGCGGCATCCAGGTCGGCCAGATGCGTGTGCCGCTCGGCGTGATCGGCATCATCTACGAATCGCGCCCGAACGTGACGATCGACGCGGCCGCGCTGTGCCTGAAGTCCGGCAACGCGACCATTCTGCGCGGCGGCTCGGAAGCGCTCGAATGCAATACCGCGCTCGCCAGGCTGATCGGCGAAGGGCTCGAAGCAGCCGGTCTGCCGCAGGACGCGGTGCAGGTGGTCGCGACGCCGGACCGCGCGGCGGTCGGCAAGCTGATCACGATGACCGAATACGTCGACGTGATCGTGCCGCGCGGCGGCAAGAGTTTGATCAAGCGTCTGATGAACGAAGCGCGCGTGCCGATGATAAAGCACCTCGACGGCATCTGCCACGTCTATGTCGACGATCGCGCGGACCTGGCGAAGGCTCTCAACGTCTGCGACAACGCGAAGACGCACCGCTACGGCACCTGCAACACGATGGAAACGCTGCTGGTCGCGCGCGGCATCGCGGCCGAAGTGCTGCCGCCGCTTGGGCGATTGTATCGAGGCAAGGACGTCGAGCTGCGCGTCGATGCGGCGGCGCGCGCGGTGCTGGCCGATGCGGGCGTCGGCCCGCTCGTCGACGCGACCGAGGAAGACTGGCGCACCGAGTATCTGGCGCCGGTGCTCGCGATCAAGGTGGTCGACGGCATCGACGCGGCGATCGAGCACATCAACACTTATAGCTCGCAGCACACCGATGCGATCGTTACCGAAGACCACGACCGCGCGATGCGCTTCCTGCGCGAAGTCGATTCGGCGAGCGTGATGGTCAACGCGTCGACGCGTTTCGCGGACGGCTTCGAGTTCGGTCTCGGCGCCGAGATCGGCATCTCGAACGACAAGCTGCATGCGCGCGGCCCGGTCGGACTGGAAGGGCTGACTTCGCTGAAGTACATCGTGCTCGGGCACGGCGAAGGTCGTCAATAAGCGCGCATCGAGGCACCGCCACAACGAACACAACAACAAGAACCACAAGGACCCCCGCCGATGCTTTGGGTAAAGACGTTTCACATCGTGTTGATTGCCTCCTGGTTTGCCGGCCTGTTCTATCTGCCGCGCATCTTCGTCAATCTGGCGATGGAAACGGAACCCGCGGCGACGGCGCGTCTTCTGCTGATGGCGCGCAAGCTGTTCCGCTTCATGAGCTTCATCGCGGTGCCCGCGATCGCGTGCGGCTTGTGGTTGTGGCTCGTGATCGGCATCGGCAGCGGGCAGGGCTGGATTCACGCGAAGGTCGGCGTGGTCGTGCTGCTCGTCATCTATCACGCGTATTGCGGCGTGCTGCTGCGCAGGTTCGAGCGCGGCCAGAATCGCCGCTCGGACAAGTGGTATCGGATGTTCAACGAGCTGCCGGTGCTTGGTATGCTCGCGGCGGTTGCGCTGGTGGTGATCAAGCCGTTCTGAGCGGCTGACGGCGTTAGGCAGGGCGCTGGAAAAAACAAGAGGGCGGTGTGCCGGTTGAATGGCACACCGCCCTTTTTCGTTATGCCCGTCGTTCCGCTCTTATCGGAGCGTATTACCCCTGTGAGTCCACTCGCCGCCGGTGTATCACTTCCTTCGTCTGCGCGAGCTTCTCCACCAGTTCGGGCCCGCGGCTCAACGCGACACCGACCGCCAGAATGTCGCCGATCGCCAGATGCGATACGCGCGAGGTCATCGGCGAAAAGATGTCGGTGTCTTCGTCGACGTTCGCGAAGAGTCCCACGGTCGCGAGCCGCGCGAGCGGCGAATTGCCATGCGTGATCGCGATCACCTTCGCGCCCGAGTTCAGCGCGGCCCTCGCGGCATCGATGATGTCGCGCGTGCGGCCGGTATTGGAAATCGCGACGACCACGTCCCCCGGTCCGAGCAGCGCGGCCGACATCAGAAACGTGTGTGGGTCCGAATACGCGACGCTCGGCATGCCGAGCCGGAAGAACTTGTGCTGCACGTCGAGCGCGGCGATGCCCGAGCCGCCCGCGCCATAGAACTCGATGCGCTTCGCCTGCGCGAGCATGTCGATCGCCGCCGCGACGCTATCCGAAGACAGATTGTTGCGCACCTGAATCAGCGCACCGATGGTCCGGTCGAGGACCTTCGCGGCGACGCCCGGCGTCGGCTCGTCGGGCCGCACGTCGCGATAGACGGCGGGCACTTCGCTGGCGATGCCCTGCGCGAGCCGGATCTTGAATTCGCGAAAGCCGGAAAAACCGAGCGCGTGACAGAAGCGCGCGATCGTCGGCTGACTCACGCCGGCGCGCGCGGCGACCTCGGTCATCGACAGATCCAGCACCTCGCGCGGCGCCTCGATCACATAATCGGCCAGCTTGCGCTCGGACGGGCGCAGCTGATCACGCATCTCTTCCACTTGGGACAGCATCATCGGAAAACTCGCACTATGCTGAAGAACGTGTGGACTATATCCGATTGGTCGTTGGCGCACAAAAGCTAGGTACAAAAACTACATATGCGCGCGTAAGTGTATTCCCTGGGTTTCGGCCGCAAAGCGCCGAGACGCCGCCAATTGGGCGACTCGGCGATTCGCGCGATGCGGCACCGCAACAGCGGTCGTATTTGCGATCATGTAGTTTTTCTACTAATATGGCGTGGTTCGATATCACAACCCCGCGATACCGCCTGGTGTCATGCGTGCGCCTGCCGCCAGCGACGAAGGAGCTCCGATGGTTTCCCCGCATTCGCAATTATTGAAGGTCACGCAACGCGTGATCGAGCGCAGCAAGCCCACGCGTGAAGCGTATCTGGCCCGCATCCAGCATGCGCAGGGGCGCTTTCCGGCACGCGGCGCGTTGTCGTGCGCGAACCTGGCCCACGGTTTCGCAGGTCTCGAAGGCAACGACAAGCTCGTGATCAAGCAGATCCGCGAGCCGAACATCGGCATCGTGTCGTCCTACAACGAGATGCTGTCGGCGCACGCGCCGTACAAAAACTACCCGGACATCATCAAGCAGGCCGCGCGCGAAAACGGCGGCGTCGCGCAATTCGCGGGCGGCGTGCCGGCGATGTGCGACGGCATCACGCAGGGCAACGCGGGCATGGAGCTGTCGCTGTTCTCGCGCGAAGTGATCGCGATGAGCACGGCCGTCGCGCTCACCCACAACATGTTCGACGCCGCGCTGTGCCTCGGCATTTGCGACAAGATCGTGCCGGGCCTGCTGATCGGCGCGCTGCAATTCGGCCATCTGCCGACCATCTTCGTGCCGGCCGGTCCGATGACGAGCGGCCTGTCCAACGACGACAAAGCCAAGACGCGCCAGCAGTTCGCGACTGGCCAATGCGGCCGCGAAGCGCTGCTCGAAGCGGAAGCGGCCGCGTATCACAGCCACGGCACCTGCACGTTCTACGGCACCGCGAACAGCAACCAGATGCTGATGGAAGTGATGGGCCTGCATCTGCCGGGCTCGGCCTTCGTGCATCCGCACACGCCGCTGCGCGACGCGCTGACCGCCCAGGCCGCGCGCCGCGTGCTCGACCTGACGGTCGAGCGCGGCCATTACATGCCGATCGGCCATGTGATCGACGAGAAGGCGATCGTCAACGGCATCGTCGCGCTGCTGGCAACCGGCGGCTCGACCAATCACACGCTGCACCTCGTCGCGATCGCGCGCGCGGCCGGCATCGTGATCGACTGGGACGATTTCGACACGCTGTCGCAGGCGGTGCCGCTGCTCGCGAAGATCTATCCGAACGGCAAGGCCGACGTGAACCACTTCCACGCGGCGGGCGGCGTCGCGTTCCTCGTGCGCAATCTGCTCGAAGGCGGTCTGCTGCATGAAGACGTGAACACCGTCGCGGGCAAGGGCCTGAAGCGCTACACCGAGGAGCCCAAGCTGCTCGACGGCAAGCTGCAATGGGTCGCGGGCGTCGAGGCGAGCGCGGATACCGCGGTGCTGCGCGGCATCCAGGAGCCGTTCCAGCCGGACGGCGGACTGCGTCTGATGCAGGGCAAGCTCGGCCGCGGCGTGATCAAGATCTCGGCGGTCGCGGCGCCGCATCGCAAGGTAAAGGCGCCGGCAATCGTGTTCGATTCGCAGGAAGCGGTGCAGGAAGCATTCGACAAGGGCGAGCTCAAGCGCGACTTCATCGCGGTGGTGCGCTTCCAGGGCGCCCGCGCAAACGGCATGCCCGAGTTGCATCGTTTGACGCCGCTGCTCGGTGTGTTGCAGGATCAGGGTTTCCATGTCGCTCTGGTGACCGACGGCCGTATGTCGGGCGCGTCGGGTAAAGTGCCGGCGGTCATTCATGTTTCGCCGGAAGCGTTGCTGCAAGGCCCGCTCGGCAAGGTCCGCACGGGCGACACGCTGGTCATCGACGCCGAAGCGGGCGTGCTCGACATCGAGATCGACGCAGCCGAATGGGCCGCGCGTCCGAACGCCGAGCCGCTGCATCAGGCGGACAACGAAGCCGGCTTCGGCCGCGAGCTGTTCGGCGTGTTCCGTGCGGCGGCGGCGCCGGCGGAGCAAGGCGCGTCGGTGTTCGGCAAGCTGATCGGCGAGGGCGGCGCGCTCGACGGCCAGCACGGCCACGGCAGCCACCACAAGCACGGCGACAAGCACGCCCATCAATCCAGCAGCCATCACACGAGCACCGCGCAAGCCGGCGCGGCGCTGCAGAAACAAGGAGTCTGACTATGACGTCGAAAACAGTAAGCGATATCGTGCGCCTCGGCCCGGTGATTCCGGTGCTCGCGTTCGACACGGTCGAACAGGGCGAACACGTGTCGCGCGCGTTGCACGCGGGCGGCGTGAAGGTGCTCGAAATCACGTTGCGCACGCCGGCGGGCCTCGGCGCGATCGAGCGTGCGTGCGAGCTCGCCGACGACATCGTGGTCGGTGTCGGCACGATCACGAAGCCCGAACATTGCGCCCAGGCGAAGAAGGCGGGCGCGCAGTTCGGCGTGTCGCCGGGTTTGACCAAGGACATGCACCAGGCCGCGCAGGATGTGGGTCTGCCGCTGCTGCCCGGCGTGATGACGCCGTCGGACATCATCCTCGCGCTCGAGCTCGGCTACGAGATCGTCAAGTTCTTCCCCGCGCAGCAGGCCGGCGGCGTGCCGATGCTGCAGGCATTCCACGGTCCGTTCCCGGCGCTGAAGTTCTGCCCGACCGGCGGCATCACGCCAGAAAGCGCACCGCACTTCCTGTCGCTGCCGAACGTGGTCTGCGTCGGCGGTTCGTGGCTCACGCCGAAGGCCGCGCTCGCCGCGCAGAACTGGGATGAGGTGACGCGCCTTGCGCGCGCCGCGAGCCAGTTGGCGGCGCCCGCACACTAAGCCCCACGACTCACCAGTGCATCGGTTGACTGAGCCGGGCCCAGGAGTCTCGTCGATACAGCCGCATCAGGCTGTCGCGCCGAGACTCTTTTTTGCTTGATATGCGTGCTGGATTTGCGCGCGTTTTTGAAAAACAAACAGTAAAATTCAGCGTCCGCGCGGCCAGCCGGGTTTTCAGGCATCGCGCAGGTTGCCGTGAGACGAAGTGCCGGCCGCATCCGCACTCTGAAATCAATAAACCAAAGGAGGGGCTTCATGGAATCTGCCCACGGAAGCATGTTGCTGGTCTACGCGTTGATCGCGATCGCGTTGCTGATCTTCATGATCACGCGCCTGAAGGTCTATCCGTTTCTCGTTCTGATCATCGTGTCGTTGCTGCTGGGCCTCGTGGCCGGCATGCCGATGCAGACCATCGTCAAATCGTTCGAAACGGGTAACGGCAACACGCTCGGGCACATTGCCATCGTCGTCGGTCTCGGCACGATGCTCGGCAAGATGATGGCCGAATCGGGGGGCGCCGAGCGCGTCGCGACCACGCTGATCAACTGGTTCGGTGAGAAACACATTCACTGGGCGATGATGGTCGTCGCGATCATCGTCGGTTTGCCGGTGTTCTTCGAAGTCGGTTTCGTGCTGCTGATTCCGATCGCGTTCAACGTCGCCAAGCGCACCAACAAATCGCTGCTGCTGGTCGGCCTGCCGATGGTCGCGGGTCTGTCCGTCGTGCATGGGCTGATTCCGCCGCACCCGGCCGCGCTGCTCGCCGTGCAGGCGTATCACGCGGACATCGGCAAGACGATCGCCTATGGTCTGATCGTCGGCATCCCCTGCGCGATTGTCGCCGGTCCGCTGTTCGCGCTGCTGGTGAGCCGCCATATCCAGTTGCCGAAGGAAAATCCGCTTGCCGCGCAATTTCTCAGTCACGACTCGAATAACGGCAACGGCGTGAAAACCAACGCGCCCAAGCGCGAACTGCCGGGCTTCGGCATCACGCTGGCCACGATCCTGTTGCCGGTGGTCCTGATGCTGGTCGGCAGCTGGGCCGACCTGGTGTTCGAACCGAAGACGCTGCCGAACGATCTGCTGCGCTTCTTCGGCAACACCGACGTCGCGCTGCTGACGGCCGTGCTGGTCAGCTTCTGGACCTTCGGCGCGAGCCGCGGCTTTAACCGCGAGCAGATCCAGAAGTTCTGCGGCGAGTGTTTGGCGCCGATCGCGGGTATTACACTGATCGTCGGTGCGGGCGGCGGTTTTGGCCGCGTGCTGTTGGATAGCGGCATTTCGAAGGAAATCACCAACGTTGCGACCGCGGTGCATCTGTCGCCGCTGCTGTTCGGCTGGATCGTCGCGGCGATGATCCGTCTCGCGACCGGTTCGGCCACCGTTGCGATGACGACCGCCTGCGGCATCGTCGCGCCGATCGCGGCGGCGGGCGCGGTGCAAGTGAAGCCGGAACTGATGGTGCTCGCGACCGGCTCGGGCTCGCTGATCTTCTCGCACGTGAACGACGGCGGCTTCTGGCTGATCAAGGAATATTTCGGCATGACGGTGGTGCAGACCTTCAAGACCTGGTCGCTCCTCGAAACCATCATTTCGGTAATGGGGCTGGCCCTGACCTTCGCACTCGCGGCGGTCCTGTAAGGAGTTTCAAATGATTCTGATCGCAATGGGCGTGTCGGGCGCGGGCAAGTCTCTGATTGGCGAAATGCTGGCGGCGCGTCTGCATTGCACGTTCACCGACGGCGACGCGTTCCATAGCGCGGCGAACAAGGAGAAGATGCACCACGGCATTCCGCTCACCGACGAAGACCGCTGGCCGTGGCTGAAGACGATCCGCGCGGCGATCGAGGAAAAGCAGAAGGCGGGCGAGACGGCGGTGTTCACGTGTTCGTCGCTGAAGCGCTCGTATCGCGACATTCTGCGTGCCGGCGACAAGGACGTGTGCTTCGTCTACCTGAAGGGTTCGCGCGAGGTGCTCTCGGAGCGTCTCGGGCATCGCACCGGGCACTTCTTCGATCCGTCGCTGCTGCAAAGCCAGCTCGATACGCTCGAGGAGCCGGGTGACGATGAAGCGATCACGGTCAGCATCGATCTGACGCCGGAGCAGATCGTCGACGAGGCGCTCAGGCAGCTCGAAGCGCGCTGAGTCTTTGATCCCCCGCGTTCCAGTTTCGAACGCGGGACGAAAAAAAGCCGCTCCTCGGAGCGGCTTTTTCTATGAGCCGAAGCTGGACCAGCCGATCAGCCGATTCGCTTCGCCAGGTCGACGGCCTTGCCGATGTACGAGCCGGGCGTCATTTCGAGCAGACGGTCCTTCGCGTCCTGCGGAATCGCCAGGCCGCCGATGAAGCTCTGCAGCGCCTCGCGCGTGATGCCCTTGCCGCGCGTGAGTTCCTTCAGCTGCTCGTACGGATTCTCGATGCCGTAACGGCGCATCACCGTTTGCACCGGCTCGGCCAGCACTTCCCAGCAGTTGTCGAGGTCTTCGTTCAGACGCTGTGCGTTCACTTCGAGCTTGTCGAGGCCGCGGATCAGCGAGTCGTACGCGAGCAGCGAGTAGCCGAACGCGACGCCGATGTTGCGCAGCACCGTCGAGTCGGTCAGGTCGCGCTGCCAGCGCGACACCGGCAGCTTGTCGGCGAGATGGCGTAGCGTCGCGTTCGCGAGGCCGAGGTTGCCTTCGGAGTTTTCGAAGTCGATCGGGTTGACCTTGTGCGGCATCGTCGACGAGCCGATTTCCCCAGCCTTGGTGCGCTGCTTGAAGTAGCCGAGCGAGATGTAGCCCCACACGTCACGGTCGAGATCCAGCAGGATCGTGTTTGCGCGCGAGATCGCGTCGAACAGCTCGGCCATGTAGTCGTGCGGCTCGATCTGGATCGTGTACGGATTGAAGGTGAGCTTCAGGCGATTCTCGACGACGTCCTTCGAGAACGCTTCCCAGTCGAACTCCGGATACGCGGACAGGTGCGCGTTGAAGTTGCCGACCGCGCCGTTCATCTTGCCGAGCAGCTCGACCTTGGCGATACGCTCGATCGCGCGTGCGAGACGCGCGGCGACGTTGGCGATTTCCTTGCCGAGCGTGGTCGGGCTGGCCGGCTGGCCGTGCGTGCGCGACAGCATCGGCTGGGCGGCTTGCGCATGTGCGAGCGCGACGAGGCGTTGATGCACCGAGCGCAGCGCCGGCAGGATCACGTGCTCGCGCGCGCCGGCGAGCATCAGGCCGTGCGACGTGTTGTTGATGTCTTCCGACGTGCACGCGAAGTGAATGAACTCGCTCGCGCGCTCCAGTTCTTCCTGACCCTTCACCGATTCCTTGAGCCAGTACTCGACGGCCTTCACGTCGTGGTTCGTCACGCGCTCGATTTCCTTGATGCGCGCGGCGTCGTGCGCGGTGAAGCGCTCGGCCAATTGCAGCAGGAACTGCTCGGACGCCTCGGAGAAGCGCGGCACTTCGGCGAAGCCGGCGCGCGACAGCGCGATCAGCCAGTGGATTTCGACCGTCACGCGATTGCGCATGAAGGCGGCTTCCGAGAGCCAGTCGCGCAGGGCTTCGGTTTTGGCGGCATAGCGGCCGTCGAGCGGGGAGAGCGCGTTCAGCGCGAACAGGGTGTCGGGGCGGGTGTCGGACATGATGAGGACCGGGTTGAGGCGCAAGTTGAGGCGCGGGTTAAGGCACTGAGCGCTCAGCGAGCGGATCGGAAACGGAGGGAACCGTGGATTTTACCACTGTGATGCGATGCGCCCGCCCGGATGCGTCGGCCGCACTTCGCGCCGCTAGAATGCAGACTTCTTCCCTCTCGCCGGCAAACGCACTCGCATGGAACTGAAATGGCTCGAAGACTTCATTTCGCTCGCGGAAACACGTAGTTTCAGCCGCTCGGCCGAACTGCGCCACGTCACCCAGCCGGCTTTCTCGCGCCGCATCCAGGCGCTCGAAGCGTGGCTCGGCACGGAACTGATCGACCGTTCTGTTTATCCGACGCGGCTCACGGCGGCCGGGCAGGTGTTTAACGAGCAGGCGCTCGCGATGCTGTCGCAATTCCACGAGGCGCGCGCGCTGCTGCGCGGTCACACGGCGACCCCGCAGGCGACGATCGAATTCGCGGTCCCGCACACGCTGTCGCTGACTTACTTTCCGCGCTGGCTGCAGCGCATCGAGGCGCAGATGGGCCCGATCCACACGCGGCTGCGCGCGCTGAACGTGCACGATGCGGCGCTGTCGCTCGTGGAAGGCGGCTGCGATCTGATGATGGGCTACCACCATCCGAGCCACCCGGTCGCGCTCGATCCGGCGCGCTACGACATGCTGACGCTCGGCCACGAGCCGATCAGCCCGTTCTCGGTGCCGGCCCGCGCGGGCCGTCCGCGTCACACGCTGCCTGGCTCGGCCGACGCGCCCGCGCCGTATCTGTCGTACACGCCGAACGCCTACCTCGGGCGCATGACCGAGGTGATTCTCGCGAACGCGCCGGAGCGCCTGTACCTCGACCGGCTCTACGAAACCGACATGGCCGAGGGGCTGAAGGCGATGGCGCTCGCCGGCCACGGCATCGCGTTTCTGCCGCATAGCGCGGTCGAAGATGCGGTGGCCGAAGGCCGGCTGATCCGCCTCGATCGCGCGACGCGCGGCACACCCGAAGGGCAGCTGACGCTCAGCATGGAGATTCGCCTGTACCGCGACAAGCTCGCCGCGAAAAGCGACGACGCGCGCCAGATCCTCGTGCGGCAGTTGTGGGACGTGGTGTCGGAGGAACTCCGGCAAAGCGCCGCCTGAAACGCGGCATAAAACTGAAGCTCGAACCTGCGTCGCCGCGACGCGAATTTGCGGCTTTCCGAACGTTATGCAAGAAAAACATAACCGGATAAGGAAACGGCATTGGATTTCAATACGGCGTTTTTTCACAATGCCCGTACTCGATCAAACGCCGGAGCGTTCATGTCATCCCAGCAACAAGCCGCAGAATCGGCACAAGCCGCCTCAACGTTGCAGTCCGTTCCCTCCTACCTCAACAAAGAAGATCTCGGCCCCTGGGGCAACTACTTGCGCCAGGTCGACCGCGTCGCGCCGTACCTCGGCTCGCTGTCCCGCTGGCTCGAAACCCTGAAGCGCCCGAAGCGCATTCTCGTCGTCGACGTGCCCATCGAACTCGATAACGGCACGGTCGCGCACTTCGAGGGCTATCGCGTGCAGCACAACGTGTCGCGCGGTCCGGGCAAGGGCGGCGTGCGTTATCACCAGGACGTTACGCTCTCCGAAGTGATGGCGCTGTCCGCGTGGATGTCGGTGAAGAACGCGGCGGTGAACGTGCCGTACGGCGGCGCGAAAGGCGGCATCCGCGTCGATCCGCGCACGCTGTCGCGCGGCGAGCTCGAGCGTGTGACGCGCCGCTACACGAGCGAGATCGGCATCATCATCGGACCGAATACCGACATCCCCGCGCCGGACGTGAACACGAACGAGCAGATCATGGCGTGGATGATGGACACGTACTCGATGAATCAGGGGCAGACGGCCACCGGCGTCGTGACCGGCAAGCCGATCACGCTCGGCGGCTCGCTCGGCCGCCGCGAGGCGACCGGCCGCGGCGTGTTCGTGGTGGGCTGCGAAGCGGCTCGCCGCATCGGTTTCGATATCGAAGGCGCGCGTATTGCGGTGCAGGGCTTCGGCAACGTCGGCGGCATCGCCGCGCGTCTGTTCCAGGAAGCGGGCGCGAAGGTCGTCGCGGTGCAGGACCACACCGGCTCGGTGTACAAGTCCACCGGCATCGACGCGGTCGCGCTGCTCGATTACGTCGCGAAGAAGGGCGGCGTCGGCGGATTCCCTGAAGCCGACGCGATCACCGCTGACGAGTTCTGGACCGTCGAATCGGACATCCTGATTCCGGCGGCACTGGAAAACCAGATCACCGAAAAGAACGCAGGCAAGATCAAGACCAGGATCATCGTCGAGGGCGCGAACGGCCCGACCACCACGGCGGCCGACGACATCCTGCACGATCGCGGCATCCTCGTGATTCCGGACGTGGTCGCGAATGCGGGCGGTGTGACAGTGTCATATTTCGAATGGGTGCAGGACTTTTCGAGCTTCTTCTGGACCGAGGACGAAATCAACGAGCGCCTCGAGCGCGTGATGCGCGAAGCGTTCGCGGCGGTGTGGCAGGTGTCGAGCGAGCAGAACGTGTCGGTGCGCACGGCGGCGTTCATCGTCGCGTGTAAGCGGATTTTGCAAGCGCGCGAGATGCGCGGCTTGTATCCCTGATGGACCCTGTCCTATCTTGTTGGAAGCGGCGGTGACGCGGCCCGGTATCCGGGCCGGGAGGCGAAACCGTCGAAATTTTGTGCATCAGCGCGGTCCACAAGACGGCGTGTTTGACCGGCGGGCGGCATCCTATCGATGCCGCCCGCCTTCTCGTATGTGCGAAACGGCTGTGCGACCGCGCCGCGGGCCCATCGCGGCGTGCGCGCAACAGCATGGTTAATAGGAATACTTTCAGAAAAATTACTTTGTTACACTGGCGCCGGTTCTTGCCAAGGAGATCAAGATGAAGGTTAAAAAAGCTGCACTGTTGCTCGCCACTCTCGGATTGTTTACGGTTGGCGCGCATGCGCAAGACTCGGGGACGCTGAAAAAGATCAAGGATACCGGCGTCATTTCGCTGGGCCATCGGGAGTCGTCGATTCCGTTCTCGTATTACGACGACAAGCAGAACGTGATCGGCTACTCGCAGGATTACGCGATGAAGATCGTCGAGGCCGTCAAGCAGAAGCTGAACATGCCGAACCTGAAGGTGAAGCTTGTGCCGGTCACGTCGCAGAACCGTATTCCGCTCGTGCAGAACGGCACGGTCGACATCGAGTGCGGCTCCACCACGAACAACCTCGAGCGCCAGCAACAGGCTGCCTTCACGAACACGATCTTCGTGATCGGCACGCGGTTGATGACCAAGAAAGATTCCGGCATCAAGGACTTCCCGGACCTGAAGGGCAAGACGGTCGTGACGACCGCCGGCACCACGTCCGAGCGCCTGCTTCGCAAGATGAACCAGGACAAGAGCATGGGCATGAACATCATCAGCGCGAAGGATCACGGCGAGTCGTTCCTGACGCTGTCGACGGGCCGTGCCGCCGCGTTCATGATGGACGACGCGCTGCTCGCCGGCGAGCGCGCCAAGTCGAGCAACCCGAACGATTTCGTGATCGTCGGCACGCCGCAATCGCGTGAGGCTTACGGCTGCATGCTGCGCAAGAACGACGCCGACTTCAAGAAGGTCGCCGACGACGCGATCGCGAAGGTTCAATTGTCGAGCGAAGGCGAAACGATCTACAAGCGCTGGTTCGAATCGCCGATCCCGCCGAAGGGCCTGAACCTGAACTTCCCGATGAGCGACGACATGCGTGCGCTGTTCAAGAATCCGAACGACAAGGCAATCGACTAAACCCTAGCTGCTTTTTCGACACTTTCGAAACGCTGAACGGAACGGAAGGGGCCACGCGCTTCTTCCGTTTCTTTTTGCCGGAGTCTTGGTCATGTCATATCACTGGAACTGGGGCATTCTGCTGAGTCCCGTCTCCACGGGCGAGCCGACCACCTACCTGGGCTGGCTGCTCTCGGGGCTGTGGGTGACGGTCACCGTGTCGCTGTCGGCATGGGTGATCGCGCTGATCGTCGGCTCGCTGTTCGGTGTGCTGCGCACGGTGCCGAACAAATGGGCGTCGGGCGTCGGCACCGTCTACGTCGCGATTTTCCGTAACATTCCGCTGATCGTGCAGTTCTTCATCTGGTATCTGGTGATACCGGAGCTGCTGCCCGTGTCGATCGGCACCTGGTTCAAGCAATTGCCGCCGAGCGCGCAGTTCTTCTCGGCGTCGATCGTGTGTCTAGGCCTCTTCACCGCCGCGCGGGTGTGCGAGCAGGTGCGCTCGGGCATCAACGCGTTGCCGCGCGGCCAGCGCGCGGCCGGTCTCGCGGTGGGCTTCACGCAATGGCAGACGTATCGCTACGTGCTGCTGCCGGTCGCGTACCGGATCATCGTGCCGCCGCTCACATCCGAGTTTCTGAACATTTTCAAGAACTCAGCGGTTGCCTCGACGATCGGTCTGCTCGATCTGTCCGCGCAGGCGCGTCAGCTGGTCGACTACACGTCGCAAACTTATGAGTCGTTCATCGCGGTCACGGTCGCATACATGCTGATCAACGTGATCGTGATGCTACTGATGCGCTGGGTCGAAGCGAAGTCCCGGCTGCCCGGCTATATCGGAGGCAAGTGATGCATCATTTCGACTGGAGCGGTATTCCGGGTGCACTACCTACGCTGTGGACCGGCGCGATCATCACGTTCAAGATCACGCTCGTCGCGATCGTGTTCGGCATCATCTGGGGCACCATTCTCGCGATCTTTCGACTGTCGTCGATCAAACCGCTCGCATGGTTCGCGCAGGGCTACGTGACGCTGTTCCGTTCGATCCCGCTCGTGATGGTGCTGCTGTGGTTCTTCCTGATCGTGCCGCAGGTGCTGCAAAGCGTGCTCGGTCTGTCGGCCGACATCGACATCCGGCTCGCCTCGGCGATGGTCGCGTTCTCGCTGTTCGAGGCTGCGTACTATTCGGAGATCATCCGCGCCGGCATTCAGGCGGTGCCGCGCGGCCAGGTCAACGCGGCGTTCGCGCTCGGCATGACCTATGGGCAGGCAATGCGTCTGATCGTGCTGCCGCAGGCGTTTCGCGCGATGGTGCCGCTGCTGCTCACGCAAGGGATCGTGCTGTTTCAGGATACATCGCTCGTGTACGTGATCAGCCTTGCCGACTTCTTCCGCACGGCCACGAATATTGGCGATCGTGACGGCACGAATGTCGAGATGGTACTGTTCGCGGGTGCGGTTTATTTCGTGATCTGCGTTATCGCGTCGAGCCTCGTCAAAAGTCTTCAGAAAAAGGTCGCAAGATGATCTCTATCAAGAATGTTTCGAAGTGGTACGGCCATTTCCAGGTGCTGACCGACTGCACGACGGAAGTCAAAAAGGGCGAAGTGGTCGTGGTGTGCGGGCCGTCCGGCTCGGGCAAGTCCACGCTGATCAAGACCGTCAACGGCCTCGAGCCGTTCCAGAAGGGCGAGATCGTCATCAACGGTCAGTCGCTGACCGACAAGAAAACCAATCTGTCGAAGCTGCGCTCGAAGGTCGGCATGGTGTTCCAGCACTTCGAGCTGTTCCCGCATCTGTCTATCGTGCAGAACCTGACGCTCGCGCAGGTCAAGGTGCTCGGCCGCTCGAACGACGAGGCGACCGCGAAGGGCCTCAAGCTGCTCGATCGCGTCGGTCTGCGCGCGCATGCGGACAAGTATCCGGGGCAGCTGTCCGGTGGTCAGCAGCAGCGCGTGGCGATTGCGCGAGCGCTGTCCATGGACCCGATCGCGATGCTGTTCGACGAGCCGACTTCGGCGCTCGACCCGGAGATGATCAACGAAGTGCTCGACGTGATGGTCGAACTCGCGCAGGAAGGCATGACCATGATGTGCGTGACGCACGAAATGGGCTTTGCGAAGAAGGTCGCGCATCGCGTGATTTTCATGGACAAGGGCTTGATCGTCGAAGACGACCGCAAGGAAGACTTCTTCGCAAATCCGAAGTCGGATCGCGCGAAGGACTTTCTCGCGAAGATCCTGCACTGAGGTTCGCTGCGCGGGCCTCGTTGCCGAGGCTTGTGTGGGGATGAGAAAAGCCGCTCCGTGGAGCGGCTTTTTGTTGCCTGGCTGAGGGCGACATCAGCGGTTCATGACTCGAACGCCGCCGCATCATCCGCGGCTTCGAGATCGGTTTCGCTGTCGGGCGAAAGCGTGGTTCCGCGCGTGCCCACCGGCTGCGCGCCGTTCGATGCCGCGATCGTCGTCGCCGATGCGGATGCATCGAGGGCCGGATTGCGCAGCTTTTCGAGCACCGAGTCCGGCACCGGGATATTGGCCTGGCCGATCACTTCGCCATGCCGGAACATCAGCAGATCGCCGGGCTTGAACGCGGTCCACACTTCGTTGTCGGTCAGCGGCTTGGTCGCGATGACTGCGACGCGGTCTTCGGGCGTCGTGTATTTGGCAAAGTCGATCGATACGTCCGCGTCGACCAGATGCGCGGTCGAAAACGGCCAGTGACGCACGAGGTAATGCAGATGCGTCGAGCAATGCGCAAACAGCGCCTGGCCGTTCGACATCAGGAAATTGAACACGCCGTATTGCGTGATTTCACGCGTGAGCGCCTCGAGCGCGCCGAACAGCTCGTCAAGCGGCGGCTGCTGCGCGCCCGGAAAAGCCTTGCGCAAACCTTGCAGCAGCGCGCAGAACGAGAGTTCGCTGTCGGTCGTGCCGACCGGCTGATATACGCCGTTCAACTCCGGCGCGTACCCCTGCAGATCGCCGTTATGCGCGAAGATCCAGTGACGTCCCCACAGTTCGCGCATGAACGGGTGGCAGTTTTCGAGCAGGATGTGCCCTTGCGTCGCCTTGCGGATGTGCGCGATCGTGTTTTTCGATTTGATCGGGTAGCGCTTGACCATCTCGGCGATCGGCGAGGTGGCCGACGATTGATGATCGATGAACAGGCGGCAGGCCTTGTCTTCAAAAAAGGCGATGCCCCAGCCGTCGGCGTGGTGATCGGTGACGCCGCCGCGCGCCGCAAAGCCGGTAAAGGAAAACGTGACGTCCGTCGGCGCGGCGCAGTTCATTCCGAGAAGTTGGCACATGTTGCGGGTGAGCCTGTGAACGGAGCGAGCCGTTACAATGATGATTTTCCAAGCATATCACCGAGCCGGAGACGCCAAATAGCAAAATTGACACGTGTTTGGGCCGCTACAACGCGGTTTGACCGGTCGATCAGCGAGGCGCGCGAAGTCTCGTATTCCTGCCATGACTGCTTCCAACGTTTCCCCCGATTCCGTCACGCTGGTCCGCCCGGACGACTGGCACCTGCACGTGCGCGACGGCGCGATGCTCGCGGCCGTGCTGCCTGACACCGCGCGCCAGTTCGGCCGCGCGATCATCATGCCGAACCTGAAGCCGCCGGTCACGACGACCGGGATGGCGAAGGCGTATCGCGAGCGCATCATCGCCGCGATTCCCGAGGGCGCGAAATTCGAGCCGCTGATGACGCTGTACCTGACCGACAACACGCCGCCCGACGAAATCCGCCGCGCGCGCGAGAGCGGCTTCGTGCACGGCGTGAAGCTCTATCCGGCGGGCGCGACGACGAACTCCGACGCGGGCGTCACCGATCTGATGAAGTGCGCGAATACGCTGGAAGTGATGCAGGAAGTCGGCATGCCGCTGCTCGTGCACGGCGAGGTGACGGATTCGGACATCGATCTGTTCGACCGCGAGAAGGTCTTCATCGATCGCGTGATGATGCCGCTGCGCCGGGCGTTTCCGGCGCTGAAGGTCGTGTTCGAGCACATCACGACGAAGGACGCGGCAGACTACGTCCGCGAGGCGGGCGTCGCGCCGGAACTGCTAGGAGCTACGATTACCGCGCACCATCTGCTGTACAACCGCAATGCGATTTTCCAGGGCGGCATCCGTCCGCATTACTACTGCCTGCCGGTGCTCAAGCGCGAGACGCATCGCGTCGCGCTGGTCGAGGCCGCGACCTCGGGCGATCCGCGTTTCTTCCTCGGCACCGACAGCGCGCCGCATCCGAAGGGACTGAAGGAGCACGCGTGCGGCTGCGCGGGCTGCTACACCGCGCTGCACGCGCTCGAGCTCTACACCGAGGCATTCGACAAGGCCGGCGCGCTCGACAAGCTCGAAGGCTTCGCGAGCTTCCACGGGCCGGACTTCTATCGTCTGCCGCGCAATACGGAGAAGATCACGCTGCGTCGTGAGGAATGGACGCTGCCGGCCGAGCTGCCGGCTGGTGATACGCCGGTCGTGCCGCTGCGCGGCGGCGAATCGATTGGCTGGCGTCTCGTTTGAGGCTACGGCTGATGCCCGAGCGTGAGGCGGGGCAGCGCACTGCCAATATTGATGTGGCGGCGAACGCGGGCTCCGCGCTAGCGCATGAAGCCGCGGCCAAAGCTGCGCGCGGCATGGCACCCGAGCCTGTGCTAGCAGGCTTCGCCGCAATCGACTGGTCGACCCCGTGGTTCGCTCAATTCGCCGCACGCGGTCAGCGTTGGCAGCAAGCCGCGCTGACCGGCTACGCTGACCTGCTCGCCGCGATGAATGCCGACGCGGCCCAGATGCAACAGAGCACCGGCCGCGGCCAGCGTCTCACGTTTATCGCGCAGGACGATCTGCCACCGGGCGCCGCGTACGAGGGACATATCGCGTCGACCGGCTGCGTGCCGACGCGCCACAATCTGCACGACTTCTTCAACGGTTCGATGTGGTTCGCCTTTCCGCGCATCAAGGCGGCGTTGAACGCGCGCCAGTCGGCGGAACTCGACGTGCTCGGCGTCGGCTCGAAGCGTGGCGGCGTGCGCGACATGCTGACTCTGTTCGACGAAAATGCGCTGCTGTTCGCTTGCGCCGATCCTGCGCTGAGCGCCGCGCTACGTGGTTTCGACTGGCAAACGCTGTTCGTCGCACGCCGCGATGCATGGGGGCATGCCTGCGAAGTACGTTGCTTCGGTCATGCGCTGCTGGAAAAGCTGATCGCGCCATTCAAGGGCTGCACCGGCCATGCGTGGATCGTCGACGTTCCGGCCGAATATTTCGATTGGGACACCCCGGCGCGCGACGCGTGGCTCGATGAAGTGGTCAGCACGGCGGTGCTCGGCACCGACGCTTTGACGAGCCGCCTGTTCGCACCGCTGCCGGTGCTCGGCATTCCGGGCTGGTGGCCCGAGAACGAATCACCCGCGTTCTACGACGACACGACCGTGTTCCGAGCGGGGCGGCGCAAGCGCTAGGCGCTTTTGCGTTCGGTGTTAAAATCCGCGCCAGCAAAGCAGGCCAGGCAGTCGCGGCCTCGACGGCTTCGGCCAACGAGGGCGAGGAAAGTCCGGACTCCACAGGGCAGGGTGATGGCTAACGGCCATCCGTGGCGACACGCGGAACAGGGCAACAGAAAGCAAACCGCCGATGGCCCGGCGCAAGCCGGGATCAGGTAAGGGTGAAACGGTGCGGTAAGAGCGCACCGCGGCTGTCGCAAGGCAGACCGGCACGGTAACCTCCACCCGGAGCAATTCCAAGTAGGCAGGCGCGCATCTTCGCGATGCAGGACGGGGCCCCCGTCTCGTCTGCGGGTAGGAAGCTTGAGCGCGTCAGTAATGGCGCGCCTAGAGGAATGGCTGCCACGCGCGTCGCGTCTTCGGACGCGACGTGTGCACAGAATCCGGCTTATCGGCCTGCTTTGCCGCTGAATAAGAAAAGCCGGCGTCCGTTGGGACGCCGGCTTTTTCATTTGGGGGCGCGGATGGCGGCCGTGGCCGCTATCGCTATCGCGCTCAGAGCGCGACGATGTCGAACGAATGCGTGAGCTCGGCGGTCTTCGCGATCATGATCGACGCCGAACAATATTTGTCGTGCGACAGATTGATTGCGCGCTCGACGGTCGCCGGATTCAGATTCTTGCCCGTCACCGTGAAGTGGAAGTGGATCTTCGTGAATACTTTCGGATCTTCGCTTGCGCGCTCGGCCTTCAGCGTCACCGAGCAGCCGGCGATCTCCTGGCGGCTCTTCTTCAGGATCATCACGACGTCGTAGGCGGTGCAGCCGCCGGTGCCGAGCAGCACCATTTCCATCGGACGCGGCGCGAGGTTGCGTCCGCCACCCTCGGGTGCGCCGTCCATCGCGACCAGATGACCGCTGCCCGTCTCGGCCGCGAACGCCATCCCGTCTTGTCCCATCCAGCTTACTTTGCATTCCATGCTGTCACTCCCACCGCGCATCGCTTTGTCGAGACGGCATTGTAGCCCGGTGTCTGACAATTAGCTCAGGCCGACCGCAGCCGGTGTCCATGCACGCTGATTGCTTTCTTGCTGCGGTGCGGAATGGACCGGCGGTTTCCTAGTCCCGCACCCGGTTTAGGGGTTTTAGTCTAGGGGTTATCTGCTGCTGTTGGAATTATTTCGCCCTTAGTGCTTGATCCAAAAGGAGTTTTGCCAAATCTTGGTCGCACGCTGAATCTGCCGCATTATGAAAACGCATTTCGCAATGCAAATATTCTTGCGTTGCACAAGGGCGACTCTTATAATCCACCCATCGTTGCAGCAGTTCTGCAACCTCCGCTGTCTCCTCCACCTCCTCCTTTGGTGGATTAAACCCGAACCACTTGTTCGGGTTTTTTTTCGCCTGGCTTTGTCCGCCGTTTTGCCCCGATTTCGGACCGCTGATGGAGAGCGCATCGCACGTTTTGACTTGCGAGTACAAATTCCTTTATAATTCAGGGCTTTTCCGCATCCGCGCCCGCGGAAGAAGAACCAGGGAGAGCCTGCACGCGCCTCGATGCGCAAACTACAAGCAGGAAAGAACACATTGGGCGCAGCAATTTTTTTGGATCGATCATGAAGACGTTTTCCGCAAAAGCCCATGAGGTGACGCGCGAATGGTACGTGATTGACGCGACGGATAAGGTTCTCGGGCGTGTCGCCAGCGAAGTGGCACACCGTCTTCGCGGCAAGCACAAGCCTGAATTCACTCCCCACGTCGACACCGGTGATTTCATCATCGTTATCAACGCTGGCAAGCTGAAGGTCACGGGCAACAAGGTTACCGACAAGAAGTACTACCGTCACTCGGGCTACCCGGGCGGTATCTATGAAACGACGTTCGGCAAGATGCAGGAACGCTTCCCGGGCCGCGCGCTCGAGAAGGCGGTCAAGGGCATGCTGCCGAAGGGCCCGCTCGGCTACGCGATGATCAAGAAGCTGAAGGTCTACGCTGACGCAACGCATCCGCATTCGGCACAACAGCCGAAGGCGCTCGAGATCTAAGGGGAGCCCACATGATCGGTAACTGGAATTACGGCACGGGCCGCCGCAAGAGCGCCGTCGCTCGCGTGTTCATCAAGGCAGGCAAGGGCGACATCGTTGTGAACGGCAAGCCCATCGCCGACTACTTCTCGCGCGAAACGTCGCTGATGATCGTGCGTCAGCCGCTGGAACTCACGAACCACGGCACCACGTTCGACATCAAGGTCAACGTGACCGGTGGCGGTGAAACGGGTCAAGCCGGTGCGGTTCGCCACGGCATCACCCGCGCTCTGATGGACTATGACGCAACGCTGAAGCCGCAACTGTCGAACGCTGGCTTCGTTACGCGTGACGCTCGTGAAGTCGAGCGTAAGAAGGTCGGCTTCCACAAGGCACGTCGCCGCAAGCAGTTCTCGAAGCGTTAATCGTTTCGGGCGCAATCCGGGCTTCACGCCGGTTTGCAGCAAAAGCCGCCAACGCCACGAGCGAAGGCGGCTTTTTTTATGCTTCGCTGGCGTTCGCGGGCTGGTCTCGTTCGCTCAGCGGCAACGGCTCGCCTTGCATCGACCTTGCAACAAGAACCCATTGATTTTGTGGGCATCAGCACGATATCCGGAACAGCCCTACAATATCGGCTAAAGCTTTTTGGAGAGTTCGAATGAACGCAGTCACCGACACCCCCGTGACCGAGATGCCGGCCCCCTTCGTCTTCACCGACGCAGCGGCGGACAAGGTCAAGCAACTGATCGATGAGGAAGGCAACCCGGAGCTCAAACTGCGCGTGTTCGTGCAGGGCGGCGGCTGCTCGGGCTTCCAGTACGGCTTCACGTTTGACGAAGCGATCAACGAAGACGACACCGTGATGAACAAGAGCGGCGTGCAGCTTCTGATCGATTCGATGAGCTACCAGTACCTGGTCGGCGCAGAGATCGACTACAAGGATGACATCAACGGCGCGCAGTTCGTCATCAAGAACCCGAACGCGACCACGACCTGCGGTTGCGGTTCGTCGTTTTCGGTCTGAGCGGTAAGGCTCATTAAACCACAGCGAAAACGGGGCCTAGGCCCCGTTTTTTTTTGTTGCTTCCGCGCCGCGGAAGCAGCGCGCGACGGCAAAAGGCGTCGGTTTCTTCGCCTGGACCTCTCATCAGCGCGGATAAATCGCCCCCAGAACCCGCTCCGCGGACGCCCCCGTCACGCTTGGCAGACTGCCCGGCAGACGCGCGATGCAGCGCATCGCGAGCCATGCGAACGCGAGCGGTTCGACCTGGCTCGGCGGCACGCCTAGCGCGTCGGTCGTCAACACGGGCACGCCGCTTACGCCGCTGTCTTCGAGCGCCTGCTGCAACGCTTTCATGATCTCCGGATTGCGCGCGCCGCCGCCACACACGTACACGGCCCGCGCGTCGGATGCATGCCGCTCGATCTCGCGCGCAACCGTCACCGCGGTCAGCGCGACGAGTGTCGCCTGTACGTCGGCCGGTGCGAGCGCGGCGAACGGCTCGAGTTTCGCATCGAGCCATGCGGTGTTGAACAGATCGCGGCCGGTGCTCTTGGGCGGCTGTTCGGCGAAGAACGGCTCGTCGAGCAGCGCGTTCAGCAGCTTGCGATCGATCTGGCCGCTCGCCGCGAAATGACCGTTTTCGTCGAATGGCTTGCCAAGATGGCGCTCGGCCCAAGCGTCGAGCAGCGCGTTCGCCGGGCCGCAGTCGAAGCCGCGCACCCCGCCGGTCGCGTTCAGGATCGTGATGTTGCTGATGCCGCCAAGATTGCAGACGACACGCGTTTCGTTCTTCGCCCCGAAGATCGTCGCGTGAAAAGCGGGCACGAGCGGCGCGCCCTGGCCGCCCGCCGCGACGTCGCGGCTGCGGAAATCGGCGACCACGTCGATATGCAACATCTCCGCGAGCAGCGCCGGGTTGTTGATCTGCCGCGTATAGCCCTTTTCCGGCCGATGCCGCACGGTCTGCCCATGCACGCCAATGGCACGGACCTCGTCGGCCGATACGCGGCTATCGCGCAGCAGATCGTGGCAGCACACCGTGTAGCGCGTCGCTAGCGCGTTGGCGGCGAGAGCTTCGCGCTCGATCTCGTTGTCCCCCGGCTGTTGCAGCGCGAACAGCGCCTCGCGGATGCCGGCCGAAAAGCCGACGAACGCCTCGGCCAGCACTTCGGGCGGTTTCCCCGTGGCAAACCGGACGGCGACGCCGTCCACACCGTCCATGCTGGTTCCCGACATCAGTCCGAAATAGATGCCGTCTGCGGGATCTTGCGCCACGTCGCTGCTCCTGTCGATGTTCATTGCGATTCGTTGTAGCAGATTATCGGCGCAAACGCGGTAGGTGACGCGAGCGGCAACGAAATCGCCCGTCGCGGAGCCGCACAGGGCGTGTCAGTGGGCGCGGCGGCGCGCATCTATGGGACAATCCTGTTTTTTCGCGACTTCACGTTTCCAGCATGAGCACCGAGTCCACCCAGCCTAATCCCGCTTCCGCCTTCCCGATCACCGATGAAGTCCGTCACGCGCTCGCCGTGACCAAGCGCGGCGTCGACGAACTGCTGATCGAAGACGAATTCGCGCAAAAGCTCGCGCGCAGCGCGGCGACGGCCAAGCCGCTGCGCATCAAGCTCGGGCTCGATCCAACTGCACCCGACATCCACATCGGCCATACCGTCGTGCTAAACAAGATGCGCCAGCTGCAGGACCTCGGCCACACGGTGATTTTCCTGATCGGCGATTTCACGTCGCTGATCGGCGACCCGTCCGGGCGCAACGCGACCCGCCCGCCGCTCACGCGCGAGCAGATCGAATCGAACGCGAAAACCTACTTCGAGCAGGCCGCCCTCGTGCTCGATCGCGACAAGACCGAGATCCGCTACAACAGCGAATGGTCGATGCCGCTCGGCGCCGACGGCATGATCAAGCTCGCGTCGCGCTACACGGTCGCGCGCATTCTCGAGCGCGAGGACTTCACGAAGCGCTTCCAGGGCGGCGTGCCGATCTCGATCCACGAATTCCTGTACCCGCTGATGCAGGGCTACGACTCGGTCGCGCTGAACGCGGACCTCGAACTCGGCGGCACGGACCAGAAGTTCAACCTGCTGGTCGGTCGCGAGCTGCAGAAGCAGTACGGCCAGGAGCAGCAGTGCATCCTGACGATGCCGCTGCTCGAAGGGCTCGACGGCGTCGAGAAGATGTCGAAGTCGAAGAACAACTACATCGGCATCAGCGAAAAGCCGACCGACATGTTCGGCAAGCTGATGAGCATCTCCGACACGCTGATGTGGCGTTACTTCGAGTTGCTGTCGTTCCGTCCGATGGACGAAATCGCCGGCTTCAAGCGCGAAGCCGAGGCGGGCCGTAATCCGCGCGACTTCAAGGTGATGCTCGGCCAGGAAATCGTCGCGCGTTTCCACTCGCAGGCGGATGCCGAGCGCGCGCTAGAGGACTTCAATCATCGCGCGAAGGGCGGCGTGCCCGACGATATTCCGGCCGTGACGCTCGCAGGCGCACCGCTTGCGATCGGCCAACTGCTGAAGCAGGCGAACCTCGTGCCGTCGACGAGCGAGGCACTGCGCAACATCGAGCAGGGCGGCGTGAAGATCGATGGCACCGCGGTGTCCGACAAAGGCCTGAAGGTCGAAGCGGGCGAGTACGTCGTGCAGGTCGGCAAGCGCCGCTTCGCACGCGTGACGCTGACGGCGTGATCGCGCTGATCCAACGTGTGCGGCGCGCCGAAGTGCGCGTCGCCGATCGGGTAACCGGCGCGATCGACGCCGGCCTGCTCGCGCTCGTCTGCGCGGAGCGTGGCGACACCGAGGCCGTGGCCGACAAGCTGCTCGCCAAGGTGCTCGGCTACCGCGTGTTCAGCGACGCGGCCGGCAAGATGAACCTCTCGGTGCAAAATCTCGACGGCGCAGGGCGCGCGGGCGGCCTGCTGCTGGTGTCGCAGTTCACGCTCGCGGCAGATACCAACAGCGGCCTGCGCCCGAGCTTCACGCCGGCCGCGCCACCCGACGAGGGCAAGCGCCTGTTCGACTACTTCGTCACGGCGGCGCGCGCGAAGCATCCGATCGTCGAGACCGGTGAGTTCGGCGCGGAGATGCAGGTGTCGCTCGTCAACGACGGGCCGGTCACGTTCTGGTTGCAGACCAACGCGTAAAAGAGCGCAAACGGTACCAGCGCGCGGCTGCGGCATGCGAGCCGCGCCGCCGCTTTTTGCGACAATAGCCGCTGGACACAACCGCGAACGGCACCTCTCTCTCATGACGACGCAGATCCTGTTTATCCGGCACGGCGAGACCGACTGGAACCGCATCAAGCGGATTCAAGGCCACATCGACATTCCGCTCGCGACGACCGGCATCGCGCAGGCGCAACGTCTCGCGCAGCGCCTCGCCGCCGAGGCGAAGCAGGGCGCCCGGCTCGACGCGATCTATTCGAGCGACCTGCAGCGCGCGCAGCAGACCGCGCAGCCGATCGGCGAGGCGCTCGACCTGCCGCTGCAATCGCGCGAGAACTTGCGCGAGCGCTCGTACGGCGCGTTCCAGGGCCATGACAGCGACGAGATCGCGCTACGTTTCCCCGACGAATACGCGCAGTGGCAAACCCGTGATCCCGGCTTCGCGCCGCCCGGGGGCGAGTCGCACCGCGTGTTCTATCACCGCATCATGCACGCGATCGAGCCGCTCGTCGCCGCGCATCCGGGTGGGCGCATCGTGTGTGTCACGCATGGCGGCGTGCTCGACTGCGTGCACCGCTTTGCAACCAGTATGCCGCTCGACGCACCGCGCAATTACCCGTTGCTGAACACCAGCCTGAACGTCGTGGATTACGGGAACGATCGCGCGACGATCGTGACGTGGGCGGACGTATCGCATCTCGAAGCCGGCAGCGCCGACGATGACGGTTTCAGGAAGGGACCGGAGTCGAAGCGGTAAGCCGAAGCCGACAATGGCCCGGCTCGCGCGGCGCGATCAATCCTGCCGCCGCACCGCCGCCGCGCGCCGCCGGGCCCGCTTCGATACGCCATTGATCAACGCCCAGCGGATTACCGGCGCGACGACCCGCACGCCAGGCCGTGCGAGAGTTCGACGCAGCACCGCGTAGCGATTCAAATCGAGCATCGACTGCGCCCAGTCGGGCAACAGATCGACGCCCGCGTTGAGCATCAGCGTGCCGGCGGGCCGCATCGCGAAGCTCGGTGCCGGCGCGTTCATCAAAATCCTGACGACTTCGCGCGTGCGCTCGCTGGCGACGAGGGCGGGCCGCATCGCGAGCAGGTAGGCCTCGATCTCGGCGCGCGAGCGCGGAATATCGACGGCGCCGAGCATTTCCGCGATGCGCGCGGTTTCCGCGAAGTATTGATCCTGCGCGGTGACGGACAGCACCGGATTCACATAGCGCAGATGAGCGGTCATGAAGCTCGACACCTCCGCGACGTGCACCCACGTCAGCAGCGCGGGCTCACTAGCGCGATACGACTGGCCGTCCGGTGCGACGCCGGTCACGTCGAGATGAATGCGCTTCACACGCTCGATCAACGCGAGCGCATCGCTCTTGCTGCCGTACGTCGTGCCGGCGATGAACGTCGCCGTGCGACGCAGCCGGCCTAGGATGTCGGTGCGAAAACTCGAGTGGTCCCAGACGCCCGCGAGCGCGAGCGGATGCAGCGCTTGCAGCAGCAGCGCGCTGATGCCGCCCGCCATCATCGACGTGAAGTCGGCGTGGACTTTCCAGCAGACGGAGTTCGGCCCGAACAGGCCGGGGTCGCCCGGCGGCGACGAGTAATCGAGCACCGGTCCGCTACCGGTCGTCAGATGGGTGACGCTCGCGGCGAGTTTCGAGCGCAGGCGGTGGGTGAGGCGCGCCGCGAAATTGCCGGACGGGTCGCCGGCGGGATTGACGGGTGAACGGTTGGAAGGGCCGGGTTGCTCGGTCTGATCGGACATCCTGGTCGGCCTCGTCGTGTGACTCAGTTCGTGGAATTCCACAGACCCGGCAGCGCGCTCGACGAATCCGGCGCGGCCAGCCCGAAGTGCCTATACGTGAGCAGCGTGGCGACGCGGCCGCGCGGCGTGCGCTGCAGGAAGCCCTGCTGGATCAGATACGGCTCGAGCACGTCTTCGATCGTGTCGCGTTCCTCGCCGATCGCCGCCGCGAGATTGTCGACACCGACCGGGCCGCCGTCGAACTTGTACAGGATCGCTTCGAGCAGCTTGCGGTCCATCAGGTCGAAGCCGACCGCGTCGACGTCGAGCATGCTGAGCGCGGCGTCGGCCACCTGCGCGGTGATGTTGCCGTCGGCCTTTACTTCTGCGAAGTCGCGCACGCGCCGCAGCAGGCGGTTCGCGATACGCGGCGTGCCGCGCGCGCGACGGGCGATTTCGAAGGCACCGTCCGGATGGATCTGCGCGCCGAGCAGCGCGGCCGAACGCGTGACGATGCGCGCGAGCTCCTCGGCGTTGTAGAACTCGAGTCGCGCGACGATGCCGAAGCGGTCGCGCAGCGGATTGGTCAGCATGCCCGCGCGCGTGGTCGCGCCGACCAGCGTGAACGGCTGCAGATCGAGTTTCACGCTGCGCGCGGCGGGCCCTTCGCCGATCATGATGTCGATCTGATAATCCTCGAGCGCCGGATAGAGGATTTCCTCGACGACCGGTGAGAGCCGGTGAATTTCGTCGATGAACAACACGTCGTTGGCTTCGAGATTGGTGAGCAGCGCGGCGAGGTCGCCGGCGCGTTCGAGCACGGGCCCCGACGTTTGCCGCAGATTGACGCCCATCTCGCGCGCGATGATGTGCGCGAGCGTGGTCTTGCCGAGGCCTGGCGGGCCGAACAGCAGCACGTGGTCGAGCGATTCAGAACGGCGCTTGGCGGCCTCGATGAAGATTTCGAGCTGGCCGCGGACTTTCTCCTGCCCGACATATTCGTCGAGCTGACGCGGGCGCAGCGCGCGTTCGAACGCTTCTTCGTTCGGCGACACGGGCGTGGCCGCGATGATGCGCTCGGCGGCGAGTTTGTCGGTTTCGATCATCTGCTCATTGTACCGCGCACGGATCGCGCATCAGCCCTTCGAGAGCGCCTTCAGCGCGAGCTTGATGCCCTCGGACACGCCCGTGCCGGCCGGCACGTTCTTGATCGCCGCGAGCGCTTCTTTTTCCGAGTAGCCGAGCGCGAGCAGCGCATTGAGGATGTCCGAAGCATGGTCGGATGGTGACGCGGCGCCCGCCATCGCACCGAGGTCCGCGCCGAGCTTGCCCTTCAGTTCGAGCAGCAGCCGCTCGGCGGTCTTCTTGCCGATGCCCGGCACACGCGTGAGGCGCGCGGCGTCCTGCATCGTGACGGTCTGCGCGAGCTCCGCGACGCTCATGCCCGACAGCACCGCGAGCGCCATGCGCGCGCCGATGCCGGAAATCTTCAGAAGCTCGCGGAAGGTCGCGCGTTCCTGCGCGGTGCCGAAGCCGTACAGCAGATGCGCGTCTTCGCGCACGATCATCTGGGTGAGCAGCACGATGCGCTCGCCGGTCGACGGCAGGTTGTAGAACGTGCTCATCGGCACGTCCACTTCATAGCCGACGCCGTTGCAGTCGACGAGCAGATGCGGCGGGTTTTTTTCCAGCAGAACGCCGGCGATGCGACCGATCATGGCGGATTAGTTTTCAGAGTCGGATGGGAATGCGCGAGTGTAGCGCAGCGGATCGGCGGCGCGAACGGCATCGCGTGTCTACGTTGCGCTAGCCGACGAGACGCCCGCGCCGCACCCGCAGACCCTTCTTCGCGAGCGCCGGTGCGATGCCGCCGAGCGTGCTCAGCGTTGAGCCGCCGTGCGCATGGCAGATGGCCATGCCGAGCGCGTCGGCGGCGTCGGTGCCCGGCACGCCCGACAGGCTCAAGAGCCGCACGACCATCTGCTGCATCTGCTCCTTGGTCGCGCGGCCATAGCCGACCACTGACTGCTTCAGCTGCAGCGCGGTGTATTCGGCGACCGGTACGCCACCCGCGACGAGCCCGCAGATCGCGGCGCCGCGCGCCTGGCCGAGCAGCAGCGTCGACTGCGGATTGACGTTGACGAAGACTTTTTCGATCGCCGCCTGATCCGGCGCGTGCTCGCGGATCAGCGTCGAGATGCCTGCGAAGATGGTGCCGAGCCGCGACGGCAGATCGGCGTCGGCGGTGCGGATCACGCCGCTCGCGACGTAGCGCAGTGTGTGGCCGTGTTGTTCGATCACGCCGAAGCCGGTCACGCGCAGGCCGGGGTCGATGCCGAGAATTCTCATGAAGTGCCGCACAAGCGATAAAAACCAGGTGCCTGCGATACTACAACGAACGCGGCGTGCGGCGGACCGCTGACAGCATGCCTGGCGGAATAAAAGCTGCTGAAGGCTTTGCACGAGGAGGGCGATCGGGAATGGAGCGCTACCGCAATCTCAGCCGCGACTCGGGCGTCGACGCCTATGAAATCGGCGACGATTTCATCAAGGTGCGCTTTCGGCCGGGTGTCGTGTATTGGTACACAGAGGCAAGTGTTGGCGCCGAGCATCTCGCGGTACTGAAGCGTCTCGCGCGGCGCGGCCAGGGTTTGGGCACGTACATCAGCCAGCATGCGCAAGTGCGGGACGGTTACGCGCGCAAAGATCCGGACGATTGAACGCGTCGCTGCAAGACAAAAGGCCCGGCGGGACAACCCGCCGGGCCTTTTGTCAGCTACCGAACTTCAGCCGATCAATGACGGAAGTGACGCACGCCCGTCAGCACCATCGCGATGTTGTGCTCGTCGGCGGCCATGACCACTTCGTCATCGCGCACCGAGCCACCCGGCTGGATCACGCAGGTCGCGCCTGCCGCGACCACGACGTCGAGACCGTCGCGGAACGGGAAGAACGCGTCCGATGCGACCGCCGAACCGGTCAGCGTCAGGCCGGCGTTCTGCGCCTTGATGCTCGCGATACGCGCCGAGTCCACGCGGCTCATCTGACCCGCGCCGACGCCGAGCGTCATGCCGTTCGCGCAGAACACGATCGCGTTCGACTTCACGTACTTCGCGACACGCCATGCGAACAGCAGATCGTCCATTTCCTTCGGCGTCGGATGACGCTTCGTGACGACGCGCAACTCGCGCGGCTGCACGTTCCTGGAGTCGAGCGACTGCACCAGCAGGCCGCCACCGACGCGCTTCAGATCGAAAGTGTTATGGCCTTCGCCCAGCGCGATTTCGAGCAGACGCACGTTCTGCTTCGCCGCGAATACCTGACGCGCTTCGGCGCTGAACGACGGCGCGATCAGCACTTCGACGAACTGCTTCGCAACGGCAAGCGCCGCCGCTTCGTCGACTTCACGGTTGAACGCGATGATGCCGCCGAACGCCGAGGTCGGGTCGGTCTGGAACGCCTTCGAGTACGCTTCGTGCGCGTTCGCGCCCACCGCGACGCCGCACGGATTCGCGTGCTTGACGATCACGCAGGCCGGCACGTCGAAGGTCTTCACGCATTCCCACGCCGCGTCGGAGTCGGCGATGTTGTTGTACGACAGTTCCTTGCCCTGCAACTGGTTGTAGTTCGCGAGCGCGCCGTCCGGCACGGTCAGGTCGCGGTAGAACGCCGCGTTCTGGTGCGGGTTTTCGCCGTAGCGCAGGTCCTGCACCTTGTTGAACGCCAGGTTTAAGGTGGCCGGGTACTCGTTGCGCGACGAGTGCTGCAACTCGTCGGTCAGGCTCGTCAGGTAGTTCGTGATCGCGCCGTCGTACTGCGCGGTGTGTGCGTACACCTTGGTCGCGAGACGGAAGTTCGTCTTGTATGACACCGTGTTGCCGTTCGCGCGCATTTCGTCGAGCACGACCGCGTAGTCGGCCGGATCGACCACCACCGTCACGTCACGATGATTCTTCGCGGCCGAGCGCAGCATCGTCGGGCCGCCGATGTCGATGTTCTCGATCGCGTCTTCGAGCGAGCACTCTTCCTTCGACACGGTCTGCACGAACGGGTACAGGTTCACGACCAGCAGGTCGATGGTCGGAATGTCGTGCTTCTCGAGCGCGGCCATGTGTTCGGGCAGATCGCGGCGCGCGAGGATGCCGCCGTGCACCTTCGGATGCAGCGTTTTCACGCGCCCGTCGAGCATTTCCGGGAAGCCCGTGTAGTCGGCGACTTCGGTGACGGACAGGCCCGCGTCCGCGAGCAGTTTCGCGGTGCCGCCGGTCGACAGGATCTTGATGCCGAGGTCCGACAGCGATTTGGCGAAGTCGACGATGCCGGACTTGTCGGAAACGGAGATGAGCGCTTGCTTGATCATGATGAAGACGAAAAGCCGAAGGGGAAACGTGGCAGGGCGCGAGAAACTACAACGCGCTACAGCAAACCGTGTTGTTGCAGCTTCTTGCGCAGCGTATTGCGGTTGATGCCGAGATACTCGGCGGCCAGCGACTGGTTACCGTTGGCCTGCTCGAGCACCACTTCGAGCAAGGGTTTTTCCACGCATGAAATGACCATGTCGTAGACGTCGTGCGGATTGGAGCCGTCGAGATCCTGGAAATACACATCCAGGCTGTCGCGGACAGATTGTTCGATGTTGTTCTTGCTCATGCTGCTAGTCGGTCGGTGTTGTTGTCCTCGCCCTGGCTGTCGAGCCCGGGGTTGCCGGGCGCTTCGTCGACGTAGACGAGGCGGTCTGAGATCGCCTTTTGCGCGTCAAAGAACTCGTTGACGGCGAGGAGTTGTTCGCGCGTGGTGTCCAGCGTATTCATGCGATGCCGGAACAGGTTGGCGCCGGAAAGGCCGCGAGTGTACCAGCCGATGTGCTTGCGCGCAGTGCGGACACCGGTAAATTCCCCGTAAAAAGCGTAGTGATCTTCGAGATGTTCGTTCATCACCTGCTGGATTTCGTCGATGCGCGGCGGCGGCAGCAGCTCGCCCGTTTGCAGGAAATGTTCGATCTCGCGAAACAGCCACGGACGACCCTGCGCGGCCCGCCCGATCATGATCGCGTCCGCGCCGGTCGCGGCCAACACCTCGCGCGCCTTTTCCGGCGACGTGATGTCGCCGTTCGCGACGACCGGAATGTTGACCGCCGCTTTCACGGCAGCGATGGTTTCGTACTCGGCGTCGCCGTGGTACAGGTCGGCGCGCGTGCGGCCGTGCACGGTCAGCATCGAAATGCCCGCGGCTTGTGCGAGACGCGCGACGTTCAGCGCGTTTTTGTTCTCGCGATTCCAGCCGGTGCGGATTTTCAGCGTGACGGGTACCGCGTCGGGCCCGACGCCAACTGCGTTCACGACAGCCTCGACGATTCGCTGCACGAGCGGTTCGTTCTGCAGCAGCGCCGAGCCGGCCGCTACGTTGCAAACCTTCTTGGCCGGGCAGCCCATGTTGATGTCGATGATCTGCGCACCGTTCGCGACGTTGTAGCGGGCGGCCTCGGCCATCATGTGCGGGTCGGCGCCAGCGATCTGCACCGCGATCGGCTCGACCTCGCCTTCGTGATTCGCGCGGCGCATGGTCTTTTCGCTTTTCCACAGCTGCGCGTTCGACGCAACCATTTCCGACACCGCGTAGCCCGCGCCGAGCCGTTTGCACAGCTGGCGAAACGGCCGGTCGGTCACGCCGGCCATCGGGGCGACGAACAGGTTATTGCGCAGAATGTGGGGGCCGAGAGTGGGCATGACGTGAGCGTGCGCCGACGTCGGGTCAGATTTGACAATCGTGACGGCCGGCGCAGCGCGAAATGCGAGGGAAAACCACCATTTTAGCGTTAACGGGTTGCCGGGACTCGCGAACCGGGTCTCGTAACCTGTTAAATCTTCTATGAAAGTCGCGCGGCTCATAGAGCCTCGCGGCGTTTTGCGTCCTTAGCGGCGCTGGCCGAACATCATCTGGCGGGCGAGCGCGGTTTTCACCGGCGGGACGAATTCGAGTGCGGTCAGCGCGAGGCCGCGCAGTACCGCGAGCGGCGCGAAGTCGATGGTAAACAGGCGCGCGAGCGTGTCGGTCGAACCGATCGTCAGGCGCCGGTCGAGCGCGCGGCGCTGCGCGAAAGTGGCGAGCGCGAGCGGCGTCGGGCCCTCGGCCGACAGCGCATCGGCGAGAGCGTGCGCGTCTCGCAGGCCCAGGTTGAGGCCTTGGCCCGCCACCGGATGCAAGGTCTGCGCCGCATTGCCGATCGCGACGATGTGGCCGTTCACGAGCGTGTCGACCGTGTTGAGACCGAGCGGGAACGACGCACGGCCCTTGATGTGCGTAAAGCGGCCCATGCGGTCGCCGAACGCGGCATCGAGCTCGCGCAGGAACGCTTCGTCGGAGAGCTGAGCGCGGCGCGCGGCTTCGTCGGGCGCGCAGCACCAGACGAGCGCGTAGTCGGCGCCGCGTACGCCGCCCATCGGCAACAGCGCGATCGGGCCTTGCGACGTGAAGCGCTCCCATGCAACGTGCGGCTGCGGTGCGGACGCAGTGACCGTGCCGACCAACGCGGTCTGGCCGTAGTCGCGCGAGCCGGCGTGATTTTCACCAATGCTGCGTGCGCCGGCGTCTTCGTCCGTGGCGCGGCTCGGGTTTTTCGCGTGCTTCTGGTCGCCGAACAGGCCGCCCTCGGCGTTCACCAGAATCCGCGTGCGCAACTGGCGCGCGACGCCCGCGGTTTCGATCGGCAGCGTGACGCCGTCGAGCTCCTGAACCGGCGCACCGGCCGACGTCGAGCGGAACCAGTGGACCGGCGTCGCGTGCACGGCGTCGGCGAGGCCATGCACGATCGAGCCGTAACGCAGCACGTAGCCGAGCGCGGGCAGGCCGTGCTCGCGATGATCGATCAGCGTGCGGCCGAAATGACCGCGCTGCGACACGTGGATGCGCTCGATCGCGGTGGCGTCGGCCGGCCAGCGCAGCGGCTCGAGGATCATCCGGCTGCCGTGCGAGACCGCGATCGCGCGCGGATCGGCGATCGAGTCTTCCGGCTCGCGCGCGTCGACGAGCGCGATCTTCAGCTCGCGCGTCACGCTGCGGCGCGCGAGCCAGCCGGCGAGCGCGAGGCCGACCGGACCGGCGCCGACGATCGTCACATCGAAATCGAACCCTTGCTGGTGGGAGGCGGGCCTCAAGATCACCGCCGCTGGAGACGCTTGATTCATCGCCGATCAGCTCCTCTGTTGATGAGCCGCTCGTGCTTCCTGCATCAGCGCCTCGATCTCGTCGGCGGCGACCGGCACGTCGCGCGTGATCAGCTCGCAGCCGGTCGGCGTGACGATCGCGTCGTCCTCGATGCGGATGCCGATGTTCCAGTAGCGCTCGGGCACACCCTCGGCCGGGCGCACGTACAGGCCCGGCTCGATCGTCAGCGTCATCGACGCGCGCAGCGTGCGCCACGGCAGCGCGCCCGCTTCGTCGCGCGGCGCGCCGCGCTCGCGGTAGTCGCCGCAGTCGTGCACGTCCATGCCGAGCCAGTGGCCAGTGCGGTGCATGTAGAACGGCGCGTAGGCGCGCTCGGCGATCACGTCGTCGACCGATGCGAACTTCGCGCGCGGCACGATGCCGGTGTCGAGCAGCCCCTGCGACAGCACGCGCAGCGCGGCCTGATGCGGATCGTCGAAGCTCGCGCCGGCGCGCGTCGCATCGACGGCGGCCTGCTGCGCGGCCAGCACGATGTCGTACAGCTCGCGCTGCGCCGGCGTGAAGCGGCCGCTCGCCGGGAACGTGCGCGTGATGTCGGACGCGTAGCCGTCGAGTTCGCAGGCCGCGTCGATCAGGATCAGGTCGCCGTCGCGCGCGATCGCATTGCCGGCGGGGTAGTGCAGCACGCACGCGTTCGCGCCGGCCGCGACGATCGACGTATAGGCCGGCGCCTGCGCGCCGAACTTGCGGAACGTATAGAGCAGTTCGGCCTCGAGCTCGTACTCGCGGATACCGGGCCGGCACACCGCCATCGCGCGACCATGCGCGGCCGCCGAAATCTGCCCGGCGCGGCGCATGATCGCGAGCTCGTGGTCGTCCTTGACGAGCCGCATCTCGTCGAGCAATGGCAGCAGATCGCGCGCGGCCGTGGGTGTGACGGTGCCGCTGCGGCTTTGCGCACGCACCGCGTCGAGCCAGCCGCGCACCTGCCCGTCCAGATGCGCCGAGGTGCCGAGCGCATAGTGCAGCGCCGGCTTGTCGGCGATGATGCGCGGCAACTGCGTGTCGAGTTCGCCGATCGGGAACGCGGCATCGAGCCCGAATGCTTCGCGCGCGCCGTCGGGGCCGAAGCGGAAGCCTTCCCACGTTTCACGCTCGACGCTCTTTTCGCGGCAGAACAGCACCGACGCGGGCGCGCCGGGCGCAGCGCTGGCATCGAGCACCAGCAGCGCTTCGGGCTCGGTGAAGCCGGTCAGATAATAGAAGTAGCTGTCGTGGCGGTACGGATAGTCGGTATCGCGGTTGCGCAGCGCTTCCGGCGCGGTCGGGACGATGGCGACGCCGCCGCCCGCGGCGCGCAGCGCGGCGAGAACGCGCTCGCGGCGCGTGCGGTAGACGTCGATGGCGATGGTAGGTTCGGTCGGCTGGTTCATCGTGAGATTGTAGCGCCGCGTGTCTCCTGGCCCCATTCTCCGCGCACGACATCGACTCCCTTTGTGCGGATTCCGACGGCGCGGCGGCCGCCGTCATGTTGCAATCCGTCCACAGCGGCTCGGCGGGCAGTTCGCGAAGACGCCGCCAGCACGTTCGCGAAAGCCTTAGACCACTTATACTTTCGCCGGATTCAGAAAAAGGCAGAAGGTCATGATGAAACTCATCGGTTCGTTCGGCAGCCCGTATGTGCGTAAAGCGCGCATCGTGCTCGCCGACAAGAAGATTGACTACGAACTGGTGCCCGAGAACGTCTGGGCGCCGGATACCCGGATTCACACCTTCAACCCCCTCGGCAAGGTGCCGTGCCTCGTGATGGAAGACGGCGAAGCCGTGTTCGATTCACGCGTGATCTGCGAATACGTCGATACACTGTCGCCGGTGGGCAAGCTGATTCCGCCGTCCGGGCGCGAGCGCATCGAAGTGCGCTGCTGGGAGGCGCTAGCCGACGGCGTGCTCGACGCGGCCGTGCTGATCCGGCTCGAAAGCACGCAGCGGGCGCCCGAGCAGCGCGTGGACGCATGGGTCGCGCGGCAGCAGCGCAAGATCGACGAAGCGCTGATCGCGATGTCGCAGGGGCTTGGCAGCAAGCCGTGGTGCGCGAGCAATCACTACACGCTGGCCGACATCGCGATGGGCTGTGCGCTCGGCTATCTGGACTTCCGTATGCCGGAACTGAACTGGCGCGAAGCGCATCCGAACCTCGACAAGCACTTCCAGAAGCTGTCGCAGCGGCAGTCGTTCATCGATACGGCGCCGAAGGATTGACGAAGCTCGAATGAGCATAAAAAAATGCGCCTGCATGTCAGGCGCATTTTTTTTGCGGGCGGTGTTCGTTTGACGCGGGCGCCGGCGTTACCGCTTGCCGTTGCGCCGCCGCGCGATCCCCGGTCCGAACGCGAAACCGATCGCGAGCAGCAGCACCGACACCGCGAGCACCGTATTGTTGCCGCTCGTCACGTAAGGCGTGTTGCCGGCGGTGCCTTGCACGTTGACGTCGAGCGAGCCGACCGTGTATGGCGTCAGGCGCCCGATCACGCGGCCGTTCGCGTCGATCGCGGCGGTCATGCCGGTGTTGGTTGCGCGCAGCATCGGCCTGCCGGTTTCGAGCGAGCGCATGCGCGCGATCTGCAGATGCTGGTCGAGCGCGATCGTGTCGCCGAACCACGCGAGATTGGTCGAGTTGATCAGCACGCCGGCGGGCGTCGCGTTCTCGCGCAGCGTGCGCGCGATTTCCTCGCCGAAGATGTCCTCGTAGCAGATGTTCACAGCGACCGGCTGGTTATGCACCATGAACGGCTTTTGCACCGGCGGGCCGCGGAAGAAGTCGCCGAGCGGTATGTTCATCAGGTTCACGAACCAGCGGAAGCCCCACGGCACGAATTCGCCGAACGGCACCAGATGGTGCTTGTCGTAGCGATAGATTTCGTGCGAGCCGGGCGTGACGCCGAACAGGCTGTTGGTGTAGTCGACCACCCGGCCGTCCGGCGTGATCGTGCCGCCGATCGCGCCGAACAGCAGCGAACTGCCGGTCGAATCGGTGAATTGGCGGATCGCGGCCGCGAAGTTCGGCGGCAGCTGCTGCGCGAGCACGGGGATCGCGGTTTCCGGCGTGACGATCAGATCGGCCGGCTTCGACGTGATCATTTTCTGATACTCGTCGACCGCCACGCGCAAGCCGGCTTCCTCGAATTTCATCTCCTGCTTCACGTTGCCTTGCAGCAGGCGCACCGTCAGCGGCGCATTGGCGGGTGTCGTCCACTGCACGAGCGGCAGCAGCAGGCCGATCACGAGCAGCGCGAGCGCGACGCAGGCTGGCACGGCGATGGCGGCAACGCGCGTGCCGCGGCCGCGCGCGGCGCGGCTGTCGACGTCACCAGCGGCGCCGGCGTTCGGCTCGCGCGATTCATTGGCACGCCCGGGGCGCCACGACGGCAGCAGTGCCAGCAATGCCTGCACGATCAACGCGGCCGTCAGCGCGACCATCCAGCCGACGCCATATACGCCGACCACGGGCGCAAACCCCGCCAACGGGCCGTCGACTTGCGCGTAACCGGTGGCGAGCCAGGGAAAGCCGGTGAACACCGTGCCGCGCAGCCATTCGCCGATCGCCCACGCGCTGGCAAAAGCCAGCGCGCCGTGCCAGGTCGGCGAGAATGGCGCGCGGTCGTCGGCCGCGCCGTTGCGCGCATGGCCCGCGCAGAACGACCATATCCCCGCGGCGAGCGCCGGGTAGAGCGCGAGATACAGCGAGAACAGCACGAGCGCCGTGCCGGCGAGTGGCGCCGGCATGCCGCCGTAGTAGTGCATGCTCACATACAGCCACCAGACCCCGCTCACGAAGTTGCCGAAGCCGAACGCGCCGCCCGTCAACGCGGCGCTTTTCCAGCCGGTGCTGCGCGTGAGCCACGCGAAGAAGAACACGAAGATCGCGAGTTGCAGCCAGCCGCCATGCGGCGTCGGCGCGAACGACAGCGTATTGGCCGCGCCCGCGGCCAATGCGACGAGGTAGTGCCAGCGCGGCAGCGCGCGGCTGCGCGTGACGTCGTCGGTGGCAGCGGGGGCGGGAGCGCTCACGCCGCGGTGCGAACGGGAAGTGATCGGGTCGGCCATTGTTGCGCGGTCGGCGTCGGAAGTTGAAAGGGTAAATCAGCGGGCCAACGAGTCGGCCACATGCGCCCGCAATAACAACGCGCGGGCGCTCGGGCCGTGCATCGGCCCGAGCCGCCGGTTCAGGTCTGCACGTGCTGCGACTCGCGTTCGCGCTGGCCCGCGAGCGGGTCGCGGCGCACCAGCAGCATGTGGATCTGACGCGCGTCGCCGCGCAGGATCTCGAAGATCAGATCGTCGAGGCGCACTTTCTCGCCCCGATGCGGCACCCGGCCGAAGTGATGCGTGACCAGCCCGCCGATCGTGTCGACTTCTTCGTCTGAATAATGCGTGCCGAAGGTGTCGTTGAACTGCTCGATCTCGGTTAGCGCGCGCACCCGGAAGCGTCCGTCCGGCGACGCGATGATGTTGCCGCTTTCCTCGTCGAAATCGTATTCGTCCTCGATGTCGCCGACGATCTGCTCCAGCACGTCTTCGATCGTGATCAGGCCCGCGACGCCGCCGTATTCGTCGACGACCACCGCGAGGTGGTTGCGGTTCACGCGAAAGTCGTGCAGCAGCACGTTCAGCCGCTTCGACTCGGGGATGAACACGGCCGGGCGCAGCATGCCGCGCACGTCGAATTCTTCTTCGGCGTAGTAGCGCAGCAGATCTTTCGCGAGCAGCACGCCGATGATGTTGTCGCGATTGCCCTCGTAGACTGGATAGCGCGAATGCGCTTTCTCCAGCACGTAGGGGATGAATTCGGCGGGATTGTCGGCGATGTTGATCGCGTCCATTTGCGCGCGCGGCACCATGATGTCGCGCGCGCTCAGTTCCGACACCTGGAACACGCCTTCGATCATCGACAGCGAGTCGGCGTCGATCAGGTTGCGCTCATGCGCGTCCTGCAGAATTTCCAGAAGTTCGGCCCGCGAGTCGGGTTCGGGCGAGATGAAGTCGGTCAGGCGTTCGAGCAGCGAGCGCTTTTCCTGCGGTTTGTCGAGATGGCGTCCGGTATGGCGTCGACTGGGATACGTGTCGTTCATGGTAGTGCGCCCGGCGAGACTGGGCGCGCTGTTACAGAGCGTTAAGGATACACCAGGCACATGGCGGAACCGTGTCCGGCCGGGCCTGGCGATGAGTGAAGCCAAGGTGAAACGGCCGCGCCGCGAAGGCGGAGCGTGGAATCATCCTAACCGATTACGCGGGCAAAAGCGCTCGCCGGCAAAAAAGTCGCGGGTGGGGTTTTCGCCGAGATGACGAAATTACACGGCCGGCTTGCAGCGCGCGAGCAGCGCTTCGAGCGCGCGGTCCGGCATGCCGCTTTCGCGCAGCGCATGCACGGTGCGGCTTACGTAATCGAAAGTCGTGCCGTAGCGGCCGCTCGCGCAGCCCAGCACGGTCTGAATGATGTCGTCGCGCAGCTTGCCGGTGTAGCTCGGCACGTCGCGGCGCATCACGAAGGCGAGCGCGTCGACGCGCCGGCCGTCCGCGAGTACGCACGGCAGCCACGCGGGACGGTACGAGCCCATCGGCATTTCGCGGCGCCACAGTGCTTCGAGATGCGGCATCGAGCCATCGGCCGCGAGCCGGAACGCCATGCCGGTGCACGAGCCGCCGCGATCGAGCGCGAGCACGAGGCCGGGCTGCTCGGGCGTGCCGCGATTCACACGCGACCACAGATAGAGGCCGCGGTGATAGCCATGCACCTTCGAGCGCATCGCTTCGACGGTGGGCAGTCCCGGGTTCCAGATCAGCGAGCCATAGCCGAACAGCCACAGATCGCTCTGGCGGTCCCAGCCGCGCAACGTGCATTCAAGCGACGCGCGCAGTTCGTCGTCAGTCAGAAGCCGCGAGTCGCCGAGCACCGGCGGGTAGTCCGGACAGGGCACAGGAATCTCGGTTTCGGGGGACGGAGTGCTCACGGTGGGTTCGGTTGGACGAGGGGCCGGGACGTCTATTGATAAGGGTCCGGAAAGCCGAGCCTGGCGAGGATTTCGGTTTCGATCGCCTCCATTTCCTCGGCTTCTTCTTCAACCTCGTGGTCGTAGCCTTGTGCATGCAGCGTGCCGTGCACGAGCAGGTGCGCGTAATGCGCGGCAAGCGGTTTGCCCTGCTCGGCGGCTTCCTTCTCGATCACCGGGCAGCACAGAATCAGATCGCCCGTCACCGGGTCGTCTTCCGATTCGGCATAGGCGAAGGTCAGCACGTTGGTCGCGTAATCCTTGCCGCGATAGGTGCGGTTCAGCGTGCGGCCTTCTTCGGCGTCGACGAAGCGAACCGTCAGTTCGCCGTCTGCGAACAGCGCCGCCTTGATCCAGCCGGCCACCGTCGCGCGCGGCAGTAGCGCCTTGTGTTCCGGCCAGGCTTTGGCAGCGGGGAATTGCAGGCTCAGCGTTAGTTTTGGGGTGCGGCTCATGCGGTTTCTGTGCGTGGCGTTCGTGGCTCAGTCGTTTTTTGCGGCATGGTGGCGAGGCCACGTGGGCCTCGCGCTGCGAAGCGCATCGCTTTAGCGCGAATCGGCCGCGGCGGTCGACTTCTGCGCATGCGCATCGTACGCCTCCACAATTCGCGCGACCAGCGGATGGCGCACCACGTCCGCGCTCGTGAAGCGCGTGAGCGCGATGCCGCGCACGTTCGCGAGCACCTGCTGCGCTTCGATCAGCCCGCTCTTCTGGCCGCGCGGCAGGTCGACCTGGGTCGTGTCGCCGGTGACGACCGCCTTCGAGCCGAAACCGATCCGCGTGAGGAACATCTTCATCTGCTCGGGCGTGGTGTTCTGCGCCTCGTCGAGGATGATGAACGCGTGATTCAGCGTGCGGCCGCGCATGTACGCGAGCGGCGCGATTTCGATCATCTGCCGCTCGAACATCTTCGCGGTTTTGTCAAAGCCGAGCAGGTCATACAGCGCGTCGTACAGCGGACGCAGATACGGATCGACCTTCTGCGCCAGATCGCCCGGCAAAAAGCCGAGCCGCTCGCCTGCTTCGACGGCCGGGCGCGTCAGCACGATGCGTTTGACCTGGTCGCGCTCGAGCGCGTCGACCGCGCAGGCCACCGCGAGGTAGGTCTTGCCGGTGCCGGCCGGGCCGACGCCGAAGGTGACGTCGTGCGACACGATCTGCTTCAGGTACTCGCGCTGCGCCGGCGTGCGGCCGCGCAGATCCGCGCGCCGCGTGTACAGTTTCGGGCCGTATTCCTCGAAGTCGTCTTCGCTCGCATTGTCATCGGCGGGCTGGTCGAACGGATGATCGGGGTTGCCGGTGAAGCGCGTGTCGACGGCGTCGCCGCCATTGCCATTGCCGTTGCCGTTCGAACGATGGCGCGCCGGATGGCGCACTTCGACGAGCGCGAGCTGGATGTCGTCGACCGACAAGGGCTCGCGTGCGCTGTTGTAGAAGTTTTCGAGCGCGGTGAGCGCGAGTTTCGCGCCGCGCCCGCGGATCGTGATGCGGTGGCCACGGCGCTGCAGGGTCACGTCAAGCGCCTGCTCGATCTGCCGCAGATTTTCGTCGAGCGGTCCGCAGAGGTTGGCGAGCCGCGCGTTGTCATCGCGCGGTGCGGTGAATTCCAGATGCTGCTGAGTGGTCTTCAAGGCGGTGAGTCGATCCTGTCGGTTGCGATACTCAGAATGTCGGTCAGTGCGCTTAGCGTGCTCAGTGCGTCACGGCGGCGCTGTCGTCGTGAACCATCACCAGTTCGCCGCGCAGCGAGTGCGGGTACGCGTGCACGATCTTCACGTCGACCATCTGACCGATCAGCCGTGCATGCGACGCCACCGGCGCCGGGAAATTGACGACGCGGTTGTTCTCGGTGCGGCCCGCGAGCTCGTTCGGGTCCTTGCGCGCCGGGCGCTCGACCAGAATGCGCTCGACCTTGCCGACCATCGCGTCGCTGATGCGCTGCACGTTCTCTTCGATCGTGGCCTGCAGATGCTGCAGACGTTTCAGCTTCACCTCGCGCGGCGTGTCGTCGTGCAGGTTCGCGGCCGGCGTGCCGGGGCGCGGGCTGTAGATGAACGAGAAGCTCGTGTCATACTTCATCTCTTCGACGAGCGCCATCATCTTCGCGAAGTCTTCCTCGGTCTCGCCGGGGAAGCCGACGATCATGTCCGTCGACAGCGACAGATCCGGGCGGATCGCGCGCAGCTTGCGGATCACGGACTTGTACTCGAGCACGGTGTAGCCGCGCTTCATTGCCATCAGGATGCGATCGGAGCCGTGCTGCACGGGCAGATGCAGGTGACTGACGAGCTTCGGCACCTTCGCATAAGTGTCGATCAGGCGCTGCGTGAATTCCTTCGGATGCGACGTCGTGTAGCGAATCCGTTCGATGCCGGGGATGTCCGCGACGTATTCGATCAGCGTCGCGAAGTCGGCGATCTCGGTCGAGCCCAAGGTGAGTGCGCCACCGAATTTTCCACGATAAGCGTTCACGTTCTGGCCAAGCAGCGTGACTTCGCGCACGCCCTGGTCGGCGAGGCCGGCGATTTCGGTCAGCACGTCGTCGAGCGGACGCGACACTTCCTCGCCGCGCGTGTACGGCACGACGCAGTAGCTGCAGTACTTGCTGCAGCCTTCCATGATCGACACGAACGCGCTCGGACCTTCGACGCGCGCCGGCGGCAGGTGATCGAACTTCTCGATTTCAGGAAACGAAATATCGACCTGCGCGCGGCCGCTCGCGCGACGCTCGTCGATCATCTGCGGCAGGCGGTGCAGCGTTTGCGGACCGAACACGATATCGACGTACGGCGCGCGCGCGACGATCGATGCGCCTTCCTGGCTAGCGACGCAGCCACCCACGCCAATGATCAGATTCGGATTCGCGTCCTTCAGCTCGCGCACGCGGCCGAGGTCGGAGAAGACTTTTTCCTGCGCTTTTTCGCGCACCGAGCAGGTATTGAACAGGATCACGTCGGCGTCTTCCGGCGTGTCGGTCTTGACGAGGCCTTCAGCGGCACCGAGCACGTCGACCATCTTGTCGGAGTCGTACTCGTTCATCTGGCAGCCAAAGGTTTTTACATAAACTTTCTTGGTCATCGAATTTCGCCGGTCGCAGTGGTTAACCTGGGGGCGTCGTAAAAAGGTGAAGGAGGCCGCGGCGCGGGGCAGCGCGGCGCTTGATGGCCGGCTTGCGCGTGTCTTTGCAGCGTAACTGCATATTATAGCCCTTCACGCTGCGGGGGTTTTAGCGCTCATCAGGCGCTCATTGGCTGCTCCAGCGGCAGTCCCAGCGGGCTTGCCGGTTGATCCGACACCTGCGCGAAGCGCTCGGCGAGGAAATCGAGCAGCGCGCGCACGCTCGCCCAAGGCGCGTGAGTCGTCAGTTGCTTGCCTCCGCCATGCTGATAACAGTGTGACGATAACTTCGTTGGGCGCGGCGAGAGCCGATGCTATCTTGCCTCCACTTACTGCTCTTGCGCCGCTGGGCGGCGCTCTGGAGGCCAATATGCATTCCCCGCTCGCGCTGGTCCGCGATCCTTCGACCGATGGCGATACCAACGCCGCGCCGCGCTCTGCCGAACCGTTCGATGCGCTCGAACAGCTGGTCGGCGTGAATCTGGCGCGCCTGCGCGCCGAACGCCAGCTTTCGCTCGATGCGCTGGCGCGCGCGTCCGGCGTGTCGCGCGCGATGCTCGCGCAAATCGAGTCGGCGCGCAGCGTGCCGTCGATCAAAGTGCTGTGCAAGGTGGCGGCGGCGCTGAAGGTGTCGGTGGCGGCGTTCCTGCGGCGTCACGCGACCAACGGCTTCGAGCATCTGCCGGCCGAGCGTTCGGCCCGCGTGGTCAGCGCGAACGGGCGCTACTCGGTGCGCCCGCTGTATCCCGACGACGAGTCGATTGCCGCCGAGTTTCACGAGCTGCGGATCGCGCCGCTGCATACGGAGGCGGGCATTCGCCGCGCGCCGGGCACGACGGTGAATCTGGTGGTCAGCGACGGCACGCTCGAAGTCAGCGTGCACGACCAGCGCCAGCTGCTCGCGACCGGCGACGCGATCGTGTTCGACGCCGACCAGCCGCACAGCCTGCGCAATCCCGGCGACACCGAGGCGCGCGCGTTTCGCGTGACGCTGCGAGCTGAGACGCCGCCGCGCTGGGAAGTGCAGGCTGCGAGCGCCGCGCGCGATGAAGCTGCGCGCGAAGGCGTGCCGGGTTGAGAATCGACGGCATTCGAGGTTCTGGCGCAGCTCGGGGCGTCGATGCAGGGCCAACGCCGACAGTAGGGTCTTTGTTCGTCGCGCTGCAGCGCTTGCGCGACTGTTGTATGCTTCGCCGGCCGGTCAAACCGGCAATCAGTGCGTCTTCAGGGCGGGGTGCAATTCCCCACCGGCGGTAGGCCGACAGCGCGACAGCGTGAGCCGGCAAGCCCGCGAGCGCCCGCATCGAGTGGTCTTCGCAGTAGCGGAGATTGCGGCGGGGTCAGCAGATCTGGTCAGAAGCCAGAGCCGACGGTGATAGTCCGGATGGAAGAAGATGTGCAGATAGTCATGTGCGTTCCGCGATGCCGCCCGTAGCTTGGGCGGCTGATGATCGTCCGCTTTCGTGCGGCGTGCCAGGCGGCAGCGCGTCAGTCTGTTTGCAATGCCCTGAAACGTTTTTCGCCCAACTTTTGCGATGAGCGTTTCAATATGTCCTTTGCTACTTTTCCCGCTCCGTCGACGATTGCAGACGATGCCTTCGCCGATCTCCCTCTGCTTGCCACCGAAGCCGTTCCGCCGCGTATCGCCGCCGCCTTGCAGGCACTGCGCGAGGGTCGCGCCGTGGTGCTGCAGGACGACCACGACCGCGAGAACGAAGCCGATCTGATCGTCGCGGCCGAGCGCTTGTCGGTCGAAACGATGGCGCTTCTGATCCGCGAATGCAGCGGCATCGTGTGTCTGTGCCTGCCCGACGACAAGATCCGCGCGCTCGAACTGCCGCCGATGGCCGTCAACAACGAAAGCCGTCACGGCACCGCGTTCACGGTGTCGATCGAAGCGCGCGAAGGCGTCAGCACCGGCGTGTCCGCGCAGGATCGCGTGACCACGATCCGCGCTGCGATCGCCGATACGGCCACGCCCGCCGACATCGTGCGCCCTGGCCACGTGTTCCCGCTGCGCGCGATGCCCGGCGGCGTGCTGGCACGGCGCGGCCACACCGAAGGCACCGTCGATCTCGCGATCCTCGCGGGCCTGAAGCCGGCCGGCGTGCTGTGCGAACTGATGAACGCCGATGGCACGATGACGCGCGGTGCGGACGTCGAACGCTTTGCCGCGCAACATGATCTGCCGATGCTGACGATCGCCGAGCTGGTCGAGTTTCGCGAGACGCTCGCGCGGGTGCGCGAGGGCGCGATGGCCGAGGCTTGACGGGCCATCATGCTTCGAGCGGCACGCAGTGCCATGACGCAAAAAGCCGGTTCTTCGCAAGAAGAACCGGCTTTTTTTATCGGCGTTGCGCGAAACCGCTACGACTGCACGTCGCCGAACTCGCCGCGCACGCCCGCGTCGATCAGCGCCGGCAGTTCATCCATATGCTTGATGATTCGCGTGATGCCCATTGCGCGCAGCGCATCCGCATAGCCGTCCGGAATATGGCTCGCGCCGACGAAGGCGATCGTCTTCATGCCGGCCGCGCGCGCCGCGTTCAGGCCCGAGACGCTGTCTTCGACGACGAGGCAGCGCGCGGGCTCGACGCCGAGCGACGTGGCCGCGAACAGATAGACATCGGGATAGGGCTTTGGCCGCGCGACCTGCTCGGCGCTGAACACCCGCTCGCCGAAAATCTGCTGCAGACCGGCCCGCCGCACCGATGCGCTCACACGCGTCATGCGGCTGTTCGACACGACTGCGGCCGGCAGCGTCACGCGCTGCAGCGCGTCGCGCACACCGTGGATCGGACCGAGCGACGCGGCGAGCGCGAGCTCGACGTTGTGCTCGATCGCATCGAGGAAGTTCGCGGGCAGTGTGATGTCGAACAGCTTTTCGAGGCCGGCGAGAAAGCGCGAGGTTTGCTGGCCGAACGCGGTTTTGATGACGGGGGCGAAATCGATGCCGGGGAAGGTGGCCGTCAGCGTGTCGAACATCACGCGATCGGCGATGACTTCACTGTCGACGAGCACGCCGTCGCAGTCACAGATGAGGTGGTCGATCATGCCTGAAAAACGATAAGCGCAATGCGCGCGGGCGGCGAGTTGCGGGGCCCGCTCGCCGGGGTGAAAAGCGACATCATACGTGCTTTCGGACCACGTCCTTTCGATGTTCTGCGTGCCCGCGGCCTTACGACCTTACGGTGTATCGGCCCAGGCCTTCGCCGCGCGGATCGCGCGCTGCCAGCCATCGAGGCAGGTCCTGATCTCCGCGTGCGGCCGCGCCGGTGTGAAGCGATGTTCGAGCTTCCACTGGCTCTTCAACTCGTCGATATCCTTCCAGTAGCCGACCGCGAGACCGGCCAGATAGGCGGCGCCTAGCGCGGTCGTCTCCGACACCTGGGGGCGCACCGTGTCGACGCCGAGGATGTCGGCCTGGAACTGCATCAGCAGATTGTTCGCGCAGGCGCCGCCATCCACGCGCAGCTCGCCGATACGAATGCCCGAGTCGGCTTCCATCGCCTTCAGCACATCGAGCGATTGATACGCGATCGAATCGAGCGCCGCACGCGCGATATGCGCGGAGGTCGTGCCGCGCGTGAGCCCGAACAGCGTGCCACGCGCATGCGCGTTCCAGTGCGGAGCGCCGAGGCCGGCGAACGCAGGCACGAGATACACGCCGTCGCAATGCGGCACGCTGCGCGCGAGCGTTTCGATTTCGGCCGCGCTCCTGATGATGCCGAGGCCGTCGCGCAGCCACTGCACCACCGCGCCGGCGATGAAGATGCTGCCTTCGAGCGCGTAGTCGATACGCTCGCCGATCTGCCAGGCGATCGTCGTGACGAGATTGTTCTTCGATTCGATCGGTTTGGCGCCCGTGTTCATCACGAGGAAGCAGCCGGTGCCGTAGGTATTCTTGACCATGCCGGACTCGGTGCACATCTGGCCGAACAATGCGGCGTGCTGATCGCCGGCGATGCCCGCGAGCGGAATCTTCGATGCGAACACGGTGGTCACCGTCGGTCCGTACACCTCCGACGACGGCCGCACTTCCGGCAGCATGTTGCGCGGAATGTCGAGTGCGGAGAGCAGTTCGTCGTCCCACTTCAGCGTGTGGATGTTGAACAGCATCGTGCGCGACGCGTTGGTTACGTCGGTGATGTGCAGCGCGCCCTTCGTAAAATTCCACATGAGCCAGCTGTCGACGGTGCCGAACGCGAGCCGGCCCTGACGCGCTTTTTCGCGCGCGCCTTCGACGTTGTCGAGAATCCAGCGGATTTTGGTCGCCGAGAAGTACGAGTCGATCGGCAGACCGGTCTTCGCGCGCACGCTCGCTTCCAGACCTTGCGCTTTCAGTTCGTCGCAGAAGTCGGCGGTGCGGCGGTCCTGCCAGACGATCGCGTTGTAGATCGGCTGGCCGGTTTCGCGATCCCACACGATCGTGGTTTCGCGCTGGTTCGTGATGCCGATCGCCGCGATCGACGTGCCGTTCATGCCGGCTCGCGTGACCGCCTCGGCGGCGACGCCGGCCTGGGTCGACCAGATTTCCCGCGGATCGTGCTCGACCCAGCCAGGCTGCGGGTAGATCTGCTGGAATTCCTTTTGCGCGCTCGACACGACGTTGCCGCGCCGGTCGAACAGCATTGCGCGTGAGCTGGTGGTGCCTTGGTCAAGCGCGAGGACGTACTGATCCTGCATTGTCTCTTCTCCATGCATGTTATGGATCGCCGGATCGTTTGGCCGGCGATGCGAGCGGCGTGTTGTTGTGAGCGAGCCGCCATAGTTTGAGGGTGCGTGCCGGCGTCGTCCAGCCGAAGCTGCGGTGGGTGGCCGGCTCCGCTCGCCGGGTGTCGTCTGCCGCGTCGCCTAGGCGCTCTGCCGGACCGGTTCGCGCGCGAACCACGCGTCGATGTCGCGCGTGATTTGCTCGAGCGTGCCCGGCTCGACATGCAGGCCGAGCTTCGAGCGCCGCCACAGCACGTCCTGCGCGGTACGCGCCCATTCGGTATCGCGCAGATAAATCAGCTCGGCTTCGTGCAGACCCGGCGCGAACTCGCGACCGAGTTCGGCGCGCGAGTGCGCCGAGCCGATCACGCGATTCGCGCGCGTGCCATACGCGCGCGCGAGCCGATGCGCGAGCGATGCCGGCAGCCACGCATGTTCGCGCGAGAACTCGCCGAGGAAGCGATTGAAGTTCGCCTGCGCGATGTCGCCGCCCGGCAGCGGCGCGTCGGCGGTCCACGCGGGCGCGCCGTGGTGCAGCGCGTCGGTGAGCGTATCGACGGCCTGCTCGGCGAGCTTGCGAAACGTCGTGATCTTGCCGCCAAACACCGACAGCAGCGGCGCCTCGTTCGCGGGCGCATCGAGTTCGAGCGAGTAGTCGCGCGTGACCGCCGACGGATTGTCCGCGTTCTCGTCCTCCAGCAGCGGGCGTACGCCCGAATAGCTCCAGCGCACGTCGGCGGGCGAGATCTTCTGCCTGAAGTAGCGGTTGATCGAATCGCATAGGTACTGCGTTTCGTTGGCGTCGATCGCGACTTGCGACGGGTCGCCGCGATATTCGAGGTCGGTCGTGCCGATCAGCGTGTAGTCGTGCTCATAGGGAATCGCGAAGATGATCCGCTTGTCCGGGTTCTGGACGATGTATGCGTGGTCGTGCTCGAACAGGCGCCGCGTGACGATGTGGCTGCCCTTGACGAGCCGCACGCTATGCGACGACGGCCGGCCGAGCGCGCCTTGCAGCAGCTCGCCGACCCACGGGCCCGCCGCGTTCGCGATCGCGGCGGCGCGCACGTCGCGAGTCGTGCCGTCCGCGCGTTGCAGTTGCGCGCGCCACTCACCGCCGGCGCGCACGGCGTTGAGCAGCTTCGTGCGCGTGAGGATGGTCGCGCCGCGCTCGTGCGCGTCGAGCGCGTTCAGCACGACGAGGCGCGCGTCGTTGACCCAGCCGTCCGAATAAACGAAGCCGCGCTTGATCGTGTCGACGAGCGGCGCGCCGGCCGGATGCCGGCTCATCACGATGCCGCGCGAGCCCGGCAGCAGTTCACGTTTAGCCAGATGGTCGTACAGGAACAGACCCGCGCGGATCAGCCAGGCGGGGCGCAGCTCGGGCATGTGCGGCATCACGAAGCGCAGCGGCCAGATGATGTGCGGCGCCGCGCGCAGCAGCGTTTCGCGCTCCTGCAACGCCTTGCGCACGAGCCCGAACTCGCGGTACTCGAGGTAGCGCAGCCCGCCGTGGATCAGCTTGGTGCTCGCCGACGACGTGTGCGCGGCCAGATCGTCCTGCTCGCACAGCAGCACCGACAGGCCGCGGCCGGCCGCGTCGCGGGCGATGCCGGCGCCGTTGATCCCGCCACCGACGACGAGCAAATCGTATTTCGTGCCTTGCGTCACCTGCTGAGCCCTCTGGATCGAATCTGGAAGTCAGTTGGAAAGCAAATTGAACGAATCATGTTCGTTTTCGAACTTTAATGAACATATTCGAAAAAGTAAAGTTCGCTTGATTTGCACGAACGTGGATCGAATCGCGACCGAGTGGCGTAACGCGCGAGCGCGGACGATACTCTTGGCAGCAGCCATTTCGAGGTGATGAATGCGAGGATTTTTGATGATCGGCGCTGCCGCGCTTCTGGCAGGATGCGTGAGTACGCCGAGTCTGGAAGGGACGAGGGGCGCGACGTCGTTCGAGGCGTTGCAGAAGATGTGCTCGCCGCAGACCGTCGACTACGGCCACGACGCGCAGATCGTCTACGAGACGTTCTTCGATGCCTATGTGGCGAACCGGCGCGGCCGGTTGTCGAACGACGACTTCTGCGCGTTCCAGGCGTCGATCGCGCAGCGCCATGCGAGCGAGGGGACGAGCAGCGATCCGAAGGTGCGCAACCAGTGGGTCGCGTTCTTCAACGAGCAGCGCGCAAGGGCGCTCAGCTGGCGGGCGACTGTCGACCCGACCTTGCGTAGCGGCTAAGTGGCAGCGGGTTGACTGGTGGGCCCGACTCTCGCGCCGCCTGTCAGGCGCACCAGTTCACTTTTGCGGCGCCAACGCTCCGCGCCACAGCATGCGCAGGATCTGCGCGAACACCGCTTCGCGCGACGGCTCATGTGCGCCGTCGTCGGCGGAATCGGCCTGTCGGGCCGCCGGCGGCGGCAACTGGTTCGCGAGCGCGAGCATCGTGAAGCCGTGCAGGCTCGTCCAGTACGCGTAGCCGATCAGACGCGGATCGCCTTCGAGAACACCCGCCTCGACGAGCCGCTCGAAGTGCGCTTCCAGCAGGCGCCACGCGCGTTGCGACGCCGCGGCCAGCTCGGGGTAAGCGCCTTGCTGTTGCGGCGTCTGATCGAACATCAAACGATAGGCGTGCGGCTCATCGAGCGCGAAGTCGACATAGGCCCGGCTGACGGCGCTGTGATCGATGGCGGGGGCGCCCGCCGGGATCGCTTTCGCGGCCGCTTCGAGGCGCGCGGCGAAGCGGTTGAAAGCGGCGGCGCGGACCATCGCCAGAATTTCTTCCTTGTCGCGGAAATAGCGATACGGTGTCATCGCGCTGCAGCCGAGCTCCTTCGCCAGCTCGCGCATCGTCACGCCTTGTGCGCCGCGGGTCGCAAACGCGTTTTCCGCGACGCGTCGCATCGCTTCGCGAAACTGCTGGATGTCGTCGGCGGAGAGCGTCTTGGGCATACGCGAGGGCGGGAAGTCCGTCGCGTGAATTTACTGTGTAAATGAGATGCGCACAACAAAGGGCCGCAAAGGCGGCCCGCTGTCAACTGCAGGGAAAACTCACGAATAACGTTTGATGGCCCGCAATGCGGTGTCGCCGGTTTCCGTCACGCGCCATTCTTCGTTGCCCGATGCGAGGCGTTCGAGTTGCACCAGTTGGCGTTCGAGCAACGCATCGAGTTCTTCTCGGTCCATTTCGACCTGGTTGGGGGCGTCCTTGACGAGCAACAACGTGGCGAATTCATGCGGACTCAGCATCGTTCTCTCCATGTCAGCAAATTGCGGACAGCCTTGCAGTCGACCGGTAGGCCGGGGCGGGGGTCCGCTAAAGATCAGGGCGGGAGGTACGGCTTACACGACAGATTCAGACAACCGACGCCGTGCGAAACTCGCAACGTACGCTGGGGAACTGGAGTGTAGGCGAGCACCGATGAAACGCCAACCTGGTCCCCGTAAATTTTCCATTTGACAATTGGCCGCGCGATAGGCGGTCCGGCCCTGCAGCCAAATTCTTGATTTCACGCGAGGTTTTGCGTGCACCGCAGCATGGCGGAGAACGCCTGGAATTATCCGGCGATGTAGATTTGACAATTCGCGGCGTTCAGAGCCTCGGCCATGTCGGCGGGTGGGGCGGCGTCGGTGAACAGCGCGTCGATCTGCTCGAGATGTCCTTGGCGAACTAGCGCGGGACGGCCAAACTTGGAGTGATCGGCGGCGAGGAAAACGGTGCGCGCGTGCTCGATGATCGCCTCGGCGACACGCACTTCGCGCGTATCGAAATCGCGCAGCGTACCGTCCGTTTCGATGCTCGACGTGCCGATGATCGCGAAATCGACCTTGAACTGGCGGATGAAGTCGATCGCCAGTTCCCCGACGATGCCCTTGTCCCACGGTCGCACGATGCCGCCCGTCACCAGCACTTCGCAGTCCGGGTAGCCGCTCATCATGCTCGCGACGTTCAGATTGTTCGTGATCACGCGCAAGCCGCGGTGGCGGTTCAGCGCGCGTGCCACTTCCTCGGTGGTCGTGCCGAGGTTGATGAACAGCGATGCCTGGTCCGGAATGTGAGTGGCTACCAGCGCCGCGATGCGTCGCTTCTCTTCATGGAACATGCGCTGGCGCGCGGTGTACGAGACGTTCTCGGAACTGGTCGGCAGACTGGCGCCGCCGTGATAGCGGCGCAGCAGATTCATATCGGCGAGCCAGTTGACGTCGCGGCGGATCGTCTGCGGGGTGACGTCGAAGTGGCTCGCGAGGTCGTCCACGGTCACGAAGCCGTCGCGTTGCACCCACTCCAGCAATTCCTGTTGCCGGGCGTTGAGAGTCAGGCGGGGGTCTCGTGTCATGTGTGGTGTGTCGTGGCTGTTGTGTCGGCGCGGTCCGTCGTCGTCATCAGGCGGCTGGCCGAAAGCCGGCTGCCGACGAACGCGGTTGCGGCTATTGTAAGACCATCGTGCCCCCTGTCCGCCAACCCGCGCGATCCGCTGGAATTTGCCGAGAGCACTCCGAATCTGCTCGAACCCCGATTCAGGCGCATTTCGCATTTATTCATTTGATAAATGAATTTGTTTTTTGACGCGCTTCGCGATGCAATCCTGGGTTTCGCGATTTACCTGCTATACAACCTTTCCCCTGATGTCCGGCGACTTTTTCGTGCCGGCCGCGCTTTCGAGAGTGTTCGACATGACTGGCTTCAGCAACTGGCAAAACCCTTATCCGACGCAACGTCTGCCCGTATTCGCACGCAATATCGTTTCGACCTCGCACCCTCTCGCCGCGCAGGCCGGGCTGCGCATGCTGTGGAAAGGCGGCAATGCCGTCGATGCGGCCATCGCGGCCGCCGCCGCGATCACGGTGGTCGAGCCGGTGTCGTGCGGCCTCGGCGGCGACGCGTTCGCGCTCGTGTGGGACGGCAAGAAGCTGCATGGTCTGAACGCGTCGGGCGTAGCGCCGGCCGCGTGGAACGTCGATTACTTCAAGCGCAAATACGGCGAGGAAAACGGCCTCGCGCAGCAGCCGAAGCGCGGCTGGGATGCGGTCACCGTGCCGGGTGTGATCGCCGGCTGGGAAGCGCTGCACCAGAAGTTCGGCAAGCTGCCGTTCGCCGACCTGATGGAGCCGGCCATCGAAATCGCCGAGCGCGGTCACGCGGTGGCGAGCATCGTCGCTTACAAGTGGGCAGCCGCGGTGCCTGAGCTGAAGGACCAGCCGGGCTTCGCGCAAACCTTCATGCCGCGCGGCCGTGCGCCCGAGGTCAGCGAGCTGGTGCGCTTCCCCGGTCATGCGAAGACGCTGCGCCTCATCGCCGAGCAAGGCCCGCGCGCGTTCTACGAAGGCGAGATCGCCGAGCGGATCGCCGTGTTCGCGCGCGCAGGCGGCGGCGCGCTGAGCGCCGACGATCTGCGCAACTACCGCGCTGACTGGGTCGAGCCGATCGGCAAGGACTATCGCGGCTACACCGTGCACGAGATTCCGCCGAACGGCCAAGGCATCGCGGCGCTGGTTGCGCTCGGCATCCTGGAAAAGTTCGACGTGAAGTCGCTGAAGGTCGACAGCGTCGAGTCGCAGCATCTGCAGATCGAAGCGATGAAGCTCGCGTTTGCCGATGTGTATCGCTACGTCGCCGATCCGCGCTCGATGGAAGTCACGCCCGAGCAGATGCTCGACGACGCGTATCTGAGTTCACGCGCGAAGCTGATCGATCCGAAGCGCTCGACGCACTTCGACTTCGGCATGCCGAAGGCGGGCGGCACGATCTACCTGTCGGCCGCGGACGAGAGCGGCATGATGGTGAGCTTCATCCAGTCCAACTACATGGGCTTCGGCTCGGGTGTCGTGGTGCCCGACAGCGGCATCGCGCTGCAGAACCGCGGCTGCGGCTTCTCGATGGACCCGAAGTCGCCGAACGTCGTCGAGGGCGGCAAGCGGCCGTTCCACACGATCATTCCGGCATTCCTCACGCAGCAGGTGAACGGCCAGCAGGAAGCGGTGATGAGCTTCGGCGTGATGGGCGGCGACATGCAGCCGCAAGGCCATCTGCAGACCGTGGTGCGCATGCTCGACTACGGACAGCAGCCGCAGGCCGCGTGCGATGCGCCGCGCTGGAAGGTCAACCGCGACTTCACGGTCGATATCGAGTCGACGCTCGATCCGAAGACCACCGAGGGCCTGCAGAAGCTCGGCCACACGATCAAGTCGGTCGACGATCCGTACATGGACTTCGGCTCCGGCCAGTTCATCTGGAAGCTCGATCGCAACGAGCCGGAGCGCGGCTACGTGGCGGCCAGCGACAGCCGCCGCGACGGTCTGGCGGCCGGCTTCTAGGCCACGACGAGGCAACGCGCGGAGCTGAGCTCCACACCGGAGCTCAGCTCAGACACCCGGGCAACAGGCGACGAACGCGCGGCATTCCGTATGCCGCGCCAATGCGCGCCCACCAGCCGCCTCGCCGATGCAGGCGAAGCCGCGCCCGACACAGCTTTCACGCAGCAGACACGCAGGAGACCATCATGAACACCCCCGCGTCGCATTCGACAAGTGCTTCGCCTCACGCCGCGCCGCTTTCGAAAGCGATGGTGCGGCGGATCGTTTTCTCGTCGTCGATTGGCAACGCGCTCGAGTGGTTCGACTTCCTGGTTTATGGCTACTTTGCGACGATCATCGCGAAACAGTTCTTCCCGATGCAGGACGAGTGGCTGTCGACGCTGCTCGCGATCGCCACCTTCGGCATCTCGTTCCTGATGCGCCCGCTCGGCGCGATCGTGCTCGGCGTGTACGGCGACCGCAAGGGCCGCAAAGCGGCGCTGACGCTCGCGATCGCGCTGATGATGCTCGGTACTTTCACGATGGCCGTGATGCCACCGTTTTCGACGATCGGTCTCGCGGCGCCGCTGCTGGTGCTGTTCGCGCGGCTCGTGCAGGGCTTCGCGGTCGGCGGCGAGTTCGGCAGCGCGACCGCGTTCATGGTCGAACACAGCGCGACGCGGCGCGGCTACTACGCGAGCTGGCAGTTCGCGAGCCAGGGTCTCGCGGCGATCACCGCGGCCGCCTTCGGTTCGCTGCTGACCGCGTGGCTGCCGGCCGAGCACCTGAACAGCTGGGGCTGGCGTGTGCCGTTCGTGTTCGGTCTGCTGGTCGGGCCGGTCGGCTACTACATCCGCTCGCATCTCGACGAGACACCCGAATTCCTCGCATTGCGTGAAGAGCGCGCGGCGAGCGAAGCGGCCGGTGAGCGCAAGGCCGTGAACGGATCGAAGGACCCGTCGTTCTCGAATCAGTGGGTCAACCTGCTGCTCGCGATCGGCATCGTTGCGCAGTCGACGGTCGGGGTGTACGTGCTGCAGCTCTATATGCCGCTCTACGCGGTCAAGCAGCTGCATATGGCGGCGGCCGCCTCGTTCGGCGTGGTCGTGCTGAACGGCGGCATGCAGTTCATCTTCTCGCCGATCATGGGCGCGCTGTCCGATCGCATCGGCCGAATTCGCATCATGCTGAGCACGTCGATCCTGATGGGCCTGCTGATCTATCCGATGTTCGCATGGTTGCAGGCACATCCGACGATTGGCTGGCTGCTCGTGCTGCAAGGCGTCGCCGGTATTTTCAAGGCCTCGTACTCCGGGCCGATGCCCGCGCTTATGTCGGAGATCTTCCCGACCCAGGTACGCTCGACTGGCCTTTCAATTGGTTACAGCCTCGGCGTGACGATCTTCGGCGGCTTCGCGCCGACCATCGTCGAAACCTTCATTCATCTGACCGGCGACAAACTCGCGCCGAGTTATTACGTGCTGCTTGCGGCGGTGCTTTCGGGCGCATCGCTGATCATCGTCGCGCTGCGCATGCGTCGTGTGCGTCCCGTCTCGGGCGAGGTACAACCTGCCTGAGGAAGAGGGGCCACCTGGGGCGCCCGTGTCCACAATCCGCCGGACGTGGTGTGTGTCCGAAAAGCCAGCCTTTTGGGCTGGTTTTTTTTTGGCTTGCGGACGTCGTTTTTAATCCGCTGCAAGATTTCGGAACTGCGTCGTTGCGGCATGGTCTGTGCTGTGTGAACTGCATGGTCGGATATCTCCGGCTAACATGCAGAGTACAAGGGCCCAACTCTAATTCACGGCGTTGTATCCGGCACGGAGAACATCACGGCGAGCGCGGGGGCGGTTGCGAAGAACTCCACGGGTCGGTACAGCATGGGAGCAAGACACAATGCACACGGAGCTGAACCATGTCATGCCCTGGCGGATCGAGGACATCGATCTGACGCGCATCGACCGGCAGAAGGCCGCTGCCAACGAAGACCTGCTGCTGTTGCTGTGCGCGGCATCGTTCATCGAAAGCGGCACTGATCTCTACACCAGCAATCTGAGTACATTTTTCAACGACGACCCTGAGGTCTCGGCCTGGCTCAACCACGAGTGGGAGCCCGAGGAAATGCAGCACGGCCGGGCGCTGCAGACCTATATCGCGTATGTATGGCCCGAGTTCGACTGGCATACCGCGTTCCGCAATTTCATGGGCGAGTATTCGCTGACTTGCTCGGTCGACGATTTCGAAAAGACCCGGGCGCTCGAGATGGTCGCGCGTTGCGTAGTCGAAACGGGTACCGCGACACTGTATCGAGCGATCAACGAATGCTCGGATGAGGCGGTGCTCAAGCAGATCACCGACAACATCCGCACCGACGAAGTCCGTCATTACAAGCATTTTTTCAAGTACTTCAAGAAGTACAACCGGATCGAGGGCAACGGCCGGCTCGCGGTGCTCGGCGCGTTGATGCGTCGCGTGATGGAAATCAAGAACGAAGATTCGGAGATCGCATTGCGCCACGTGTTCGCGATTCGCTATCCGGAGCGCGTGCACGACTCCGCATATAACCGCGAGCGCGCGGCGCGCATCAATAAGCTGGTGCGGCGCAATCTGTCCGCCGACATGTGCGTGAAGATGCTGCTCAAGCCGCTCGATCTGCCGGCGCGCATTCAGCCGGGTGTGCATTATCCGCTCGCGAAGATCACGCAGCATGTGTTCTTTCGCTGAGCCTTGAAAGCGAATCACAGAGCAAAGCCCGCATCAGCCCGCATCAGCGGGCTTTGCTTTTTTCGAGGCATGATTGAGCTTTACCCACTACTTCGACTGGATCGATGGCATGAACGATTCCTCCTCCGCATCACCGTCCGCGCGTCCGCTCGAACAGAATGTGTTCGACGAATGGCCGGCCAACGTGCGCGCGTTGTTCGACGGTTCGTCGCTTGCGGACAAGGTGGGCTTCACCGCGTCGCTGCTGAGCGTCGATGCGAACGGGCACGTGCGCACGTCGCTGTTGAGCGTCGGCGAACTCTATGCACCCGACTCGCGCACGCTGTGCATTGCGCTATGGCCGCAGGCGCGCGCGACGGGCGCGATTGCGCAAAGCGGGCGCGCGGCGCTGAGCTTTGTATGCGATGCGGCGTTCTATCAGGTGCAATTGCGTATCGCGCCGCTGCCCGGTGTTGCGGGCGATGACAGCGGCCTCGTCTATCTGCTCGGCTCGATCGACACAGCGGAAGCGCAAAGCGTCCGTTATGCGCGCCTGACGGGCGGCATCACGTTCGAATTGCAGGGAGAGGGGAGTGCAGTGCTCGAGCGATGGGAACAGCAGATCGAGCATTTGAAGCGGGCTGCCGCCGCGAGCAGCCGTTAGTCTTCGAGCAGGGAAGTGCTAACGGCTGGTACGGACGCTGGCAGCCCTTAGGCCGAGCGACGCTTAACGGCCGCCGTCGCCGTTGCGCGACGGTTGCCCGCCACGCGGCGCATCGTTGCGCTTCACGCCGCCGCCGAGCAACGCGCCCGGATTGCCGTTGGGCGAACGATTGCCTTGCGGCTTGCGCGGCGCGTGGTGCGCGGGAGCGCCATCATGCGCGGCGGCACGCGGCCGATCGTCGTGCCGCTGAGTATCGCGACGCGGCTGACCGCCATTGCCGGCCGGCTTCGCACCTTGCGGCCGCGGCGCGGGCTGAGCATTCGACGCACGCTGTCCCGAACGCTGACCGGAGCCTTGAGCCGGCTTGGCCGATGCGCCACCACCAGCAGCGCCGTCACGACGCCCCGCGCCTTGTCCCTGGCGCTGCGAACGCCCGCCGCCACCTTGGCCGCGTCGCTGGATCGGCTCCGGCTTCGCGGTCGGGTCCGGCTCGAAACCGGCGATCACTTCCTGCGGGACCGGACGCTTGATCAGCTTCTCGATGTCCTTCAGCAACTGCAGTTCATCGACGCATACGAGCGACACCGCCTCGCCCGTCGCGCCTGCGCGACCCGTGCGGCCGATGCGGTGCACGTAGTCTTCCGGCACGTTCGGCAGATCGAAGTTGACCACGTGCGGCAGCTGATCGATATCGATGCCGCGTGCCGCGATGTCGGTTGCCACCAGCACCTGCAGCGTGCCGTCCTTGAACTCGGCGAGCGCGCGCGTGCGGGCCGACTGGCTCTTGTTGCCGTGGATCGCGAGCGCGCTGATGCCGTCCTTCGTCAGCTGCTCGGCGAGGCGGTTCGCGCCGTGCTTGGTGCGCGTGAACACGAGCACCTGGAACCAGTTGTGCTGCCGGATCAGATGCGTGAGCAGCTCGCGCTTGCGGTCGCGATCGACCGGGTGAATCTTTTGCGCGACCGTTTCGGCCGTCGTGTTGCGGCGCGCGACTTCGATCAGCGCCGGTGAATCGAGCAGGCTGTCGGCGAGCGCCTTGATCTCGTCGGAGAAGGTCGCCGAGAACAGCAGGTTCTGGCGCTTCGGCGGCAGCTTCGCGAGCACGCGCTTGATGTCGTGGATGAAGCCCATGTCGAGCATGCGGTCCGCTTCGTCGAGTACGAGAATCTCGAGATGCGACAGGTCGATGGTCTTCTGCTGCATGTGATCGAGCAGACGGCCCGGCGTCGCGACGACGATATCGACGCCGCGCTTCAACGCATCGATCTGCGGATTGATGCCGACACCGCCGAACATCACGGTCGACTTCAGCTTCAGATACTTGCCGTACGCACGCACGCTTTCTTCGACCTGCGCGGCGAGTTCGCGCGTCGGCGTGAGGATCAGCGCGCGCACCACGCGCTTGCCGCCGGCGGCCGGCGACATCGAATTCAGGCGCTGCAGGATCGGCAGCGTGAAGCCGGCGGTCTTGCCGGTGCCGGTTTGCGCGCCGGCGAGCAGATCGCCGCCGTTGAGCACGGCCGGGATCGCCTGAGTCTGGATCGGAGTCGGGCTGGTATAGCCGAGTTCATTGACAGCGCGGACCAGCGGTTCGGACAAGCCGAGGGAATCAAAAGACATAAAAGCTCTTTGCAATGCAGTTTCGCGAACGGCCCCGCTGAGCCCATAGGACCCCAACGCGGAACAACCAGCGCGGCATCGACACGCCCGCATGGCGTGTGCGAGGCCGCAGCCCGGTTCCGTTCACGGAGAAATCGGCGGCACGTTCACAGATGTGCCGAATGGTTTCAACGCGCTATGCAGACACGTCGACTGGCCTTAAGTTGCAATTCGTCGCCGTGGAACGTCACGCGACATAGCGCGCGACACTGACGAATTGACACAGACTGCCCGCCAGTACGAACAGGTGCCAGATACCATGTCCGTGGCGGATGCGCTCGTCGTTGATGAAGAAATAGATGCCGGCGCTGTAGATGACGCCGCCGGCCACGAGCCACGCGGTACCCGCGGCCGGCAATGCCTGCACCAGCGGGCGGACAGCTACGAGCGCGAGCCATCCCATCAACACATACAGCACCATCGACACGCTGCGGGTGCGTCGCCCGAGCGTGAGTTCCTGCACGATGCCGAGGGCAGCGAGCCCCCAGCTCACGCCGAATAGCGACCAGCCCCACGGTCCACGCAACGTGACAAGCGTGAACGGCGTGTAACTGCCGGCGATCAGCAGGTAGATCGCCGAATGATCGCATTTCTGCAGAATCGCCTTCAGTCGCGCATGGCTGACGCTGTGATACAGCGTCGAGATCGCATACAGCACGAACAGCATCGCACCATACACGCTGAAGCTGACGACCTTGTACGCGTCGCCAGCGAGCGCGCCCATCGTGACGAGCGCCGCCAGCCCCACCACCGACAGCACGGCGCCGACGAGATGGGTAATGCTGTTCAAACGCTCACCAAAGGGCACGACTCTTTCCTCCCGCACGGTCCCACGAAGGCGACCACCAACACAAACAGGCCCACATGATACCGGTCCTGAAAAAACGAAGGGCGCGGCCGCGAAACTCGCAGGCCGCGCCCAGGGTACGTCGAACCCTGCTTAGTCGAGCGGCGCCGAACGCAACTCGGCCACTTGCTGTGGCGACACGGCCGTACCGTGGTTGCCCCAGGACATACGGATGTACGTCACGACCGCTGCGACTTCCTGATTCGACAGAGACTGTGCGAACGGCGGCATGCCGTACGGATGCGGGTTCGCGTCCGTGCTCGGCGGATAACCGCCGTTCAGCACCATGCGGATCGGGTTGACCGCCGACGGCATCTGGATCGACTGGTTGTTCGCGAGCGGCGGGAATGCCGGCGGGCGGCCGAGACCATTGTCTTCGTGGCACTTCGCGCAGTTGTCAGCGTAGATCTTCTGGCCTTGCTTCAGCAGTTCGCCGCCGAACTTTTCCGAGGTTTCGAGCTGCAGCGGTTCCGGTGCTTCGCTCTTCTGCGGAATCGTCTTCAGGTACGTCGCCATCGCGTTGATGTCTTCGGTCGACAAATACTGCAGGCTGTTGTGAACCACTTCGGCCATCGGACCGAACACCGCGCCGCGGGTCGACACGCCGGTCTTCAGCAGGTCGGCGATGTCCCTCAGGTCCCAGTCGCCGAGGCCGGCTTCCTTGTTCGACGTCAGCGACGGCGCATACCAGTTCTGCAGCGGAATCAGACCGCCCGCGAAAGCCGCCGAGCTGACCGGGCCGCCCATCGCGTTGATCGACGTATGGCACATGCCGCAGTGGCCGAGGCCTTCGACCAGATACGCACCGCGGTTCCATTCGACCGACTTGGTCGGGTCCGGCTTGAACTCGCCTTCACGGAAGAACAGCGTGCGCCAGCCGATCAGCATGTTGCGCTGGTTGAACGGGAATTTCAGTTCGTGCGGACGGCTCGGTACGTTGACCGGCGTGACCGAGCGCAGGTACGCGTAGATCGCGTCGGAGTCGGCGCGCGTGACCTTCGTGTAGCTCGTGAACGGGAAGCCCGGATAGAGCAGACTGCCATCTTTCGAGCGGCCGGTGTGCATCGCGCGATAGAAGTCGTCCTGGGTCCACTTGCCGATGCCGTACTGGTCGTCAGGCGTGATGTTCGGCGTGAACATCGTGCCGAACGGCGTGGCCATCGGCAGGCCGCCGGCGAACGGCTGTCCGCCGCGCACGGTGTGGCAGGCGATACAGTCGCCCGCGCGGGCGAGGTACTCGCCCTTCTTGATCAGGTCGGCCTGGTCCGCGGGCGTTGCCGCGACGGCTGCGCCGCTGCTATGCAGATGGTCGCCGCCCGACCACAGGACGGGAACGAGTGCGGCGGCCGCGACCACGACGACTGCCGACAGGGCGAACAAAGACTTGCGTTTCATTTGAATGTCTCTCCCGGCGCCTTATTGCGGTTCGCTGCCGCAGGCAAGCGGAGTCTTCAAGGAGCGGGCCGGAGCCGGCACGGGGTTTTGCGGAGCCTGCTGCGTGGCAAGCCAGGCCGCGACGGCGTTCACGTCTTCGTCGCTAAGGCGCGTGGCGATGGTGTGCATGCAGTCCGGTGCGATCGCACGACGCGTGCCCGAACGCCATGAGCCGAGCTGCGCGCTGATGTAGTCGGCGTGCAGGCCGACGAGACCCGGGATCGCCGGTTCCATACCGGTCAGCGCCTTGCCGTGGCAGGCCGCGCAAGCGGGCACCTGCTTGTTCGCATCACCATGCAGCACGATCTGCTCACCGCGCGCGAGCGTGGAGGCGGAGGCCGTCGGCTTGGCCGGCGTCGGATACGGTGGGCGCTGCTGCGAGAAGAAGTTGGCGATCTGATGCAGGTAGTCGTCGGAGAGATACGTGACGAGGTAGTTCATCGGCGGGTACTTGCGGCGCCCTTCACGGAAGTTCTGCAACTGATTGAACAGATATCCCGCCGGCTTGCCCGCAAGACGCGGGAAGTAATCGTTGTCGGTGCCTTGCCCATGCGAGCCGTGGCAAGCCGTGCAGCCTTGCACGCGCGCTTCCATCGTGTCGGGGGCCTTCGGTTGAGTCTGCGCTTTCGCAGCGCTATAGACACCCGCGGAGCCGATCAGCAGAAGGGCAAGCAACGGGCGGAAGAGGCGTCTTGAAGACACGCGTAACTCCATCAGAATCGGGGACCTGACCGAACTTCGGGCGGCTCGGTGTGAAGGACAGCCGTCGCTGCGGCGACGCAGCATTCTATCATCGAAGGGTGATGGTGCCTATTTGCCGCATTAGATGCGGTTCCAGGTGTGACCACCATGCGACAGTGTGTCGCGTCTGCCAGTTTCGGACTTCAGTTGCGTCGTGCGTCGTGGTCAATATCGTTGTCTCATCAAGCAAGGTTGAACCGATCCCCGTGCGCGCCATCGAAGCGTACACTTCCGGGCTCGCCGGCCGTCGTGCAGACGATGCGCGTCGTCGGCCCGGCTCTGTTTCGTTCGTTCTCATCCGCTATCGGCCCCACATGAAGCTATTCGATTTCTCCTCATCGACGCTGCGAGCGTTGATGTCCGGCGCGGTGGCGCTGGCCATGTCATCCACCGCGTTCGCGCATGCGCACCTGATCTCGAGCGTGCCGGCCGCGAACGCCGAGGCCGTCGCGCCCGCCGACTTGACCATCCATTTCACCGAGCCGCTCGAGCCTGCGTTCAGCAAGATCACACTCGCCGATACAAGCGGCAAGCCTGCGACTTCGACCGCGTCGACGGTCGATAGCGCGGACGCCCGCGAGATGCACCTTGCGCTGCCTCAGCTGACGAGCGGCCGCTATTCGGTGCACTGGGTCGCGGTGGTCACCGATGGCCATCGTACGCAAGGCGACTTCGCGTTCAACGTCAAATGAACTTCGACGCACTGTGGATCGGGCAGGTCGCAATGGCCGCGCTCATGAACGTCGCGTTCGGCTTCGCCGTTGGCTCGGCGCTACTCGGCGCATGGCTCGCGAAGGACGGGCTGCAAGGCATTTCACCGGCGCGCCCCGGCTGGATGCGCGCACATCGCTCGATGCTCGCGGCCACCATCGTGCTGGTGCTCGCGGATCTCGGCTGGCTGTTGTATCAGGCGGCGTCGATGAGCGGCGTCGCGTTGCCCGTGGCATTCGGCGCGGTGCCGACGGTGCTGACGCAAACGCATGTCGGCTATGGCTGGAGCGTCGCGTTCGGCGGCGCGCTGGTGCTGCTCGGCACCGCGCTGAGCCATGGCACGGGCATGCTGCGTAACACGCTGCTGTGGCTCGCGGTGCTCGCGATCTCGGCGGGCAAGGCGTCGCTCGGTCATGCTGCCGATGCCGGCGTCGTATCGGCCGCGATCGGCATGCAGACGCTGCACGTGCTCGCGACGAGCGTCTGGGGCGGTGTCGTGATGGCCGCGGGCTTCGCGGTGCTGCCGGCGCTCGGCGCATCGACCGCGCGCGGCATGCTGATTCGCACGGCGACCCAGGTGTCGAACGTGTCGCTCGTCGCAGTCGCGTTGGTATTGCTGTCGGGCGTCTTCAATGCGGTGCGCGGCTCGGGTGGGTCGTTCGAAGCGATTCAGGGGAGCACGTGGGGCCATGTGCTGACATTGAAGCTCGTGCTGGTCGCGCTCGCGCTGGTGCTCGGCGCGCTGAACCGCACGTCGGCGCTGCCGCGCCTGCGTCGCACCGCGTCGACGATGGATGCGCATACCTTCGTCAACGTGATCTATCTGGAAGCGCTCGTGATGATCGGCGTGTTCGTCGTCGCGGCCGCGTTGTCGCACACCGTGCCGGCGTTCGCTGCGCTCGGCTGAAAGCGCGGCGCGCCGCATAAAAAAGCGCCGCACTGCAAAGCACGTGCGGCGCAATACACACGGTCGCCTGGCTGTGGCCAGCGCACCCGCTACTACTCTTCAGGCAAGCAGCGCGTCGTCGCGCGCGCGTTCCAGCAATGCAGGCGTCAGTCGCATCACGCGGTCCGGCTCGCTGCGCGCTTACTCGAGGCCGAGGCGATGACCGAGAATCGGCGCGCAGAACAACGCGATCGCGCAGCCCGCGGCCTTCCCTTCGAGTTCGGCGCCGGCCGCGTGCGTGCCGACCATCTGCGTGAGCAGATCGAAAACCTGCGGCAGGCAGTACAGCACTGCCGCGGCGATAAAGAATTTCCCGACCACCGCGATGCTCCATCCGCGCTCGTAGGCGACCATCGCGCCGATGATGCGCAGCACGCCGAAGACAACCAGCGCACCGACCGCCGCCTGTTCGCGGATCAAATAGTCAGGAAGGAATTCGCCCATGGTGTTCCCCGCGGCATGCGTTGTCGGCATGCATTTCAGCAAGGAGCAGACCATGCGTCTGTCCGATACCGAACAAACGTCGCGAGAGCTGGGCGGGAGAAGGCTGTGCGGGGATCGAGGCAGGGAGGGGCGACCCGCGCGTCACATAGCCGGAACGCGCGGGCGCAATGGCCCACGAGTCACCATTCGGCGACGCTGCCGTCCGTGTGACGCCACACCGGATTGCGCCAGCGATGGCCGACCTTCGCCATCTCGCGCACCTTCTCCTCGTTGACCTCGATGCCGAGGCCCGGGCCTTGCGGGATCGACACGAAGCCGTCTTCATACTTGAAGACTTCCGGGTTCTTGATGTAATCGAGCAGGTCGTTGCCCTGGTTGTAATGGATGCCGAGGCTCTGTTCCTGGATGAACGCGTTGTAGCTGACCGCGTCGATCTGCAGGCAGGTCGCGAGCGCTATCGGGCCGAGCGGACAATGCAGCGCGAGCGCGACGTCGTAGGCTTCGGCCATCGCGGCGATCTTGCGGCACTCGGTGATGCCGCCCGCGTGCGAAGCGTCCGGCTGGATGATGTCGACGTAGCCGCCCGACAGGATGTGCTTGAAGTCCCAGCGCGAATACAGACGCTCGCCGAGCGCGATCGGGGTATTGGTCTGATTGACGATGTCGCGCAGCGCCTCGGCGTTCTCCGACAGCACCGGCTCCTCGATGAACAGCAGCTTGTACGGATCGAGTTCCTTGGCGAGCACCTTCGCCATCGGCTTGTGCACGCGGCCGTGGAAGTCCACGCCGATGCCGATGTTCGGCCCGACCGCCTCGCGCACCGCCGCGACGTTGTTGATCACGCCTTGCACCTTGTCGAAGGTGTCGATGATCTGCAGTTCTTCCGAGCCGTTCATCTTGACGGCCTTGAAGCCGCGCTCGACCACCGCGCGCGCGTTGTTCGCGACATCGCTGGGGCGGTCGCCGCCGATCCACGAGTACACCTTGATCTTGTCGCGCACCTGGCCGCCGAGCAGCGCATGCACCGGCACGCCATGATGCTTGCCCTTGATGTCCCACAGCGCCTGATCGACGCCGGCGATCGCGCTCATCGTGATCGGGCCGCCGCGATAGAAGCCCGCGCGGTACATTACCTGCCAGTGATCCTCGATCAGCAGCGGGTCCTTGCCGATCAGATAATCGGAGAGTTCCTCGACGGCCGCGGCGACCGTGTGCGCGCGGCCTTCCACCACCGGCTCGCCCCAACCGACGATGCCCTCATCGGTCTCGATCTTGAGGAAGCACCAGCGCGGCGGGACGATGAAGGTTTCGAGCTTGGTGATTTTCATGGTGTGTGTCTCCTGACGATCTGCCGGCACGCAAAGAATTTTGGGAATTCCATGCTACAACAAAAGTGCATTTAAATACTATTAATAGTACTATTTGCCGCATAGTGGTGAGATTTGGAATACTTGTTGCCGCGTTGCGCGACGAGACCACCACCCGCTAGGAGAAAACCATTCCGCACGATCTGCATGGGCGAGTCACCCAACTGCTCGCGACCGCGATTCTGCGCGGCGACTATGCGCCGGAGTCGATCCTGCCTCGCGAAGCCGAGTTAATGGAGACGTTCGGCGTGAGCCGCACGGTGTTGCGCGAGGCGCTGCGCACGCTGACGTCGAAAGGGCTGATCGAATCGCGGCCGCGCGTGGGTACGCGGGTGCGGGTCAAGTCCGCGTGGAACCTGCTCGATGCCGATCTGCTCGACTGGTATTCGCGCGTCGCCGAGCCGATGGCGTTTGCGCTCAAACTGCAGGAAATGCGCGAGATGATCGAGCCTTACGCGGCCGGCCTTGCGGCCACCGCGTGCACCGATGACACGTTGGGCGCGCTTGCGGCCGCCCATGCCGCGATGGTGGCGGCGCGTAACGTCGACGAGTGGGTGCGTGCGGATCTGCAGTTCCATCTGTGCGTGCTGACCGCGTGTAGCAACGAATTGCTGATTCCGCTTGGCGCGCTGATCGAGCGCACGCTCGAGGCACAGTTGCGGCTCAATGCGAAACGCGCCGATGTGTTCAACGCGTCGCTCGCCGAGCACACGGCGGTGTACGACGCCATCCGCGCGCGCGATGCCGCTGCGGCGTACGCGGCGATGTCGTCATTGCTTGGCGTGACGCGCGGGCGAATCGAAGGCTGAGACGGACGGCGCCGCGCTCGATCTCAATCCATCGCCGCATGCGCGGCCGACGCATCCAGTGCCTTATGCGACGGCCGGATCAGCAGCAATAGCGGGATGACCAGCAGCGTCGCCACAAACATCAGCTTGAAGTCGTTCAGATACGCGACCATCGCCGCCTGCTGCGTGATCGACGCGTTCAGTGCCGCGATGTCGTAGCGCGAGCCGCCGTCGAGCATCGACTGAAGCGCCGGATTGAACGCGGTAACGTTCGCGGCGAGGTCCGCGTGCGAGATTTGCGTGTTGCGCGTCATCAGCGTCTGCACGATCGAAATGCCGATACTGCTGCCGATATTGCGCATCAAGCTATAAGTCGCGGTGCCGTCCGCGCGCAGCTCCGGCGACAGCGTCGAGAACGTCAGTGCAGACAGCGGCACGAACACGAGACCGAGCCCGAAGCCCTGGATTACGCCGGGCCACACGATGTTCGACTCCGACAGCACGATCGTGTAATGCATCATCTGCCACAGCGCGAACGCCGAGATCAGGAAGCCGCAGAGCAATAGCAGCCGCGCATCGACGCGCTTGAGCAGCCGGCCGGCGATCAGCATTGCGACCATCGTGCCGGCGCCGCTCGGCGCGGTGACGAGGCCGGTGGTCGCGACCGGATAACCCATCAGGTTTTGCAGCATCGGCGGCAGCAGCGCGCGGGTCGCGTACATCACCGCGCCGATCACGAAGATGAAGAACGTGCCGGTCGCAAAGTTCGGGTCCTTCAGCAACTTGTATTTGAAAAACGAGCGCTCGCCGACGGTCGCCGTGTGGACGAGGAAAAACGCGAAGCTGATCGCCGCGACCAGCGCCTCGATCACGATCTCGGTCGATGAAAACCAGTCGAGCTGCTCGCCGCGATCGAGCATCGCCTGCAATGCGCCGATCGCGAGGCCGAGCGTGATGAAGCCGAACGCGTCGAACTTCACGTCGTGCTTGGGCTCGCGCTTCGGCAGGAAGGTCGCGACGCCGAACAGCGCGAACGCGCCGATCGGCACGTTGATGAAGAACACCCAGCGCCAGTTGTAGCTATCGGTGAGCCAGCCGCCGAGCGTCGGCCCGAGAATCGGTCCAACCATCACGCCCATGCCCCATACGGCCATCGCCTGGCCCTGCTTTTCACGCGGGTTGATGTCGAGCAGGATCGATTGCGAAAGCGGCACCAGCGACGCGCCGAAGATCCCTTGCAGCAAACGCGACACGACGATCTGCGGCAGCGTCTCGGAGAGTCCACACAACGCGGACGCCACCGTGAAGCCGCCGATCGCGATCAGCAGCAGCCGCCTGACGCTGAGGCGGTCCGCCAGCCAGCCGGTGAGCGGCGTGGCGATCGCGGCAGCGACGATATAGGAAGTCAGCACCCATGTGATCTCGTCCTGCGACGCGGACAGCGTGCCTTGCATATGCGGCAGCGCCACGTTTGCGATCGTGCTGTCGAGCGTCTGGATCAGCGTCGCGAGCATGATCGAGATCGTGATCATCGGCCGGTTGAGCAGCTCAGTGGCGCTCGCCGGCGTGGAGGCGGAAGACATGAAAGGTGGGGAGGGTCGATATCGTAAGCATGCTTAGTATATCGTCAATGCGTGTTTGCGCGATTGGGAGTTGTGCGGAAGCTGGAACGCATACGCAGGCGCAGGCGCGCTGTAAGCCGAAGTGCTTCCGTATAATCCGCGCATGAAAACCCAATTCGAAGAGCGCTTCGGCTTTCTGATCTACGACGTCGGCCGGCTGGCGGGCAAGCGTTTCGACGATCATGCGAAGTCGTCGGTCGACCTGACTCGCGCGCAGTGCCGCGTGCTCGCCTATCTCGGCCATTACGGCGAGATCAATCAGGCCCGGCTCGCGGATCTGCTGGAGGTCGCGCCGATCTCGGCGGGCCGGCTGCTCGACCGGATGGAGGAGGGCGGCTGGATCGAGCGAACCGCGAATCCGCAGGATCGCCGCGAGCGCCAGGTGCGCATGACGCCGAAGGCCGAGCGCACGCTCGGCAAGGCGCGCAAGGTCGGCGACGAGGTCGCGCTCGAAGCGCTCAATGGTTTCAGCGATGAAGAAGCGGCGCAGTTGATCGCGCTGCTGCAGCGGGTGCGCGGCAACCTGAGCCGGCTGGTGGATCGCTGAAGCGTCGCGGTGTCGGCGAGACGCCGAAGTCTTTGGCGCGAGCCCGAGCGACGTTGGGCACGCGCTTCAAATCACGTTATTTGGATTCCGACGCTGGCGCGCCGCCGCTCGGCGGTACCAGCTCGTAACAGCCCGCCGCCGCCGCTTTCGCTTTTGCTTCCGGTTGCTGCGCATCGATGCATTTGAACGCGCTCTGATCGCGCTGCACGAAGATCGTGTCGGCCGGCCCGTTGTTGACCACGGCGACGATCTTGTAGCCGTCCTGCAGCAGCGTCGCGAGCATGATCGAGCTGGCGCGCCATTGACTGTCGGACGTGCTCGGCGTTTGGGCCTGTGCGGAGAGGGCGGCGGTCGTGCCGGCGAGCGTGAGCGCAGCGGTGGTTGCGGCAAGCGCGACGGTGCGGAACGTCATTAAGGAACCTCCTCGAAGTTGCGACGGAATTGCGGAAGGAAGCCTGCCAGGTTCTGCATTGTGGGCGCGCGTTGAACCTCCGGAGAGAACTTGCCAGACTTTCTCGGGGCGCTATTCTCTCAAGAGACGGAGCTGCCAACGAAACCGGCGGCGCTTCACTACCCATACTCTGCGACGCTGCTGCTCGTCGTTCGTTCCATCGGTCGCGATGAACGAGCCGAACCCAGCGCTGGGAATTTCCCACACTTCGTCAGCAATTCTTGCGCCGCCATCGGTGACGCGCCACAGGGGTATTAGATTTAGCGATGCCAGATAAGATGGAGCGGTCGTAGCAAGTTGCGCTAGCGCTCGCATGCGACCGTGCCGTTTCGACCGCGTTATTTGATGCCATCCCTATCGAATGCGAAACGAATCGCAAGTCAATGCCGTGCGGCAGATTCCACGCAGCGTGTGGGTCCTAGGATGTGTGAGTCTTTTCATGGACATCTCATCCGAAATCATCCACAGCCTGCTGCCGATGTTTTTGATGGCAGGCCTAGGCGCAGGCGCCGGCGCGATTGGGGTCATCGAGGGCATCGCGGAGGCCACGGCCCAAATCGTCAAGGTGTTTTCGGGGACGCTAAGCGACTACCTCGGCAACCGAAAGTGGCTTGCCGTAACCGGGTATGCGCTTGGCGCGATGAGCAAGCCGCTTTTTGCCATTGCGTCGTCGGTGGGAGTCGTGGTGACGGCGCGCGTCATCGATCGCGTTGGTAAAGGCATTCGTGGTGCGCCTCGCGATGCGCTCATTGCCGATGTCACGCCGCAGCACCTGCGTGGTGCGGCCTTCGGTCTGCGCCAATCCCTCGATACGGTCGGTGCGTTTCTCGGACCGCTGGTGGCGGTTCTCATCATGCTGATCTGGGCAGACAATTTTCGGCTTGCGTTCTGGCTTGCCGTCATTCCCGGGGTGCTCGCGGTCGCGCTGTTGGCGTTCGGTATCACGGAGCCTGAGCACGAGCCTCTTGCCAAAAGAAGCAACCCAGTGCGGTGGCAGAGTCTCAAGGACCTTGGTTTGGACTACTGGTGGGTCGTAGGGATAGGGGCGGTGTTCGCGTTGGCGCGATTCAGCGAGGCTTTCCTGGTTCTTCGTGCGATGGGCAGCGGTGTACCGATTGCGCTCGTTCCGCTGGTCATGGTGGCAATGAATGTCGTCTACGCGTTGTCCGCTTATCCGTTCGGGAAGCTCGCGGACACGATGCGTCATACGCGGCTGCTTATAGGTGGTCTGATCGTGTTGATCGGCGCCGACCTCGTGCTGGCACACGGCACCCACTGGAGCATGGTCGTCGTCGGGGTAGCGCTTTGGGGGCTGCATATGGGGATGACGCAAGGCCTGCTCGCCACGATGGTCGCGCACACGGCGCCAGCGCATCTGCGTGGGACTGCGTTTGGTTTCTTCAATCTGCTGAGCGGCATCGTGACGCTGGTTTCGAGCGTTATCGCAGGTCAGTTGTGGGAACGTGTGGGCGCAGCCATGACGTTTTATGCGGGGGCGGCCTTCGGGCTGATGACCGTCGTGGCGCTTCTCTTTCACCCGACACCGGCCGGATCGGGCAACGACCTGAGTTGACGCGGCAGCGGTGAAAAACAAAAAAGCCGCTGTCCTTGTGGGACAGCGGCTTTTTCTTGAAGCTGGTGGCGAATCAGGGACTCGAACCCCGGACCTGCGGATTATGATTCCGTCGCTCTAACCGACTGAGCTAATTCGCCGAAAGAAGCGAGATTATGCTGGGGCAACCGGAGGCTGTCAACCCCCGGCGCACAACTTTTTCAGATAGCCCAGACTGGCGGTCCGCTCAATCTTTTGCGTAGATATCCGAGTCCTTGGTTTCGCGCACGAACAGCATGCCGATCACGAAGGTGATCACCGCGATGATGATCGGATACCAGAGCCCCGAGTAGATGTTGCCCCGCGCCGCGACGATCGCGAACGCGGTCGCCGGCAGGAAGCCGCCGAACCAGCCATTGCCGATGTGATACGGCAGCGACATCGACGTATAACGGATGCGCGTCGGGAACATCTCGACCAGCATCGCCGCGATCGGACCGTAGACCATCGTTACGTAGATCACGAGGATCGTCAGGATCACGATGCTCATCGGCCAGTTGATCTGAGCCGGATCGGCCTTCGGCGGGTAGCCGGCAGCCTTCAGCGTTGCGGCGAGCGTCTTCTCGAAGGCCTTGGCTTGCTCCTTCGCATCCGGGGCGCGGCCGTCGAACGTGTTGACGACCGTATCACCCACGCGGATCTGCGCGATCGTGCCGGCCGGCGCCGCGACGTTGTCGTAGTTCAGGCCGGCTCGCGACAGCGCGCCCTTCGCGATATCGCAAGAGGTCACGAACTTAGCCGTGCCCACCGGGTTGAACTGGAACGAGCACTCGCCCGGATCGGCGATCACGACGATCGGCGACTTCGCGGTCGCGGCTTCGAGCGCCGGGTTCGTGTAGTGCGTGAGCGCCTTGAACAGCGGGAAGTAGGTCAGCGCGGCGATTAGCAGACCGGCCATAATGATCGGCTTGCGGCCAATCCGATCCGACAGCGAGCCGAAGAACAGGAAGAACGGTGTGCCGATCAGCAGCGCGAGCGCGATCATGATGTTGGCGCTCGAACCGTCGACCTTCAGGGTCTGCGTGAGGAAGAACAACGTGTAGAACTGGCCCGTGTACCACACGACAGCCTGGCCGGCCGTCAAGCCGAGCAGCGCGAGAATCACGACCTTCAGGTTCTTCCACTGGCCGAACGCTTCGGAGAGCGGCGCCTTCGAGGTCTTGCCTTCGGCCTTGATGCGCTCGAACACCGGCGACTCGTGCAGTTGCAGACGAATCCACACCGACACCGCAAGCAGCAGGATCGACACGACGAACGGAATGCGCCAGCCCCAGGCGCCGAACGAGTCTTCGCCCATGAACGTGCGCACGCCGAGGATCACGAGCAGCGACAGGAACAGGCCTAGCGTTGCGGTGGTCTGGATCCACGCGGTGTAGAAGCCGCGGCGGTTCGCCGGCGCGTGTTCTGCCACGTAGGTCGCGGCGCCGCCGTACTCGCCGCCGAGCGCGAGACCCTGCAGCAGACGCATCGCGATGAAGATCACCGGCGAAGCGATGCCGATCGCCGCATAGCCCGGCAGGAAGCCGACGAGGAACGTCGACAGGCCCATGATGATGATCGTGATCAGGAACGTGTACTTGCGCCCGACCATGTCGCCGAGCCGCCCGAATACGATCGCGCCGAACGGCCGCACCGCGAAGCCCGCGGCGAAGCTGAGCAGCGTGAAAATGAACGCCGCGGTCGGATTGACGCCGGAAAAGAAGCTCTTGCTGATGAAGGCCGCAAGCGAGCCGGCCAGATAAAAGTCGTACCACTCGAAAACCGTACCCAGCGACGATGCGAAGATCACCCGCTTCTCATCGCGCGTCATCGGCGCGTGCGAGAGTTGCCCGCCAACGGTAGCCATATGTCGTCTCCAATATTGATATACACACGGATCGCCAGCGCAGGCGTCCCCGTGCAACCGATTATTGGAGTGGAAACTTACGGCGTTCTGACTCGACGCCAAAACCTGGGGTAGTCCGGTAAACCGGCGAACAGGCGATCAATTTCGGTCAATGTGCGGCGAAATTTGCGCGATCCGCGCTGAAATATCTCAAAAACACGCTGACGGTCAAGCTGACGATCCGGCCGTGTTAGGGTAAGTCCCGTCCCCGTTCGAGCACCTGCAAGCTGACACGCACCAGGGTGCCGGCGAGCCGCGGCGACTCCTGGTAGACGTTGTCGTCGATGGCGAGCTCGCCGCCGTGCATCGCCGCGATCTCGCGCACGATCGCGAGACCGAGGCCGCTGCCGTCGCCCTCGCGGCCCAGAATCCGGTAGAAGCGCTCGACCACGCGCGAGCGCTCGCTGGCCGGAATGCCGAGCCCGGTGTCCTCGACTTCCAGATGCACGAGCCGCGCCGGGGCGTCGTGGCGCACGCGCACGGTGATGCGGCCGCCCGCCGGCGTATACCGGATCGCGTTGTCGATCAGATTCGACAGCATTTCGCGCAGCATCACCGGATTGCCAGCGACTTCGACCGGCTCGTCGGGTGCTTCGTAGCCGAGGTCCATCTGCTTCGCGAGCGCGGCCTGCACCCATTCGCGCACCGCGCTGCGGGCGAGCTCGCCGAGTTCGACCGGCGTGAAGATCTGCCCCGACCGACGGTTCTCCGCGCGCGCGAGCGCGAGCAGCTGCGTGACGAGCCGCGCGGCGTGCTCGGAGCTCGTCGCGATCTGTTCGAGCGAGCGATGCACCTCGGCCGACGCGTTCTGGCGCAGCGCAAGCTCGGCCTGCGTGCGCAGGCCGGCGAGCGGCGTTTTCATTTGATGCGCGGCGTCGGCGATGAAGCGCTTTTGCAGCTCCATGTTCTGTTCGAGGCGCGTGAGCAGATCGTTGAACGACGTGACGAGCGGCTCGATTTCCGGCGGCGCGCGGCGCGCTTCGAGCGGCGACAGATCGTCCGGCCGGCGCGCGCGGATATGCGCCTGCAGCGCATGCAGCGGTTCCAGCCCGCGCGACAGCCCGAACCACACGAGCAGGATCGCGAGCGGCAGGATCACGAACTGCGGCAGGATCACGCCCTTGATGATGTCGTTGGCGAGCTGGCTGCGCTTGTCGAGCGTTTCGGCGACCTGCACCAGCACGGGCTGCGCGCCCGGCGTCTGCGGAAACTCGACGGTCGTATACGCGACGCGGATGTCATTGCCCCGCAGCACGTCGTCGCGGAATTCGACGAGGCCCGGTGGCGGGCGGTCCTCCTCGTGCGGCAGCGGCATGTCGCGCTCGCCGGCCACCAGCTCGCCGCGCGTGCCGAGCACCTGAAAGAACACGCTGTCGACGTTGTCGGCGCGCAGGAAATCGCGCGTCGACTCGGGCAGCGACAGCTCCGCGACGCCGTTGACCGGATGGATCTGGCGCGCGAGCACATAGGCGTCGGTTTCGAGCGCGCGGTCGAACGGGCCGTTCGCGATCGACTTCGCGACCAGATAGGTGACCGCGAGGCTCATCGGCCACAGCAGCAGCAGCGGCGCGAGCATCCAGTCGAGAATCTCGCCGAACAGGGAGCGCGGACGCGCTTCGGCGGCGGCTTCGGTTTCGTCGGGCGGGGCGAACGGGTTGGCGTAGCGCGCGTCGCGCGCCTCGTCGAGGTCCGCCGCGTGCGCCGTGGCGCGATCAGCGCGTGCGGACATCGCTGGCCTCTATTTGTAGTGATGGCTCGCCGGCATCGCGGCAGACGACGGCGGGGTGGATGGTGGTGCCGCTTGTGCCCCTTGTGCCGCTTGTGCCGTTTGCGGCTCGGAGCCGGCAGCGGCGGCGGGCGTGTTCGCATTCGCCGGCGGCGCCGCTTTTTCGAGGCAGTAGCCGAGCCCGCGCACGGTGATGATGCGCACGCCGCTCGGCTCGATCTTCTTGCGCAGCCGGTGCACGTAGACTTCGATCGCGTTGTTGCTGACTTCCTCGCCCCATTCGCACAGATGGTCGACCAGTTGCTCTTTCGAGACCAGCCGGCCGATCCGTTGCAGCAGCACTTCGAGCAGACCGAGCTCGCGCGCGGACAGGTCGATCACCTGGTCGTTGACATAGGCGATGCGGCCCACCTGATCGAACGACAGCGAGCCATGCCGCACGACGGTCGGGCCGCCGCCGGCGCCGCGCCGCGTCAGCGCGCGCACGCGGGCTTCGAGTTCGTTCAGCGCGAAGGGCTTGGCCATGTAATCGTCGGCGCCGAGGTCGAGGCCTTTGACGCGTTCGTCGACACTGTCTGCGGCGGTCAGGATCAGCACGGGCAGGTTCGAATTGCGCGCGCGCAGGCGGCGCAGCACCTCGAGCCCGGACATGCGCGGCAGGCCCAGATCGAGGATCAATAGGTCGAACGTCTGCATTGACAACGCGGTATCGGCTTCTACGCCGCTTTTGACGTGATCGACCGCATAGGCCGATTGGCGGAGTGATCGAACCAGACCGTCCGCGAGTATGCTGTCGTCTTCGGCAATCAGAATTCGCATGGTGCGCCAGCCTGGCTTTGCCGGCACCGTGGGGCTTGCCCCGGTGCGCAGCGGTCTCCGAACATTATTGTGGGTAGTGGGGGTGACGCGACAGTAAAAATGCGCGTTCGCATCATAATCGCGCTTGCCAAAACCACTGTTTTTTTATACAGTGTCTGCGTTTCGTGTGATGTCCTGCAGGCTCCGCTCAATTCGAGTGAAACCACGGGTGCACACCTGCCTCAGACGCCGTTCATCATAGCAAAGGACGATTCATGGAAGAAAGCAAGAAAGGCTCGGCTGGACTGACTGCTGAAAAGAGCAAGGCTCTCGCCGCCGCGCTCGCGCAGATCGAAAAGCAGTTCGGCAAAGGGTCGGTCATGCGGCTCGGCGCAGGTGAGGCAGTCGAAGACATCCAGGTGGTCTCCACCGGATCGCTCGGCCTCGATATCGCACTGGGCGTCGGCGGTTTGCCGCGCGGCCGCGTGGTCGAAATCTACGGTCCGGAATCGTCCGGTAAAACCACGCTGACGCTGCAGGTCATCGCCGAAATGCAGAAGCTCGGCGGCACCGCGGCGTTCATCGACGCGGAACACGCGCTGGACATTCAATACGCGGGCAAGCTCGGCGTCAACGTCGCCGACCTGCTGGTCTCGCAGCCGGACACCGGCGAGCAGGCGCTCGAAATCGCCGACGCGCTGGTGCGCTCGGGCTCGATCGACATGATCGTGATCGACTCGGTGGCGGCGCTGGTGCCGAAGGCGGAAATCGAAGGCGAAATGGGCGACTCGCTGCCGGGTCTGCAGGCGCGTTTGATGTCGCAGGCACTGCGCAAGCTGACCGGCACGATCAAGCGCACGAACTGCCTCGTGATCTTCATCAACCAGATCCGCATGAAGATCGGCGTGATGTTCGGCAACCCGGAAACCACCACGGGCGGTAATGCGCTGAAGTTCTACGCGTCGGTGCGTCTGGACATTCGCCGCATCGGTTCGATCAAGAAGAACGACGAAGTGATCGGCAACGAAACGCGCGTGAAGGTCGTCAAGAACAAGGTGTCGCCGCCGTTCCGCGAAGCGATCTTCGACATCCTGTACGGCGAGGGCATCTCGCGTCAGGGCGAAATCATCGACCTCGGCGTGCAGGCGAAGATCGTCGACAAGGCTGGCGCATGGTACAGCTACAACGGCGAGCGGATCGGTCAGGGCAAGGACAACGCGCGTGAATTCCTGCGCGAAAATCCGGACATCGCTCGCGAAATCGAAAACCGTATCCGCGAATCGCTGGGCGTCACCGCGATGGCGGACGCCGTGACTGGCGCGGACGCTGAAGTCGCGGACGAAGAAGAGTAAGCATCACGTGATACGCAAAGGCCGGCCGCTGTCCGGTTCCGACTCTGGACGCTACCCGGACGGCCCGCGCGACACGGCGGATGGATCGCCAGATTCCGGCGATCCGTTCGAATCGTTCGACGCACACGACCGCGCCGCAGGCCGCGGTCCGCAGCGTACACGGTCTGCATCCCCTGCAGCATCGTCCAGCCCGGATTTCTCCGGGCGCGATTCCCGCCCCCCCTCCGAAGTCACCTACAGCCGTTCGCGTCGCCAGGCCGACGAAGCGACGCCGGGGCAGGCCGACCAGGACGACAGCAGAAAATCCCAACGCCCAGGCCGTTCGCTGAAAGCACGGGCGCTCGGCTATCTGTCGCGTCGCGAATATAGCCGCGCCGAACTCGCGCGCAAGCTGAAGCCCTACGTCGAGGAAACCGATTCGCTCGACACGGTGCTTGACTCGCTGGAAGCCGAAAACTGGCTGTCGGACTCGCGCTTCGCGGAAAGTCTGGTTCACCGGCGCGCATCGCGGCTTGGCACGAGCCGCATTCTCGGTGAACTGAAGCAGCACGCGCTGAACCCGGCGCTCGTCGAAGAGGCGAGTGCGCAATTGCGTGAAACCGAACTCGCGCGCGCCCAGGCGGTCTGGCTCAAGAAGTTCGGCCAGCTGCCACAAACGCCGGCGGAGCGCGCGAAGCAGGCGCGCTTCCTCGCGTCGCGCGGCTTCTCCGGCGCGACGATCGGCAAGATCCTGAAGGGTATCGACGACATCTGGGACGGCGACTAGCACGTCAGCCCTGACGGCCGTCGATTGCCACGCCGTAACCCGGCTCGAGGCCATGCGCAATCGGGGCTGTCCCAAATACCCGTTATGCTAAAATCCTGAGGTTTTCCAATCCGGCCTTTCCTTCCCGCATGTCGCTCTCCCCGCCAGTGTCCCGTCAGTTGCGCCATCGTCGCGCAATCAGAGCGGAAGCTTACGAGCGAGCCGATGGCCTGTGGGATGTGGAAGCGTGCCTGACCGACGAAAAGCCTCGCGATGTGGCGCTTCCGTCGGGAATCCGGCCCAATGGTCAGCCGATCCATGAACTCTGGCTTCGCATCACCATCGATCGCAAGCTCAACGTCGTCGACGCCGAGGCGTCGTCCGACTGGGTGCCCTATCCAGGGTTATGCCAGGCCAGCAATCCCGCCTACCGTGCCCTCATCGGGCTCAATCTGTTCCACAACTTCCGTCGCGATGCTGCCCGTTTGCTGGCCGGCACGGCCGGTTGCACGCATCTCACCGAGCTGTGCGCGATGCTGCCGACCGCCGCGATCCAGGCGTTCGCCGGCGAAGTGTGGAACACCGATGAAGGCACGCCGGGCGCGAACGCGGGTTCGGGAGACGAATCGTCTAACGGCACAGGCGAGCATTCCAACGACAAACCGCCATTCCAGCTGGGACGCTGCCACGCGCTGCGTTTCGACGGCGAGGCGGTGAAACAGTTTTATCCGCGCTGGTATGGCCACGCACCGCGTCCGGCGGAACGCGCGGCCTCGTTGGACGACGCGGCGACCCGCGCACGAAGCGACGACGCGTCGGCCTGAACGGCGGCAAAACGGAATCGAAGTTCTATCCAACTCTCAGACTGAAGGGAATCACGCATGAAGATTCACGAGTACCAGGGTAAGGAAATCCTGCGGAAATTCGGCGTCGCGGTACCGCGCGGCAAGCCGGTCTTCTCGGTGGACGATGCGGTCAAGGCCGCTGAAGAGCTCGGCGGCCCGGTGTGGGTCGTCAAGGCTCAGATCCACGCAGGTGGCCGTGGCAAGGGTGGCGGCGTCAAGGTCGCCAAGTCGCTGGAACAGGTTCGCGAGTACTCGAACCAGATCCTCGGCATGCAGCTCGTCACGCACCAGACCGGTCCGGAAGGCCAGAAGGTCAACCGTCTGCTGATCGAAGAAGGCGCTGACATCAAGAAGGAACTGTATGTCGGTCTCGTGATCGATCGCGTTTCGCAGAAGATCGTCGTGATGGCGTCGAGCGAAGGCGGCATGGACGTCGAAGAAGTCGCGGAAAAGACGCCTGAGCTGATCCACAAGGTTGCGGTCGATCCGTCGACCGGCCTGAAGGACTCGGAAGCAGACGACCTCGCGAAGAAGATCGGCGTGCCCGACGCTTCGATCCCGCAAGCCCGCGCAATCCTGCAAGGCCTGTACAAGGCATTCTGGGAAACCGACGCATCGCTCGCCGAGATCAACCCGCTGATCCTGACCGGCGACGGCAAGGTCATCGCACTCGACGCGAAGTTCAACTTCGACTCGAACGCGCTGTTCCGTCACCCGGAAATCGTCGCTTACCGCGATCTGGACGAAGAAGATCCGGCTGAAATCGAAGCGTCGAAGTTCGACCTCGCGTACATCTCGCTCGACGGCAACATCGGCTGCCTCGTGAACGGCGCTGGCCTCGCCATGGCGACGATGGACACCATCAAGCTGTTCGGCGGCGAACCGGCGAACTTCCTCGACGTCGGCGGTGGTGCGACGACCGAGAAGGTCACCGAAGCGTTCAAGATCATGCTGAAGAACCCGAACCTGACCGCGATTCTGGTCAACATCTTCGGTGGCATCATGCGCTGCGACGTGATCGCGGAAGGCGTGATCGCGGCGTCGAAGGCCGTGTCGCTGAAGGTGCCGCTCGTGGTCCGCATGAAGGGCACGAACGAAGACCTGGGCAAGAAGATGCTCGCTGAATCCGGCCTGCCGATCATCTCGGCGGACAGCATGGAAGAAGCGGCTCAGAAGGTCGTCGCGGCTGCTTCGGGCAAGGCGTAAGCCACCTGTCTACGGCGCATTTACCAGCTCATTTGCCAAAATGACGAGTGGCGGCGCGCGAGCGACACAGGCGTGAAGCAACGCGCCGCGTGGCGCTACCGCGCGACGCCAAACGAACAGAGGTCAATACATGTCGATTCTGATCAACAAAGACACCAAGGTCATCACGCAGGGCATCACCGGCAAGACCGGTCAGTTCCACACGCGTGCTTGCCGTGAATACGCAAACGGCCGCGAAGCGTACGTCGCGGGCGTGAACCCGAAGCGCGCCGGCGAAGATTTCGAAGGCATCCCCATCTACGCGAGCGTCGCTGAAGCCAAGGCTGAAACGGGCGCGACCGTGTCGGTGATTTACGTTCCGCCGGCAGGCGCTGCCGCGGCAATCTGGGAAGCCGTCGAAGCCGACCTGGATCTCGCAATCTGCATCACGGAAGGCATCCCCGTCCGCGACATGATCGAGATCAAGGACCGTATGCGTCGCGAAAACCGCAAGACGCTGCTGCTCGGACCGAACTGCCCGGGCACGATCACGCCGGACGAGCTGAAGATCGGCATCATGCCGGGTCACATCCACCGCAAGGGCCGCATCGGCGTCGTGTCGCGTTCGGGCACGCTGACGTATGAAGCAGTCGGCCAGCTGACCGCGATCGGCCTCGGCCAGTCGTCGGCAGTCGGTATCGGCGGCGACCCGATCAACGGTCTGAAGCACATCGACGTGATGAAGATGTTCAACGACGATCCGGATACGGACGCCGTCATCATGATCGGCGAAATCGGCGGTCCGGACGAAGCGAACGCTGCCGAGTGGATCAAGGGCAACATGAAGAAGCCGGTGGTTGGCTTCATCGCTGGCGTCACGGCGCCTCCGGGCAAGCGCATGGGCCACGCCGGCGCGCTGATCTCGGGCGGTGCGGACACCGCTGAAGCGAAGCTGGAAATCATGGACGCATGCGGTATCAAGGTCACGAAGAACCCGTCGGAAATGGCGCGTCTTCTGAAGGCGATGCTGTAAATCGAATTCGCGTGCCGTGGGCGCGCGATTTTGATACGCTTTCGAAGTCCTTTCGTGAGCGAGCGGTCCCGAAAAGCGGGGGAGTGCAGACTCCCCCGCTTTTTTTCGTCCGTGCTCGCGTCGTGTTTCTGTCCGCGCGGTCGATTTTTTCTTATTCTTTTTGCATGCTGGAATTCTTCACGACGCTCAATTGGGGCGCGGTCTTTCAGATCATCGTCATCGACGTTCTGCTCGGCGGCGATAACGCGGTCGTCATTGCGCTCGCCTGCCGCAAACTGCCGCAGTCGGAGCGCATGCGCGGCATCGTGTGGGGAACCGCCGGCGCGATCCTGCTGCGGGTCGTGCTGATCGCGTTCGCGGTCGCGCTGCTCGACGTGCCGTTCCTGAAGTTCGCGGGCGGCCTGCTGCTGCTGTGGATCGGCGTGCGCCTGCTGGCGCCCGCGCACGACGTTCACGACAACGTGAAGCCGGCCGACAAGCTGATCTCGGCGGTGAAGACGATCATCATCGCGGATGCGGTGATGAGCGTAGACAACGTGATCGCGATCGCAGGCGCGGCCGAAGCCGCGGAGCACGAGCACCGGTTGGCTCTGGTGATCTTTGGCCTCGTCGTGAGCATTCCGCTGATCGTGTGGGGCAGCCAGCTGATTCTGAAGCTGCTCGATCGCTTTCCGGGCATCGTGCTGTTCGGCGCGGGTCTGCTCGGCTGGATCGCGGGTGGCCTGATGGTCAACGACCCGGCCGGCGACCGCTGGCCGATCCTCGATACGCCCGTCGCCGAATACGGGATGAGCATCGCGGGCGCGCTGTTCGTCGTGATCGTCGGTTATCTGTTGAAGCGCCGCAACGCGAAACGCGCGGCGGTGTGAGCACGGCATTGCCGGTGCGCCGCTGCCTAAGCCGTGATGCCGTCCGAATGCAAGCCTGGCCATCCGGCTGACTGTGCCGCGCGAGCGTCGCTCGCTACGATTGAAGCGCCTGTTCCCGATCCACGGGCCGGGCGTTTCTCGTATCAGGAGTCTGCCGATGATCGTTACCCTGCCATATTCCCCTTACTCTCAATCGACGCAATTCTCGCGTAGGTCACGCCGCGCACGCTGGCGCGAGAATTGGTTCACGCGCCTCTGCCGGCGCTGCGGCCTCGGCTTCACGTTGATCGAGTTGATGATCGTGCTGGCGATCGTCGGCGTGATCGCGGCCTATGCGATTCCCGCGTATCAGGACTATCTGGCGCGCAGCCGGGTCGGCGAGGGCTTGTCGCTCGCGGCGTCGGCGCGGCTCGCGGTGGCCGAAAACGCCGCGAGCGGCAATGCGTTCAGCGGCGGTTATGCGTCGCCGCCTGCCACACGCAACGTCGAGTCCATCCAGATCGACGACGACACCGGCCAGATCATGATCACGTACTCGACGCGCGTCGCGCAGGCCGGCGCGAACACGATCACGCTGGTGCCCTCGGTGCCGGACAACGCCGATGCGCCGAGCGCACGCGTCGCGTTGAGCAAGGACACGGTGCAGACCGGTGCGCTGACGTGGGAATGCTTTGCGAGCGGCAAGAGCGCGTCGTCGTTGCCGGCGCCGGGGTCGGGGCCGATGCCGGGTGAAGCGCCGACGCTCGCCGCGAATCTGGCGCCGCCCGAGTGCCGTTCGTAAGGGCCAGATGAACGAGCGAACGAGGCGACGGCCGAGCGCTGACCGGACGACTCGTAGCCACAACGTAAAGGGCTGATTTGCAGCCTATTTCGGCCGAACCGGCGCACAGTGCAACGAAATTTTTGTATAGTGCGCCGGTTGCTGACGCCCACCGTTGATTCGATGCCCACCCCTTTCGCGCGCTACCTGTCTCTCGTACTGCTGGCTCTTGCGTTGATCCTCCCCTATGCGGTTGCCAACCATACGTATCCGATCCCAACTTTCTACGCCGAATTCACCTCGCTCGGGCTGTATCTGCTGACCGGGGTGGCCGTCGTGCTGATGGTCGCGACCACGCGGCCGCGCGTGAGCTTCGCGTCGCCCACGGTCGCGCTCGTGCCCTTGCTGTTCGGCCTCGTGCTGGTCGTGCAGACCTTCGTGCTGCCGGTCGCGAAGCCGTCGATGAACTGGCTCGGCGCGGGCTTCCTGCTCGCTGCCTGGATGGCCGTGCACGTGGGTTATGGCTTCGCGCGCGTGAAACTCGACGAGACCGCGTTGCGCTGGGCGGCGGGGGCGTTGATCGTCGGCGGTCTGTTCGCGGTGTTCAGCCAGGTGATCCAGCTGTTTCACCTCGAAACGCGTGTGGCGCCGCTCGTCGTTGCGTACAACCTCACCGTCGATCGCCGGCCGTTCGGCAACATGGCGCAGGCGAACCACCTCGCGACCTATATCGCGTTCGCGATGGCGGGCGCGCTGTACCTCGTGCAGACGCGCCGCATCGCGCTGCCTATCTGGCTGCTCGTGTCGACGATTTTCTCGGTCGGCCTCGCGCTGACCGTGTCGCGCGGTCCGTGGCTGCAGATGGGTGTGATCGTCGTGGCCGGCTTCTGGATGGCGTTCGCGCAGACCCGCAACGAACCGCAATCGCGCCGTAGCAACCGTGACTGGCTGGTGCCGATCGCGCTCGCGGTGCTGTTTTTCGTGGTCAATGCGGTGATTCGATGGGCCAATGCGCGCTTTCACCTCGAACTCGGGCAGTCGGCGGCCGAGCGCTTCCAGGATGCCGGTCAGATCGCGCCGCGCATCGCGCTTTTGAAATACGGCTGGACGATGTTCAAGCAGCATCCGCTGCTCGGCGTCGGCTGGGGCGAATTTCCGAGCTATCAGTTTGAGCTCGTCAGGCAACTGGGCGGCGTCGAAATCGCCAACAACTCGCATGACATCTTCGTCGATCTGCTCGCCAAAACCGGTCTGATCGGTCTCGGGATCGTGCTCGTGGGTCTCGTCGCGTGGCTCGTGCGTGTCGTGCGTGCGCCGCAAAGCGCCACGCGCGTGTTCGGCATCGCGCTCATCGGCGTGCTGACGATGCATGCGCTCGTCGAGTATCCGCAGCAGTACATGTTCTTCCTGTTGCCCGCGATGTTCGTGTTCGGCTTGCTCGAAACGCGGCCGTTGCGCGCGGTGCCCGCGAATCTGTCGCTCGGCGCGTTCGCGGTCGTGGTATTCGGCGGACTCGCCGCGCTGTATCCGATCTTTCGCGACTATGCGCGTGCCGAGGTGCTGTACTACGGCCAGCGTCCAGCCGAACAGTACAGCGCCGCCCCGTCGTTCATGTTCGGCGCGTGGGGCGAATACGGTCTCGCGACGCTGCAGCCGATGAATCCGCTAAACCTGCAACGCAAGCTCGCGATGCACAAGCAGGCGATCGCGCTGTTGCCGGGCGAAACGGTGTTGCGTCGCTACGCGGTGCTGCAGGCGCTGACTGGCGATACCGCGGCGGCGCTCGATACGGTCGAACGCCTGCGGATTTTCGCCGAGGAGCTGAAGGACTGGCCCGCACAGCTCGGCTATCTGTACCAGCTCGTCGACGAGCAGAAGTCGCTCACGGGCTTCAAGGAGCAGTTGGTGAAGCGCTACGGCACGCCGGCAGCCGATGCGGTACCGGACGATGACAGCGACGAAGATTGATCGAACCGCGGGGGCTCGAGCATGCTCCCGCCAAGGCAGGCCTCCGCGCCTCGAAGTTCAAAGCTCTGAATACTTCGCGGCGGTGCCTTTCGCCTTGTCGACGGGGTAGCGCGCTTCGTTCAGCTGCAGTTTTTCCGCTGCCGCGTCGACGAGATCGAAGCCCGCGGTATGGGCCACCAGCAGCAGGTACATGAAGACGTCGGCGCACTCGTGCCGGAGGTTCGTCGATTGCTCGGGATCGCTGAGCAGCGTGTCGATCTGCGCGTCGGACTTCCATTGAATCGTCTCCAGAAGCTCGCCGGCCTCGATGCCGGTGGAGACGATCAGGTTGCGCAGCGTATGAAACTGCCGCCAGTCGCGCGCGTCGCGAAACGCCAGTAGCTGCTTGAGCAGTTCGTCGATGGTCATATTGCTACCCGGATAGTTGTCGATCCGCGCTTCAAGCTTGCGCGACCCAATCCCCCGATTTCCCCCCATGCTTTTCCATCACCTTCACATCGGTGATGGTCATGCCGCGATCCACCGCCTTGCACATGTCGTACACGGTCAGCAGCCCGACCTGCACGGCGGTGAGCGCTTCCATTTCCACGCCCGTGCGTCCAAACGTCTCGACCTGGACCGTGCAATGCACGCCGGGCATCTGCTCGTCGAGTTCGAAGTCGGCCTTCACGCGTGTCAGCGCGAGCGGATGGCACAGCGGAATCAGATCGGCGGTGCGCTTCGAGGCCTGGATCGCCGCGATCCGCGCGACGCCGATCACGTCGCCCTTTTTGGCGTTGCCGTCGCGGATCAGCGCGAGCGTGTCGGGCAGCATGCGGATCGAGCCACGCGCAATCGCGATGCGCCTCGTCTCCTGCTTGCCGCCGACATCCACCATATGCGCGTCACCAGACGCATCGAAATGAGTGAGTTCAGGCATGGTTGACTCCTTCAGAGGGCGCCTATCATAGCAGTGCGGCGTGGCCCCGAATCGTCGTGGCGACTGGTTACACTTGCGCTATGCCGTACCCTGCGTTTTGCCTCGTACGCGTCCTTCGACGCCCTTGCCCGCTATCTTAGTCCGGGCCACGGGCGACGTTTTTCGACTTCGTCAGACCGGCTTCGCGATGCATTCAAAACGATTCCTCGCTGCGTTGCTATCCGTCGCCCTCGCAATGCCGCCCGGCGCGTTCGCGCAATCGACCGGCGGGGTGGCCATCACGCCGGGAACCTCATCGTCCGAGGCGCCGCTCGTCAGCGGCCCGAGCGATGAGCATGCCGAGTCGATCCTGCCGCCCGACATCGTGCGCGGCGTGTTCGGCACCTACGGCGGCGCGCAGAGCCGTTTTTCCAATGGCGGCGCTAGCGGCAGCAATGGCGGCAAAACCGGCAGCAACGACTGGCGCGCGCCGATCGTCGCGCAGCAATTGCCCGATCTCGGCAGCGGCGGCGCCGGTTCGCTGACTCCACAGGCCGAACGCAAGCTCGGCGAGCGCGTGATGCGCGACATACGCCGCGACCCCGACTATCTCGACGACTGGCTCGTGCGCGACTACCTGAATTCGGTTGCCGCCAAGCTCGCGGCCGCGGCCAGCGCGCTGTACATCGGCGGTTATCGTCCGGATTTCGAACTTTTCGCGGCGCGCGACGCACAGATCAACGCGTTTTCGCTGCCGGGCGGTTTCATCGGCGTGAACACGGGGTTGATCGTGGCGACGCAGACCGAGTCCGAACTCGCGGCGGTGCTGGGTCACGAGATGGGGCACGTGCTGCAGCGGCATATCTCGCGGATGATCTCGAACGGCGAGCGCGGCGGCTACGCGGCGCTCGTCGGCGTGCTGTTCGGCGTGCTGGCAGGCGTACTCGCGCATAGCGGCGACCTCGGCAGTGCGATCGCGCTCGGCAGCGAGGCGTATGCGGTCGACAGCCAGTTGCGCTTCTCGCGATCGGCCGAGCAGGAGGCGGACCGCGTCGGCTTTCTGCTGCTCGCCGGCGCCGGCTACGATCCCTACGCGATGCCGACGTTCTTCCACCGGCTCGACCGCGCGGCGATGAACGAAAACGGCATTCCGGCCTACGCGCGCACGCATCCGCTGACCGGCGAGCGGATCGCCGACATGGAGGACCGCGCGCGCCGCGCGCCATACCGGCAGCCGCATCAAGACTCCGAGTACGGCTTCGTGCGGGCGCGCGCGGGTCTGTTGCAGGGCCATTCGCGCAGCGAATACGCGGATGAGATTTCGCGTTTGCGTTCGGAAATCGAGGACCGGACCGCGCTGAACGTCGCGGCGAACTGGTACGGCATCGCGTACGGGCAGATGCTGCTCGAGCGCTACGACGACGCGGCCGCCTCGCTCGCGAACGCGCGCGCGACCTTCGTCTCGGGCGCGCGTGCGGAAGGCGAGCCCGAGCGCGATTCGCCGAGTCTCGACGTGCTCGCGACCGACATCGCGCGGAGTGCCGGTCACGCCGACGAAGCCGCGCGTCTCGCCGAGTTAGCGCAGAAGCGCTGGCCGCAGTCGAACGCGGCGATCGACATGCATATCCGCACGCTGCTGACGCTGCACCGTTTCACCGACGCCCAGGCGCTCGCGAAAAACGAAACCCGGGCGCACCCCGATCAACCCGCGTGGTGGCTGTATCTCGCGCAGGCGAGTGCGGGCAGTGGCGATGCATTGACGCAGCATCGCGCGATGGCGGAGAAGTTCGCGCTGGAGGGTGCGTGGCCGTCGGCGATCCGGCAGTTGAAGGACGCGCGCGACCTGAAGACGATCGGCTATTACGACCTCGCGACCGTCGACGCGCGTCTGCACGAGATGGAGAACCGCTACAAGGAGGAGCGGCTCGACGAGAAGGGGTAGGATGGACGCAGGCGCACGCCGGGCGCGTGCGTCAGACCTGCGCCGCCGCCGGGCTCGCGACGAAGCCGAAGCGCGCGGCCACCTGATCGCGTCGCACGCCTTGCAGCGGCAGTGAGAGTTGAGCGCTCCAGTGGAATGCGCCGCTCAATGAGCCATCGTCGGCGAGCGTCGCGTGATCGGAGAAGATCTCCAGGTCGTGATCGTGCAGCGCCGCGATGCGTGCCGGCTGCGAGCGATCGGCGAACAGAATGCCGCCGTCTTCATCGACGAACACCGCCGCCGGCTCGAACGCGCCGCCGCCCTGGTCGTGCAGCGCGAGCGTGCCATCCGCGCGCGCGGACAATCTGACCACCCACGGCGTGTAAGCGAGCTCGACATAAACCCGCTGCGGCCCGTTCTGGAAATACCACTGCCCGCGCTCATCGGCCTCATAGTTCCGGTTGATGAAGCCCAGCAGCGCCTCGTGCCGGATCGGCACGCCGTGCGCGCCGCTCGCCTGGGCCGCTTCGTCGCGCATGCGCCAGTTGCCGCGCCGGTCGAGCATCAACCAGCCCGTGCAACTCGGCACGTTCGGCCATTTGGCGAGCGACTGTTTGACGATGTCATCCATGATCGACGTGTCGCTCCAGATAGCCGAACACGCGCCGCGACAGCCAGTCGATGCGGCCCGGGAACGGCCCGGTCATGAAACCCGCGTGGCCGCCGTGCTCAGGCTGATAAAGCTCGACCGCCGCCGACACCTCGTGTCGCGACGGCAGCGCTTCGGCCGGCAGAAACGGGTCATTGCGCGCGTTGAGCACCAGCGTCGGCACTTGAATGAGCGGCAGCAGCGGGCGGGTGGTTGCGGTGCTCCAGTAGTCGTCGGTATTGCGAAAGCCGTGCAGCGGCGCGGTCACGACGTTGTCGAACTCGTACATCGTACGGCTCGCGAGCATCGCGTCGCGATCGAACAGGCCCGGGAACTGCTCGAGCTTCTGATTGGCCTTGTGCTTCAGCGTCTTCAGGAAGCTGCGCGTGTAGACGAGGCCGAAGCCCTGCGATAGCGCGCGGCCGCCCGCATGGACGTCGATCGGTGTCGAAATCGCGGCGGCGGCGGCTACCACCTGCGCCGCATCGTCTTGCCGCTCGCCGAGCCAGCGCAGCAGCACGTTGCCGCCGAGCGACACGCCCGCCGCGACCACCGGCCCTCGATGCGCGGCGCGCAGGCGGCGCAGGATCCAGTCGACCTCGTTGCTGTCGGCCAGATGGTAGAAGCGCGGCAGCCGGTTCAGCGGGCCGCTGCAGCTGCGAAAGTGCGGCACCACGCCGTGCCAGCCGTATTCGCGCGCGGCGGCCATCAGCGCGACCGCGTAGTGCGAAGACGAACTGCCTTCGAGGCCGTGGAACAGCACGAAGAGCGGGGCGGTATCGGTGAGCGGTGTATCGTGTGCGACCCAGTCGAGATCGATGAAATCGCCGTCCGGCGTGTCCCAGCGCTCGCGCCGAAACGACACGGCGGGGCGGCGCGCGAACAGCGACGGGACGATCGTCTGCGCATGCCGGTTGGGCAGCCAGAGCGGCGCGCGGTACAGCAGCTCGACGGTCGCCTCGACGGCGGCCGCCACCTTGGCGGGGGTCGTACCGGAGGAAGCGGGTTTATGTGGCGTCGAACTCATACCGGCGGAAAAGCGAAAAAACGTGAATCTGAATCTGTCGTGGTGCCGCGTGTCAGTGCAGCGGGCCCTGGCCATGCCGCATCTTGGTCGCGAACTGGCTGGCGGCCTCGTTCGGCATCGGGCTCGCGTGAATATGCGCAATGCGCCATTCGCCGCGCTCGTGGACCATCACGTAGGTGGTGAAGACCATCGCGGGCGTGGCGGTCGGATCGGCCGGACGATGCGCTTCGGCAATCGCATAGACGACGGTGCCGAGGCTGTCGTAGACGCGGATGTCGAGCGGCTCGATCGACACCGGCAGCGCTTCGAGCTGAGTCTGCAGGCCATTGCGGATGTTCTCGAGACCGTGCAGATGCGAACCGTCCGCGCAGATGCAGCTGACGAACTCCTCGTCGATCCACAAACCCATCAAGCTGTCGATATTGACCTCGGCGACGGCCTGATAGTAGGCGTTCAGGGTATCGGCGGCGGCTTCGAAGATATGGGCAAAACGTGGCATGGCTCGTCAGTCTCTAGTGCGCGGCGCGCGGTTGCGGGTCAGCGGTAGCGGGACGGTCCAGAGCGCCGGACCATCGCCCCCCGGCGTCAGCTTGCCCGCGCCGCAAGGCGCGAACATGACGCGACGCGCTCGGGGGCGTGCGGTGTTGCGTGCAAGTACCAGTCGGCTCAGCGCTGCGCGAGCAGCATGCCGCGCAAATCGCCGAAAACCTGCTCGGCGCTCAAGTGCTTCAGGCAGTTCAGATGACCGAGCGGGCACTCGCGCTCAAAACAGGGGCTGCATTCGAGATGAAGCCATTGTACCTTCGCGAGCTCGGACAAGGGCGGGGTGTGGCGCGGATCGGTCGAACCGAAAACGGCCACGAGCGGGCGGCGCAGCGCGGCGGCGACGTGCATCAGGCCGGAGTCGTTGGTGACCACCGCGTTGGCCCGCGCGATCAGCGCGCAGGCCTCGCCGAGCGCGGTCTGGCCGCACAGGTTGCGCACGTTCGGCGCTTTTTCGGCGATCGCCTGCGCGAGCGGCGCGTCTTTCGGCGAACCGAGCGCGACGATCTGCGTGTACGGGAACGACTGGCCGACCATCTGCGCGAGCGCGGCGAAGTGCTCGGGCGGCCAGCGCTTGGCGGGACCGTACTCGGCGCCGGGGCAGAACACCAGCAGCGGCACGCGGGTATCGAGATTGAAGCGCGCCGACACGCGCGACGCCTCGTTCAGATCCGTGTCGAGACGCGGCATCGGCAGATCTTCGGGGACCTTGGCACCGGGCGCGTAGGCGAGGGCGGCGTAGTGGCCGACCATCGGCGGCCGCGCGTCCTTGCGCGGATTCGCGTGACGCACGTTCAGCATGCCGTAGCGACTCTCGCCGGTGTAGCCGATGCGCAGCGGAATGCCCGCCAGCCACGGAATCAGCGCCGACTTGAACGAGTTCGGCAGCACGTAGGCCGCGTCGTAGCCGACGTCGCGCAGATCGCTCGACAGCTGCCAGCGGCGCAGCATCTGCAGCTTGCCGTGAGCGAGATCGGTCGCGTAGACGTCGCGGATTTCCGGCATGCGTTCGAGCACGGGGGCGACCCAACTGGGCGCGACCGCGTCGATGACGATGCGCGGATGCAATTTCACGAGGCGCGCAAACAGCGGCTGCGCCATCAATGCGTCACCGATCCAGTTCGGTGCGATAACCAACGCGCGACGCATCAGAGTGGGTGTCCGGTGTCGATAACAAGCGCCGCGCGCGATGCGCGTGGCACTCGGATGGGTAAAAGGGGAAAGCGGAAAGCCGCGCGGCGCGAGGGCCTCGCGGGTCGTGCGATCGAGCCTGCGGCGCGGCGAGTGCGCGATCGGAAAGTCGCGCCTCGCGCCGCTGAAGCCGGCTCAGGACCGCTCGATGCGGGGGATCAATGACCCTTGATCACTTCGCCGTCGCGCAGCTTGTAGCGCGTGCTGCAATACGGGCAACGCGCTTCGCCGTGCGACACGTCGATGAACACGCGCGGATGCGCGCTCCAGCGCGGCATGGCCGGGTTCGGACAATATGCCGGCAGATCTTTTGCCGTCAGTTCGACCAGCGGCATTTCCTTGATTTCGCTCATGACACTTTCTCGTTGTATGCGGGGTGCTTGCAGTGCGCCGCCGATGGGCGGCGCGGCACATCTCGAAACGTCGCTCAGATTTTCGTGAGCCAGTGCGCGTACTTCTCGCTCTTGCCGTTCACGACGTCGAAGAAGGCGGACTGCAGCTTTTCGGTGATCGGGCCGCGCACGCCGGCGCCGATCTTGCGATTGTCGAGTTCGCGGATCGGCGTGACTTCGGCTGCCGTGCCGGTGAAGAACGCTTCGTCGCAGGTATAGACTTCGTCGCGCGTGATGCGTTTTTCGATCACCTGGATGCCCATGTCGCGCGCGAGCGTGATCACGGTGTCGCGCGTGATGCCGTCGAGGCACGACGACAGGTCAGGCGTGTACAGCTTGCCGTTGTTGACGAGGAAGAAGTTCTCCCCCGAGCCTTCCGACACGTAGCCGTCGACGTCGAGCAGCAGCGCTTCGTCGTAGCCGTCGGCGATCGCTTCCTGGTTCGCGAGGATCGAGTTCACGTACCAGCCCGACGCCTTCGCGCGCACCATCGACACGTTCACGTGATGGCGCGTAAACGACGACGTCTTCACGCGAATACCCTTGGTGATGCCGTCTTCGCCGAGGTAGGCGCCCCACGGCCACGCGGCGATCGCGACGTGAATCGTGTTGCCCTTGGCCGACACGCCGAGCTTTTCCGAGCCGACCCAGATGATCGGGCGCAGATAGCACGTCTCGAGCTTGTTCTCGCGGACCACTTCGCGCTGCGCGGCGGCGAGCGTTTCATGGTCGAACGGCACGTCCATCTGGAAGATCTTCGCCGAGTTCAGCAGGCGCTTGGTGTGCTCCTGCAGGCGGAAAATCGCGGTGGCGCCGTCGGCCGTCTTGTAAGCGCGCACACCCTCGAACACGCCCATGCCGTAGTGCAGCGTGTGGGTGAGCACGTGGATTTTGGCATCGCGCCAGTCGATGAGCTTGCCATCCATCCAGATCTTGCCGTCGCGGTCGGCCATTGACATACGGTTCTCCAGCAGGTGCGTTATGAGGTGCGGCCATGAGCGCAGGACATAGCCGGGAGCGCTATTTTAGCGTCTTTTGCACACACAACGGGCATTTGGGCGCACCCCGGACGCTATAATCCAGCGCACGCATAAATCAACTCCGGATGCGCCAGCGGGTGGTCTCGCAAGCTGGCGCCGGCCCGGCCTTCTTGACGGCGTTCCCTGCGCCCGCAATCTTCGCCCGATGCTCGCTCGACTGTCCGACACCGATCGCCGCGCTTTTCGTGAAGGCGCGCGCGCCTATGCCCCCACGCTGATGGCAATTTTTTCCTGGGGCCTCGTGACGGGCATCGCGATGAGCAAGTCCGTGCTGACGCTGCCGCAGGCGCTCACGATGTCCCTGCTGTGCTACGCCGGTTCGTCGCAGCTGGCGGTGCTGCCGCTCCTCGCGGCGAAGCTGCCGGTGTGGACCGTGCTGCTGACCGCGGCGATGGTCAACACCCGCTTCGTGATCTTCAGCGTCGGCCTCGCGCCGCACTTCTCGTATCTGCCGATGTGGCGGCGCATCGTGCTCGGCTATTTCAACGGCGACGTGATCTATCTGCTCTTCGTCAAGAAGAGCTTTCCGACCGGCTACGTGCCGGGCAAGGAGGCGTACTTCTGGGGCATGGCAGTATCGAGCTGGCTGTCGTGGCAGGTGTCGTCGATCGTCGGCATCCTGCTCGCGAGCCTGATTCCGGACAACTGGGGGCTCGCGCTTGCCGGTACGCTCGCGCTGTTGCCCATCATGGTGTCGGCGGTCGCGACGCGCTCCACGTTGGCCGCGGTCAGCGTGGCCGCCATCGTGGCGCTGCTCGCGCTCGATCTGCCGTATCGGCTCGCGCTGCCGTTCGCGGTGATCGCGGCGATCGTCGCCGGCAGCGCAGCCGACCTGATGATCGAGCGCGCCGACCTGCGCCGCATCCGCGGCGTGAACGATCGCGCCGGAGATTCCCGATGACCTCAACGCAAATCTGGCTCGCCATCTTCGGCATGACCTTCGTCACCGCGCTCACGCGCGCGATGTTCCTGATCGGCGGCGAGCGCACGGTACTGCCGGCGCGCGTGCAGAAGATGCTGCGCTACGCGCCGGCCGCCGCGCTCGCCGCCGTGGTGGTGCCCGACGTGTTGACGACACCCGACGGACTGTCGTTGGCGGCTTCCAATCATGAGCTTTACGCGACCCTCGCCGGCCTCGGCTGGTTTTTGTGGCGCCGCACCATGCTCGGCACGATCGTGACCGGAATGGTCGTGTTCACGCTGATGCGCGTCTTCCTGTGATGGTCCGGCTCCAAGTGTGGAGATGATGCCGCGCCGCGCGGCAGCGACGGCCTCGCGGTCAAATACGCGAGATTCGCCGCGTCGCGGTCAGATGGCCGTTGGGATCAGTTAAAATGCCCTCTTCCGGGTTGAGCGCGCCCCCGCAAGGCGCCTGGTGCCGCGGCCGGCCGCCGGCGCCCGATCCCGCGGAGCCGTTGGGCCGAAGCGCCGGAGTTCGCCGCGTCTCGTCCCCGCGCGCTGTCCGCCACCGCCTTCTCATCAACTCGCATACTCAAGCCCATGAACAAGGTATTGCGTCTCTCTGACCTGATCGCCGAAGGCAAGCTGTCCGGCAAACGCGTGTTCATCCGCGCCGATCTGAACGTGCCGCAGGACGATCAAGGCAACATCACCGAAGACACCCGCATCCGCGCTTCCGTGCCGGCTATCAAGGCCGCGCTCGACGCCGGCGCCGCCGTGATGGTCACCTCGCACCTGGGTCGCCCGACCGAAGGCGACTTCAAGCCGGAAGACTCGCTCGCGCCGGTGGCGAAGCGTCTCGCCGAGCTGCTAGGCCGCGACGTGCCGCTCGTCGCGAACTGGGTCGAAAACGGCGTGAACGTCACGCCGGGCTCGGTCGTGCTGCTCGAAAACTGCCGCGTGAACAAGGGCGAAAAGAAAGATTCCGACGAGCTCGCGCAGAAAATGGCCAAGCTCTGCGATATCTACGTGAACGACGCGTTCGGCACCGCGCACCGCGCCGAAGCGACCACGCATGGCATCGCGAAATATGCGCCGGTCGCCTGCGCGGGTCCGCTGCTCGCCGCTGAGCTCGAAGCGCTCGGCGAGGCGCTCGGCGCACCGAAGCGTCCGCTTGTGGCGATCGTCGCGGGTTCGAAGGTGTCGACCAAGCTGACCATCCTGAAGTCGCTCGCTGAGAAGGTCGACCAGCTGATCGTCGGCGGCGGCATCGCCAATACGTTCATGCTCGCGGCCGGCCTGAAGATCGGCAAGTCGCTCGCCGAAGCCGATCTCGTCGCCGAAGCGAAGGCGATCATCGACGCGGCCAAGGCCCGCGGCGCCTCGGTGCCGATTCCGACCGACGTGGTCACGGCCAAGGAGTTCTCGCCGACCGCGAAGGCCGAAGTGAAGGCCGTCGCCGATGTGCAGGACGACGACATGATTCTCGACATCGGCCCGGAAACGGCCAAGGTGCTCGCCGCACAGCTCGAGAAGGCCGGCACGATCGTGTGGAACGGCCCGGTCGGCGTGTTCGAGTTCGACCAGTTCGGCAACGGCACGAAGACGCTCGCGGACGCGATCGCGCGCTCGGCTGCGTTCTCGATCGCAGGCGGCGGCGACACGCTCGCGGCGATCGCCAAGTACGGCATCCACGATCAGGTCAGCTACATTTCGACGGGCGGCGGCGCGTTCCTCGAGTTCCTCGAGGGCAAGAAGCTGCCGGCGGTCGAAGTTCTGGAATCGCGGGCTTAACGTGGCGACGCGCTCCCCGGCGGCGAAGTCGACCAAGGCGCGTGGCGCGAAAGCGCCGCGCGGTAGCGCGACAACACCGGCACGGGAGCGCGCGACACGCGCGGCCGCTGCGTCGGCGACGGCCGGACAGGACGTGGCGGCCGAGGCGCTGATAGCGCCCGCGGCCGCCAACGTGCAGCAACTGCCAACTTCTTCACAAGCCGAATCTGGTCAACACGATTCGGCCCAGCCGGAACAGCCTTCCGGCAAGCAGGACAGCAAATCTCCGGCGCGCGAGGCGCCGGTCCCGAACACCGCATCACCCGCCTCACTCCACAAAGCGACACCGGCCCCAACCGGCGCGCGACCCCACGTAGCATCGTTCGATGCGCGAACTCCGCAGCAGCCCCGCAGCGCTCTTTCCAGCGATCCTATCCAGACGAGGAGACTCATGCATCGCGCCACCAAGATTGTCGCTACTGTCGGTCCGGCTTCCAGCACGCCGGAAATCCTGCTGCAAATGATTCAGGCAGGATTGGACGTGGTGCGGCTCAATTTCTCACACGGCACCGCCGACGACCATCGCCAGCGCGCCGAATACGTTCGCGAGGCGGCCCGTCAGGCGGGCCGCGAAGTCGCCATCATGGCCGACCTGCAAGGCCCGAAGATTCGCGTCGGCAAATTCGAGAACGGCCGCACGACGCTCGTCACCGGCAATCCTTTCATCCTCGATGCGGAATGCGAGCTCGGCAACGACGAGCGCGTCGGCCTCGACTACAAGGACCTGCCGCGCGACCTGAAGCCGGGCGACGTGCTGCTGCTCAACGACGGCCTGATCGTGCTCAACGTGCAGCGCGTGATCGGCCAGGAGATCCACACGATCGTGAAGATCGGCGGTGAGCTGTCGAACAACAAGGGCATCAACCGCCAGGGCGGCGGCCTGTCGGCGCCCGCGCTGACCGCGAAGGACATGGAGGACATCCGCACGGCGATGTCGCTCGGCGTCGATTTCATCGCGGTGTCGTTCCCGAAGAACGCGACCGACATGGAAATGGCCCGCCAGCTCGCGAACATCGCCGGCGCGCCGTACGGCATCAAGCCGAAGATGATCGCGAAGATCGAGCGCGCCGAAGCGATTCCGGCGCTGCAAGGCATTCTCGACGCTTCGGACGGCATCATGGTCGCGCGTGGCGACCTGGCCGTGGAAGTCGGCAATGCCGCCGTGCCGGCGCTGCAAAAGCGCATGATCCGCATGGCGCGCGAGTCGAACAAGTTCGTGATCACCGCGACGCAGATGATGGAGTCGATGATCCACGCGCCGGTGCCGACCCGCGCGGAAGTGTCGGACGTCGCCAATGCGGTGCTCGACGGCACCGACGCGGTGATGCTGTCGGCGGAATCGGCGGCGGGCAAGTACCCGGTACAGACCATCGAGACCATGGCCGCGATCTGCGTCGAAGCGGAAAAGTCCGAGCAGTCGGAGCTCGACAAGGATTTCCTCGACCGCACGTTCACGCGGATCGACCAGTCGATCGCGATGGGTGCCCTCTTCACCGCCTATCATCTCGGCGCCAAGGCGATCGTTGCGCTCACCGAATCGGGCTCGACCGCGCTGTGGATGTCGCGCCACTGGACCCACGTGCCGATCTTCGCGCTGACGCCGCGCGTCGGCAGCGAACGCGCGATGGCGCTATACCGCAACGTGACCTCGCTGCATCTGGACACCAACACCGACCGCGACACGGCGCTGCAGCAGGCGCTCGAAACGGTGGTCGGCAAGGGCTACGCGTCGCACGGCGATATGGTCGTGCTGACGGTCGGTGAGCCGATGGGGCAGGCGGGCGGCACAAATACGTTGAAGATCGTGCGGGTCGGTGAACCGTACTGATCAGGGCAGGACTGCTCGATCGGCACGGGCTCGATTGAGCGAAGCAGGCCGGCGAAACCCGCACGGTCCATGTGCGACGGCGCACCAAAGCGCCGGTGTCGCCGCGGGAACGCCGCGTGCTTCGCGATAAAATCGCCGCAAAAGATGCCGACGGCAAAAGAATTCGTTTCAATCCAAGGAGTTTAAGCATGCCTCTCGTATCAATGCGTCAACTGCTGGACCATGCCGCGGAAAACGGCTATGGCCTTCCGGCATTCAACGTGAACAACCTGGAGCAGGTGCAGGCGATCATGGCCGCGGCCGACAAGGTCAACGCCCCGGTCATCATGCAGGCGTCGGCTGGCGCGCGTAAGTACGCGGGCGAGCCGTTCCTGCGTCATCTGATCGAAGCGGCGGTCGAGTCGTATCCGCACATTCCGGTCGTGATGCACCAGGATCACGGTCAGTCGCCGGCAGTGTGTATGGCGGCGATCCGCAGCGGTTTCACCAGCGTGATGATGGACGGTTCGCTCGAAGCCGACGGCAAGACGGTCGCATCGTACGAGTACAACGTCGAAGTGTCGCGCAAGGTCGTCGAAGCGGCGCACTCGATCGGCGTCACCGTCGAGGCGGAGCTGGGCGTGCTCGGTTCGCTCGAAACGATGAAGGGCGACAAGGAAGATGGCCACGGCGCCGAAGGTACGATGACGCGCGAGCAGCTGCTGACCGATCCGGAGCAGGCCGCCGACTTCGTCAAGCTGACCCAGTGCGACGCGCTGGCCATCGCGATCGGCACCTCGCACGGCGCCTACAAGTTCAGCAAGAAGCCGACGGGAGACATCCTGTCGATTCAGCGCATCAAGGAAATCCATCAGCGCATTCCGAACACGCACCTCGTGATGCACGGCTCGTCGTCGGTGCCGCAGGAGCTGCTCGCGGAAATCCGCGAATTCGGCGGCGACATGAAGGAAACCTACGGCGTGCCGGTCGAGGAAATCCAGGAAGGTATCCGTCACGGCGTGCGCAAGGTCAACATCGACACCGACCTTCGTCTGGCGATCACGGGCGCGATCCGCCGCTACATGGCGACCAACCCGGGCAAGTTCGATCCGCGCGATTACCTGAAGCCGGCGCGCGAAGCGGCGATGAAGATCTGTATCGACCGTTACACGCAATTCGGCTGTGAAGGCCAGGCTGGCAAGATCAAGCCGGTTTCGCTTGATAAAATTGCGGAGAAGTACAAGTCGGGCGAGCTCGCGCAAGTCGTCCGCTAAGCTTTAGTTTTGGCTCCGCGCCTGGCCGCGCGCTTAGCCGTTTGGCCAGGTTGTCGTCCGATCGCCGTTCCCGCATCATCGGGGGAACGGCGTTTCCCATTTGTTCCGGTCACATTTTTTGCCCCACTTTTAGCGAACCTCGACGATGTCTACCCTTTACGAATCCACGCTCCGCTCTCTGCCGCTGCTCGGCCGCGGCAAAGTCCGCGACAACTATGCGGTGGGCAACGACCAGTTGCTGATCGTCACGACCGACCGACTGTCGGCGTTCGACGTGATCATGGGCGAGCCGATTCCGAACAAGGGCCGCGTGCTTAACGCGATGGCGAACTTCTGGTTCGAGAAACTGCAGCACGTGGTGCCGAATCACCTGACGGGCGTCGCGCCCGAGTCGGTGGTCGCGCCGGACGAAGTCGAGCAGGTCAAGGGGCGCGCGGTGGTCGTCAAGCGTCTCGAGCCGATCCTCGTCGAAGCGGTGGTGCGCGGCTATCTGGCCGGCAGCGGCTGGAAAGATTACCAGGCCACCGGGTCGGTCTGCGGCGTGCAACTGCCGGCGGGCCTGCAAAACGCGCAGAAGCTGCCCGAGCCGATCTTCACGCCGGCTGCCAAGGCCGAGATGGGCCACCACGACGAAAACATCACCTACGACGAGATGGAGCGCCGCATCGGCACAGAGCTGTCGGCGACGATTCGCGACATCTCGATCCGCCTGTACAAGGAAGCCGCTGATTACGCGGCGACGCGCGGCATCATCATCGCGGACACGAAGTTCGAATTCGGTCTCGATAACCACGGCAAGCTGTACCTGATGGATGAGGCGCTCACGGCCGATTCGTCGCGCTTCTGGCCGGCCGACCAGTACCAGGTCGGCACCAACCCGCCGTCGTTCGACAAGCAGTTCGTGCGCGATTGGCTCGAAACCCAGCCGTGGAAGAAAGAGCCGCCGGCGCCGAAGCTGCCGGACGATGTGGTCGCAAAGACGGGCGAGAAGTACCAGGAAGCGCTCGAGCGCCTGACCGGGCACAAGCTCGACTAATCTGATTGCGCGCGCCGTGTCAGGCGCGCATCGCCCGGAAACAAGGAAGCCGTAAAGATGAGTGAAGCACAAACCGCCCATAAGCATGACGCGCCGGTCGTCGGCGTATTGATGGGCTCCAGTTCCGACTGGGAAGTGATGAAAAACGCCGTCGCGATTCTGCAGGAATTCGGCGTGCCGTACGAAGCGAAGGTCGTGTCCGCGCACCGCATGCCGGACGAAATGTTCGCCTATGCTGAAAGCGCGCGCGAGCGCGGCATTCGCGCAATCATCGCGGGCGCGGGCGGCGCGGCGCACCTGCCCGGCATGCTGGCCGCGAAAACCACGGTGCCGGTGCTCGGCGTACCGGTCGCGAGCAAGTATCTGAAGGGCGTCGATTCGCTGCATTCGATCGTGCAGATGCCCAAGGGCGTGCCGGTCGCGACGTTTGCGATCGGCGAAGCGGGCGCCGCGAACGCGGCGCTGTTCGCGGTGTCGCTGCTGTCCGGCACCAGCGCCGAATACGCGGACAAGCTCGCTGCATTCCGCGTGCGCCAGAACGAAGCGGCGCACGCGATGGTATTGCCGGCGCTGTAAGCGCGCCGGTTGTTTGATAAGACGTCCCCTGTCCGACCCCCGGCCGGGTGCCCGCCGCTCGGTATGCGAGCGCGACGCGTATCCGGCTGCGACCGACCACCAAGATGAACCCTGACAACACACCGGTTTCACCGATTCTGCCCGGCGCATGGCTTGGCATGGTCGGTGGCGGCCAGCTCGGCCGCATGTTCTGTTTTGCCGCCCAGGCGATGGGCTATCGCGTTGCCGTCCTCGATCCGGACGAAACCAGCCCGGCGGGCGCGGTCGCAGACCGCCACCTGCGCGCGGCCTACGACGACGAAGCGGCGCTGACCGAACTCGCGCGGCTGTGCGCGGCGGTGTCGACCGAATTCGAGAACGTGCCGGCCGCGAGCCTCGACTTTCTCGGCAAGACCACCTTCGTGAGCCCGGCGGGGCGTTGCGTCGCCGTCGCGCAAGACCGGATCGCCGAGAAGCGCTTTATCGCGTCGTCGGGCGTGACGGTCGCGCCGCACGTCGTGATCGAGTCGTCGGATGCGCTTGCGGGGCTGGGCGATGCCGCGCTCGAAGCGGTGCTGCCCGGTATTCTGAAAACGGCGCGCATGGGCTACGACGGCAAGGGTCAGATTCGCGTGCGTAACGCCGAGGAAGTGCGCGAGGCGCATGCGTCGCTCGGCGGCGTGCCGTGCGTGCTCGAGAAGCGCCTGCCGCTGAAGTTCGAAGTGTCGGCGCTGATCGCGCGCACGGCGAGCGGGGCGTCGGTCGTCTATCCGCTTGCGCAGAACACCCATCGCGACGGCGTGCTGTCGCACACCATCGTTCCCGCGCCGGATGCATCGCCCGCGCTGGTGCAGCAGGCTCAACAGGCCGCGCTGCGGATCGCCGAGACACTCGGCTATGTCGGCGTGCTGTGCGTCGAGTTTTTCATTCTCGAAGACGGCTCGCTGGTCGCCAACGAAATGGCGCCGCGTCCGCACAACTCCGGCCACTACACGGTCGACGCGTGCGCGACGAGCCAGTTCGAGCAGCAGGTGCGCGCGATGACCAGCATGCCGCTCGGCGACACGCGCCAGCATTCGCCGGCGGTGATGCTGAACATCCTCGGCGACGTGTGGTTCCCGGACGGTCCGAAGCGCGCGGCGGTCACGCCGCCGTGGCAGGAAGTCGCCGCGATGCCGGCCGCGCGCCTGCATCTGTACGGTAAGGAAGAGGCGCGTTGCGGCCGCAAGATGGGTCACGTGAACTTCACCGCGTCGACGCTCGAAGAAGCCCGCACCGCGGCGCGCGATTGCGCGCGGCTGCTGCACATTGCTACCAGCTGAAGCGCGCGCCATGCCGGATCAACAGAAACCCGCCGAGGACGCTACCAACGCGTTGCCGGTCAGCGCCGCGCAGATCGAGCACGCGGCGGCCTTGCTCGACGCGGGTGGGCTGGTCGCGTTTCCGACCGAGACCGTGTACGGCCTCGGCGGCGATGCCGAGAACCCGGACGCGGTCGCGCGCATTTACGCGGCGAAGGGACGGCCGGCCAATCATCCGGTGATCGTGCATCTCGCGCCGCATGGCGATCCGAACTACTGGGTCGAGTATTTGCCGGCCGATGCGCAGCGCCTGATCGACGCGTTCTGGCCGGGGCCGCTCACGCTGATCCTCAAGCGCGCCGCGCGGATTCCCGCGGCGGTCAGCGGCGGGCAGGATTCGGTGGGACTGCGCTGCCCGTCGCATCCGGTAGCGCAGGCCTTGCTCGAAGCGTTCAGCGCGTTGCGCGGCGGCCATGGCGGCGTCGCCGCGCCGTCGGCGAACCGCTTCGGACATGTGAGCCCGACCACCGCGCAGCATGTGCGCGACGAGTTCGGCAGCACGATTCATGTGCTCGATGGCGGCGCGTCGGATGTCGGCATCGAGTCGACGATTCTGGATCTGTCGCGCGGCTTTCCGGCGCTGCTGAGGCCCGGTCGCGTGACGCCGCGGGATATCGCCGACGTGCTTGGCGAGGCGCCGCGTCTGCCCGACGGGTCGGATGCGACCGCGCCGCGCGCGTCGGGCACGTTGAAAGCGCATTACGCGCCGCAGACGCCGCTCGCGCTGCTGCCGTTTAGCGAACTCGAGCCGCTGCTCGCGGTGCGCGCGCCGGGCGAGCGCGTCGCGCTGGTCGCGCGCGCGTCGCGTGCGGGACAGTGGGCCGATGCCGACGGCGTGCATTTCGTCGCGGCGCCGGAAGACCCGCACGTCTATGCGCGCGAACTCTACGGCTTGCTGCGCGCGCTCGATCGCGCGAACGTCACGCGGATTCTGATCGAGAAGCTGCCCGACACGATCGAATGGATCGCGGTCAACGATCGGCTCGGGCGCGCGGCGGCGGCATTCGAAGCGCAGCGCTGAGGTGTTCGGCTAGCTGCGCGGCGTAGCGTGGCTGCCGGAAATAGACAAAGGCCCGGCTCGTTCAACGAGCCGGGCCTTTTGCTGTCCAGGCAAGCTTGACGCCGTGTTACTTGCCAAGCCCGCTAGCAGCGATCTGCTTCTCGACCTGCTGCGCGATCAGCGAGCCCATATGCGTGGTCGGATGCACGAGGTCGGCGAAGATGTAGGTCTGGTCCGCGCCGGCCACCGTGTAGGTTTCCGGCGAACAGAACAGCGACGACGCTAGCGAGTTGCCGAAAGCCGCCGCCGTCTGGCCGGATGCGAGCACGCTCGGGTTCTTCGTCGCGTACGCGGTCGCCGCCGCAGCCATCGACGTCAGGTTACACGCGGTGCCCGTATTCGACACGGTGAAGCCGAGCGCCTGGTAGTTGGCCAACGTCTGGTCCAGCAACGCGAACGAGTCCAGGTAAATCACCTGCGAGGTCGACGCGAGCCCTTGTTTCAGCACGCCGTTGTAGGTCTGAATCAGTGCGTTGATGAGTGCCTGGCCTGATGTGCCCGCGGCGAGACCTTGCGGCGTCTGCGCGATGTCCGGCACGTTTGACACCACCACATGCGTCGCGCCCGCGGCGACGATCTTTTGCACCGTGGCGACGAACGTGGTCGCCGCGGTCTGGATCGCCAGCAACTCGGTCTGCGTGGCCGTAGCCGACGCGGTGGCGGCCGCCGCCTGTGCGGCGGCCGCGCTGCCGCCGGCCTGGAGCACCGCCGTGGCCGCTGCCGTGCCGGCAGCCGAGACCGTTTGCACCGCGACGAAGATGTCGTTCGCGCCGCCGTTGATCAGCACGAGCTGGTTCGAATTGAAGCTGTTGTTGTGCGCAGACAGATACTCGCTGACCTGTGTCGTGACCGGCACCGTAGTCGCGGCCATGTTGTTCGGCGCGAAGCCGACGCCCGGCTGCAGATCGACACGCGAGCCGCCTTGCGCATAACCGAGACCGCCCGCCGCGGTGAGCGGGTTGCCGAAGCCGCCGACGTACGCGGGGGTGAGCGTGCCGCCATAGTACTCGGCGACCTTCTGCGTCCAGATTTCGCCCGGATTCGTCGTGAAGCGGCCGCCGCCCGTGCCGACGTTCGCCTGAACCGCCGCCTGGTAGGTGCCGACATCCGACAGGCTGTCGCCGAACGACACGACCTGCAGCGAGACGCCCCCCGGCGGCGTGTTGCTGCTCGAACTATTGTTGTCGCCGCCACCGCCGCACGCTGCGAGCGCTGCGAACGCTGCGCTCGCCACGGCGATCTGGGTGACGCGCAACCATTGCTGTTTCTTCGAAGCGGTTTTATTCATGTTGACTACATCTCCTCGTATGTGTGGCCCTTGATGCCATGTGTTGCAGGCGGCGTCCACCGCGTTGGCGGCGTGACGACAGCTTACAGAATCTTCTACGGCGTGCGCGATGTCCGCAGCGCGGCCATATGGTTTGGGTTCAAGCCGGGTAGTTCGGCGGTGGCTTTGCTCATGGTGTCGTTCCTACCCGCATGCGGATGCGCGTTCGATCCGGCGTGGAGGCCGCTGGCGCCGCCAGGCATCACCGCGCGCTGCGCATGATAAGCGGCGGCCCAGGCGGGCGGTGCGAACAGCGCGCGCCACTTGTTGCGCCAGCCGCGCACGCTTGCGAAGTCCGCGGCCATCGACGCCCATTCGTGGAACGTCGCTTTCAGCGGGTTGTACGTGTAAAGCGGCTCGACGATGCCGTATTGCGGCGTCTCGTGCGGATCTTCGTCGACGTAGCTGCCGAACAGGCGATCCCAGATCACCAGCACACCTGCGTAATTGCGATCGATGTAGCGATCGTTGCGCGCATGATGCACACGATGGATCGACGGCGTGTTGAACACGTACTCGAGCCAGCCGAGCTTGCCGATCACCTGCGTATGCACGAAGAACTGGAAGCCGAGATTGATCAGCACGATCGCGACGATCTGCTCAGGGGCAAAGCCGAGGAATGCGAGCGGCATCCAGAACACCCACATGCCGGCGATCGGGTACATCAGGCTCTGGCGGAACGCGGTCGAAAAATTCATCCGCTCCGACGAGTGATGCACGACGTGTGCGGCCCACAGCCAGCGAACCCGATGACTGCAGCGATGAAACACGTAATAGAGCAGGTCCTGCGCGACGAACAGCACGACGAACGACAGCCACGTCGCCGGCCATGTATGAATGCGGTAGTGCTCGTAGAAGAACGCGTAGACAGGGATGATCGCGAGCCACGCGAGTTTGTCGGCGGCCTGCTGCAGCAGCGCGAGCGCGGCGTTGCACAGCGTGTCGCGCCAGCTGTAGAGCCGCTCGGCCGGGCGCGTGCGGCTCACGTGCCACGCCTCCCAGCCGATGCAGGCAAGAAAGACGGGCGCCATGGCGAGCAGCAGCAATTCGGCATCGAATTGCATCGTGTCTCCCTTCCTGGTCCCTGACCGCCGCGCGGTACGCGGCGGGTGGTGTCGTTATCGTTGGTGAAGGTCGCGCGGTCCGACGACCGGCGCCCTGCGCTGCAAGCGCGTGGTGCCGCGCACCGCATGATGCCCGACAGCGTACACGGTTAGAAGCTTGCCGCGCGCGGCATCGCTAGAAGGAATACTCAGTGGCCGCCGCGCTTGCGCGGGTTTTTCCTGGGCTTCTCGCGCACTTCCTCGATGGGCGCGGCGACCTTCGTGAAGCCCTGCGACGGGCCTTCGTACACCCATTCGAGCAGCGCGTCGTGTGCGGCGCGCGCCGCTTCGGAATGCGGATCGTTGATCAGGCTGACGACGATGTAGCTGTTGCCGTCGGCCGATGCGACGTAGCCCGCGATCGCGCGCACGTCGCGCAGCGTGCCGGTCTTGATGTGAGCGTTGCCGCCCGCGCCCTGGCTGGTCAGGCGGTTGCGCATCGTGCCGTCGACACCGGCGATCGGCAGCGAATCGACGAACACCTGCGCGACCGGGCTCGCGTTCGCGCGCTGCAGCACATCGGCGAGCGCGAGCGCGGTGATGTGCTCGTCGCGCGACAGGCCCGAGCCATTGTCGAGCGACAGGTATTCGGTGTTCAGGCTGTCGCGGGTCAGGAAAGCTTCGACCGCGCGCGCGGCTTTCGCGGGCGTGGCGGGCGCTCTTTCCTCGGCGGCGCCGATGGTCAAGAACAGGTTGCGCGCCATCGTGTTGTTGCTGAACTTGTTGATGTCGCGAACGATGTCCGACAGCATCGGCCCCTCGTGCGTCGCGACGAGCTTCGCGCCAGCGGGCACCGCGCCTTCGCGGGTCGTGCCCGCGAAAGTGCCGCCAGTTTGCTGCCACAGCGCGAGGAAGCCGCGCGAGAAGAACGTCGAGTGATCGAGCACGGCGACGTTGATCGTGCGCGAATCGCAACGCACCGGCAGGTCGCCGATGAACGACGCAACGAGCGTGCCGTCAGGCTGTGGCGTGACGGTCGGCGTCGGCAGCTCGCCGCGGCATGGGCCGTTCGTCGCGCGCAACTGGTTGTCGATGCGCAACTGAGCGAGCGCGGGCAGCACGTCGATCGCCACCGTGCCGTCCGGCGATGGCGTCAGCGTGAACGACAGCGATTTGAACGCGTACAGCAGCGGATCGGGGCCGACGTTGTACGGTGCGTTCACGTCGTCGTCGAACGCGGGCAGGTCGCGGGTCGACGGATCGAAGTAGCGCTTGTCGAGCACTAGCGCGCCGTCGATGCCGTTGATGCCCGCCTTGTGAATCTTCTGCACGAGGTCGATCAGTTCTTCGGGCACGAGCTTGGGGTCGCCGGTGCCCTGGATGTACAGATTGCCGTGCAGCACGCCGTTCGCGTCGAGCGGGCCGTCCGCGTACGCGCTGGTGCGCCAGCGGTAGCCGGGGCCGAGGATCGACAGGCCTGCATAGGTGGTGACGAGCTTCATCGTCGAGGCGGGCATCATCGGCTTGCCGGCGTTCAGCGCGAGGATCGGCGTGCGATCGCCGACCTTTTCGACGACCACGCTGATCGACGACAACGGCACGTGCGCGCGGTGCAGACCGACCATCACCGGTTGCGGCAGTACCGTCGTGACGTTGACGCTCGGATGTGTGGCCTTGATGCGTGCCTGCGCGGCCAGCGGCAGCAGCGCGCCCGCGCCGAGCGTGGCGGCGCAGAGCCAGACGGCGGCGCGCGTCGCGAAGCGGTTAGGCATGAAGACTGCGCGATGGAGCATACGGCGCGAGCGCAGCGCCATACGGCGTGCGATGGAAGACAGAAAAGCGTGCGTCATGAACGGGTGAACGGGCAAACGGACGAGCGGGATTTCAAGGTGTGCGGCGTGCAGCGTGCGCGGGACAATGAAACGGCAAGCTGGTCGGATCGACGGCGCGGTAGCGCGCCGTCGCGCTACCCAACGGCCGTCGCGCGACGCAAAGCGCCCATTGTAGTGACATGCCGCGACGCTGCGGTGAAAAAAGCGCCACACACCGCGCAGGCCGGAAGCGGGCGCTAGAATGCGGCATCATCCAATCATTTGGAACGGACAACCATGCGCATCCTGCTAGTCGAAGATGACCGGATGATCGCCGAAGGCGTGCGCAAGGCGCTGCGCGGCGAAGGCTTCGCCGTCGATTGGGTCGAGGACGGCGACGCGGCGCTGCACGCGGCGGCAGCCCAGCCTTACGATCTCGCGTTGCTCGATCTCGGTCTGCCCAAGCGCGACGGTCTCGAGGTGCTGCGCGCACTGCGCGCGCGCGGCAATGCGCTGCCGGTGCTGATCGTCACCGCGCGCGACGCGGTCGCCGATCGAGTCAAAGGCCTCGACGCCGGCGCTGACGATTATCTTGTCAAACCTTTCGATCTCGACGAGCTCGGCGCGCGCATGCGAGCGCTGATCCGACGCCAGTCCGGCCGCAGCGATTCGACGATTCGCCACGGCAACTTGACCCTCGATCCCGCGTCGCACCAGGTCACGCTCGATGGCGCGCCGGTCGCGCTGTCCGCGCGCGAATTCGCGTTGCTCGAAGCGCTGCTCGCGCGGCCCGGCGCGGTGCTGTCCAAGAGCCAGCTCGAGGAAAAGATGTACGGCTGGGGCGAGGAGATCGGCAGCAATACCGTCGAGGTGTATATCCACGCACTGCGCAAGAAGCTCGGCGCCGATTTGATCCGCAACGTGCGCGGGCTAGGCTACATGATCGCGAAGGACGCCTGAGCCGATGCGCTCGATTCGCCGACAACTGTTGTTCTGGCTGCTCGCGCTCGTGCTGCTCGGCGTCGGCATCGCGGGTTGGCTGATCTACCGGCAGGCGCTCGCCGAAGCGAACGAACTGTTCGACTACCAGCTCGAGCAGATCGCCGCGGCGCTGCCGGCGGAGCCGTTCTCCCAGGTGCTCGGCCGCGATACCGGCGACGAGGGCATCGTGCTGCAGATCTGGAACCGCAACGGCATGCTGATGTATTACTCGCGGCCGCGCGCGCCGCTCGCGCCGCGCGCTGAACTCGGTTTTTCGACCGAGCGCACCGACCGCGGCGAATGGCGCGTGTATGGCGCGATTGTCGGTGACAACGTCGTGCAGCTCGCGCAGCCGCTGTCGGTGCGCAACCGGCTCGCCGCCGATGTCGCGCTGCGCACGCTGTGGCCGCTGATCGTGCTGCTGCCGCTGCTCGGGCTCGCGGTGTGGGTGATCGTCGGCCGTGGGCTACAGCCGCTGCGGCGCGTGACGAGCGCGCTCGACACGCGTCATCCCGAAGCGCTCGATCCGTTGCCCGATCAGCGCTTGCCGCTCGAAGTGCGGCCGCTCGTGCGGGCGCTGAACGGGCTGCTGCAACGGCTCGCAACCGCACTCGATATCCAGAAGGCGTTCGTTGCCGACGCCGCGCACGAATTGCGCACGCCGCTTGCCGCGGTACAGATTCAGGCGCAACTGGTCGCGCGCGCCAAGGACGACACCGCGCGCGGCGAGGCGCTCGCCGATTTGCAGGCGGGCGTCACGCGCGCGACGCGCCTCGCCGAGCAACTGCTCGCGCTCGCGCGCGCCGAGCCGGACGGCGCCGCCGTCGCCGGGGTGCTCGATCTGCGCGAGCTGCTTCAGGAGTGCGTCGCGACCTACGCGCCACTCGCGGTGAATCGCGGCGTCGACCTCGGCATCGAGGCGAGCGAGCCCGCCAGCGTGACCGGCGACGCCGAAGCGCTGCGCGTGATGTTCAACAACCTCCTCGACAACGCGACCAAGTACACGCCGCGCGGCGGCAGTGTCGACGTCAGCCTGCGCGTCGAGGACGGCCGTCCGGTGGTGCGGATTGCCGATAGCGGCCCCGGTATCGATCCGGCCGATCGCGAGCGCGTGTTCGACCGCTTCTATCGCGCGGGAGCGGGCGCGAATCGCGCGCGCGCCGACGTGACGGGCAGTGGCCTCGGTCTCGCGATCGTGCGCCGGATAGCCACGCAACATCATGCTCAAGTCTCGCTCGGTGAATCGCCGACCGGTGGTTTGCAGGTCATCGTCCGCTTTTGAGCATGGTGGTTTACTGTTCGGCCAAAACCGGCGTTGATGCCGTGGCGACGGGCTGTTTCGGCCGGTCCGATAAGGTTCCCGCGATCTGTCGCTGCTTAAGACTCGTTTAAGTGACGCCCCTTACGCTCCTCGACATCCAAAGTCACTTTCTCCAGTCAGGAGCTCATGATGAACGCGAAAACCTTGTCCCGCGGCGCCGTTGCGGTAGCTGTGGCCGCTGCGCTTTCAGCCGGCTATGTGGCGGGCCATCGCGATGTGCCCGCACCGCAGATCATCTCGCCGGCGGAAGCCGCCGCGATGATGCCGGCCGAAGCTGCCGCCAAAACCGGTATCCCCGATTTCTCCGGTCTCGTCGAGACCTACGGTCCGGCCGTCGTCAACATCAGCGCGAAGCACGTGGTCAAGCAAGCGGCGCTGCGCGGTAATGGCGGCAACCGCCATGGCAACCAGTTGCCGATCGATCCGAACGATCCTTTCTATCAGTTCTATAAGCGGTTCTTCGGCGGCGTGCCCGGCATGCAAGGCGGCGATGGCGGCGACGCGCCCGACCAGCCGAGCGCGAGCCTCGGCTCGGGCTTCATCATCAGCAATGACGGCTACATTCTGACGAACGCGCACGTGGTCGATGGCGCGAACGTCGTCACCGTGAAGCTCACCGACAAGCGCGAGTTCAAGGCGAAGGTGGTTGGCGCCGACCAGCAGTCCGACGTCGCCGTGCTGAAGATCAACGCGAGCGATCTGCCGACTGTGAAGATCGGCGATCCGCGCCAGAGCAAGGTTGGTCAGTGGGTCGTCGCGATCGGCTCGCCGTATGGCTTCGACAACACCGTGACCTCGGGCATCATCAGCGCGAAGTCGCGCACGCTGCCCAACGAAAACTACACGCCGTTCATCCAGACCGATGTGCCGGTGAATCCAGGCAACTCGGGCGGTCCGCTCTTTAATCTGCAAGGCGAAGTCATCGGCATCAACTCGATGATCTACTCGCAGACGGGCGGCTTCCAGGGCCTGTCGTTCGCGATCCCCATCAGCGAGGCGATCAAGGTCAAGGACGATCTCGTCAAGACCGGTCACGTGAGCCGCGGCCGTCTCGGCGTCGCGGTGCAGGGCTTGAACCAGACGCTCTCCGAGTCGTTCGGCATGCAGAAGCCGCAAGGCGCGCTGGTCAGCTCGGTCGACGCCAACGGCCCGGCGGCCAAGGCTGGCTTGCAGCCGGGCGACGTGATCTTGTCGGTGAATGGCGACGAAGTCAGCGATTCGACGGATCTGCCGTCGAAGATCGCAGGCCTTGCGCCGGGCAGTTCGGCAACGCTGAAAGTGTGGCGCGATAAGGCCAGCAAGGACGTGAAGGTGACGATTGGCTCGTTCTCGGACGCGAAGGTCGCGTCGGCGAGCAAGACCGATCAGCAGACCCAGTTGCAAGGCCGTCTCGGTGTCGCGGTGCGGCCGCTGACGCCGGAAGAGAAGAGCAGCGCGTCGGTGTCGCACGGTCTGCTCGTGCAGCAGGCGGGCGGTGCGGCGGCGAGCGCCGGCATCCAGGCGGGCGACGTGATTCTCGCCGTCAACGGCCGTCCGGTCACGAACATCGATCAGTTGAAGCAGATGATCTCGGGCGCAGGCAACAGCATTGCGCTGCTGATCCAGCGGGACAACGCGCAGATTTTCGTGCCTGTTGATCTCGGCTGATCCAGTTGTTTGGGCGGTTCGAAGGGATCGCCCACCCCAGTTTGAGCTGTAGTAGCGATTGCCGGTCCTTTGCATTTACTGCAAGGACCGGCTTTTTTTTCGCCCGTCGGAACCGCGCTGCAGCGAGCGGCATGGACAGACCGAGGGGTGTCAGGCGGCTTGGTGCCACGATGGTCGTGCATGTCGGTCGACGCTGCGGAATGCTTGGCACGCTGGTTGCTTCAATCGTTCAGGGTCTGGACAAGGCCTCGAACAAGGATAGCGAACCGATGAAAACCCAACGCAAGCAGCAAAGGATCGTAGCCGCTGCGCTGTGCGCGGCGCTCACGCTCGGACTGGCGGGCGGCGCGTACGCGCAGCAGGCGGGCGTGACCGGTGGCTCGACGACCGACGACACCAGCGCGGGCAACACCAACGGCGGCGGTCTGCCACAAGTCCAGCAGCAGGGCGACGTATCGTACGTATCGGGCGGTGTCGGCCTCGACGAATCGCGAGCGCTGCGACAAGCGCAAACCCAGTGGCCACTGACCTTGCGTTTCACCGGACCCAACGCAGAGTTTCTTGCCGATGTGCACGTGCGCATCGTGGATGCACACAACAGCGAAGTGCTGAACACGACGTCGCGCGGACCATTCATGCTGGTGCGCCTGAGCCCCGGCCGCTATACGGTGCACGCGAATTACAACGACAGCGAACAGACGCGCTCGGTTAGTGTGCCCGCGCACGGCAACGTAAAATCCGCGTTCACCTGGAACGTGAAGTAACGGCTCGATCCGTCCGCTGCCGCGCAGGAAGCGCGCGCAATCGGCCGGAGTTTGGCCGATAATGAAGCCACGGGCGTGTCCCGTGGCTTTGCCGTTGTTGCGGCAATAGCCGGTAGTGCAGCGCACACCCCATCATGGAGCCTGGACATGAGCGATGCGTCGACATCTGCGGAACGGCCGGACGGCCATACCATCGTGATTCGCGACAACGGCCATCGCGTGCGCGTGATTCACGGCGGCGTGACGATGGCCGACACCCAGGCTGCGCTGACGCTATCGGAGACCGGCCTCGCCGACGTGTTCTATTTCCCGCGCGAGCACGTGAATATGGCCCGGCTCGAACGCTCGACGCACACGTCACATTGCCCGTTCAAGGGCGACGCGTCGTACTTCCATCTGCGCACCGAAGACGGCGTGATCGAGAACGCGGTGTGGTGTTACGAAGCGCCGTTCGAGCAGGTCAGTCGCATTAAGGGCTATCTCGCTTTTTACGCATCGCGTGTCGACCGCATCGATCAGACGTCCTGATCCCGCAGTCGGCGCGTTCATCGGGGGAGGTTGTCATGGAACTGAACGACGCGTTACGGATTCCGCTGCCGCCGTCCGAGGTCTGGGACGCGTTGCAGGACCTCGCGCTGTTGCGTGCCAGCCTCGACAACTGCGAGTCGTTCGTGCGTCTCGCCCACGGCGAATACGCGCTGACGATGACCGTGCCGCTCGGCCCGTTGCGCGCGCATTATCACGCGCGCGCGCACGTTGCCGGCCAGGATTCCGGCCCGGCGGACGCGCAGCGCCGCACCATCAACTTCAAGGCACGAGCCGAGGGCATCGGCGCGTTGCGTGGTCAGATCGAAGTACGTTTGCGCGCGGACGACGGGCGCGAGCGCGGCACGCGCATCGATTACACGTTGTGGGCGACGTCGTCGGGTCCGCTCGCCGAGCTGCCGACGCGCCAGCTCGAGAGCGCCTTGCGGCAGATCGCCGACGACTTTTTCGCCGAGTTCGACGCCGTCGTGCGCGCCAAGCACGGCAAGGGGCCGAACCGCGCGCGTGGCACGGCGCCGCGTCGCCAGTACGTGTTTTTGCGGCCGATCACACTTGGCGGCATCGCGCGGCGCACGCGCATCGAGCACGGCCAGGCTCTGCCCGGACGCGCGGCAAGCGCGTCGCACAGCTGGTCGCATGGCGTGCCGCATCAAGAGCCTGGTCAGCAGGTCGTGCCGTACTGGGCGTGGGCCGGGATGATCTTTCTGGTCGCGCTGTTGTTGTACGTCGCGCGCTGGCTCAGCGAGCATTGACGCCGCGCGGCGCGCGCAGCGCCTGATCCAACGCGCGATAAACATCCCCGCGCGACTACGAAATCCCGGCGGCGCACTACGAAATAGCGGTGCTCTCGCCGCCTTCAACTAATCCCCGCGAAACTCCCGCCGCCACGCGCTGGGAGACGTTCGAAACGCGTCCGCGAAATGCTGCCGCAGCGATGCGGCCGAGCCGAATCCGGCGCCCGTCGCGATCGCTTCGACCGACTCGTCGGTGCTTTCCAGCAGTTGTTGCGCCCGCGCGAGCCGCTGCGCGAGCAGCCACGCGCCGACGGTGGTGCCGGTCGCGAGCCGGAACCGTCGCGTGAAGGTGCGGCGGCTCATCAACGCGCGCGCGGCAAGTGTGTCGAGCGTATGCGGCGCGGCCAGGTTGCCGCTCACCCAGTCGAGCAGGCCAGACAGACGGTCGCCACGCGGGTTCGGCGGCATCGGCTGCTGCACGTATTGCGCCTGACCACCCTGGCGATGCGGCGAGACGACCAGCCGGCGCGCGACGTGGTTAGCCACCCGCGCGCCGCAAATCTTGCGCAGCACATGCAGGCAGCAGTCGAGGCCGGCGGCGGTGCCGGCCGAGGTCAGCACGTTGCCGTCGTCGACGTACAGCACGTCGGGGTCCAGCCGCACGCGCGGGTAGCGGCGCGCGAAGTCGTCGGCCCAGGCCCAGTGCGTCGAAGCGGGCCGTCCATCGAGGATGCCCGCCGCGGCCAGCACGAAGGCGCCGAGGCACAGGCCGACAAGCAGCGCGCCGCGCGCATGCGCGGCCCTCAGCGCGTCGAGAAGCGCGGCGGACGGCGTTTCGTCGGGATCGCGCCAGCTCGGCACGATGATCGTCTGCGCGTCGGCAAGCGCTTCGAGTCCGTGCGTGACCGCGATCGAGAAGCCCGCGGTCGTCGCGAGCGCGCCCGTCTCCACGGCGCAGACGCGGAAGTCAAAGGCGGGGACACCGCCGCCGCGGCGGTCCTCCCCGAACACGACGCACGGCACCGACAGATGGAACGGGCTGATGCGATCGAACGCGACGACGGCGACGACGTGGCGCGGCACCTGATCGGAGATATCGTCGGAAGATGCGAAGGTGGTCATGCCGCACGCCTCATTCATGAATGCCAGAAGTATGGCCCGATTCTAGCGAAGCTTGTCATTTGGGCCGCTGTCGGCGGACAGGCAGCGGAGCAACAATGCCGTCATTGCCGTCGCGCCGCGGCCATCTCGCCGGGCGCGCACCATCGACCGTTTTTCTGACAAGGAGCCCTGCCATGAACACACCTGCGCCGCGCCGTGCGCTGATCGTCATCGACGTGCAGAACGAATACGTGAGCGGCGACCTGCCGATCGAATTTCCGGACGTGCGCACGTCGCTCGCCAACATCGCTCGCGCGATCGATGCGGCGCGCGCCGCCAGCGTGCCGGTCGTCGTCGTGCAGAACGTCGCGCCCGCCACCTCGCCGCTGTTCGCGCGCGGCAGCGCGGGCGCGGAACTGCACACGGTCGTGAGCTCGCGCGCTCATGACCATTTCGTCGAGAAGTCGCTGCCGAGCGCATTCGCCGGCACCGATCTGGCCGACTGGCTCGCCGCCCGGCAGATTGATACGCTGACGGTCACCGGCTACATGACTCACAACTGCGATGCATCGACGATCAACCACGCGGTGCATGCCGGCCTCGCCGTCGAATTCCTGCACGACGCGACCGGCTCGGTGCCGTATGAAAACAGTGCGGGCTTCGCGAGCGCGGAAGAGATTCATCGCGTGTTCAGCGTAGTGTTGCAGTCGCGCTTCGCGGCGGTTGCGAGCACCGACCAGTGGATCGCGGCGCTAAACAGCGGCGCGCCGCTCGAGCGCGGCAACATCTATGCGTCGAATCAGGCGGCGCGAGCGCGCCGTGCGGTTGCCTGAACCCGGCGCGGGGGGCGGGCGGCCCGTTCCACAAATAGAAAGCGGGCGGTTCACCGAACCGCCCGCTGTGCCGATCCTCAACCCTTGCGCGCCTTCTACGCCGCCTTTCTGCGCAACGCCGGACTGACGCGCAAGCCGTCGAACATCACTTCTACCATCTGCTGCGCGTGCGCGCCGAAGTCGGTCGCGTCGGGCAAAAACAGCATGTCGCGCAACGAGCCACCGACGAACGCGTGCACCATCGCCGCGGCCAGTTTCGTGTCGAGGTCGGCGGGCATCTGGCCTTTCGAGATCGCGTTGCGCAGACCGCCCTCGAGCTTCGCGAGCCCCTCGCGCATATTGGTCTGATAGCGTTCCATCACCGGCCCCATCTCTTCGACCAGCTCGCACTTCAGGAACAGGATGTCGAACACGCGGCGGCGGCGGGGATCGTTGGCGGTGTCGCGCAGGCAGACCACACAGATTTCCATGATGCGCCCGAGCGGATCGGTTTCGTTGGGATCGAGCGATGCCGCTTTCAGCTCGTCGAGCGGCAGCAGCACGCGATCGAACATTTCGGTGAAGAGCTCGCTCTTGTGGGCGAAGTGCCAATAAATGGCGCCGCGCGTCACGCCTGCGGCCTGGGCGATATCGGCCAGCGACGTGCGCGATACGCCCTTCTGGAAGAAGATCCGTTCGGCCGCGTCGAGAATGCGGTTGCGCGTCTCCAGCGCCTCTTCTTTGGTTCTTCTGACCATATTGGTATGACCTGCGCTGATCCTGGGGTTTATGCGGGCGTTTTTAAGTCGGCCTGATGACAATTTGACTATTTCCGAACCGAATTGCGACGCGAATTTGCGGCCCCCGATCCCTGGAAGATATAAACGCACTTTTACATGCATTCGTGAATGTATATATAATAGCACCCCACGATCGGATAGCCCAAGCCGTGACGACCGGTTAATATCCGTCACTGTTGTCTTCCAAAACGCTATCGCAGCCGCCAAACGGCGGTGCTGTGCGGCATTCCCCGGTATGGCGCATTCATAGCAGGGCGCCCTGCAGGCGCAGGTTTGCATCCGTGGGCTTCCGGTTGAGCGTCGAGAGGCGCTTGTGTGCGCTGTCGTCCCCGGGGTAGGGATGCGCGCACTTTTTCATTCCCAGTCTTTGACAGAGGTCGCTCCATGCGCGTCGAACGGGTTTCATTCCGCTTAATCAGTGCCGCGACGGCTGCCATCTTGCTGGCGGCGTGCGGACCAAAACAATCTGCCCCGCCGCCCCAGACGCCCGAAGTCGGCGTCGTCACCCTCCAGCCGACGACCGTGCCCGTCGTCACCGAACTCCCCGGTCGTACCAGTGCCTTCCTCGTCGCGCAAGTGCGCGCGCGGGTCGACGGCATCGTGCTGCGCCGCGAGTTCACCGAGGGTAGCGAGGTCAAGGCCGGTCAGCGTCTGTACAAGATCGATCCGGCGCCCTTCATCGCGTCGTTGAACAACGCGAAGGCATCGCTTGCCAAGGCGCAGGCGAACCTCGTGACAACCACCGCGCAGGCCAGTCGCTACAAGGTGCTGGTCGCGGCGAACGCGGTCAGCAAGCAGGACTACGACAACGCGGTCGCCGCCGCAGGCCAGGCCGCCGCCGACGTCGCCGCCGGCAAGGCCGCGGTCGATACCGCGCAGATCAACCTCGGCTATACCGACGTGACCTCGCCCGTAACCGGCCAGATCGGCGTGTCGCAGGTCACGCCGGGCGCCTTCGTGCAGCAGAGCGCGGCCACACTCATGGCCACGGTCCAGCAGCTCGATCCGATGTACGTTGACCTCACGCAATCGAGCCTCGATGGTCTGAAGCTGCGCCGCGACATGCAGGAAGGGCGTCTGAAGACGACCGGCCCCGGCGCCGCGCAGGTCACGCTGGTGCTGGAGGACGGCCGCATCTATTCCGAGAAGGGCAAGCTGCAGTTCACCGACGTGACCGTCGACCCGGGCACCGGCTCGGTCACGGTGCGCGCGATCTTCAAGAACCCGAACCACGTGCTGCTGCCGGGCATGTTCGTGCGCGCGAAGATCGAAGAAGGCGTGAACCAGAACGCGCTGATCGTGCCGCAAGTCGGCGTCACGCACGACCAGAAGGGTCAGCCCACCGCGCTCGTCGTCGACAACGACAACAAGGTCGAGCTGCGTCAGCTCGTCACCACGGGCACTTTCGGCTCGTACTGGGTGGTGTCGAACGGCCTGAAGCCGGGTGACCGCGTGATCGTCCAGGGCACCGACAAGGCGCGTCCCGGCCAGCAGGTCAAGCCCGTGCCGGCGCAACTGCCCGGCACACCGGCTTCCGACGCGGCCGCTGGCGGCGCCCAGACAGGTCAACCCGCGGCTCAGCCTGCCTCCGCCGCTTCGGGCGCGTAATAACAGGGAGCCCGCCTCATGGCAAAGTTCTTTATTGATCGCCCGATTTTTGCATGGGTGATCGCCATCATCCTGATGCTCGCGGGTCTCGCGTCGGTGTTCACATTGCCGATCGCGCAATACCCGACCATCGCGCCGCCGGCCATCCAGATCAGCGCAACCTATCCGGGTGCTTCGGCGGAGACGGTGCAAAACACCGTCACGCAGGTGATCGAGCAGCAGATGAGCGGTCTGGACCACCTGCTGTACCTCGCGTCGACCTCGGACGACTCGGGCACGGCCACCATCACGCTGACGTTCGCTGCCGGCACCAACCCTGACATCGCGCAGGTGCAGGTGCAGAACAAGCTGCAGCTCGCCACGCCGCTGCTGCCGCAGGCGGTGCAGCAGCTCGGCACCCGGGTCACGAAGTCGAGCAGCAGTTTCCTGCTGGTGATGGCGTTCGTGTCGACCGACGGCAGCATGAACAAGTACGACCTCGCGAACTACGTCGCGTCGAACATCCAGGATCCGATCAGCCGTATCGACGGTGTGGGTACGGTGACGCTGTTCGGCTCGCAGTACGCGATGCGGGTCTGGCTCGATGCCAACAAGCTGAATAACTTCAGCTTGACGCCGCTCGATGTCCAAGCCGCGCTGCAGGCGCAGAACGTGCAGGTCGCGGGTGGCGCGCTCGGCGGCACGCCGTCGGTGCCGGGCCAGGTGCTTCAGGCCACGATTACGCAGGCCACGCTGCTCAATACGCCCGAGCAGTTCGGCAACATTCTGCTGAAGGTGAATCAGGACGGCTCGCAGGTGCGTCTGCGCGACGTGTCGCACATCGAGCTCGGCGGCGAAAACTACAACTTCGACACCAAGTACAACGGTCAGCCGACGGCAGGCTTCGGTATCCAGCTCGCCACGGGCGCGAACGCGCTCGCCACCGCGAAGGCGGTGCGCACGAAGATCGCCGAACTGTCGAAGTACTTCCCGCACGGTCTGGTGGTGCAGTACCCGTATGACACGACGCCGTTCGTGCGCCTGTCGATCGAGGAAGTGGTCAAGACGCTGCTCGAAGGTATCGTGCTGGTGTTCCTCGTCATGTACCTGTTCCTGCAGAACCTGCGCGCCACGCTGATCCCGACGATCGCGGTGCCGGTGGTGCTACTCGGTACGTTCGCGATCATGAGCGTGGTCGGCTTCTCGATCAACGTGCTGTCGATGTTCGGTCTCGTGCTCGCGATCGGCTTGCTGGTGGACGACGCGATCGTGGTGGTGGAAAACGTCGAGCGGGTGATGCAGGAGGAGGGCTTATCGCCTCGCGAGGCAACCCGCAAGGCGATGGACCAGATTACCGGCGCGCTCGTCGGCGTGGCGCTCGTGCTGTCGGCGGTGTTCGTGCCGGTGGCGTTCTCGGGCGGTTCGGTCGGGGCGATTTACCGGCAGTTCTCGCTGACGATCGTCGCGGCGATGGTGCTGTCCGTGCTCGTCGCGTTGGTTCTGACGCCGGCGCTGTGCGCGACGATCCTGAAGCCGATTCCGAAGGGTCATCACGAAAAAGCTACCGGCTTCTTCGGCTGGTTCAACCGTACCTTCAACCGGAGCCGCGACAAGTATCACTCGGGCGTGCACCACGTGATCAAGCGCTCGGGCCGCTGGCTCATCATCTATATGGTGGTGATCTTCGCGGTGGGCCTGCTGTTCGTGCGTCTGCCGAAGTCGTTCCTGCCTGACGAAGACCAGGGCACGATGTTCGTGCTGGTGCAAACGCCGTCGGGTTCCACGCAGGAAACCACCGCGCGCGCGCTGAAGGACGTGTCGGACTACCTGCTGACCGACGAGAAGGCGATCGTCGAATCGACCTTCACGGTGAACGGCTTCAGCTTCGCGGGTCGTGGCCAGAACGCGGGTCTGGTGTTCGTGCGGATGAAGGACTACGCGCAGCGTCAGCATGCGGACCAGAAGGTGCAGGCACTGGTGCGGCGGCTGTTCATGCACTTCAGCGGCTACAAGAACGCGGTCGTGTATCCGGTCAATCCCCCGTCGATTCCTGAACTCGGCACCGCGGCGGGCTTCGACTTCCAGTTGCAGGACCGCGGGGGCATCGGTCACGCGAAGCTGATGGAAGCGCGCAACATGCTGCTCGGTCTGGCGGCGAAAGATCCGACGCTCGCGCAGGTGCGTCCGAACGGCCTGAACGATACACCGCAGTTCAAGGTGAACATCGACCACGAGAAGGCTTCGGCGCTCGGCGTGTCGCTCTCCTCGATCGACCAGACGTTCTCGATCGCCTGGGCCTCGGCGTACGTGCAAAACTTCCTCGACACCGACGGCCGGATCAAGAAGGTGTACCTGCAGGGCGACGCGCCGTTCCGGATGAAACCGGAAGACGTGAATGCCTGGTTCGTGCGCAATGGCGCGGGCGCGATGGTGCCGTTCTCGGCCTTCACGAACACCGCGTGGACCTTCGGTTCGCCGAAGCTCGAGCGCTATAACGGTATCCCGTCGGTGGAAATCCAGGGTGCGGCCGCGCCGGGCAAGTCGACCGGTCAGGCGATGGTGGCGATGGAGCAGATCGTCACCAAGCTGCCGGCGGGTGTCGGCTACGAGTGGACGGGTCTGTCGCTGCAGGAGCGTCAGTCGGGCTCGCAGGCGCCGATCCTGTACGGCATCTCGATTCTCGTCGTGTTCCTGTGTCTTGCGGCGCTGTATGAAAGCTGGTCGATCCCGTTCTCGGTGATCATGGTGGTGCCGCTCGGCGTGATCGGCGCGCTGCTGGCCGCGACGCTGCGCGGGCTCGAGAACGACGTGTTCTTCCAGGTGGGTCTGCTGACCACCGTGGGTCTGTCGGCGAAGAACGCGATTCTGATCGTGGAATTCGCGCGAGAACTGCAGCAGAGCGAAGGCATGGGGCCGATCGAGGCCGCGCTCGAAGCGGCGCGTTTGCGGTTGCGACCAATTCTGATGACCTCGCTCGCGTTCATTCTCGGCGTGCTGCCGCTCGCGATCAGTAACGGCGCGGGTTCGGCCAGCCAGCACGCGATCGGTACCGGCGTGATCGGCGGCATGTTGACGGCGACCTTCCTCGCGATCTTCATGATCCCGATGTTCTTCGTCGTGATTCGCGCGAAGTTCGGCGGTGAGAAGGAAGACCCGGACGAGGCGCTGCGCCACTACGAACAGCACCATCCGCACGATCCGCAAGGCGGCGCGACGGGTGGCACGACCGACGGGTCGAATGGCAATGGCTCGGGCAAGGATGGGCATTGAGATGCAAAAACACTCTTTGATTGCAGTGGCAGTCGCGCTGCTCGCCACGGGTTGCACGCTGGCGCCGCATTACCAGCGGCCCGCGGCGCCCGTAACGGCGACCTTCCCGACCGGCGGCGTGTACGACCAGCAGCCGGGCGCGCAGGGCGCGCGCAGCGCGAACGGCCAGGCCGCCGCCGACATCGGCTGGCGCAACTTCTTCGTCGATCCGCGTCTGCAGCAGCTGATCGAAATCGCGCTGAAGAACAACCGCGATCTGCGTGTGTCGGTGCTGAACATGCAGGCGTCGGCGGCGCAGTACCGCATCGTGCGCGCGGGTCTGTTCCCGACGCTCAACGCCGCGGCTTCGCAAAGCAGATCGCGCACGCCGAAGGACCTGACTTTCACCGGCGTGACGATCTCCAACACGTATTCGGTGGGCTTGAACGCGTCGTGGGAAATCGACTTTTTCGGGCGCGTGCAGAGTCTGAAGGATCAGGCATTGGCCAAGTATCTCGGCACCGCGCAGGCGCGCAAGGCCGCCGAAATCGCGCTGGTCTCGCAGGTGGCGAATCAGTACATGACGGTGCTCGAACTGGACGATCTGCTGAAGGTCACGCAGAACACGCTGGTTACGGCGCAGGAGTCGTATCGCATCACCAAACTGCAGTTCGACAACGGCACGGGATCGGAACTCGATCTGCGCCAGTCGCAAACGGTCGTCGAGACCGCGAGCGCGAACCTGCAGTCGCAGATGCGTTTGCGGGCCCAGGCCGATAACGCGCTGGTGCTGCTGATCGGCGAGCCGTTGCCGGCGGATCTGTCGCCAGGCCTGCCGCTGAGCGACCAGAATCTGCTCACGGATATTCCGGCGGGCCTGCCGTCCGATCTGCTGACGCGTCGTCCGGACATCATGGAAGCCGAGGAGAATCTGCTCGCGGCCAACGCGAACATCGGCGCGGCGCGCGCCGCGTTCTTCCCTAAGGTCACGCTGACGGGCAGCGCCGGCACGTTGAGTCCCACGCTCGGCGGCCTGTTCAAGCCGGGTTCGGCGGCATGGAGTTTCGCGCCGTCGATCACGCTGCCGATCTTCGAGGGCGGTCAGAACATGGCCAATCTCGATCTCGCCAACATCGAGAAGAACGTGCAGATCGCCACGTATGAAAAGGCGATCCAGACGGCCTTCCGTGAAGTGGCGGACGGACTGGCCGCGCGCGGCACCTACGACGAGCAGATCGCGGCGCTCGAGCGGGATGTCGCGGCCGAGCAGCGCCGGCTGGATCTGTCGACCCTGCGTTACAAGAACGGTGTCGACAGCTATCTGTCGGTACTGACCGCGCAGACCGCGCTGTACGTGGCTCAGCAGGCGCTGGTGACCGCGCGCATGGAGCGTCTGCAGAACCTGGTCACGCTGTATCAGGCGCTCGGCGGCGGCTGGATCGAGCACAACGGCGACCAGCCGCGTCCCGCCGACGCGCCGGTCGACTACGGTGCGGCGAGCGCGCCGGTCGCGGCATCGGCGGCGACCGCGGGGTGAGCCCGGCAGGTTGATGAAACGCTGAAGCAAAACAGAAACGCCACGGCATGCCGTGGCGTTTCTGTTTATGCGCGGCGCTCGGTGCCGCGTGAAGCATCAGCGATGCATCAACGGGATCAATGCAGATCCACCGCCCGCAGCATCTCGTTGCCCTGCGGCTCGCTGCCCGCGCTATTGTCGAGATCGTGCCCGGCGCGGCGAAGCTCGCTCTTCGCCTTCTTCTCGCTCTTCACGCCGTTGAAGATCAGGTTCAGCACGACCGCCGACACCGACGCAAGCAGAATCCCGCTGTGCAGCAGCGGCGACAACGCCGGCGGCAGTTGCGCGAAGAAGTGCGGCGACACCACCGGCACGAGGCCGAGCCCGATGCTGACCGCGACGATGAACAGGTTGTGCTGATTCCTGACGAAGTCGACTCGCGACAGCACCTTGATGCCGTTCGCCGCGACCATGCCGAACATCACGATGCCCGCGCCGCCGAGCACGAACGCCGGCACCGACGCGACCACCTGCGCCATCTTCGGAAACAGTCCGAGCAGCACGAGGATCACGCCGCCCATCGCGCAGACGAAGCGGCTCTTCACGCCGGTCACGCCGATCAGCCCGACGTTCTGCGAGAACGACGTATGCGGGAACGAGTTGAAGATGCCGCCGATCAGCGTGCCGAGACCATCGACGCGCAAGCCGCGCACCAGCGTTTTCTGATCGACCGGACGATCGACCATGTCGCCGACCGCGAGGAACATGCCGGTCGATTCGATGAATGTGACGAACATCACGGTGACCATCGTCGCGATCGATAGCGGATCGAAGCGCGGCAGACCGAAGTGGAACGGCATCACGAAGCCGACCCACGGCGCGTGCATGACGCCGTCCAGGTTGACGCGGCCGAGCATCAGCGCGATAGCGAAGCCCGCGACGATACCGAGCAGCACCGAGATATTGGCGACGAACCCCCTGGCAAACTTGTTGATCAGCAGGATCAGCGTCAGCACGAGCAACGACAGGCCGAGGTAGACCGGATTGCCGTATTCGGGATTGCCGACACCGCCGGCCGCCCAGTTGATCCCGACTTCCATCAGCGACAAACCGATCACCGAAATCACGACGCCGATCACGACCGGCGGGAAGAAGCGCAATAGCTTGCCGACTGCGGGCGCGAGCAGGATACCGATCACGCCGGCCGCGATCGTCGAGCCGAAGATGTCGAGCAGGCCGAGCGAAGGATTGGTGCCGATCGCGACCATCGGGCCGACGGCCGCGAACGTGCAGCCCATGATGACCGGCAGGCGGATGCCGAAGATCCACAGTCCGAGCGTCTGGATCAGCGTGGCGATGCCGCAGGAAAACAGATCGGCGCTGATCAGAAAGGCGACCTGGTCTTTCGGCAGCTTCAGCGCGGCGCCGATGATGAGCGGCACCGCGACCGCGCCAGCGTACATGACCAGCACGTGCTGGATGCCGAGAGTAAGCAACTGGCCGGCCGGTAGGCGCTCGTCGCACGGGTGAACCGTGTTCGCTTGCATATCGTCTGTCTCCACCATCTCGTTTTGGGATGACTCCAAGGTATCGGGGACGAAAAGTCGCAACAAGACCATACGTGGCTATTCCGGCATTCCCGGCGACGATATGCACAGGCCTATTTTGAAAGGCAAATCAAAGCCGCGCGTGGGACGGATCGGCAGCGCAGCGGCGGCAAGCCCTATGCGGCGGCGATTGCCGGCGGTGCGTTGCGTGCGCGGCGCGGCTTCGTCGTCGGCGGGGATATGTGTGAGAATCAATGGCGTGTATCACGCTTCACGCATAGTCCTGTTTTGACGACGCTCGCCGCACGAGGGGGTTAACCCGCGAATGGGCTTGTTCCCGCGAGTTTTTCGACCCGTTCGCCGAACGTTCGCGGTGTCGCGGCGGCCTGGTTTATTTGCTTCGCTTGCATGTCTCGTCGCCAGCCTCGCTGGCTCCTTCCTCACTGTCATTCCAACGTCCTTGCGCTCATGAGTTTTCTCGGCATCGACCTCGGCACCGGCTCCCTGAAAGCGGCAATCGTCGACGAACATGGACGCGAGCAGGCGGTATCGAGCGTCGCGTATGCCCTCGTTACGCCGCACGCGGGTTGGGCCGAAATCGACGTCGAGACGTGGTGGAACGCGCTCGTCGATGCGATGACGGGCCTGCCGCGCGAGCTGCGCGATGGCGTGCGCGCAATCGGCTTCTCCGGTCAGATGCACGGCGTCGTGCTGCTCGATGCAAGCGGCGCGGCGGTGCGGCGCGCGATGCTGTGGCCCGACTCGCGCGCGCTCGCCGTGCTCGACGCGTGGCCGGAGCCGCAACCGAATCCGGTCGCGCCCGGCATGGCCGGTCCGCTGCTGCGCTGGCTCGTGCTGCATGAACCGGAGGCCGCGCGCCGCACGCGCTGGGCGTTGCAGCCGAAGGACTGGCTGCGCGTCGCGCTCGGCGGCGCGTGCGTAACCGATGCGTCCGACGCGTGCGCGACCGCGCTCGCCGATCCCGCCGGCGCGTGGGACACGGCACTGCTGGAGCGGCTCGAGATTCCGCGCGAGTGGTTCGCGCCGCTGGCGTCGTCGTATGCGGCGTCGGGCGCGCTGTCGCCGCAGGCCGCGCAGGCACTCGGCTTGCGGGCCGGTATCGTGCTCGCGACCGGCGCCGCGGACACACCGTGCGCGGCGCTCGGCAGCGGACTCGCGCAGGACGGCGACGCGCTGCTGACGACCGGCAGCGGCGGACAGCTCGTCGTGCTCGCGAACGACGAGCCGGCGCCGCTGAAGGGTTTGCATCGCTATCGGGCGGCGAGCGATCACTGGTACCGGATGGCGGCGATGCAGAACGTCGGCATCGCGTTGGAGCGGGTGCGCGGGTGGCTGTCGTATGAGTGGGCGCAGGCTTACTGCGACGCATTCGGCGATGCCGCTGATGCAGCCGCCGATGCAACGGGTCACGCCGCGTCGACGCTGACTTTCCTGCCGTACCTGACCGGCGAGCGCACGCCGTGGCTGAACCCGCAGGCGCGCGGCGGCTGGCTCGGTTTATCGCTCGAGCACACGCGCGGGGCGATGATGCGCGCCGCGTTCGAGGGCGTGGCGTTCTCGTTGCGTGCCGGGCTCGACGCGATTCGCGCGAGCGGCGCACCTGTGACGGCGCTCAAGCTCGCGGGCGGCGGCTCCGTCGATGCACGCTGGCGGCAACTGCTCGCCGATGCGCTCGACGTCGAGCTGCACGCGGTCGATTGCCCGAACGCGGCGCCGCGCGGCGCGGCGATCCTTGGCGGCCTCGCGTGCGGCCACTGGCTTACGCGCGATCTCGCCGCGCTCGCGCCGGGCGCGACGCGCGTCGCGGGTCCGCGAGGTGATGCGGCCCTTGCTGAACGGTATGCGGGCTTCGTCGAGCTGTACGGCCGGGTCGAGCCGTGGTTCGGTGGCGGGGCACCGCGCGGAGCGCAGTAGCAGCGGCGGCGCAGCCTTCGCGCGCTATGCAATACCATTACGCTTTTCGTGCGCCACGTGGTCGCCGGGCACGCGATGCCCATTTCGCATTCACGCACTCACGCACTCACGGACTGGGAGGAGCATTGACGATGAAGAGCAAAGCAGCAATCGCATGGAAAGCCGGCGCCCCGTTGACGATCGAGAAAGTCGATCTCGAAGGTCCGCGCGCCAGTGAAGTCCTGATCGAGGTGAAGGCGACCGGCATCTCCCATACCGACTACTCCATCACACACCGTCTGCCGCTCGAGCGTATCAACGAGGGCTTTGATCTGATGAAGAAGGGCGAGTCGATCCGCTCGGCCGTGCTCTACTAAGCGAGGAATCTCACGATGCTCGAACTACTATCGTCGCACGCCTGTCATGGCGGCGAGCAGCGCTTTTACCGGCACGAGTCGCGCGCGATCGGTCTGCCGATGCGCTTCTCGGTCTATCTGCCGCCGCAGGCGTTGCATGAGAACGCGGGACGTGTGCCGGCGTTGTTCTATCTGGCCGGACTGACCAGCACGGAAGAAACGTTTCCGATCAAGGCCGGCGCGCAGCGCTTCGCGGCACAGCATGGGCTCGCATTGATCGCGCCGGACACGAGTCCGCGCGGCGCGGGCGTGCCAGGCGAGAGCGATGCGTGGGACTTCGGCGTCGGCGCGGGCTTTTATGTGGACGCCACCGAGGAGCCGTGGTCCAGGAATTACCGGATGTACTCATACGTGCGGGATGAGCTGCGCGAGACGGCGCTTGCGAACCTGCCGATCGATGGCGAGCGCCTCGGCATCTTCGGTCACTCGATGGGCGGGCACGGTGCGCTGGTGCTCGCGCTGCGCAATCCGGACATCTATCGGTCGGTGTCGGCGTTCGCGCCGATCGCGGCGCCGATGCGTTGTCCGTGGGGCGAGAAGGCGTTCAGCGGCTATCTCGGCGAGAACCGTGAAGCGTGGAAGCAGTACGACGCGAGCGAGCTGGTCGCGCACGCGACGCGCAAGTTCGCGGCAGGGATTCTCGTCGATCAGGGACTCGCGGATCAGTTCCTGCCCACGCAGCTGAATCCCGACGTGTTCGAAGCGGCGTGCAAGGCCGCGGGGCAGCCGTTGACGTTGCATCGTCACGAAGGCTACGACCACGGCTACTACTTCATTTCGACGTTCATCGAGGATCATCTCGCGCATCACGCGAAGGTGTTGCTAGGCTGAAAAGCGTCGTAAACCGCGGCGCTAAATGAAAACGGCGGCACGTGATGTGCCGCCGTTTTTTTCCTGTGATCTACGAAAGCGCCGCTCAATGCCGCTTCAGCAGACTCCCGCCATACACCATCGCCGATAGCACCGTGATCCAGAAGCTCGTCGGCCAATCGGTATAGAACGCGAGCGACAAGCCGAGCCACGCCTGCGCGAGTGCGAAGACGGCCGCGAGCACGAGACCGGTGGACAGCCGCGTGCTCAGGTTCTGCGCGGCGGCGGCCGGGCCTACCATCAGCGTGAACACGAGCAGCACGCCGACGATCTGCGTGCAGGCGGCAACGGCCAGCGCGGCGATCGCGAGAAACAGCACCGACACGCGGCGCAGCGACACGCCCTTCGCTTCGGCCAGCTCCGGTTGCAGCGACGCGAACAGCAGCGGCCGCATGATCGCCGCGAGCGCCCCGAGACTCACTACCCCGAGCGCGGCAAGCACCCCGAGCGTCGACGCATTGACGCCGAGCACGTTGCCGAACAGCAGCGCCGTCACCTGCGTCGCATACGCGGTGAAAAAGTGCAGAAACAGCAGCCCGAAGCCGAGCGACAAGGAAAGGATCACGCCGATCGCGACGTCGCGGCCAGCGAGCCGTTCGCCGAGCGCGCCCATGCCGACACCGGCCGCGAGCGTGAAGCCGATCATCCCCCAGATCGGCGAGATGCCGATCAGCACCGCGCCGGTCGCGCCGGTGAAGCCGACATGCGACAGTGCGTGGCCCGCGAAGGTCTGTCCACGCATCACCAGAAAATAGCCGACCACGCCGGCCAGCACCGCGACGATCCCCGACGCCGCGAATGCGTTCACCATGAAATCGTATTCAAACATCGTGCTTGTGTCCGTCGCGTGATTCGTGCGGGTTCGAGTGACTGTGTGAGTGGCCGTGTGAATGACCGTGGCCGTGATCATGCGGGTAGCCGTGCGAATGCGTATGTCCGCCTTCCTCGTCGTGTTCGTGCTCGTGATCGTGCTTCTCGACTTCGACGCCGCCCGACATCACGAAGATGCGGCCATTCACGCGCATCACGTCGATCGGCGAGCCGTACAGACGCGACAACACCGGCCGCGTGATCACTTCGTCGACGGTGCCGAGCGCCGCGACGCCGCTGCCGAGATACAGCACGCGATCGATCGAGTTCAGCAGCGGATTGAGTTCATGCGCGGAGAACAGCACCGAGATGCCGAGCTCCCGCTGCACGCGCCGCACGAGTTCGACGACGCTCTTCTGATGATGCGGATCGAGACTGATCAACGGCTCATCGAGCAGCAGCAGTTTCGGATTACCGAGCAGGCATTGCGCGAGCAGGAGCCGCTGCCGTTCGCCGCCCGACAACTCCGACAGCGGCCGCTTCGCGAGATTCGTCCCACCGACGAGTTCGAGCACCCGATCGACGTCCCCGCGCGTTTTCGCATCCGCATGCGGCAAGCCCCAGCGATGACCATCGGCGGCCATCGCGACGAAATCGCGGCCGCGCACACGGCGGCCGGCGAGCGCGCTGCGCGTCTGCGGCATATAGCCGATCGACGCGTTGCCGCGCTCGACCGTCTGCCCGAGCACGCGAATCGCGCCGGCCGCGGCGGGCACGAGGCCGAGTACCGCGCGCATCAGCGTCGTCTTGCCCGCGCCGTTCGGCCCGAGCACACCGATGAACTCGCCCTGGTTCACGTCGAAGCTGGTGTCGCGCAGGATCGTGCGGCCGCCCAGATCGAGCGTCACGTTGTCGAGTTCGAGCACGGGCGTGTCGCCGCGCGCGGTCGGTGCGCATGCCGGCGCACCTGCTGGCGTTCGATGGCCAGTCGGAGTCATGGAGTCTGTCCTTTTGCGTTGGTCGCACCGTTCGGGCCGTTTGTATCACCCGCCGCGAGCGCCTTCTGCAGCGCGTCGAGCTGCGTCAGCATCCACGTCTGATAGGTCTTGCCGGCCGGCAGGGTTTCGGTGACGCTCACCGTCGGTACCTTCGATTGTTGCGCGAGCTTCAGCATGCGTTGGGTCAGCGCCTCGGTGGCCTGGCTGTTGTAGATCAGCACGCGCACGCGCCGCTCGCGCAGATCGCGTTCGAACGCGGCGATATCGGCCGCGCTCGCTTCGGTATCGTTCATCGCGGCGAGCTGGAAGCGCTGGTTGCGCATATTCAGGCCGATCGCGTCCGACATATAGCCGAACACCGGCTCGGTCGCCGTGACCGGCAGGCCCGCATAGCGGCCATGCAGCTCGGCTACCTTCGCGTCGATCGGCTTCAGCGAATCGAGAAACTTCGCGAGGTTCGCATCGTACGCCGACTTGTGCGCCGGGTCAGAAGCGCTGAGCGCGTCGCTGACCGCGCGCGCGACTTTGGGCATCGTCGCCGGGTCGTACCACAGGTGCGGATTGTCCCCACCTTTTTTGCCCACCAGATCGGCCGCGACGATCACGGTGCGCTGCGCGCCTTTCGACGCGGCCAGCAGCTTGCCCATCCACGGATCGTAGTCGGCGCCGCTGTATACGATGAGGCTCGCGTGCTGCAACGCGCGCGCGGTGGCCGGGCTCGCTTCGAACAGATGCGGGTCCTGGTTCGGGTTGTTGAGGATGCTGGTCACGTCGACACGATCGCCGCCGAGTTGCCGCACCACATCGCCATAAAAATTCTCCGCGGCGACGACCGAAATCTTCGCGTCGGCGGCGAACGCGCCATGGCCGAAGCCGAGCGCCGCGAGCGCGAGCAGACACGTGCGCAGATGGGTGCGTACAGACATCGAACCCTTCAGCGCGCGCTGCGCTCGGGACAACATCAAGCGGATCGTTTTCATCGTTGTTTCCTGCTGCTTGAGAGTTTGAATGAGTTACTCGGGGTGGCAAGGCCAAATACAGCGCGGCGCCGCGCGTCTGATTACGACGAAGCGCCCGCTGCGCCGCCGCCAGGCTTCGCGGCTCGCGCACATAGCCCGCACAGGCCGCTCAACTCGATCACCTGGCGATGCACCTCGAAGCCATGCGCGGGCGCACTGTGCGACAGGCGGTCGGCGAGTTCGTCGCCGGGAATCTCGACGGTCGCGCCGCAGCCGTCGCACATCAGGAACTGGCTGCGATGCGGCACGCCGATTTCGCAGCAAGCGACGAACGCGTTCTTCGATTCGATCCGATGCACGAAGCCATGCGCGACGAGAAAGTCGAGCGCGCGGTAGACGGTGGTCGGCGGCATGCGACCGCGCTCGGGCGCGAGCGCGTCGAGCAACTCGTACGCGCCGACCGGCCGCTCGCTTGCGACGATCGCCGCATACACCTGGCGACGCAGCGGCGTCAGCGCGAGCCCCTGCGCCGCGGCGTGCGCATCCGCATGCGCGAGGCGCATGGCGTGCTGTTCGGCGAGCGAGGTAGTCATCGGTGTGAATCTCCTGGCGTGACGCCCCCGGGCGGGCGACGAGGTCGAAATGATATAACGTATCGCGATTTCTTGTCAGCAGCGCGCATCTTCGCGGATTGGAAGCCTGCCGCGCTGCACCATCGAAATTCGTCCGCGTGCCTTGACATGACCCGGCCCGTATCCGATCATTCGATCACTAGCCGAGCAAATGATCGCGCGATGAGCGTTCGCTCACTACGCGCGAGGTTGTAAAAAACGAACCGGAGACAGGCAGTGGCACGATTGCAGGATAAGGTCGCCATTCTGACGGGCGCGGCCAGCGGTATCGGTGAAGCGGTGGCCCTGCGCTATCTCGACGAAGGCGCGCGCTGCGTGCTGGTCGACGTGAAGCCGACCGACAGCATCGGCGGCGCGCTGCGCGGCACCTACGGCGAGCGCGTGTTGAGCGTCAGTGCCGACGTCCGGCGCCGCGAGGACATCGAGCGCATCGTCACGAGCACGCTCGGCTGCTTCGGCCAGATCGACATTCTGTTCAATAACGCGGCGCTGTTCGACATGCGCCCACTCCTCGACGAATCCTGGGACGTATTCGACCGCCTGTTCGCGGTCAACGTGAAGGGCATGTTCTTCCTGATGCAGGCGGTCGCGCGGCAGATGGTCGAGCAGGGCCGCGGCGGCAAGATCATCAACATGTCGTCGCAGGCCGGCCGGCGCGGCGAGGCGCTCGTGTCGCACTACTGCGCGACCAAGGCGGCGGTGTTGAGCTATACGCAGTCCGCGGCGCTCGCGCTCGCGCCGCATAAGATCAATGTAAACGGCATCGCGCCGGGCGTCGTCGACACGCCGATGTGGAACGAGGTCGACGCGCTGTTCGCACGCTACGAGAACCGGCCGCTCGGCGAGAAGAAGCGCCTCGTCGGCGAGGCCGTGCCGCTCGGCCGCATGGGCGTGCCCGACGACCTGACCGGCGCCGCGCTGTTCCTCGCGTCTGCCGATGCCGACTACATCACCGCGCAGACGCTGAACGTCGACGGCGGCAACTGGATGAGCTGAACGAAGAGCAGGGAGCGGGCACGTTGGCTGCTCGGAGCGGCGCGTCATTCCGTCAAACGAACGCAGCATCACATAACGTATGAGAAAGGAGACAACCATGAAACCAGCTTTCAAATTCGCGCTGAAGGCGGCCGGTGCCGGCGCGGCCACCTGCTTCGCGCTGAGCGCATCGGCGGCGACGGTGACGATCGCGACACTGAACAATCCGGACATGATCGAGCTGAAGAAGCTGTCGCCGGCGTTCGAAAAAGCGAATCCGGACATCAAGCTGAACTGGGTGATCCTCGAGGAAAACGTGCTGCGTCAGCGCGCGACGACCGACATCACGACCGGCAGCGGCCAGTTCGACGTGATGACGATCGGCGCGTACGAAACGCCGCAATGGGGCAAGCGCGGCTGGCTCGCGCCGATCACGAACCTGCCCGCGAACTACGACCTGAACGACGTCGTCAAGACGGCCCGCGACGGCCTGTCCGCGAACGGCCAGCTGTACGCGCTGCCGTTCTACGTCGAAAGCTCGATGACCTATTACCGCAAGGATCTGTTCGACAAGGCCGGCCTGAAGATGCCCGACCAGCCGACCTATGACCAGATCGCGCAATTCGCCGACAAGCTCACCGACAAGTCCAAGGAGCAATATGGCATCTGCCTGCGCGGCAAGGCGGGCTGGGGCGAGAACATGGCGTATGGCACGACGGTGGTGAACACCTTCGGCGGCCGCTGGTTCGACGAGAAGTGGAACGCCCAGCTGACCTCGCCGGAATGGAAGAAGGCGATGACGTTCTATGTCGATCTGCTGAAGAAGGACGGTCCTCCGGGAGCGAGCTCGAACGGCTTCAACGAAAACCTGACGCTGATGTCGTCCGGCAAGTGCGCGATGTGGATCGATGCGACGGTCGCGGCCGGCATGCTGTACAACAAGCAGCAGTCGCAGATCGCCGACAAGGTCGGCTTCGCCGCGGCGCCGGTCGCGGTCACGCCGAAGGGCTCGCACTGGCTGTGGGCGTGGGCGCTCGCGATTCCGAAGTCGTCGAAACAGCAAGATGCGGCGAAGAAGTTCATCGAGTGGGCCACCTCGAAGGATTACATCGAAATGGTCGCGAAGGATGAAGGCTGGGCCTCGGTGCCCCCGGGCACGCGCCAGTCCACCTATGCGCGCCCCGAGTACAAGCAGGCCGCGCCATTCGGCGACTTCGTGCTGAAGGCGATCCAGACCGCCGACCCGGATCATCCGACCTCGAAGCCGGTCCCTTACACCGGTGTGCAGTTCGTCGGGATTCCCGAGTTCCAGTCGTTCGGCACGGTGGTCGGGCAGAGCGTCTCCGGCGCGATCGCTGGTCAGATGACGGTCGACCAGGCGCTCGCGGCCGGCAACGCGGCCGCGGATCGCGCGGTCAAGCAGGCGGGTTATCAGAAGTAACTGCGCAGAAGTAACTGCGCAGAAATAACCCGGCAGGCCCGCCGCATCGATCGATGCGGCTCATGCAGCAGGGCGGCCGTTCGCCTGCGCCGCAGCACGTACGCGGCGCAGGCGAACGCTCCGCGCATTACCGAACAGGTGGTCCATCATGCGTCCTTTGCGCCTACCTTTGATGCACGCCCATCCCCAGACAGAAAAAGAACGCGAGGAGCGTAAGGCCAATTCGGCCCGCTGGCTCGTGGCGCCGTCGGCCAGCGTTCTCGTGCTGTGGATGGTCATTCCGCTCGCGATGACGATCTGGTTCTCGTTCTCGCACTACAACCTGCTGAATCCCGATCTGCGCGGTTTCGCCGGTTTCGACAACTACCGCTATCTCGCGACCGATCCGTCGTTCGGCCCGTCGATCGCGCACACGATCGAGCTGATCGTGTGGGTGCTCGTGATCACCGTGGTCGGCGGGGTGCTGATGGCGATCCTGTTCGATCGCAAGTTCTACGGGCAGGGCATCGCGCGCCTGCTCGCGATCGGGCCGTTCTTCGTGATGCCGACGGTCAGCGCGCTGATCTGGAAGAACATGATCCTGCACCCGGTGTATGGCCTCGTCGCGCAGGGCATGCGCGCGCTCGGCATGCAGCCGATCGACTGGTTCGCCGACTATCCGCTGACCGCGGTGATCATGATCGTCGCGTGGCAGTGGCTGCCGTTCGCGTTCCTGATCCTGTTCACGGCGATCCAGTCGCTCGACCAGGAGCAGAAGGAAGCCGCGAAGATCGACGGTGCGGGTCCGTTCTCGATGTTCTTCTACATCACACTGCCGCATCTGAGACGCGCGATCGCGGTCGTCGTGATGATGGAGACGATTTTCCTGCTGTCGATCTTCGCCGAGATCTACACGACCACGGGCGGCGGCCCCGGCAACGCGACCACCACGCTGTCGTATCTGATCTTCTCGCTCGGCCTGCAACAGTTCGACGTCGGTCTCGCATCGGCGGGCGGTATTCTCGCGGTCGTGCTGGCCAACATCGTGTCGTTCTTCCTCGTGCGGATGCTCGCGAAGAACCTGAAAGGGGAGTACGAAAAATGAGCCACGTTGCCTCTACTGCTGCATCGACGACCCAACCCGTCGCGTTGCCGACCAAATCGCCATTCGACACGATTCGCCGCGGCATTCCCGGCGTGATCGCGTGGCTCGTCGCGTTGCTGCTGTTCTTCCCGATCTTCTGGATGACGATCACCGCGTTCAAGACCGAGCAGCAGGCCTACGCGTCGTCGCTGTTTTTCATGCCGACGCTCGACAGCTTCCGCGAAGTGTTCGCGCGCAGCAACTACTTCGCGTTCGCGTTGAACTCGGTGCTGATCTCGGTCGGCGTCACGCTGCTGTGCCTGATCCTCGCGGTGCCGTGCGCGTACGCGATGGCGTTCTTCCCGACGCACCGCACGCAGAAGGTGCTGCTGTGGATGCTGTCGACGAAGATGATGCCGTCGGTCGGCGTGCTGGTGCCGATCTATCTGCTGTGGAAAAACAGCGGCCTGCTCGATACGGTGTCGGGTCTGATCATCGTCTACACGCTGATCAATCTGCCAATCGCGGTCTGGATGGCGTTCACGTACTTCGCCGAAATACCGCGCGACATTCTCGAAGCCGGGCGCATCGACGGCGCGGCGACATGGCAGGAGATCGTCTATCTGCTGATGCCGATGGCGCTGCCCGGACTCGCGTCGACCGCGCTGCTGCTCGTGATTCTCGCGTGGAACGAGGCGTTCTGGAGCATCAACCTGTCGAGCTCGAACGCCGCGCCATTGACCGTGTTCATCGCATCCTATTCGAGCCCTGAAGGATTGTTCTGGGCGAAGTTGTCTGCCGCTTCGTTGCTGGCGGTCGCACCGATCCTGATCGTCGGCTGGCTGTCGCAGAAGCAGCTGGTGCGCGGCCTCACGTTCGGGGCGGTCAAGTGATGGCGGACCCGACGGCGGGTCCGGGCGTCGCGCGATATGCGTTGATCTGCGATTGCGACGGCGTGCTGATCGACAGCGAAGCGGTGGCCGGGCGCATGCTGGTGCGGGAACTCGAGGCGCGCTGGCCCGGCGTCGACGTCGAGCCGGTCGTGCTGCCGCTGCTCGGGCTGCGCATCGAGCGCGTGCTGCAGGACACTGCGACGCAGCTCGGCCAGCAGCTCGGCGCGGACGATATCGACGCAATCCGCCGCGCGGTCGAAGCGGCGGCGATCGATGCGCCCGCGGTCGACGGCATCGAGATGGCGCTGACCCAGGTGCCGCTCGTCAAAGGCTGCGCGAGCAATAGCTTCCGGCCGTACGTCGAGACGGTGCTGGCGCGCACGGGCCTGAAGCGGTTCTTCGGCGAGCGGTTGTTCTGCGCCGACGCGGTGCCGAATCCGAAGCCCGCGCCGGACGTGTATCTGGCGGCGGCGCAAGGCTTCGGGCTTGCGCCTGCCGCGTGCCTCGTCGTCGAGGACAGCGTGACGGGTGTCACGGCGGCGGCCACGGCGGGCATGGCGGTGCTGGGGTTTATCGGCGGCGGTCATGCGAGTGATGCGCAGATCGAGCGTCTGCACGCGGCGGGCGCGCGTCATGTATTCGACGATATGCGGCAGTTGCCCGACCTCGTCGCGCAATGGTCACTGTCCGTGACGGCCGCGGCACCATGAGCGCGCGAACCTATGCGACACGACACGGCATCAGGTAGCAGCACGAAGTAACGAGCAGCATCGAACAGCATCGAACAGCATTACACGGAGACACATCATGGCAAGCGTAACCTTGCGCAACATCAGAAAGGCCTACGACGACAACGAAGTGATGCGCGACATCAATCTCGACATCGCCGATGGCGAGTTCGTCGTGTTCGTCGGGCCGAGCGGTTGCGGCAAATCGACCCTGATGCGGATGATCGCGGGCCTCGAGGACATCACGGGCGGCGATCTGAACATCGACGCCGTGCGCATGAACGACGTGCCGCCGGCCAAGCGCGGCATCGCGATGGTGTTCCAGTCGTACGCGCTGTATCCGCACATGACGCTGTACGACAACATGGCGTTCGGCCTGAAGCTCGCCGGCGCGAAGAAGCCGGAAATCGACGCGGCCGTGCGCAACGCGGCGAAGATTCTGCATATCGACCATCTGCTCGATCGCAAGCCCAAGCAGTTGTCGGGCGGACAGCGGCAGCGCGTCGCGATCGGCCGCGCGATCACGCGCAAGCCGAAGGTGTTCCTGTTCGACGAGCCGCTATCGAATCTCGACGCCGCGTTGCGCGTGAAGATGCGCCTCGAGTTCGCGCGCCTGCACGACGAGCTGAAGACGACGATGATCTACGTGACGCACGACCAGGTCGAGGCGATGACTTTGGCCGACAAGATCGTGGTGTTGTCGGCGGGCAATCTGGAGCAGGTCGGCAGCCCGACGATGCTGTATCACGCGCCCGCGAACCGTTTCGTCGCAGGTTTCATCGGTTCGCCGAAGATGAACTTCATGGAAGGCATTGTGCAGTCGGTGTCGCGCGACGGTGTCGCGGTGCGTTACGAGACCGGCGAGACGCAGCGGGTGTTGGTCGAGCCCGGCGCGGCCAAGCAGGGCGACAAGGTGACGGTCGGCATTCGCCCCGAGCACCTGCACGTCAGCACGACCGAGGACGGTATCGAGGCACGCACGATGACGGTCGAATCTCTCGGCGATGCCGCGTACCTGTACGCGGAGTCGAGCGTCGCGCCGGACGGTTTGATCGCGCGGATTCCGCCGCTCGAACGTCATGCGAAGGGCAACACGCAGAAGCTCGGCGCGACTCCGGAGCATTGCCATCTGTTCGACAGCGACGGGAAGGCGTTCCAGCGCAAGATTGTTGAGGTGTTGGCGGCGTGATCGGGCGATGGCGCATTGCGGAAACAGACGGCGCACTCAAGGCGCTGTCTTTCGAGGATGTTGGGCGCTTTGGGTTCCCGATGTGAAATAAAAGCAGGGAAAACCTCCGGACGGCGGGAGCCGTCCGGTTCGGGGAAAGCGACGCTATTCGCTCATGAGACGCTTAAGCTCATTAAGAAAAGACTCGGCGGTATGTCCCCACAGCGTCGGATCAAAGCCCGCTCCATAGCTTCTTTCAAACGCACAATCCAGATCGGCCGAGTGCTCATCCATGAACGAATTGATTTCATGAATCAAATTCGAATAAGTGTGGGGGCTGTCCTTTTTGTAACAAGCCACGATTTCGGCAATGGTTTCGCCAAAAAGGTCAAAGTCCTGACCAAAATATACGTGAAATATGCGGTGCATCGCGGGGTAGCGTTCGGGCGACATCGTTTTCCGTTCAATCAATATAAGCGGTAAGCACATAATATGGCATGCCATTATAGGGTTCGTACCTTAGAAAGACTGTCACTCTGTTCATTTTCGTCAACTTTCCTGTTGCCCTCGATATCCTATATCCAACGTCGCCTGCGACGTGCTTAATCAGCGTAAGAGTAATATCTCGCGTCGGATTCTGCGCCCACGCGCGGAGTCTAATTGCGTTTGAAGACATAACTTCCGATATAGCCAATTCCGCAGTTCCGCGGTTTGTGAACGATGACACGACTTTCCGCTGCGGCTCATTTACCAGTCTTTCCCGCAACTGCGCTTCAGTCCTTCCGACATGTTTCAAAAGCGTATGTCCACCGATCCTGCTGCCCTCCTTCGCTTCATGCATGTCCAGGTTGATCCGGCCTATTGCTATGCGCGCAGCGCGCGCCGCCCTGATCGAGCCAGCGAAGCCGAATGGCACGGCGATATCGAGGGACAGGCCGATATTGTTCGCCATGTCGGGGCTCGCTTGCATCGCTTCAGCGAGTTTAGTCGTGCCCCGCTGGGTCAGCGTGGCCGTGTCCTGACCCGTCCAGACCTGCCGCAGGCCAGCCGCCGCTGAGTCGGAGCCATGTACCCCGAATACGACACAACCGGCTTTGCTCGCCATCGTCGGATCTGGCGAAGCGCAAAGCGCACCCGCACCGACCATTTCCAGCACGCCGCCGACGACCTGTAAACCGCCCCAAAGCCGGTTGGAAAGCATTTCCGACTGGCTGATCGACTGGCGAGACAGCACGGCCGCGAGTTGCGGAGCACTCAGTACAACCTTCACTCCTTCGGCGTTATCGGCACCGGGCATATCGAAACCCCCTGTGTTTTTGTGGGGCTCCAATGCTGACTTGCTGACCGCCTCTCAAGATTGGGACAACTCCGAATTTTCCGTAGTCGGATGCGCGGTGCCTGTTTTGCGTGAAGCGGGAATAGCCAAAGCATTACGCTCGTTGCGACTGTTTCGTCGTAACGGAGATACAGATAGTGCGAGCGCGGTGCCGTCTGACTGTCGGTCAGCGATAGCAGCTTTGGCGGCCCGGTATTGGCCGCCGAACAGCGCCTTCTCTCCGAATCATCCCTCGCCCATAGACGGACCGTGAATCCACCGGTTACCTTTCTCACCGCTTATTTGGATGTTTAATTGAGGGAAGTGAAAATGAGTTTAATCACCGATATCCTCGCGGCGAGAGGCCCAACGATGGTCAGAATTTCCGATGTACTGGACTATTCAGATGACCTGTCCTTGGTGCTGTCCAAATTCGGCCTGACGCCCGACGAGAAGATGCTTATGCCCCAGGATAGAGCCGGGGCCATTGCTATTCTTACGAATCTGCTATGGAAAGAACAGGCTTATGATTGTGAGCGCATGAACAGGGGTAAAGCGGAAGAGCTTGCTGAAAGAATAATTTCTGAAAATGAATCAAAAGACAGTAGGTATTTTTCAAACAAGGAATCGCCATTGTCGAATTCATGGAATGGTCTTACGGACTCGACATTTGACTCGGGTATTATTATAAGTGGTGGAGATGGTCAATATTTCTGTATCTGGTTTGAAGATGAAGATTGATTTGACGCCTTCAGATAAATCATGGAAAACCAGTCAACTTATCCAGAGCTCAGTCATTTTCTTCGGAGCCTACCTCAATCAAGATTACGAACTTTCAGGAGACACAATCGCTGATGTCGTTGAATGCTACAAACAGGGAACGCCTGTGGACGCGCATGAAAGGATGTTGTCTGAGATGGGGCGATTCAAGCGCGAGCACCCTGACCCGGACAGGGCATTTGAGGAGACTTACGGGCAGGACTTTTCGCCAGACCTGTGGGGGCGCACGGCCGCCTCATTTTTTGAGGAGTTGACGAGGCTCCTGAGCGAGTAAGCTTCCAACCGCGCCATCTTGCGGCGCGTCTACACCGATCGCCCGCCTTCTTCTGCGGGCGTTTTTTCACGCCTCCAACGCCGCCCGCGCACACAACTCATCCGTCACAAGCCCCGACAACCACCCACCCTTGAGCACCGCGATCAACGCCTCACGCTTGCGCTGTCCGCCCGCAAACCCGATGGTCGGCCGGCGCGGCGGCGCGTCGAGCGCGATGCTCGTCACGCGCCGGCCGGTCGGCGATTCGACGTGCGCGCCGGCCGCATCGATCGGCAGGCCCAGCATTTCGGCGACCGCGCCGTTGTGCATCAACTCCTTCACCTCGCCTTCCGTGATGAAGCCGTCCTCGTGCAACGGACAGGTCATGCCGATGTTGCCGATGCCGACGAACGCCACGTCGGCCTGCGCGGAGAGCGACTCGACGATCCGATAGAGACGGTGATTGCACCACTGCGCGCGCTCGGCCTCGCTGTCGGCGAGCAGCGGCGCGGGCAGCAGAAAATGCTTGCCACCGGTCTTTTCGGAAATGTGCAGCGCGACGTCGTAGCGGTTCGAGGAGCCGTCCTGCGCGATCGCGCCGACCATCGATACCAACCGGTGCTGCGGACGGTCCAGCTGCGCGATCTGATCGACTGCGGCCTTCAGCGTGCGGCCACTGCTGACCGCGACGACCATCGGCTTTTCAGCTGTCAGATAACGCTCCATCACCTGCGCGCCGGCCACCGCGAGCTTGCGGTCGAGTTCCTCGGGTGTATCGCCATCGATCGGCACGACCTCGCACATGCTGAGGCCGTAGCGTTTCGACAGCTGATCGGCGAGCGACAGACAATCGGCGAGCTTGTGATCGACCCGCACGCGGATCAGGTTCTTTTCGACCGCGAATGCGACGAGCCGCTGCGCGACCGGCCGCGACACCTGCAGCTTCTCGGCGATTTCGTTCTGGGTATTGCCCGCGACGTAGTAAAGCCACGCGGCGCGCGTGGCGAGATCGAGTTTTTCTGTGGACCTGGGCACGATGAGATTTCGCTTGAAGTGTGCCGATGATAGCGGCCGGCGGCGCGTCTGTCGCGCAGGCCGGCCGCGGATGACGCTCAGGCGAGCGGGGCGCGGGCAGGATCGAACAGCGGCCGTACGTGGCGATACAGCGCGCGATACGCTGCGAGGCGCGTGCGCAATTCCGCGTGGCGGCGCGGATTCGGCGTGAACTCCTTTTCCACGGGCGGCTTGGTCAGCACGGTGGCTGGCTCGCCACCTGCGGCGAGCCAGCCAAGACGCGCCGCGCCGAGCGCCGCGCCGGTTTCGCCGCCGCCATGCTTGACGGTGACGGTGTCGAGCGCATCGGCGAGCAACTGGGCCCAGTAATCGCTGCGTGCGCCGCCGCCGAGCAGCGACAGCACTTTCGCTTCGGTGCCGGCCGCGCGCAGCGCGTCGAGGCCGTCGGTCAGCGCGAGCGTCACGCCTTCGAGCACCGCATAGCCGAGCAGCGCGCGGTCGGTGGCGTGAGTCATGCCGAAGAATACGCCTTGCGCGTAGGGGTCGTTGTGCGGCGTGCGCTCGCCCGACAGATACGGCAAGAAGAGCGGCGCGGTGGTCAACGCCTCGGCGGGCAGCGCCTCGATTTCGGCGAGCAGCGTCGGCTCGTCGGTCGACGTGAGCTTGCAGACCCAGCGCAAACAACTCGCCGCCGACAGCACCACGCTCATCTGATGCCAACGGTCCGGGATCGCATGACAGAACGCGTGCACGGCGGAAGCCGGGTTCGGCCGGAAGCTGTCGCCGACCACGCACAGCACGCCCGACGTACCCAGCGACACGAAGCCGTCGCCCGGCTGCGTCGCGCCGATGCCGATCGCGCTGGTCGCATTGTCGCCGCCGCCGGCCGCGACGATCACGTCGTCGCGCAGGCCGAATTCGCGCGCGAGTTCCGGCAGCAGCGTGCCGGCCGGCGCGCTGCCTTCACGAAGCGCAGGCATCTGCGCGCGCGTCATGTTGCAGGCAGCGAGCAGCGAATCGGACCAATCGCGTTTGGCGACGTCGAGCCACAAGGTGCCGGCCGCGTCCGACGGATCGGACACCTTCCCGCCCGTCAGTTGCAGGCGCAGATAGTCTTTCGGCAGCAGCACGCAGGCAGTCCTGGCGAAAATCTCCGGTTCGTGACGCGCGACCCACAGCAGCTTCGGCGCGGTGAAACCGGGCATCGCCAGATTGCCGGCGACGCTGTGCAGATCCGGCGCGCGTTCGGTCAGCTCCGCGCATTCCTTGTCGCTGCGCATGTCGTTCCACAGGATCGCGGGCCGCAGCACACGATTCTCCGCGTCGAGCAGCACCGCGCCGTGCATCTGCCCCGACAGGCCGATGCCGCGAATCTGCGCGAACTCGTCGGGATGACGCTCGCGCAACGCGGCGAGCGCGCTGCGCGTGCCCGCCCACCAGTCTTCGGGATTCTGCTCGGCCCAGCGCTGGTGCGGACGCGAAACGGTGAACGGCGAGCCTGCGGTGCCGATCACGCGGCCATCGGAGGCGAGCAGCAGAACTTTCACTTCGGACGTGCCGAGGTCGATGCCTAGGTACATGGGAGCGAAACCTTCGTCGTTGGAGATGCGCTACTTTATCCGCACATCGCGCGCGCTGTCATGCGCATTAAGCCTGGCTCGTCAAGCCGCGCCGCGTTTCGCGAGCCAAGCGTCGACACGCGCGAGCGCGCCCGCGAGCGCCGCTTCGAGCTCGGGCGTCTGCGCCATGCCGCCCCACAGCAGCCGGTCGGCCGCGAATGCGCGCAGCGGATCGGGCGCCGAGAAAAAGCCGTGCGCGACGCGCTCGTCCATCAGGCCGTCCTGATACGCGTAGGGCAGCTTGCCCGTGTGCCAGCGCTCCAGAAAGCGGAAGAACAACGCGGGCAGCATCGCGGTCGCCGCCGGCGTGACGCCACGCTCGAAGCATTCGGCGAGTGTCGGCGCGATGAAGCCGGGCAGCTTCGAGAAGCCATCGGCGGCGACGCGCTGGTTCGTATCGAGAATATGCGGATTGCTGAAGCGCTCGAGCACGACGTCGCGATAGCGTTCGAGATCGAGCGGGCTCGGTGTCAGACACGGGATCACGTCCTCGGTCACGTAGTCGTATGCGAACTGGCGGATGTCGGCGTCGAGCGTGCCTTCGTGGATGTAGTTCAGGCCGACCAGCGTGCCCGCCCACGCAATGCAGCTATGCGTCGCGTTGAGGATGCGGATCTTCGCTTCTTCGTACGGCAGCACCGAATCGACGAGTTCCGCGCCGACCTTCTCCCAGGCCGGCCGTCCCGCGATGAAGCGATCTTCGATCACCCACTGGATGAACGCTTCGCCCATCACCGGGCTCGCGTCGTCGACGCCGGTCGCGGCCTTCACGCGCTCGCGCACGTCGGGCGTCGGACGCGGCGTGATGCGATCGACCATTGAGCACGGGCACGAGGTGTTGTCGTCGAACCATTGCGCCAGTTCGTTCGCGCCGCGTCGTTCGAGAAACTCGCTCATGCCCGCATGAAAGCGCTCGCCGTTGCTGCGCAGGTTGTCGCAGGTCTGCAGCGTGACGGGTCCAGCGCCGCGTTTCACGCGCGCGCCGAGAATCGCCGCGAGTGCGCCATAGATCGTCTTGTGGCCGCCTGCGAGGTCGGCGGCGAGATCGGGATTCGCGGTGTCGAGCCGGTCGTGTTCGTCGAGGTAATAGCCGCCTTCGGTCACGGTGAACGCGATGATCTTGCAGGCAGGATCGGCACCCGCTTCGATCAACCCATCGAGGCTTTCGCTCCACGGCAGCACGCGCTCGATCGAGCGGATCGTCTCGTAGGCGCGCTGGCCTTGCGGCGTGACCGTTTCGAGCGTGTAGACGCCGTTCTGCGCAGCGAGCGCTTCGAGCACCGGGTTCATGTCGCCGCGGATATTGCCGACGGTCAGCGACCAGTGCGGCTCGCTGGCCGCGCCCGCTTCGTTCAGCCGGTGCAGATACCACGCCTGATGCGCGCGATGAAACGATCCCGCGCCGATATGCAGGATCACGTGTGCGGCCGCGCCGCTGCCTTGCCCGCTGTTCATGTCGTGTCTCCGGAAACTACGGCGCTCGTGGCGCGCGTTTTGTGCGTGCAGAGCATTTGCTCTGTATGTGAGCGAATGATCGTACCCGGCGAAACGAAAGTCAAGGCAACGGGGCGGGGTTTTGATGGCGCAGCGCGGCATGCTGGATGCGCGGGCGGCAGCGAGCAGTGTCCGAGGCTGGAACACGCGCTGCGCCCCTCATATTGCATTGCGTCAAATTTGACCACGCGCGCGTCCGGATTAACCCCAGTGCAAAAAAGTATCGGTCCGCGGTTTCTTTTTAAGTGGTCGCCAACGCGTTTGGCGGTTACTTTTCGCTTTACAAGATCAAGATCGGCGGCGCCTCACATGCGCCGCTTCATGGAGGCAGACAGTGCAACCTGATCTCGAAATCGTGGCCGTACGCCACGACGAGTCGTTCAAAGTGTGGTCGCATGGCTATCCGTATCGCACGGTGCGCTGGCACTTTCATCCGGAGTACGAGATCCATCTGATCGTCGCGACGACTGGCAAGATGTTCGTCGGCGATCACATCGGCAGCTTCGCGCCCGGCAATCTCGTGCTGATGGGGCCGAACCTGCCGCACAACTGGGTCAGCGACGTGCCCGAAGGCGAGAGCGTCGCGCAGCGCAATCTGGTCGTGCAGTTCGGCCAGGAGTTCGTGTCGAACTGTCTTGAGAGTTTTCCGGAGTGGCGTCAGGTCGAGGCGATGCTTGCCGATGCGCGTCGCGGCCTGTCGTTCGGTCACGAGACCTCGGCGCAAATCAAGCCACTCTTTCTCGAACTGCTCGGGGCGCGCGGACTGCGCCGGCTCGTGCTGTTCATGTCGATGCTCGAGATCCTGATGAACGCGCCGGATCGCGACACGCTCGCGAGTCCCGCATACCAGGCCGATCCGACCAGTTTCGCGGCGACCCGCATCAATCATGTGCTCGCGTATATCGGCAAAAACCTCTCGAACGAATTGCGCGAGTCGGAGCTTGCGCAACTCGCCGGCCAGAGCGTCAGCGCGTTTTCGCGTTATTTCCGCCGCCATACCGGGCTGCCTTTCGTGCAGTACGTGAATCGCATGCGCATCAATCTCGCGTGCCAGTTGCTGACCGACGGCGAACTGAGCGTGACCGACATCTGCTTCAAGGCGGGCTTCAACAACCTGTCGAATTTCAACCGGCAGTTTCTGGCCATGAAGGGCATGGCGCCATCGACGTTCCGCCGTTATCAGCAACTGAACGATGCGAGCCGCGACGCTTCCGAGCAAGCGGCCGCGCGTGGCCGGGGCATCGACAACGCGCCGGCGATCGTGCTCGCGCCGGGCTTGCCGCGTAGCGGCGTCGCATATCCGGTCACATAGTGCCCGCCCGGTAGTCCGCTGTTTTAGTCCACTCGCGTTTCAACACGCATCGATCGCGCTGTGCGCCCACAGCGCGAGGGGGCGTGCTCACTTCAAAAAATGGAGACAACCATGAAGCCGTCTACTCTTTCGCTCAATTCTTCGACGATGTTCGCGCGCCGCATCTGCGCGCTCGCGTTCGGTTTGTCGCTCGTCGCCGTGTCGGCTGCGCAGACCGCGCAGGCCGCGCCGCTGAAAATCGGCATGACGTTTCAGGAACTCAACAACCCGTACTTCGTGACGATGCAAAAAGCGCTGAACGACGCGGCCGCGTCGACCGGCGCGACCGTCGTCGTCACCGACGCGCATCACGACGTCAGCAAGCAGGTCAGCGACGTCGAAGACATGCTGCAAAAGAAGATCGACATCCTGCTCGTCAATCCGACCGACTCGACCGGCATCCAGTCGGCGGTCACGTCGGCGAAGAAGGCGGGCGTCGTCGTGGTCGCGGTCGATGCGAACGCGAACGGCCCGGTCGATTCGTTCGTCGGCTCGAAGAACTACGACGCGGGCGTGATGGCTTGCGACTACCTCGCGAAGTCGATCGGCGGCAGCGGCGAGGTGGCGATTCTCGACGGCATTCCGGTCGTGCCGATTCTCGAACGCGTGCGCGGCTGCAAGGCGGCGCTCGCGAAGTCGCCGGGCGTGAAGCTCGTCGATACGCAGAACGGCAAGCAGGAACGCGCGACCGCGCTGTCCGTCACCGAGAACATGATCCAGGCGCATCCGAATCTGAAGGGCGTGTTCAGCGTCAACGACGGCGGTTCGATGGGTGCGCTGTCGGCGATCGAATCGTCGGGCAAGGACATCAAGCTGACGAGCGTCGATGGTGCGCCTGAGGCGATCGCCGCGATTCAGAAGCCGGATTCGAAATTCGTCGAGACGTCGGCGCAGTTCCCGGCCGACCAGGTGCGCATCGCGCTCGGCATCGCGCTCGCGAAGAAGTGGGGCGCCAATGTGCCGAAAGCGATTCCGGTCGACGTGAAAATGATCGACAAGAGCAACGCGAAGGGCTTCAGCTGGTAAGGCAAGCGCAGGCCGCCACGCGTGGCGATCATGCGCGGCGGTGCGCAGCAAAGGAACTCGCGATGGATACGCTTCTGAAGCTCGACAACATCAGCAAGAGCTTTCCCGGTGTGAAGGCGCTGCAAGACATTCACCTGGAGATCGCGCGTGGCGAGATTCACGCGCTGCTCGGCGAGAACGGCGCGGGCAAATCGACGCTGATGAAAATTCTGTGCGGCATCTATCAGCCGGACGAAGGCACGATCACGCTCGACGGCGAGCCACGCCACTTCGCGAACTACCACGACGCGGTGGCCGCGGGCGTCGGTATCGTGTTTCAGGAGTTCAGCCTGATTCCGTATCTGAACGCGGTGGAGAACATGTTTCTCGGCCGTGAAATGCGCAATCGCTTCGGCCTGCTCGAACGCGCCAGAATGCGCCGCGCGGCGGCCGCGATTTTTAAGCGGCTTGGCGTTGCGATCGATCTGTCGGTGCCAATCAGGGAACTGTCCGTTGCGCAGCAGCAGTTCGTCGAAATCGGCAAGGCGTTGTCGCTCGATGCGCGCGTGCTGATTCTCGACGAACCGACCGCGACGCTGACGCCGGCCGAAGCCGCGCATCTGTTCACGATCATGCGCGAGCTGAAGCAGCAGGGCGTCGCGATGATCTTTATCTCGCACCATCTCGAAGAGATCTTCGAGGTGTGCGACCGCATCACGGTGCTGCGCGACGGCCAGTACGTCGGCATGACCGAGGTCGCGCAATCCGACGTGAGCCGGCTCGTGCAGATGATGGTGGGACGCCGCATCGAAAGCAGCTTTCCGCCGAAGCCGGCGCCGCGCGCCGATGCGAAGATCGTGCTCGACGTCGTGCGCTTGCAGTTGTTCAAAGACAGCCCCGAGTTGAGCTTCACGCTGCGCGAAGGAGAGATTCTCGGCTTCGCGGGACTCGTCGGTTCGGGGCGCACCGAGACCGCGCTCGCGGTGATCGGCGCGGAGCGCGCGTACGTGAAGGAGATTCGTGTCAACGGCACCGCCGCGAAGCTCGCCGATCCGGCCGATGCGCTGCGCGCGGGCGTCGGCATTCTGCCCGAGAGCCGCAAGACCGAAGGGCTCATTACCGACTTCTCGATCAAGCAGAACATCTCGATCAACAACCTCGGCAAGTACCGGTCGCTGCGTTTCTTCATCGACCAGCGCAGCGAGGCGCGCGCGACCGCCGACATCATGAAGCGCGTGGGCGTGAAGGCGCCGACGATGCACACCGAAGTCGCGACGCTGTCGGGCGGCAATCAGCAGAAGGTCGTGATCGCGCGCTGGCTCAATCACCACACCAACATCCTGATCTTCGACGAACCGACTCGCGGCATCGACGTCGGCGCGAAGGCCGAAATCTATCTGCTGATGCGCGAACTGACCGCGCGCGGCTACTCGATCATCATGATCTCGTCCGAGTTGCCGGAGGTCGTCGGCATGTGCGACCGCGTCGCCGTGTTCCGGCAGGGCCGCATCGAAGCGCTGCTCGAAGGCGACGCGATCGAATCGAACGCCGTGATGACCTATGCGACCGCCGGTTCGCTTGGAGCTTCTCATGAACATGCCTAATCCTTCCTCTTCACCGAAAACATCGAGCGTCAGCAGCGACACGCCGGGCGCGCCGGTGCGCTTCACCTGGGCCGCGCTGAAACGCTCGACGCTGTTCTATCCGTTCATCGGCCTCTTGGTGGTCTGCATCGTGATGGTGTTCGCGAGCGATAGCTTTCTGTCGGCCGCAAACATCGAGAACGTGCTGCGCCAGGTGTCGATCAACGCGATCATCGCGGTCGGCATGACCTGCGTGATCCTGACGGGCGGCATTGATCTGTCGGTCGGCTCGGTGATGGCGCTCGCGGGCACGCTGTCGGCCGGGCTGATGGTCGCGGGCATGAACGGGGTGGCCGCGCTCGCGATCGGCCTCGCGGTCGGTCTCGGCTTCGGCGCGGCCAACGGCTTTTTCGTCGCGTTCGCCGGCATGCCGCCGATCATCGTCACGCTCGCGACGATGGGTATCGCGCGCGGCCTCGCGCTGATCTACACCGGGGGCTACCCGATCGACGGTCTGCCCGAATGGGTCAGCTTCTTCGGCAGCGGCAAGATTCTCGGCATCCAGGCGCCGGTCGTAATCATGGCGGTGATCTATGTGATCGCATGGGTGCTGCTCGAACGGATGCCGTTCGGCCGCTACGTCTATGCGATCGGCGGCAACGAGCAGGCGACGCGCTTGTCCGGCGTGCGTGTCGCGCGCGTGAAGCTGATCGTCTACACGATCGCCGGCTTGACGTCCGCGTTCGCCGCGATCGTGCTGACCGCGCGTCTGATGAGCGGCCAGCCGAACGCCGGCGTCGGCTTCGAACTCGACGCAATCGCCGCCGTCGTGATGGGCGGCACGTCAATCTCCGGTGGACGCGGCTCGATCATCGGCACGCTGATCGGCGCGCTGTTACTCGGTGTGCTGAATAACGGCCTGAACATGGTCGGCGTCAATCCATACGTGCAGAACGTGATCAAGGGCGGAATCATTCTGCTCGCGATCTATATCAGCCGCGACCGCAGAAAGTAACGCTCACTTCCCCCCATCTTTTTTGCAGGACCATGCAATGACGACTCCATCCGACCAGCAGAACATGACCGCCATCGTCTGTCATGCACCGAAAGACTATCGCGTCGAGCAGGTGCAGAAGCCACGCGCCCGCGCGCACGAGCTGGTGATCCGCATCGCCGCGTGCGGCATCTGCGCGAGCGACTGCAAATGCCATTCGGGCGCGAAGATGTTCTGGGGCGGCCCGAGCCCGTGGGTCAAGGCGCCGGTGATTCCGGGCCACGAGTTCTTTGGCTATGTCGAGGAACTGGGCGAGGGCGCGGCCGAGCATTTCGGCGTGCAAAAAGGCGAGCGCGTGATCGCCGAGCAGATCGTGCCGTGCGGCAAGTGCCGCTACTGCAAATCAGGCCAGTACTGGATGTGCGAAGTGCACAACATCTTCGGCTTTCAGCGCGAGGTCGCTGACGGCGGCATGGCGGAGTACATGCGGATTCCGCCGACCGCGATCGTCCACAAGATTCCCGACGGCATCTCGCTCGAAGACGCAGCGATCATCGAGCCGCTCGCGTGCGCGATTCACACGGTCAATCGCGGCGATCTGCAACTCGACGACGTCGTCGTAATCGCGGGCGCGGGGCCGCTCGGTCTGATGATGACGCAGGTCGCGCATCTGAAGACGCCAAAGAAGCTCGTCGTGATCGATCTCGTCGAAGAACGCCTGGCACTTGCTCGCGAATACGGCGCGGACGTGACGATCAATCCTCAGAAGGACGACGCGCTCGCGATCATTCGTTCGCTGACCGACGGCTACGGCTGCGACGTCTATATTGAAACGACGGGCGCGCCGATCGGCGTGAACCAGGGGATGGACCTGATCCGCAAGCTCGGGCGCTTCGTCGAATTCTCGGTGTTCGGCGCGGATACGACGCTCGACTGGTCGGTGATCGGTGATCGCAAGGAACTCGACGTGCGCGGCGCGCACCTTGGTCCTTATTGCTATCCGATCGCGATCGATCTGCTCGCGCGCGGACTTGTCACGTCGAAGGGCATCGTCACGCACGGCTTTTCGTTGGAAGAATGGGACGAAGCGATCAGGATCGCGAATTCGCTCGACTCGATCAAGGTGCTGATGAAGCCGCGCGCATGAATCTCGTGTGCGGCGTTTCAACGGAGACTCTATGAACTACGTCATCGGCGTCGATATCGGCACGCAGAGCACGAAAGCGTTGCTGGTCGACGAGCATGGCGCGATCGTCGCGCAGCATGCGTCGAGCTATCAACCCGATACGCCGAAGCCGTTGTGGGCCGAGCAGTGGCCCGCGGTATGGCTGAAGGCCGTGGTTGAATGCGTGGCCGCGTGCGTCGGCGAGGCGAAGGCGGCCGGCATCGCGCCGGGTGCGATCAAGGCGCTGTGCGTGAGCAGCCTGTACGGCGGCTCTGGCATCCCGGTCGATAACGACATGCGGCCGCTCGCACCGTGCCTGATCTGGATGGACCGGCGCGCGACCGCGCAGGTGGACTGGGTGCGCGAGAACGTCGATCTCGAACGGCTCCATACGATCACCGGTAATGGGGTAGACAGCTACTACGGCTACACGAAGATGCTGTGGCTGCGCGAGAACGAGCCGGACGTGTGGGCGCATACGCGCTACTTCCTGCCGCCGAACGCGTACGTGATCTACATGCTGACCGGCGAGGTCGCCGTCGATCACAGCTCGGCTGGCAATATCGGCGGCGTCTACGATATCGCGCGGCGCGACTGGTCGGACGAAGCGCTCGACATGCTCGGCATTCCCGCGACGATGATGCCGGAGCGGCTCGTCGAATCGTCGGAGGTGGTGGGCGGCTTGTTGTCGCAATGGACCGCGCAGCTTGGGCTCGATGCAGGCACGGCGATCGTCGCGGGCGGCGTCGATGCGGCGATGGCGACGTTCGCGGCCGGTGTCACGCGCGCCGGGCAGCACGTCGCGATGATCGGCACCAGCATGTGCTGGGGCTATATCAATCAGCGTGTCGACGCGCGCCACGGTTTGGTCAGCATGCCGCACGTTTTCAACGGGCAGCACGATATCTACGTATTCGGCGGGGCGATTACCGCGGGCGCGTCGGTCAGCTGGTATCGCGAGCAGTTCTGTCACGCGGAGATCGAGGCCGCGCGCGCGACACCGCATGGCGATCCGCATCGGCTGCTTGAAGAAACGGCCGCGCAAGTGCCGGCCGGTGCCGACGGCGTGCTGTTCCTGCCGTATCTGATGGGCGAGCGAAGTCCGGTGTGGGATGCGAAGGCGAGCGGCGCGTTCGTCGGGTTGTCGCTGTTTCATACGCGTGCGCATCTGTATCGCGCGGTGCTCGAAGGGGTGTCGTTCGCGCTGAAACACAACATCGAGGCGGGGCACAAAGGCGCGCAATCGCTCGACGACAAGCTGATCGTCGTGGGCGGCGCCGCGCATTCGGACCTGTGGATGCAGATCATCGCCGATGTCACCGGCTATCCGGTCTACACGATCGAGCAGGACGTGGAAGCGGCGATGGGCGCGGCGTTGCTCGCCGCGCTCGGCGTCGGCCTCGTGTCGCGCGAAGCGGCGCAAGGCGGCTGGGTCACGCTGATCGAGCGCGCGCAGCCCGACGCACGGCGCATGGCGCTATACGAGCAGCGCTTCGGTGTCTACGTGGATCTCTATCCGGCGTTGAAGCCGGTCATGCATCGCTTGCAATCATCATGAACGCTACTTTCGATTTTTCCGGACGCTCGATCCTGGTGACGGGCGCCTCCAGCGGCATCGGCCGCGCGACGGTCGCGGCGCTGTGCGCGAGCGGCGCATCGGTCGTCGCGGCCGCGCGCAACGTGAACGAGCTCGCGCGGCTCGCCGAGGAAACCGGCTGCGAGCCGTTGAAGCTCGATGTTAGCGACGAAGCCGCAATCGACGAAGCATTCGCGTCGCTCGAACCGTTCGACGGGCTCGTCAATTGCGCGGGCATCGCGTTGCTGGAACGCGCGGTGGATACCACGGCCGCGAGCTTCGATCGCGTGATGGCGGTGAATGCGCGCGGCGCGGTGCTGGTCGCGAAGCACGTCGCGCGTGGCATGCTCGACGCGGGGCGCGCGGGCAGCATCGTCAACGTTTCGAGTCAGGCGGCGCTCGTCGCGCTCGACGATCATCTGAGCTATTCGGCGTCGAAGGCGGCGCTCGATGCGGTCACGCGCGCGTTGTGCATCGAGCTGGGGCCGCACGGGATTCGGGTGAATAGCGTGAACCCGACGGTCACGCTGACGCCGATGGCGGTGCTGGCGTGGAGCGATCCCGTCAAACGCGATCCTGCGTTGCAGGCGATTCCGCTCAGGCGCTTTGCTGAATCCGCCGAGGTCGCGGCGCCGATTCTGTTTTTGTTGAGCGATGCGGCGTCGATGGTTAGCGGGGTGTGTTTGCCGATTGATGGTGGTTATACCGCGCGCTAGGGGGTGTCAAGCGCCGTCGGTTGCCTGGTGAAATGAAAGTAGACGGAAGCCCCGCCAGACGGCGGGGCCGTCCGGCGGGCGGAAGTGCAGGCTACTCACTCAGAAGAAGACGTTTAAGTTTGTCGAGAAAAGACTCAGTGGTCTTGTCCCACAGTGTCGGGTCGCACTGATAGCCAAAGTTTTCCTCAAACGCTGCGTCAAGGTTCCCCGAGTGATCGCTCTTGAATCGGTCTATCTCGGCCACCGTAGCGTTAATCTCTTCCGGTGTGCATTCGCATGTAAAAGACAAAACCAATTCTTCAATTGTGTTTCCGAACAAGTCGAAATCTTCATGGAAACGGCCACAAATCAATTGAAACAAATTTTCGTATCTCATAGATCAATGTCCACGCGGAATCAACGCTGAGCGACGCGGCGTCGAGGGCCCCCGTTGAAGCGCAGGCTTACTCACTTAGAAGGAGACGCTTAAGCTCGTCAAGAAAAGATTCGGTGGTGTGACCCCACAGCGTCGGATCGAACTGCCTGCCGAATTCCTGTTCGAACGCAGCGTCAAGATTTCCAGCGTGATCTCTCTTGAATCGGTCTATGTCGGCCACCTTCGCATTAATCATTTCTGGCGTGCATCTGCTTACACAAGCCCGAACCAACGCTTCAATTGTGTCTCCCCAGTAGTCGGAATCTTCATTGAAGTAGACTCCGATCAATTGAGCTAGATTGTCGTAGCTCATGTATCGGCATTCACTCGAAATCAGTCACTGAGCACCCCGAACACGACACACCCGGCTTTGCTCGCCATCGTCGGATCTGGCAAAGCGCAAAGCGCACCCGCACCGACCATTTCCAGCACGCCGCCGACGACCTGTAAACCGCCCCAAAGCCGGTTGGAAAGCATTTCCGACTGGCTGATCGACTGACGAGATAGCACGGCCGCGAGTTGCGGAGCACTCAGTACAACCTTCACTCCTTCGGCGTTATCGGCACCGGGCATATCGAAACCCTCTGATGTTTTTTATGGGGTTCCGATGCTGCCATGCTGACCATCTCTCAAGAGTCGGAGAACTCCGAACTTTCCTCAGCCCGATGAACGGTGCCTGTTATGCAACAAGCGGGAATAACCGCGGCATTACGCTTGCCGTGATTTGCCGGTCATACCCTGTCTGACACGCGCCAACCGTTACAGCATCGTCCGCACATGCCAAAGCTCCGGGAACAGCACGACATCGAGCATCTTGCGCAGATACGGCGCGCCGCTAGTGCCGCCGGTGCCCTGCTTGAAGCCGATGATGCGCTCGACGGTCGTCACGTGTCGGAAGCGCCATTGGCGGAACGCATCCTCGAGATCGACCAGTTCTTCCGCCATCTCGTACAGCTCCCAATGCTCGGACGGATTGCGATACACCTCGAGCCACGCGGCCTCCACCGACGCATCATGTTCAGTAGGCCTGGTCCAGTCACGTTCGAGCCGCGCGGGCGAAATCTTGAAGCCGCGGCGCGCAAGCAGCCGCACCACTTCGTCGTAGAACGACGGTGCTTCGAGCGATGCCTTCACTTGCGCGTATACGTCGGCGCGATGCGCATGCGGCTTCAGCATCTGCTCGTTCTTGTTGCCGAGCAGGAACTCGATCTGCCGGTACTGATACGACTGGAAGCCCGACGAAGTGCCGAGGTACGGCCGCATCGCCGTGTATTCAGACGGCGTCATCGTCGCGAGCACGCTCCACGCCTGCACCAGTTGCTCCATGATCCGCGACACGCGCGCGAGCATCTTGAACGCCGGCGGCAGCTCGTCGCGATGCACGGCCGCGAGCGCCGCGCGCAACTCGTACAGCGCGAGCTTCATCCACAGCTCGCTCGTCTGATGCTGGATGATGAACAGCATCTCGTTGTGATCCGGGGACAACGGATGCTGCGCGTCCAGCACCGTGCCGAGCGACAGATAATCGCCGTAGCTCATCGACTCCGAGAAGTCGAGCTGCGCGTCGTGCCAGCCGCTATCGGTCGTGCTCGATGCCGGCGCCGAAGCCGTCTGTGCGTGCCCGAACGGACAGCGTTGTGCCGCCGTTTCTTCTGGCAAGCCCGGCGTGTGCATGTGATCGGTCATTCTGTCGTCCTCAGGTAACGGCGCCGCGCTGGGCGAATTCAGGAGCTTTCCAGGCCTCGCGGGTGAGCACGTCGCGCAACGTTTCGACGGCGTCCCAGACGTCGACGAAACGCGTGTACAGCGGCGTGAAGCCGAAGCGCAGCACGTGCGGCTCGCGATAGTCGCCGATCACGCCACGCGCAATCAGCGCCTGCATCACCTCGTAGCCGTGCGGATGCTCGAAGCTCGCATGCGAGCCGCGCTGCGCATGCTCGCGCGGCGTCACGAGCTTCAGTGGAAATTCGCTGCAACGCGTCTCGACCAGTTCGATGAACAGATCGGTCAGCGCGAGCGACTTCTCGCGAACCGCCTGCATGTTGGTTTGCAGGAACACGTCGAGCCCGCATTCGACGAGCGCCATCGACACCATCGGCTGTGTGCCGCACAGGAAGCGGCCTACGCCGTTGTCGGGCTGATACGTCGGATTCATTTCGAACGGCGCGCGATGCCCCCACCAGCCCGACAGCGGCTGCGCGAACTCGTTCTGGTGGCGCTTGGGCACCCACACGAACGCGGGCGAACCGGGGCCGCCGTTCAGATACTTGTAGGTGCAGCCGACCGCGTAGTCGGCGCCGACGCCGTTCAGATCGACCGGCACCGCGCCCGCCGAATGCGCGAGATCCCATAGCGCGAGCGCGCCCCTGTCGTGGATCAGCTTCGTCAGCGCGGCCATGTCGTGCATATAGCCGGTCCGGTAGTTCACGTGCGTGATCATCGCGATCGCGGTGTCGGCGCCGATCGCGTCGGGCAGCTCGGACGGATCGTCGACGAGGCGCAGCTCGTAGCCGCGATCGAGCTGTTCGATCAAACCCTGCGCGATATACAGATCGCTCGGGAAATTCGAGCGCTCGGAAACGATCACGCGACGCTGCGGATCGCGCGCATTCGCGAGCCGCAGCGCGGCCGACAGCAGCTTGAACAGGTTGATCGAGATCGTGTCGGTGATCACGACTTCGTCTTCGGCTGCGCCGATCAACGGCGCGAGCTTGTTGCCGAGCCGGCGCGGCAGCACGAACCAACCGGATTTGTTCCAGCTGCGGATCAGCCCTTCGCCCCATTCGGCGGCGATCACGGTTTGCGCGCGCTGCGCGGCGGCGGCCGGCGGTACGCCGAGCGAGTTGCCGTCGAGATAGATAGTCGTCGGCGATAGCGCGAACTGGTCGCGCAGCGCTGCGAGCGGGTCGGCGCTGTCGAGCGCCACGGCTTCGTCACGATGGTTCATGGTGGTTCGATGGGTTGGGTTGTCGGGTCAGTAGCTCGCCGCGGGCGTGGCCTGGCGCGAGCCGGGTAGTGCGCGCAGCACCGCGCGCACCGGGCTCGCGTCGAGCGTGGTCAGCTTCAGCGGCAGCGCGATCAGCTCGTAGTCGCCGGGTTCGACAGCGTCGAGCACAATGCCTTCGAGAATCGCCATCCGGTGCGCGCGAATGCGGTGATGCGCGTCCATCGTCTTCGATTCCTGCGGATCGAGCGATGGCGTATCGATGCCGATCAGCTTCACGCCACGCGCGGCGAGCAGATTGACGGTCTCGGGCGCGACCGCGCAGAACGCGCTGTCCCACTCGCGCGTCGGCGCATTCCTGTAAGTGCGCAGTAAGACTCGCGGCGGCAGATCGTCGAGCGAGCCGGTCAGGTGTTGTGGCGTCACAACAGGCGACGCGCCGATACAGTCAATCACTCTGCATAAACCGAGATATGGGTCGAGCGGCACGTCGCCGATCGCGGCGCCGTCGGCGTCGTAGTGCAGCGGCGCATCGGTATGCGCGCCGGTGTGCGGCGACATCGTCAGACGCGCGACATTGACCGGCGAGCCAGCCTCCATGCGCCAGACGCGTTCGATGCCGACCGGCGTGTCGCCCGGCCAGACGGGCGTGGCGGGATCGACGGCGGGGGTGATGTCCCAGAGTGCTCGCATGACGGTTTCGACGGAAGGTGACTATCTCTAAATGATAGAGGTCAAGCCGTGAAATGTGATTGCGAAAAAATCTCCTAACCAGCCGTGTCTTGGAACATAATTTGAGCCAAACCGGAAAGGGAGACCGAATATGAACGCGATCTCGCTCGACGCCACCGATTGCCGTATCTTGACGGTGCTTCAGCAGGAAGGACGGATCAGCAATCTCGACCTGGCGGAGCGCATCTCGCTGTCGCCATCAGCCTGTCTGCGACGCCTGCGTCTGCTGGAGGAGCAGGGCGTCATCGAACACTACCGCGCGTGTCTGAACCGCGAAGTTTTGGGGTTCGAGCTGGAAGCGTTCGTGCAGGTGTCCATGCGCAACGACCAGCAGAACTGGCACGAGCGCTTTGCCGAGGCGTTGCGCGACTGGCCCGAAGTGGTCGGCGCGTTCGTCGTGACCGGCGAAACCCACTACCTGCTGCGCGTGCTCGCGCACAACCTCAAACACTATTCGGATTTCGTGCTCAACCGCCTGTACAAGGCGCCGGGCGTGATGGACATCCGCTCGAACATCGTGCTCGAAACGCTGAAGGAAGATTCGGGCGTGCCGGTGTCGCTCGTGAAGAAGAGCAGCGGGCACGGGGCCACGCATAGCGACCGTTGACGATGACGAGGGGGCGCGCCGTTTTTGGCGCGTCCGACCGACAAGCACTACCGACGCGAGGGGCGCGCCGCGCCGCTCAAAGCGGCTTCAGGCCGTGGAACTGTCCGCTCTGGAACACGAGCGGCAGCATGTCCGCGGCATTTTCGTGCACGCCGCAGCGCTCCACTTCGCCGACGAAAATCACGTGGTCGCCTTCGTCGTAGCGGCTGCGGTTATGACATTCGAACCACGCGAGCGCGCCGTCGAGCACCGGCATGCCGGTGTCGCCCGCCGCGTGCGATACGCCCTCGAAGCGGTCGCCCTTCACGGTCGCGAAGCGCTTGCACAGATCGAGCTGCGTCGAAGACAGCACATTGATCACGTAGTGACTGTTGGCGCGGAACACCGGCATCGACGCCGAGCGCGTCGCGAGACTCCACAGCACGAGCGGCGGAGAGAGCGACACCGAGTTGAACGAGCTGGCCGTGATGCCGATCAGCTGGCCGGACGCGGCGCGCGTCGTGATCACGGTGACGCCGGTCGCGAACTGGCTGAGCGCCTGTCTAAACGCGGACTGGTCGAAGTTGGGTGGGCTCGCGCTCTTCATCGGGGCAGGGTCCCCGGCGCGCGCCGTGTGAAAGACGGACTTAAGCGCGAATCGAGGCGCGGATAACAACGCGGATATGTGCGGCTGGCAGCGGATGTTTCGAAAGTCATGGTGAAAATCATCGATTTCCGCCAATTTTAACTGTAATCGCCGCGCGCGCCGCACGACGTTGCGTACGGTGCGCAATCCGGCGTTCGCTCGTTCACAGTCGAGAACGAACCGGCCGCCGTGTTTCGTGCGGACACGCCGATTGTCATGCTTCGTCTCGCCGCATTTTTCGCTTCGCTTCACTGAACACGCGTTCGCCTGGGCGCGGCGCTTGCTGTTGTGCTGCATGGTTATTCACCCGTCGCGCGACGCCCTTTCTATACTCGATATCTGCACTGCGGGATTCGCGTGGAATGGCGCGACGCGTTGCAAACGGCGCCGCGCGACGGGTGCATCAGTTGTGCCTTTTAGTCCGCGTTTTCGGCCATATATTCGGATGCGGTGGCAGACCCGGCGGCGCTGCGCAGGCCGACTGCCGATCATTGTGTGGATCTGATCCTGGGGTGAAGCTTATGAACGAGACGGCAACGCTCGGCGGTGGATGTTTCTGGTGCCTCGAAGCGGTGTATCTGGACGTCGAGGGCGTCAACGCGGTGGAGTCGGGTTACGCGGGCGGTCACACGCGCCGTCCGAGCTACGAGCAGGTCTGCGACGGCGACACCGGTCACGCGGAAGTGGTCAGGGTCGACTTCGATCCGGCGAAGATCAGCTATCGCGAGATTCTCGACATCTTCTTCGCAATCCACGATCCGACCCAGGTGAACCGGCAGGGTAACGACGTCGGCACGCAATACCGTTCGGTGATCTTCACGCATTCCGATGCGCAGCGCGAAACCGCGCTGCAGGCGATTCGCGAGATCGGCGAACAGGGCATCTACGACGGCAAGATCGTGACCGAGGTGCTGCCGCTCGACGACAACTACTGGCCCGCCGAGGCTTACCATCAGAACTATTTCGCGCAGCATCCGAATCAGGGCTACTGCTCGTTCGTGGTCGCGCCGAAGGTCGCGAAGTTCCGCCAGAAGTTCGCGCATCGGATCAAGGCGCGCTAACGGCGCAGCGCGAGGATCGGAGTCGGCAGCGGGCGGATACGCAAGAACGCCCGCTGCTGTTCGTCACTGCGGTTCCTGTGCTTGCGACCGCGCGTCATCAACGCCGGCGCCATCATTCCCGCGTCCTTGGGTGACACGCACGCAGGCTTCGATAATCTCTTCGGCCAGCTTCACGCAGCTGAGCGGCGCCGATCCCTCCGCCTTGTTGTTGACCGCGATCACCACCGGCTGACCGGCCAGCGCGTAGCGCGCGGCCAGCTCGGCGAGCGACGCGCGCGTCGCCGGATCTTCGTCGACGAGCCGGTTGAACGGCTCGTACTTCGCCTTCGCCTGTTCGTATTTGAAGCCGCCGTGCAGGCTCCAGCGCACGATCAACGGACCGGCCGGCTCGCCGTCGAGCAGCGCGAGCGCCGCGGCCTGTCGCAGCGGATCGGGCATCCGTGCATGAATGCCGACGCAGTAGCGCACGCCCTCCGTCTTCAGCATCCGGATGAAGCGTGGCGTGAGCAGACTCGCGTCGCGAATCTCGACCGCGTAGCAACTGCCGTCGGGCAGCCTCGGCAGCGCGCTGAAAAACTCTCCCAGACGCTCGATGAGCTCCGCCGGCTGCGCGAGCATCTGATCCGGCAGCGGCGAGAACTGGAACACCAGCGCGCCGGCCTTTGCACCGAGGCCTTCGACACAGGGCGCGACGAAGTCGTCGATCGCCATCTGCGCGTTCAGAAAGCACGGGTTCAGCGACACCGGCTCGCCGCGCTCGGCGCGCACGGTGGCGTCGGTGATCGTCATCGGCGCCTTGACGATGAAGCGGAAGTGCTCGGGCACCTGCTGCGCGTAGCGCAGGTATTCGGTGACCGTCAGCGCCTGGTAGAACGAGCGGTCGATGCTGACCGTCTTCAGCAGCGGATGCGCGCCGTACGCGCTCAAGCCCTCGCGCGACAGTTTGCTGTTGCTGTAGTCGTCGCCATAGACGATGCCGCTCCAGCCCGGGAACGACCATGTGGACGTGCCGAGGTGGATCTGTGGCGGCAATTGCGCCGCGAGCGCGAGCAGTTCGGGCGAGGGCGGCGCGGCGAGCACGTCGCGGCCGCGGCGTCTCTTCGGGGCGTCGGTGGGGACGGGTGCGGAGGCTGGTTCAGCAGCGGGGCTGTCGGGCGGGGCGGCGTCTTCGAACAGCGACGCGGCAGCGTTGGCCTTTGCGGGCTTCGGCGCACGCTTGCGCTCTGGCTGCGCGGCAGCGCTTGCGATGGAGTCGGCCTCGCTCGTGGACACGGCCGGCGCTTCTACAGCAGCCTCCACCGGCATCCCGAACAGATCGAACTGCTGCGCGGCGTCGTGCGCCGCATCGTCCGCGCTGCCGTCCTTGCCGTTCAACGGCTCTTCAACGTCACTCGTCCTGCTCTGGTCCATCAATGTCCGGCCTGCTGTTGATCAGAAATGCGCAGCGGCGCGCGCTTCATGCACGCCGCCGCGGCGTAACCGGTCACAGCACGGTCACAGCGGTTTTTCGTACATGTAGCGGCGCGACCACGGCAGGGTTTTCGCGCTGCGGCCGGCTTTGCGGCACACCACCTGGAAGATCGACACGTCGTCGTTTTCGAACGCATACGCGCAGCCAGCCAGATACACGCGCCAGATGCGGAATTTTTCGTCGTCGACGAGCTTGCGCGCCTGATCCGCGTGGGCTTCGAAATTTTCCGCCCAGATGTCGAGCGTGTGCGCATAGTGACGGCGCAGGCTTTCGACGTCAATCGGCTCGAGTCCGCCGCGCTGCATCGATTCCAGCGCGAGGCTGATATGCGGCAGCTCGCCGTCCGGGAACACGTAGCGGTCGATGAACTCGCCGCCGCCGAGCGCGGTTTCGCCGCTATCGGCGTCGCTCGACGTGATGCCGTGGTTCATCGCGATGCCGTCGTCGGTGAGCAGATCGTGCATCTTCTGGAAATAGCCGGGCAGGTTCTTGCGGCCGACGTGCTCGAACATGCCGACGCTCGTGATGCGGTCGAACTGCCCCGGGATGTCGCGATAGTCCTGCAGGCGGATTTCGATCTGTTTCTCGAGGCCCGCCGCCTTGACGCGCGCGGTGGCGAGATCGAACTGGTTCTGCGACAGCGTGACGCCGACGCACTTCGCGCCGAACTTCTGCGCGGCGCGCAGCACGAGCGCACCCCAGCCGCAGCCGATGTCGAGCAGACGCTGGCCGGGCTGCAGCTGGATTTTGGTCAGAATGTGATCGATTTTCTTCAGCTGCGCCGTTGCGAGGTCTTCGGTGCCGGTCTCGAAGTACGCGCACGAGTAGACCATGTTCTCGTCGAGCCACAGCTTGTAGAACTCGTTCGACACGTCGTAGTGATACTGGATGGCTTTTTTATCCGACGTCTTCGAATGATTGAAGTAGCGCCGCACGCGCGCAAGCTTGCCGGCGCTCGTCACGGTACTGTGTGCGAGCTGATAGCCGATATTGATGATGTCCGACAGCTTGCCCTCGATGTCGATCTTGCCTTTCACATAGGCTTCGCCAAGATTGTCGAGGCTCGGTTCGAGCAGATAGGGCAGCGCGGTTGCGCTCTTCACGTGTAGCGTGACCTGGGGTGCGGCGAACTGCCCGAAGTCGTGTTGCTGACCGTCCCACAGCACGAGGCGTGCGGGCAGGTTAGCTGTGGTTTTGACATCTTCAACCCACTGCGCCAGCTTTTTCTCCCAGAACATGTGATCTCTCCGTGTCCGTTGATTTAAAGCAAAGCTATGTGGATCGCGATAGGGCGCGGCGCATTCCGCGGGCCGCGCAACGCAATCCCGCCGACGAGCGCCGCTACGATGGCGGCACGGCCGGCGTCATTCGTCCCATCATCGTCCGGTCAGGGTTGCAGGCGTGCGATCAGCCAGTTGGCGCCTTCATCCGCGCGCGTGAAAAGCAGCCGATCGTGCAGCCGCGATGGCCGCCCCTGCCAGAATTCGATCGCGTCGGGCACCAGACGGTAGCCACCCCAGTGTGGCGGACGCGGAGGATTTTCGCCGTATTGCAGGCTGATTTCACGTTCGCGTACTTCGAGCTGCGAACGGCTTTCAATTACCTGACTCTGGTTCGATGCCCATGCGCCGATCCGCGAGCCGAGCGGACGCGATGCGAAATACGCGTCACTTTCTGCCTCGCTCGTTTTGACGACACGGCCCTCGATGCGCACCTGGCGTTCGAGTTCGATCCAGTGAAACAGCAGGCTCGCGTAGGGGTTCGCGCTCAGTTCGCGGCCCTTGCGGCTCTCGTAGTTGGTGAAGAACACGAAACCACGCTCGTCGACGCCTTTGATGAGCACGATGCGTGCCGAAGGCCGGCCGCGCGCGTCGACCGTGGCAAGCGTCATCGCATTCGGCTCGGGCAGCTTGGCGTCGATGGCCTGCTGGAACCACGTGTCGAATTGACGGAACGGATCGTGGTTGACGTCGGCAACGTCCAGTGAGCCCAGCGAGTAGTTTTTTCGAAGCTCGGCGAGTGAGATCATGTTCTTATGCGAACGCTACAGTGGGCCAAGTATAGCTAAGGCGCCAGGTTTTTGCGCGCGAGCGGATCAACGTATGGCGGCCGCATGCTGCGAGCGCCAAGCCTGCAACGTTGGGTCGCTGCTCGGGGTCCTGCGCGGCTGCTTTCACGTGTTCAGGCAAAATACGGGCTGCGCGCCTGATTGGCCAAAGCGAATTGCCAACGCGCCGCCGCCTGTTACGTTCCGCCTGTGTTTTCGAGCCCTGCCATCATGTCCAGCACCACCGCGCAATCCGATCTTACTACCAGCCTTGACGCGAACGAAACCGCCGACCGCGCCCGCCGGTTCGGCGGCATCGCCCGTCTGTATGGCGCGTCCGCGCTCGCCGCGTTCGAGGGGGCGCACGTCGCGGTGATCGGCATCGGCGGGGTGGGGTCGTGGGTCGCGGAGGCGCTAGTGCGCAGTGCGCTCGGCACGCTGACGCTGATCGATCTCGACAACGTCGCGGAAAGCAACACTAACCGGCAGATTCACGCGCTCGACGGCAACTACGGAAAACCGAAGGTCGAAGCGATGGCCGAGCGCATCACGGCGATCAATCCATACTGCGACGTGCGGCTGATCGAAGACTTCGTCGAACCGGACAATTTCGCGGCGACGCTCGGCGGCCGCTTCGACTATGTGATCGACGCGATCGACAGCGTGCGCACGAAGACCGCGCTGATCGCGTGGTGCGTCGAGCGCAAGCAGCCGCTGATCACGGTCGGCGGCGCGGGCGGTCAGCTCGACCCGACGCGTATCCGCATCGACGATCTGGCGCTGACGATTCAGGACCCGCTGCTGTCGAAGGTGCGCGGGCAGTTGCGCAAGCAGCACGGCTTTCCGCGCGGGCCGAAAGCGAAGTTCAAAGTGAGCGCCGTGTATTCCGACGAGCCGCTGATCTATCCGGAAGCGGCCGTCTGCGACATCGATGAAGAAGCCGAGCACGTGAGCACGTCGCCCGGACATACGGGGCCGGTCGGTTTGAACTGCGCGGGGTTTGGGTCCAGCGTGTGCGTGACCGCGAGCTTTGGTTTCGCGGCCGCGGCGTATGTGTTGCGGGAGCTGGCGAAGAAGGCGACGGTTTAGGTTTAGGTGGCAGCCTGGGCGGCGGTTTCAACCGCTCCGACCCAGGCCGCCATCGGGCGAAACATCACGAACGATCAATTCAACGACGCGCTCAGCTTGCGTCGCCACTGCGCCACCAGCTCCGGCTGATGCGCGGCCAGATCGAACACCGACAACATCGTCTTGCGGCCGACATCGTCGCGGAACGCGCGGTCGCGCTGCACGATCGCGAGCAGATGTTCGAGCGCCTGAGCATATTTGTGCCGCGCGATAAACGCATTCGCGAGATCGAAGCGCGCTTCGAGATCGTCGGGATTGCCCGCGACACGCGCTTCGAGCGCATCGGTGGGCGGCAGGTCCGCGGCGGCGTCCACCGCGTCGAGCCTGGTTTTGATCGCGTTGAAACGCGCGTCGATGCCTTGCGTGGTTTTCGGCGACAGCAAATCGACTTCGTTGCGCGCCTCGTCGATGCGGTTGTCTTCGAGCAGCAACTCGATGCGGTCCATGCGCGCGTCGTCGAACCCCGGGTCGTACGCGAGCGCCGCTTGAAGCAGGTCGTAGGCGTCGTCGCGGCGGCCTTCGGCGAGCGCGGTCTGCGCTTCGATGCGCGCTCCCGGCGCGCCCTGCGGCACGAGCCGGTCGAGGAACTCGCGCAACTGTCCTTCCGTCAGCACGCCGATGAACTGATCGACGGCCTGGCCGTCGGCGAACGCGATCACGTGCGGAATGCTGCGCACCTGGAAGTGCGCGGCCAGTTCGTGGTTCTCGTCCACGTTGACCTTCACGAGCTTCCATTTGCCGGCGGCTTCGGCTTCGAGCTTTTCGAGCATCGGGCCGAGACTCTTGCAGGGGCCGCACCACGGCGCCCAGAAATCGACCAGCACCGGGGCCAGCATCGACGCCTTGATGACGTCCTGTTCGAAAGTGGCCAGAGTGGTGTCCATTGCGTCCTCGTCGATAGAAACGGTTTGTGGCTAGCTGGGGCCGAATCGCGCGATTTCAATGCGGTCCTGCGCATGCGGCCCCGGCGCCGTTACTTGCGCTGCGGCAGCGGAATCCATTCGGTTTCGCCGGGCACGTGGCCCATTTCCTGATTCGTCCATGCGAGCTTCGCGGCTTCGATCTTCTCGCGCGAGCTCGCGACGAAATTCCATTCGATGAAGCGCTCGCCGTCGAGCTTCTCGCCGCCGAGCAGCATCACGCGCGCGCCGTGTGTGCTCGCGAGCGTGACGGTTTCGTCCAGCGCGAGCACGGCCATCTGGCCCACTTCGAGCGTGGCGCCGTCGATCTCCAGATCGCCTTCCACCAGATATACGCCGCGCTCCTCGTGCTCCGGTTCGAGCGCGAACGCGCTGCCCGGCGTGAAGTCGGCGGCGACGTACAGCGTGCCCGAGAACGTCGCGACCGGCGACACCGCGCCGAACGCGGTGCCCGCGATCACGCGCAGCGTCACGCCATTGCGCTCGACGACCGGCAAGGTCGCCGCCGCATGATGCGCGAACGACGGCTCGGCGTCTTCATCGGCGAGCGGCAGTGCGACCCAGGTCTGGATGCCGTGAATTCGCTGGCCGCGCGCGCGGTCTTCGGCCGGCGTGCGCTCCGAATGGACGATGCCGCGTCCGGCCGTCATCCAGTTGACGTCGCCGGGGACGATCTTCTGCTCGGAGCCGAGGCTGTCGCGATGCATGATCGCGCCGTCGAACAGATAGGTGACGGTCGCGAGGCCGATATGCGGATGCGGGCGCACGTCGAGGCCGGTGCCGGGTTCGAGGGTCGCCGGGCCCATGTGGTCGAAGAAGATGAACGGGCCGACGAGGCGCGCCGCCATCGCCGGCAGCACGCGTCGCACGGCCAGATTGCCGATGTCGCGTAGGTGCGGTGTGAGAACGGCTTTGATCGAGGAAGTCATGGGCAGGCTCGACGGGAAAGTGGAAGAAGAAAGCTCGAATGGACGATTCTACTGCGCGTCGCGCGCGGCCGACGGCAACGGTGCACGCTAGCCATCAGCGGGCGCGATGAACCGGGATCGCAGCCTCGGCTACACTGCCGGATCGAACCATTTCATTGGAGACCTGGATGTCGCCCAGGGACTTGCTGCTCGCGCTGATCGTCGTGCTCGCGTGGGGCGTCAATTTCGTCGTGATCAAGGTCGGCCTGCATGGCGTGCCGCCGATGCTGCTCGGCGCGCTGCGCTTTGCGCTCGCCGCGGTGCCGGCGGTGTTCTTCGTCAAGCGGCCGCAGATGCCGTGGCGGTGGCTGTTCGCCTACGGCGCGACGATCTCGTTCGGGCAATTCGCGTTCCTGTTCTCGGCGATGTACGTCGGCATGCCGGCGGGACTCGCGTCGCTGGTGCTGCAGGCGCAGGCGTTTTTCACGCTGATTTTCGCGGCGCTGTTTCTGCACGAACGCTTCCGTTTGCCGAACGTCGCGGGTCTGCTGATCGCCGCGGCGGGGCTCGCGGTGATCGGCCTGCAAGGCGGCCACACGATGTCGCTCGTCGGGTTCGTGCTGACGCTATGCGCCGCGTGCATGTGGGCGCTCGGCAATATCGTCACGAAGAAGGTCGGCAAGGTCGATCTGGTCGGACTCGTCGTGTGGGGCAGCCTGATTCCGCCGCTGCCGTTTTTCGCCGCGTCGTTCGTGTTCGAGGGACCGCGCGAGATCGCCGCCGCGCTGACCGGTATCAGCGCGCTGTCGATCTTCGCGATCGTCTATCTGGCGTTTATCGCGACGTTGGTCGGCTATGGCTTGTGGAGCCGTCTGCTGTCGCGCTATCCGGCGAGCCAGGTCGCGCCGTTCTCGTTGCTGGTGCCGATCGTCGGTCTCGCGTCGGCGTCGCTGCTGCTCGGCGAGGAACTGTCGGCGATGCAGGTGGCGGGCGCATTGCTCGTGATGGCGGGGCTCGCGGTCAACGTGTTCGGTGACTGGGTCGTGCAACGCTTGATGCCGGCGCGCTGAGCAACGGTTGCGCCACGCGTTGCGCGAGTGAATAGAAAAAAGGCCGTGAGGCCTAATGACGTTCGGTCAAGCGACTGAACGGCATTTCGTTTTTTTGGCGCAAAGCAGTTGTAAACGGGACGGCGGCGTCGGCTACCCGCACGCCAGGCACGCACCCGAAGCACTGAGCTTCATCCGCGCGTTGCATACCATTCAGTACGAAATGGCCTAGGCGGACGTGACGCGCTCGTACGGCAAACTGCCCGCGTTGCTCAGGCGCTTGCGAGCGCGGCTCAAGCAACTTCCCAATGAGAAACGGCCCGGGCGCACCTGCGCTCGGATCGTCAAATCCAGATCGTTTCGCTATACCGTTCGCGTTCTCAAAAGAGACCTTAATTGGACGGCATACGGCTCAATGCCGCTTTTTTGTTGGACGGTGATGTTGGAGAAATGCACCTGAAAAATAAGATAGGCAGAGCAGCTGCGAATATCTGTCAAAGCGGTTTTATCTCAATTTAAAGTCGTTGACTGTGTCGCGTTTTAGATGATTAATTCGTCGGATGTGTTCTGAAAAATAGCGTGATTGGCTGTGCGAACGAGGCGTTGCGGTGAACAGCGATTCGAAATGTCAATGCAGGTAACGCGAAAAAGACACCAGGAAATGAAGGAGAAACGTTGATGGCTATTCCATTCCCGGCGACGCTCGCGCGCGCAGCAAACGCAATGGCGCAGGCAATGCCACTGCCTATTCCGGGCCCCACCGCCGCACCGTCTGCTGGTCCTGCAGGCAGCGGCGGCACTGGTGCGGGTGCAGACGGCGGATGGGGCGAACTACCGCGTGATCGCTCCCGCGAGCGTGAGAGACCGTGCAAGTGCCCGCCTGAGAAGGGCGGCGAAAAGGTACAAAGGATCACGGAATGAATCCTGAGCCGCGACGCTACCAGGCCCGCATCACAGGGTTTGAGTACGGGATTGTGTCGGACGGGACAGGCAGGGAAGCCAGCCAGGGCTGGAATATGGAATGGGCATGGCTTGGCACAGACTTTGATGGCTTTCAGCCTTCCCAATGTCTCTTGCAGGAAGCCAAGGGGAATTACGACCAATTTATCGGTGGAAATGGAAGACCGCTTGAGTTTTTTAAAGGCTTTACAAACATGGCTGAACAAATCAAAAAGCAAGGCACGATTGCACTCAGCAATCCACCCGCCAAACTGATGTGGTATTTTCAGACATCTAAAACGAGAGAGTTTATGTTGCCACCACTGCAGAGATTTGGCGTTTCTTCCGTTTTCCAGCCGTGAGAAAATAATGAACCTGTCAGAACAACATCGTGATCGGACTGATTTACCCAATGCAGATTGGCAAACTCACTTGAGTCGCCTGCGGCCTGTCATCGACCTACTGAAACGCAAAGATAGGGAGTTGAGCGAATGGTATCTACAGGGCGAGAGCGAGCAAGAGGCACTTCAGCATCGCGCCTATGACGACCAAGTTCCATCAACGACTGCAATCGATGCTCTTTCGAAAGAGTACGCGGGGAAAAGCAAAGACGATCCAAAATCAATCGGAATATGGAATGGGGTTAGATCAGATCAGGTTGGCGCATCAATAACAGTCGAGATTGATGGCGGAGAGATTTTTTCGAAATCGCTTGACATATCCCTTAACGAGAAGATGGGAAATCGGAATTCCCGCCTGGGCGACTATAACTCTGTAGCAGAGGTTCTTTCTAAAATTGTGGAAATCTATGGGTCGTTCTACATCACATTCGGCCCGTACTTCTATTTCAAGGAAAAAGTGTTTGAAGATCGTCCTGGCGTTAGCTGGATGCTCTACTTACCCCATACTCTGACAGCCGCCCAAGTGCCAGAAGCGCGCGCCCTTATCCCTGTCATGCGGGAAGACAAGCATCAAGGCACGATCATTGTCAGTGTGACGGATGAGGTATTCGACGTGAACAACCGCGATCACGTCAAGGCGGCTAACGATATCGAAATTCGTCTCGCAGACCAGGATGTGTTGCCACGATTCGTTGACCTCTGAGCTTTGACGTGCATCCAATCGCTGCCGACATCACGTCATGCGGCTCTTGGCGAGCGGCGGATTCGCCGCGAAATAGCGCTTGATGCCGGTCAGAATCGCGTTGGCCATCTTGTCGCGATACGCGTCGTCGTTCAGGCGCCGCTCTTCATCCGGATTGCTGATGAACGCGGTTTCGACGAGGATCGACGGAATGTCCGGCGCCTTCAGCACCGCGAAGCCGGCCTGCTCGACCGAGCCCTTGTGCAGCTTGTTGATGTCGCCGATCTCCTTGAGCACGAAGTTGCCGTAGCGCATCGAGTCGCGAATCTGCGCGGTGGTCGACATGTCGAATAGCGCTCGGTTTACGGTGGCGTCGTCGGATTTGATGTTGATGCCGCCGATCAGGTCCGACGAGTTTTCCTTGTTCGCCATCCAGCGCGCGGCCGCGCTCGACGCGCCGTGCTCCGACAGTGCGAAAACCGACGAGCCCTTCGCCTCGGGCGTCGTGAACGCGTCCGCATGGATCGACACGAACAGGTCCGCGCCGACGCGCCGCGCCTTCTGCACACGCACGTTCAACGGCACGAAGAAGTCGGCGTCGCGCGTCATCATCGCGCGCATGTTCGGCTGCGCGTCGATCTTCGCGCGCAGCTTCTTCGCGATGTCGAGCGCGACGTGCTTCTCGTAGGTGCCTGACCCACCGATCGCGCCCGGGTCCTCGCCGCCATGACCCGGATCAATCGCGACGGTGAGCAGTCGCACGGTGTTGCTGCGGCCCGACTTCGGCGTGGTGAATGCGTAGGTGTCGCCGTTGTCGCCGAGGTTGTCGTTGTTGCTGTCGAGGCCGCGTGCGGTGTCGTTGCCGTTGGCGCTGCCACCCTTGTTGCGGGCGATCACGCTGGGCGGCGCGGACGGCGCAGAGGGTGTGGGCTGCCTGCCGGCAATGGCGGGTGCGGACGGCGCCGGCGTGCCGCGCGCGGGCGGACGCGGTACGCCCGCGGCGCCATTGCCAGCACCACTACCCGCGCCACCGTTCTGCGCGTAATGCTCGAAGAACGCCTCGCTGTTGTCGACGGGCGGCGGCGTGCCGGGGCCGGAAAGCGTCGCCGGCGGCGCACCGTTTTCTTCGTTGAGCGCCTGCTGCTTGCGCTCGGACTGCGCGAGCAGGTCCATCAGCGGATCGGGCGCGACTGCCGGATACAGGTCGAACACGAGCCGGTACTTGTACGCGCCGACTGGCGGCAGCGCGAACACCTGCGGCTTCACCGAGCCCTTCAGGTCGAACACCATTCGCACCACGTGCGGCTGATACTGCCCGACCCGCACCGACGATATCTGCGGATCGTTCGGTGTGATCTTCGACACCAGTTCCTTGAGCGCCTGATCGAGATCGAGGCCGTTCAGATCGACGACGAGCCGGTCCGGTCCCTGCAGCAGTTGCTGCGTGTTCTGCAGCGGCTGATCGGATTCGATCGTCACGCGCGTGTAGTCGCGCGCGGGCCACACCCGCACGCCGAGCACCGAGCTCGCAAACGCGAGGCGCGGCGCGACGAGGCCGAGCACCAGCGTCGACGCACCCGCGCGCAGGATCTGCCGGCGCCGCCAGTTATGCGTTGCGCCCGCTGCCGATTCGATCGAATGGAACGGTTTGATTAACATCTTTCGAGACATGCCTTTCCTGATTCGCTATAAGCGCGTGCGACGAGTGTGCGTGCGTCCGCGTTTGCGTCCATGTTGCCGACGAGCCCGAGCGAGAAGACGAGATCCGGCACACCGAGCAGCGGTCCCGCGCGTTGCGGCCATTCGACGAGGCAGACCGCGCCGCTATCGAAATATTCGCGAAAGCCCGCGTCGGCCCATTCGGCCGGATCGGAGAATCTGTACAGATCGAAGTGATAGAGCGCGAGTTCCCCAGCGGGCCGCGCGAGCACATACGGTTCGACGAGCGTGTAGGTCGGACTGCGCACGCGGCCGGTGTGGCCGAGGCCGCGCAAGGTCGCGCGCACGAGCGTGGTTTTGCCGGCGCCGAGATCGCCGACGAGTTGGACTTGCAGGCCGTGGAACGCGAGGTCGGTTGCGGTGCCGCGCTGTGCTGACTGTGCCTGATGCGAGGCCGCGCGTACGCTTTCGATCGCCTGTGCGAAGCGCGCGCCGAACGTCTGCGTGGCGGCTTCGTCCGCGAGCGCGAAAGAGCGTTCGAGCAGCACCGGAGCGGACGGTAGGGTCGCGTGATCGGGATTGACGGGCATTCTCGTAAAATGGCGTGATGAACCGAAGTCCGAAGTCCCCTGTTTCCTGCACGCCCGCCTCGGCCGATGATGCCGTGCGAGCTTCTGATGCAACGTCCCGTTTCGATGAGGCGGCGCTTCGTGCGCTCGCGCTCGACATCAAGACGTGGGGCCGTGAACTCGGTTTCGGGGCGATCGGCATTAGCGATACCGATCTGTCGGCCGCCGAAGCGCCGCTTGCAGCGTGGCTCGAAGCGGGTTGCCACGGCGAGATGGATTATATGGCCAAACACGGCATGAAACGCGCGAGGCCCGCCGAGCTTGTGGCCGGCACGCGACGCGTGATCACCGTGCGCATCGCCTATTTGCCTGCGCGGACGCTGGAAGCAGAGGCGGCTGAAAGCATGCCGCAAGACGTAAGGCCACCCCCGTCACGCGCGACACCCCGCGCGCGCGACTGGCGCGCGGCCGAGCACGCGCGGCTCGCGGACCCATCGACGGCGGTCGTGTCGATCTATGCGCGCGGCCGCGACTATCACAAGGTGATGCGTCAGCGCTTGCAACAACTGGCCGACCGCATCGAAGCGGCGACCGGGCCGTTCGGCTATCGCGTGTTCACCGATTCGGCGCCGGTGCTCGAAGTCGAGCTCGCGCAGAAGGCCGGCATCGGCTGGCGCGGCAAGCACACCTTGCTTCTGCAGCGCGACGCCGGCTCGCTGTTCTTCCTCGGCGAGATCTACGTCGACATCCCGCTGCCGACCGACGCCGAAACCTCGCCCGAGGCCGCGCCCGAAACGCCGGGCTCGCATTGCGGCAGCTGCGCGCGCTGCATCGGCGCCTGTCCGACCGGCGCGATCGTCGCGCCGTACAAGGTCGACGCGCGGCGCTGCATCTCGTATCTGACGATCGAGCTGAAGGGCAGTATTCCGCGCGAGCTGCGGCCGCTGATCGGCAATCGGGTGTATGGCTGTGATGATTGCCAGCTCGTGTGTCCGTGGAACAAGTTCGCGCAGGCCGCGCCGGTCGCCGATTTCGACGTGCGGCACGGGCTCGATCGCGCGTCGCTGGTCGAACTGTTCGCGTGGAGCGCGCAGGAGTTCGATACGCGCATGCAGGGCAGCGCGATTCGCCGCATCGGCTACGAGTGCTGGCTGCGCAATCTCGCGGTCGGCATGGGCAACGCGTTGCGCGCCGCGCCCGGAGCTCTCGGCGCCGACGCGCGCGATGCGATCGTGCGGGCGTTGAAGCAGCGAGCCGACGATCCGTCGGCGCTCGTGCGCGAGCATGTGGAGTGGGCGCTGGAAGCGGCGTAAAGTCGTGGCAATTCGGTGCCGGCAATCCGGCACGCTAGAGGAGCAGGCAATCATGTTCAACGCAGTGATCGATGCGCCGTTCGGCAAGGTCGGCATCCGGCTCGAAGGCGAGGCGGTGCGCGAGATCGTCTATCTGCCCGACTCGACGCGCAACGTCGCGCCCGAGACACCGCTCGCACGCGAGGCGGCCGAACAGATCGAGCGTTACTTCGAGAGCGCGTCGGCGAAGTTCGAGCTGCCGCTCGCCGAGTGCGGCACCGCGTTCCAGCGGCGCGTGTGGCAGGCGATCTGCGACATCCCGCCGGGTGTCGTGCTGACTTACGGACAACTCGCGAAGCAGCTCGGCAGCGTGCCACGCGCGGTCGGCCAGGCGTGCGGCGCGAATTTCTTTCCGATCGTGATTCCTTGTCACCGCGTGGTGAGTGCGAGCGGCATCGGCGGCTTCGCGCACGATGGCGGCGACGGCTTCTTTCGCGACGTGAAGCGCTGGCTGCTCGCGCATGAAGGTGTGCCATACGTATGAGCACGACCCCCGATACGGCTGAACACGTCGAAGACACAGCCGCCGCATCGCCGCTGCTGTTGAGCAGCTCCGCATCGATCGACGCATTTTGCGACGCGCTGTGGCTCGAACACGGCCTGTCGCGCAACACGCTCGACGCGTATCGCCGCGACTTGCGCCTGTTCTGCGAATGGCTCGCGCACACGCGCAATGCGTCGCTCGACACCGCGAGCGAAGCCGACCTGCGCGCCTACAGCGCGGCGCGGCAAAAGGACAAGGCGACCTCGGCGAACCGCCGTCTGTCGGTGTTTCGCCGCTATTACGCTTGGGCGGTGCGCGAGCATCGCGCGGCCGCCGATCCTACGGTGCGCCTCCGCTCGGCGAAGCAGCCGCCGCGTTTTCCGTCGACGTTGAGCGAAGCGCAGGTCGAAGCGCTGCTCGGCGCGCCCGACCTCGATACGCCGCTCGGCTTGCGCGATCGCACGATGCTCGAGCTGATGTACGCGAGCGGATTGCGCGTGACCGAACTGGTCACGCTGAAGACCGTCGAGGTGGGACTCAACGAAGGCGTCGTGCGCGTAACCGGCAAGGGCTCGAAGGAGCGGCTGGTGCCGTTCGGCGAAGAGGCGCACTCTTGGATCGAGCGCTATCTTCGCGAGGCGCGCCCGGCGCTGCTCGGCGCGCGCGCGGCCGATGCGCTATTCGTGACGGCACGCGCCGAAGGCATGACGCGCCAGCAGTTCTGGAACATCATCAAGCGGCACGCGCAGGCCGCGGGTGTGCATGCGCCGTTGTCGCCGCATACGTTGCGGCATGCGTTCGCGACGCACCTGCTCAATCACGGTGCCGATCTGCGCGTCGTGCAATTGCTGCTCGGCCACACCGATATTTCGACGACGCAGATTTATACGCACGTCGCGCGAGAGCGTCTGAAATCGCTCCATGCGCAGCATCATCCGCGCGGCTGAGCGCGACGTGAGGCGCGCGGGCCTGCGCTCGCGTCACACCAACTCGCGCAACCGGTGCTTAAGAATCTTGCCGGTCGATGCGGCCGGCAGCGCCGCGAGCACCTTCACTTCGGTCGGCCGCTTGTACGGCGCGAGCCGCTCGCCGCACCACGCGATCAACTCCGCGGGCGCGACCGTCGCGCCGGCAATCAGCTCGACGAACGCGATCACCTCCTCGTTGCCCTCGACCGCGCGTCCGATCACCGCCGACTGCACGACCTGCGGATGCGCGTTCAGCACGTGCTCGACCTCGGCCGGATACACGTTGAAGCCCGAACGGATGATCAGCTCCTTGCTGCGCCCGACGATATGCAAGGCGCCGTCCGCGTCGCGGCGCGCGAGGTCGCCGGTCTTCAGCCAGCCATCCTCGGTGACGGTCGCGCGGGTCTGCTCGGGGTTGCGGTAGTAGCCGAGCATCACGTTCGGGCCGCGCACCCACAGTTCGCCAATCTCGCCCGGCGTGGCTTGCGCGCCGTCGAGTCCGACGAACTTCACTTCGACGCCCGGAATGACTTCGCCGACCGAGCAATCGGCGCGCGGTGCGTCGACCATCGTCTGAGATACGGTCGGGCTGCTTTCGGTCATGCCGTAGCCGTTGTGCAGCGGCAGACCGTACACGGCTTCCGCCTGCGCCTTCAACGCGGCGTCGAGCGGAGAGCCGCCCGAGTACGCGAAGCGCAGCCGCGGCGCGGACCATGCGTGGCCGTGCGTGTGCAGATGTTCGAGCAGCTTCGCGTGCATCGCCGGCACGCCCTGGAAGATCGACACCTGCTCGTCGGCGAGGGCGCGGCGCACCGCTTCCGGCACGAAGCGCGGCGCGAGCCGCAATGTCGCGCCCGCATGCAGGCTGCCGAGGCATACCGACGCGAAGCCGTACACATGCGAGATCGGCAGCACCGCATAGACGACGTCGTCGGGCCCGACCTGGCGCAGCCGGCTCGACACAGCCGCGATGTACAGCAGATTGCGATGCGACAGCATCACGCCCTTCGGTGCTCCGGTGGTGCCGGTCGTGTAGATCAGTGCCGCGCATTGGCTGTCGCTGGCGGCTTCGACGGCTTCGGCCTGCACGCTGCCGTCCAACGCATACGACCATGCGCCGATGTCCGGTGACAGCGTGGGTGCCGGTGTCGCTCGATGACGCTCAGCATGCTGGCACGCGTCGGGTGAGCTTTCGACCGCATACGCGACGATGCGCGGTTGCGCATGCGCGCGGATCGAATCGAGTTCGGCCGCCGAGAGGCGCGCGTTCGACACCAGCGCCCACGCATCGAGCATGGCGGTCGCGAACAGCAGCACGACCTGCGCGATGCTGTTCTCCGCGACGATCATCACGCGATCGCCGCCGCGCACGCCCCATTCGCGCAACAGCGCGGCGGCGGCATCGACGGCCTGTAGCAGTTGCGCATTGGTCAGGCGGCGCGCATCTTCAATCAGCGCGACATGCCGCGGATCGCGTGCGGCGGCGAGCGCGGGAATGTCGCTAATGCGAGCGGGCAGCGCGGCGAGCAGCGCGGGGATGTCGATCGTGGAACGGATGGATGAAGCCTGGTTCAACGCTGTCTCCTAGCTGTGCGCGCACCATCTCGCACCATGCCGGCATAATTTCGAACGATCGTGCCACAAGCGTCGAGCCCGCACAATTGCCGGTTCGGCAAATAGCCGTTGTGCAATCTCGCCATTACAATGCGCCGATGAGCAAATCCAGACACGTGTCCGAAACCCCCGCCACGCAGCTGCTGCGCCGTCACGGCGTCACGTTCGGCGAGCATTCTTACGACTACGTCGAGCATGGCGGTACCGCGGAATCGGCGCGCCAGCTCGGCGTCGACGAGCATCATGTCGTGAAGACGCTGGTGATGGAAGACGAGCACGCGAAGCCGTTGATCGTCCTGATGCACGGCGATCGCACCGTCAGCACCAAGAACCTCGCGCGGCAGATCGGCGCGAAGCGCGTCGAGCCGTGCAAGCCCGAAGTCGCGAACCGGCACTCGGGTTATCTGATCGGCGGCACCTCGCCGTTCGGTACGCGCAAGCAGATGCCGGTGTATGTCGAGTCGACCATTCTCGAGATGGACAAAATCTGGCTGAACGGAGGGCGGCGCGGCTTTCTCGTCAGCATCGAGCCGAAGGTCCTCACGGATCTGCTCGCGGCGAAGCCGGTGCAGTGCGCGAGCGTGGACTGACGCCGACGCGCCAGTTGACGTTTGCCTGAATGTTTTTCGCGCGGACGCCTTCGGTAAAATGTGCGCCGCCTTGTTTCGACGGGCGTACCCTGTTGCGGTTGGGGTATCGAATGTCAGACCGCGATCCTTATAAGAGTCCTAGATGCAAAACCTGATCGTCGCTGTCGTTGCCTATCTGATCGGTTCGTTGTCGTTTGCCGTGATCGTGAGCGCCGCGATGGGTCTCGACGACCCGCGCTCGTACGGCTCGGGCAACCCGGGCGCCACCAACGTGCTGCGCAGTGGCAGCAAGAAGGCCGCGATTCTGACGCTGATCGGCGACGCCTTCAAGGGCTGGCTGCCGGTGTGGCTGGTCGTGAATTTCGGCGCGCGCTACGGGCTCGACGAGCACTCGATCGCGATTGCGTCGCTCGCGGTGTTTCTCGGCCATCTGTATCCGATCTTCTTCCGCTTCAAGGGCGGCAAGGGTGTCGCGACCGCCGCGGGCGTACTGCTCGCGATCAACCCGACACTCGGCGTCGCGACCTTGCTGACCTGGATCATCGTCGCGTTCTTCACGCGCTATTCGTCGCTGGCGGCGCTGTGCTCGGCGCTGTTCGCGCCGCTTTTCTACGTGTTTCTGTTCGGGCCGCGCGTCGTTGCGCTCGCGGTTCTGGCGATGAGCCTGCTGCTCGTATGGCGCCATCGCGGCAATATCGCGAAGCTGATGAAGGGGCAGGAGAGCCGTATCGGCGACAAGAAGAAGGCCGCCAGCCCGGCGGCGGGCAACGATCTTTGAATTGGGCTGAGCCGCATCGCCCGGCCTGAGGTGAAGCGGCTCGAAGACTTTGCGCGCGGCGCGGCGCGGCGCTTTGCGTTGCAAGCCTCGCGCGCCGTGCCGCTTAGTCGCGGAAGTTGTTGAAGTCGAGCGGCGTGTCGGTCACGTCCTTGCGCAGCATCGCGATCACGCTTTGCAGATCGTCGCGCTTCGCACCGGTGATGCGCACCGCATCGCCCTGAATGCTCGCCTGCACCTTGATCTTGCTGTCCTTCACCAGACGCACGATTTTCTTCGACAGATCGCCCGACACGCCCTTCTTGATCTTGATGACCTGCTTGACCTTGTCGCCGCCGATCTTCTCGATCTTGCCGTAGTCGAGGAAGCGCACGTCGACGTTGCGCTTGGCCATTTTCGACAGCAGCACGTCCTTCACCTGGCCGAGCTTGAAGTCGTCGTCGGCGTACGCGGTGATTTCGTTTTCCTTGTGCTCGACGCGCGCGTCGGACCCCTTGAAGTCGAAACGCGTCGAAATTTCCTTGTTGGACTGCTCGATCGCGTTCTTGACTTCGATCATGTTCGCTTCGCAGACGACGTCAAACGATGGCATTGCTTTCTCCCAATAGTGCGGCAGTGCGCGACGCGGCCGGTCGGCTGCGCGCGAGGCACTCGCTATAATCACGGACCGGACGTCATTTTACCGACGCCGCTCTCTTTTGCCCAAGGCCGCCGCGCGGCGCCGCTCGTGTCGTCAGGCTCGTCATTGGTCGTTTTTCGTTGTTTCCTGTCGCTTCCCGTTGTTGCCCTGCTGCCATTCCGATGCCCCAATCCGCTCTTGCCGCTCCCGTCGTCGCGTCTCTCCTGGCCGGCTATTCGCTGAAGGCCCACAACACGTTCGGCTTCGACGTGCGCGCGCAGTTCGCGTGCCTGATCGAGCGCGAGGAGCAGTTGCCCACCGCGGTGCGCGATCCACGCGTCGCGGGCCTGCCGCGCCTCGTGCTCGGTGGCGGCAGCAACGTCGTGCTGAGCGGCGACTTCGCCGGGCTCGTGCTGCTGGTGGCGCTGCGCGGCCGCCGCGTGGTGCGCGAGGATCAGCATGCGTGGTATGTCGAGGCGGCCGGCGGCGAGCCGTGGCACGAGTTCGTCGCGTGGACGTTGGCGCAGGGTATGCCCGGCCTCGAGAATCTCGCGCTGATACCGGGCACGGTCGGCGCGGCGCCGATCCAGAACATCGGCGCGTATGGGCTCGAAATGTGCGAACGCTTCGCGTCGCTGCGGGCAATCGAGCTCGCGACCGGCAACGCCGTCGAACTCGACGCCGATGCGTGCCGGTTCGGCTATCGCGACAGCTTCTTCAAGCGGGAAGGGCGCGAGCGCTTTGTGATCACGTCGGTCACGTTTCGTTTGCCGAAGGCATGGCAGCCGCGCGCGGGCTACGCGGATCTCGCGCGCGAGCTGGCGGCGCGGGGTCCTGCGGCGAGCCAAGGGAAAGCCGATGGTGCGGCCCCGCAGCCGACCGCGCAGGCCATTTTCGATGCGGTCGTCGCCGTGCGGCGGGCGAAGCTGCCCGATCCGCTCGAACTGGGCAACGCGGGGAGCTTCTTCAAGAATCCGGTGATCGATGCCGCGCAGTTCGAGGCGCTGAAGCGCCGCGAACCGGAAATCGTGTCGTATCCGCAGGCGGACGGGCGGGTCAAGCTGGCGGCCGGCTGGCTGATCGACCGATGCGGCTGGAAGGGCCGCGCGATGGGCGCGGCGGCCGTGCATGAACGCCAGGCGCTGGTGCTGGTCAATCGCGGCGGCGCGAGCGGCACGGAAGTGCTGGCGCTGGCGCGGGCGATCCAGCACGAAGTGTTCGAGCAATTTGGCGTGGAGCTGGAGGCGGAGCCGGTTTGCCTATGAGCGGAAGCGCGCTCGTTTCGCGCTGACTGGCCGCGCTGAGCTTCACCGTCGACAATGCACAAAGGCGCCGGGAGTTTCCTCCCGGCGCCTTTTTTGTAACGTGGTCCCGGCTGGTGCCCGGGCGAACGCCTCGCTCAATGATTGAGCTTGCCGAGCAGCAGGTATTCCATCAACGCTTTCTGCACGTGCAGACGGTTTTCCGCTTCATCCCACACGACGCTCTGCGGTCCGTCGATCACTTCCGCGCTGACTTCCTCGCCGCGATGCGCGGGCAGGCAGTGCATGAAGAGCGCATCGGGATTCGCGCGCGCCATCATGTCGGCGTCCACGCACCAGTCGGCGAAGGCCTTCTTGCGCGCTTCGTTTTCGGCCTCGAAGCCCATGCTGGTCCACACGTCGGTGGTGACGAGATCGGCGCCCGCGCAGGCTTCGTTGGGGTCGTCGAACTCCTCGTAAAACGGCACGCTTTCCGCCGAGACGAGCGCACGGTCGAGCTTGTAGCCGGGCGGCGTGGATAGGCGGAGTTTGAAGCCGAGGATCTGTGCGGCTTCGATCCATGTGTACAGCATGTTGTTCGCGTCGCCGACCCACGCGACCGTTTTGTCGCGGATCGGACCGCGATGCTCGAAGTACGTGAAGATGTCCGCGAGCACCTGGCACGGGTGATACTCGTTCGTGAGCCCGTTGATCACCGGCACGCGCGAATTTTCGGCGAAGCGCTGGATGATGTCCTGGCCGAACGTGCGGATCATGATGATGTCCACCATGCGCGAGATGACCTGGGCGGCGTCTTCGATCGGCTCGCCGCGGCCGAGCTGCGTGTCGCGCGTGCTCATGAACACCGCGTGGCCGCCCAGCTGGAAGATGCCGGCTTCGAACGACAGGCGCGTGCGCGTCGAATTCTTTTCGAAGATCATCGCCAGCGTGCGGTCGTGCAGCGGGTGATAGGTCTCGTAGTTCTTGAATTTGCGTTTCAGGATGCGCGCGCGTTCCAGCACGTACTCGTAGTCTTCCAGCGAGAAGTCCTTGAACTGCAGGTAGTGGCGAATTTTCTTGGCGGTCATGAAACAAATACGGCGGTCTCACCCGGCAGGGTTGCCGGACTGTGCCGCCGTGGGTTTGGTGGTAACTCAATCCAGCATAAAGGATTTCGCCCTGTTTGACGAGTCGGCTGGAAGGCTGTGAAAGAGATTAGAAAGCTGGTAGAAGGCCTCGTGTTGGGCTGCGCGGGGTCATCGGACGGTGCTTGTGTGCGCTGCGGAAAAGGGCCCGCTGCGCTATAATTTAAGGGTTATCCCATAGCCCAGCAGGCCGGCGTTTCGCATCAAGAAACGCGGCTGGCGCGGCGCGGAAAGTCTGTCACGGCGTGGCCGTCATGACAGGCGCCAGAGCGGTTCAGCCGGTTCGCCGCAGCGGTTCTCGTGGTGCGGCTCGTCATTGTTGCGTTAGCGCCAAGGTCCCACGCACGTCGCGGGTGGCTGCAAGCGCTTGCCGTGCATGCCGCTTGCGGTGAATTCGAGCGTGCAACCGGTGTCGTCGGTTGATCGTCATTCCGCTGGGCAGTCACACAGGTATTTCTACATGGCCGAAGCAGCTCCAATCGAATATTTCATTCAGGGCATTACATCGACCGGAAAAAGATTTCGGCCGAGCGACTGGTCGGAGCGGCTCGCGGGCGTCATGTCGTCGTTCGGGCCCGGCGTGAGGAAGGGGCCGAACGCCTATATGCAGTACTCGCTGTACGTGCGGCCGACCATGATCGGCGATCTCAAATGCGTGATTCTCGATTCGCGGCTGCGCGACATCGAGCCAATGGCCTTCGATTTCGTTCTGAACTTCGCGAAAGACAACGACCTCCTCGTCACCGAGGCATGCGAACTGGAACTCGAGCATGCGCCTGCGCCGCAAGCCAAACGGCATGCGATCTGACGCAAGCTGGCCGGATGGGCAAAAGCAAAAAAACAAAAACCCGCAAGCAGCGGGTTTTTTTGTGGCTGGTCATCCGGCCAAAACAAAAAAGCCCGCCAAAGCGGGCTTCTTGTGCAGCGGAAACAGGAGCTAGCCCGCCGAAGCGGGCCGACTGGAATTACTGCGCTGCGGGCGCTTGCAGACCCTTGATGGCTGCAGCGAGGCGGCTCTTGTGGCGAGCTGCCTTGTTCTTGTGAATGATGTTCTTGTCGGCGATGATGTCGATGGTCTTCGACGATGCCTTGAAGATTTCGGCGGCCTTAGCCTGGTCGCCTGCGTCGATTGCCTTGCGGACAGCCTTGATAGCCGTGCGGAACTTCGAGCGCAGTGCCGAGTTGTGCGAGTTTGCCTTCGCGGCCTGGCGGGCGCGCTTGCGTGCTTGTGCGGAGTTAGCCATGACGGTTCCTTATCCTGTTCCTGTTTCCAGTACCCGGCCTTCAACGATGAGGCGAGGTGCTGCTTCTCGATCCGAACCCTTGGAAGCGATTGCCCAAGGGCGCAAAAGTGTCGAAAAATCGATCGAACTACGCGAAAGCGGGCCCGTGTTTCCAGGCTTCCGGATGTATTGACAGGCGGGGCTGCGCCAACCTGAGAATCCCGTCCGAAGACCGTGCGAAAACTGAGCAAGCTTCGAAACCGACGATTATAGCAACAAAATCAGGCGCGTGACAACGGGAAACGCGCGACGGCGTCGCAATGACGGGAGTGGCGTCATGTTGACGCTGAAGTGCTGGCGCAGCACGGAAAGCCGCTGAAAATACAAAAATCGCACTTTCTAGCCGATTGCGGCGAACGTCCGCGCTGCAAATCGGTCCGAATCGCGTTCCGGCTCGTCGCCCGCATTAGCGGGACCCGTATAATAAGCGCCCCATGAATCTATTCCGAGCCCTGCTGACGGTCAGCGGCTTCACGCTGCTGTCGCGCGTGACCGGACTGGCCCGTGAAACGCTGATCGCCCGTGCGTTCGGCGCCAGTCAATACACCGACGCTTTCTACGTCGCCTTTCGCATTCCGAACCTGCTGCGCCGCATTTCCGCCGAAGGCGCGTTCTCGCAGGCCTTCGTGCCGATCCTCGCCGAGTTCAAGAACCAGCAAGGCCACGACGCCACCAAGGCGCTCGTCGACGCGACCTCGACCGTGCTCGCGTGGGCGCTCGCCGTGCTATCGGTGATCGGCGTGGTCGGCGCGTCGGGCGTCGTGTTCGTCGTCGCTTCGGGCCTCGCGCGCGAGGGCCACGCATACCAGCTCGCGGTCACGATGACGCGCATCATGTTCCCGTACATCATTTTCATTTCGCTGACGTCGCTGGCGTCGGGCGTGCTGAATACGTACCGGAACTTTTCGTTGCCCGCATTCGCGCCGGTACTGTTGAACGTTTCGTTCATCGTCTCTGCGCTGTTTCTCGCGCCGCGCCTGCAAACGCCGGTCTATGCGCTCGCGTGGGCGGTGATCATCGGCGGCGTGCTGCAATTCGCGGTGCAACTGCCGGGCCTCAAGAAGATCGACATGGTGCCGCGCATCGGCCTGAACCCGCTGCACGCGCTCGCGCATCGCGGCGTAAAACGGGTGCTCGCGAAGATGGTGCCGGCGATGTTCGCGGTGTCGGTTGCGCAGATCAGCCTGATCATCAACACCAACATCGCATCGCACATCGGCCCGGGCGCGGTGTCGTGGATCAACTACGCCGACCGGCTGATGGAGTTTCCAACCGCGCTGCTCGGCGTCGCGCTGGGCACGATCCTGCTGCCGAGCCTGTCGAAGGCGCATGTCGATGCCGATTCGCACGAGTATTCGTCGCTGCTCGACTGGGGGCTGCGCGTGACGTTCCTGCTCGCCGCACCAAGCGCGATCGCGCTGTTTTTTTTCGCCCAGCCGCTGACAGCGGTGCTGTTCAACTACGGCAAGTTCGACGGCACCGCGGTCGTGATGGTGAGCCGCGCGCTCGCCGCTTACGGCGTCGGCCTGATCGGCCTGATCCTGATCAAGATCCTCGCGCCGGGCTTCTACGCGAAGCAGGACATCAAGACGCCGGTGAAGATCGGCATCGGCGTGCTGGTCGTCACGCAGCTGTGCAACTACGCGTTCGTGCCGCTGTTCGCGCATGCGGGTCTCACGCTGAGCGTCGGGCTCGGCGCTTGCGTGAATGCGTTGCTGCTGTTCATCGGTCTGCGCAAACGCGGCATCTATACGCCGTCGAGCGGCTGGCTCAAGTTTTTCGTGCAGCTGCTCGGCGCGTGCCTCGTGCTTGCCGGCGTAATGCGCTGGCTTGCGATCAGCTTCGACTGGGTCGGCATGCATACCCAGCCGGTCAGCCGGATGGTGTTGCTCGGTGCGTGTCTCGTGCTGTTCGCCGCGCTATATTTCGGTATGCTTTGGCTGATGGGCTTCAAGTACGCGTATTTCAAAAGGCGAGTGAAGTGATCACCATGTCGCGGGTTCTCGATTATTTCAGTACGCTCGTCGCCGAAGACGAGAGCCTGCCGCTGACCGAGACGGCGCTCTCGCTGGCGCAGGACGCCTATCCTGACCTCGATCTGCAGTCGGTGCTCGCCGAGATCGACGAGCTGGTGCTGCGGCTGCGTCGCCGGATGCCAGACGACGCCGACATCCGTCAGAAGGTTGGCATCCTCAATCGGTTCTTCTTCCGTGAACTCGGTTTCGCGAGCAATCTGAACGATTACTACGACCCCGACAACAGTCATCTGAACGTCGTCCTCAAACGTCGCCGCGGCATCCCGATTTCACTCGCGGTGCTCTATCTGGAGATGGCCGAGCAATTCGGCGTTCCGGTGCGCGGGGTGTCGTTTCCGGGCCACTTCCTGCTGCGCGTGACGACGCCCGACGGCGACGTGATGCTCGATCCGACCACCGGTCATTCGCTGTCCGAAGCGCAGATGGTCGAGATGCTCGAACCGTACGTCGCGTCGGCTGGGGATTCGGTCGGCCGGGCGCTGCGCATGCTGCTGCAACCGGCCACGCGTCGCGAGATCGTCGCGCGGATGCTGCGCAACCTGAAGGCGATCTATCTGCAAACCGAGCGTTGGCAAAGACTGCTCGCGGTGCAACAGCGGCTCGTCATTCTGCTGCCGGACAATATCGAGGAAGTGCGCGATCGCGGTTTCGCATATGCGCGGCTCGACTATCTGCGGCCCGCGCTCGAGGACCTTGAAAGCTACCTCGGGGATCGCCCCGATGCGGAAGACGCCACCGTGGTCGAGTCGCAGCTGCATGAATTGCGGCAGCGCACGCGGCACGATGGCGGCGAATAGCGCCGCGAGCTTTCACGCTGCATAGAAGGCAAACGCCTGCACATGTCGTACATGTACAGGCGTTTTTTTATCGCCAGGCGCTCTTCACTTCGGCTGCATACGGATCGCGCCGTCCAGCCGAATCACCTCGCCGTTCAGCATCGGATTGTCAAAGATCTGCTTGGCGAGCATCGCGTATTCGGCCGGTTTGCCGAGGCGCGGGGGGAACGGCACCATCGCGCCGAGCGCGTCCTGCACTTCCTGCGGCATGCCGAGCAGCATCGGCGTTTCGAAGATGCCGGGGGCGATCGTCATCACGCGGATCGCGTTGCGCGACAGGTCGCGCGCGATCGGCAACGTCATGCCGACCACGCCACTCTTCGACGCGGAGTAGGCCGCCTGGCCGATCTGGCCGTCGAACGCGGCGACCGATGCGGTGTTGATGATCACGCCGCGCTCGCCGTTGGCGTTCGGCTCGTTCTTCGACATCTGCGCGGCGGCGAGCCGGATCATGTTGAACGTGCCGATCAGGTTGATCGAGATCGTGCGGGTGAAAAGATCGAGCGAATGGGGGCCATCCTTGCCGACGGTCTTCGCGGCCGGCGCGACGCCCGCGCAGTTGACGAGGCCGCGCAGCACGCCGAGCTTCGTCGCGGCTTCGACGGCTTGTTGCGCGTCCTCTTCCCGGCTCACGTCGCATTTGACGAATACGCCGCCGAGCTCCTTGGCGAGCGCCTCGCCCGCATCCAGATTCAGGTCGGCGAGCACGACCTTGCCGCCGTTCTCGACCAGCAGGCGCGCGGTGGCAGCGCCGAGCCCTGATGCACCGCCGGTGATCAGGAACACGTTGTCACGAATTTCCATGTCTTCTCCTTCGCTACGATTGTTCAGTGCAGTCTGGATCGAAGCATTTTTTCGACGATCGATTGTAGCGGCTGTGCTGCGCTGCGGAAAGCGACGTGGGTCGCGGACATGCGAGCGCTAGGGAAGACCAACTGGTTCTGCTGGACGCTCCGCACACAGCGCTTGCCGTTGCGGTTGGCGCGCTGAGCCAATAAAAAACCCGCCCAATGTGGGCGGGTTTTGGCCGAACGCAAACAGCGGAAATGTTTAGATCAATCCAGCTTACTTCAGCGCATCGAACGCACGGGCGCGAATTTCATCGACGCTGCCGAGGCCCGAAATGCGGCGATATTGGGGCGCCTTCACCGAACTCGACGCATCGCCGTTCTTCGCCCAGCTGTTGTAGTACTCGATCAGCGGCTTGGTTTGCGATTCGTACACTTCCAGACGCTTCTTGACCGTTTCTTCCTTGTCGTCGTCGCGCTGGATCAGCGGCTCGCCAGTCACGTCGTCGATGCCCTCGACCTTCGGCGGATTGAACGTCACGTGATACGTGCGGCCCGACGCGGGGTGCGAGCGGCGGCCGCTCATGCGCACGATGATCTCGTCGAACGGCACGTCGATCTCGAGCACGTAGTCGATCGCGACACCGGCCTGCTTCATTGCTTCGGCTTGCGGAATCGTGCGCGGGAAGCCGTCGAACAGATAGCCGTTCGCGCAGTCCGGCTGCTGCAGACGTTCCTTCACGAGGTTGATGATCAACTCATCCGTGACCAGCTCGCCGGCGTCCATGAAGCGCTTTGCTTCGAGGCCGAGCGGCGTACCAGCCTTGACGGCCGCGCGCAGCATGTCGCCGGTCGAAATTTGAGGGATGCCGAACTTTTCCTTGATGAAGTTGGCCTGAGTGCCTTTGCCAGCACCCGGTGCACCCAACAGGATCAAACGCATGGATATCTCCAGATCTATGTGAATTCTTTGTTTACGCAGCAGGCTTCCCGGCGATTCTCGCAGGCTCCGCATCGGCTACCGTTGACTAGCTCGCGCTGCACGTCGAAATGACGGCGCTGCAAGAACCGCACGGCGCGACCGGGATAACCCGAGTGTCGCCTGCGCTGGGAGGCGCGCATAACCGTTCGATTATGCCACGGCTTCCCGCGCTCAAGACCCGAATAAAGCCCGTACGCGCGCGAGATCGGCGGGGGTATCGACGCCCGGCAACGGCACGTCATGCGTGACAAGTACCGCGATGCGCTCGCCATGCCACATCGCGCGCAGCTGTTCGAGCGCTTCGACCTGTTCGATTGGCGAGATCGCGAGACTCGGGTACGTGCGCAGAAATTTCGCGCGATACGCGTACAGTCCGATGTGCCGGTATACGGCGGTGGGTCCGGGCGGCGCCGGCATCGACGCGACGTTGGGCCAGTGCGGCTGCCATGCGTCGCGCGCCCACGGGATCGGCGCGCGCGAGAAATACAGCGCGACGCCGCGCGCATCGGGCACGACCTTGACGACGTTCGGATTGAAAATTTCGGCGGGATCGGTGATCGGATGGGCGGCCGTCGCGATCGCGCAGTCGCTCGTCGTTGCGAGATGCGCGGCGACGCCGCGCACCAGCGCTGGGTCGATCAGCGGCTCGTCGCCCTGCACGTTGACGATGATCGTGTCGTCGCTCCACCCGAAGCGCGTCGCCACTTCCGCGAGACGGTCGGTGCCCGACGGATGGTCGGCGCGCGTGAGGACCGCGTCGAAGCCGTGGTCGTGCGCCGCGTCGAGCACTTCCTGCGCGTCCGACGCGACCAGCACCTGCTGCGCGCCCGATTCGCGCGCGCGCTCGGCGACGCGCACGACCATCGGTTTGCCGCCAATGTCCGCGAGCGGCTTGTTGGGCAGACGCGTCGACGCCAGACGGGCCGGCACGACGGCGATAAACGGATGAGGGGTGGTGTGGATCATCGGATCGGGAACGGTCGGCAATCAGGCCGAAGGAAGAGGCTGCGCGCGCGACGCGCACGCAGAGTCGGACGTAAGCCGGAGCGGCAAAAACGGCTACGGATCGATCGTGGAGCACATACGGGCGGGCGTTGGCGTTGACGAACCTGTGCCCCTTGACTCGCGCGCGAGCGAGACGACGCGGCGCAGGGTCAGGCGACCGAGCCGGGATTCAGATCGACCGGCGTGCCTTCGACGGTCTGCCGCGCTTCGTCGACGAGCATCACGGGAATGCCGTCGCGGATCGGATAGGCGAGCTTGTCCGCGTTGCAGATCAGTTCCTGCGCGGCGCGGTCGTAGCTGAGCGGGCCCTTGCAGATCGGGCAAACGAGGATTTCAAGCAGGCGAGCGTCCACGGACTTTCTCCACAACTAATGCAGTGAGGCGGTGATCAAGCGCGGCTTCGACCGGGACTACCCAGATGCGCGCGTCGTGCCAGGCCCCCAATTTTACCGCATCCTTTTCGGTAATCAGGATCGCGTCGGCGTCGACGTCGGTGAACGGATTGCGCTCGAACGCGTAGTGATCGGGCAGTGCGCGCGTCGTGGGCGCGATGCCGGCCGCGCGCACTGTCGCGAAGAAGCGTTCCGGCGCGCCGATGCCGGCCGCGGCCAGCACACGTTGACCGGCGAATTGCGCGAGCGGGCGGCGCAGCGCGGGATTGTCGAGATGCCACGCGTCGGCGGGCGCGAGCTGCAGTGCGAACGTGTTCGGCCACGCGGGCAGCGTGCGCGCGTACGGATCATTGATCAGCGTCGCGTCGCGGCGGCGCGACAACGGCTCGCGCAGTGGCCCGGCCGGCAGCAGGAAGCCGTTGCCGCCGAGCCGGTGATCGAACACGACGAGTTCGACGTCGCGCGCGAGTCGATAGTGCTGCAAGCCGTCGTCGCTGACGATCACGTCGACGTCGCGATGCGCAGCGCACAGCGCCTGCGCGGCGGCGACGCGATCGGGACAGACCCATACGGGTGCGCCGGTGCGGCGCGCGATCAGCAACGGTTCGTCCCCGCCGACGCGCGCCGAAGAACCGGGCGTGACCTGGGTCGGCGTGCTCACGCGCGCGCCGTAGCCGCGCGACACGATGCCAGGCGTGAAGCCCGCGGTGCGCAACGCTTCGACGAGCGCGATGACGGTCGGCGTCTTGCCGGTGCCCCCCACCGTCACGTTGCCGACCACCACCACCGGCACGCCGACGCGCACCGACTTCAGCCAGCCTTGCGAAAACGCGGCGCGGCGCGCGGCCGCGACCGCGCCGAACACGCAGGCAAGCGGCGTCAGCGCCCACGCGAGCGGGCCGCGTTGCTGCCATTCGCGCGCGAGGCGCGCTGCGAGACGGTCGCTGAGTTCGCTCATGGGCGGGTTGCGGGCAAGGACTGCGTGCCGTGCGCACTACGCGGGGTCAACTTCAACGCGGTTCTCCGGGCAATCGAATGCGAATACGGTCGAAAAATCAGGTGCAAACCGCGCGGCGAAAGGGCTCGTGCTGATTGGCCTCAGGCCGGCAAGCTCCCTGGCTCGCTGCGCGATCGGCATGCCGTCGAGCCCGCAACTCTAGCGCGCGGGCGTCCCGGCCGGCAAGTCGCGCAGGGCTCGACGGACGCTGGTCTATGCTATGTGCGGTCGCCCACAGTCTGTGGATAACTTTGTGGAGAACCTGCCATCCGATCGTCCGGGAGGGCCATTCCGTGCGCTTTGGATCGAAGTGCTCGCTCTCTATTGAGATGCAAACGCCATATAAATCAAGGGTCTGCCAGGAATCTATTGGCGTTGGCGGGCGTTCTGGCGGAATTCGTCAGGCGGTTCCCGCCATGTGGACACTTTTAACAATCCTGCGATTCCGGCTGGACGCCGCTCGTCGCTCGGTCTATCGTCTGTCCGGCCAGCGCTATTTATTCCTCGCATGAACCCCGAAAATCCTTTTGCTTCGGCGGCCACACCAGGCGGTGAGGTCGTCGTTCCCGTCTCCGCGCTCAATCGCGCGATCGGCATGATGCTCGAACGCTCGTTTCCACTCGTATGGGTCGCGGGCGAAGTGTCGAACTTCACGCGCGCTGCGAGTGGTCACTGGTATTTCTCGATCAAGGACGCACAGGCGCAGATGCGCTGTGTGATGTTCCGCGGTCGCGCGCAGTACGCCGAATTCATGCCGCGCGAAGGCGATCGCATCGAAGTGCGCGCCCTCGTGACGATGTACGAACCGCGCGGCGAATTGCAACTGAATGTCGAAGCGGTGCGCCGCACCGGTCAGGGGCGTCTGTACGAAGCATTCCTGCGGTTGAAGGCGCAACTCGAAGCCGAAGGGTTGTTCGCCGTCGAGCGCAAACGCGCACTGCCGACGCATCCTCGCGCGATCGGTATCGTCACGTCGTTGCAGGCGGCCGCATTGCGCGACGTGCTGACGACGCTGTCGCGCCGCGCGCCGCATATTCCGGTGATCGTTTATCCGGCGCCGGTGCAGGGTTCGGGTGTCAGCGCGAAACTGGCGGCGATGGTCGAGACGGCTGGCGCGCGCCGCGAGGTCGACGTGCTGATCGTGTGTCGCGGCGGCGGCTCGATCGAAGATCTGTGGGCCTTCAACGAAGAAGTGCTCGCGCGCGCGATTGCGGAAAGCGTGATACCGGTGGTGAGCGGCGTCGGCCACGAGACCGATTTCACGATTGCCGATTTCGCCGCCGACGTACGTGCGCCGACGCCAACCGGTGCCGCCGAACTCGTGAGTCCGCAGCGCGTCTTGCTGTTGCGCGAACTCGATCATCGGCACGCGACGCTTGCGCGTGCGTTCGGCCGCATGATGGAGCGGCGCGCGCAGCAGCTCGACTGGCTGGCGCGCCGGCTCGTCTCGCCGGCCGAGCGGCTCGCGCGGCAGCGTACGCATTTGCAGCAATTGCGCGTGCGGCTCGCGTCGGCGGGCGCGCGGCCGGTGCGGGACGCTCGAGCGCGCTTCTCGCTGCTGCAGATGCGCTGGCAACGCTGGCGTCCGGATCTCGCGGCCGAGCGCACGCGCGTCGACACGCTGGCGCAGCGCCTGAATGCGGCGCTGTCGCGCCAGCATGAACGTCAGGTCGCGCGTATCGATATGCTCCTCGCGCGACTCGAAGTGCTGAGTCCACAGCGCACGCTCGAGCGCGGTTATGCGGCCGTGCTCGACGCGCAAAGCGGTCGGGCGATTCGCACGCCGTCGTCGCTGAAACCCGGACGTCGTTTGACGATGCATCTCGCCGAAGGCTCGGCCGACGTCGCGCTCGCCGACGTGCAGGCGCGTCTGACCGAGGGCTTCTGACGTTTTGCCGGTGGGCGCGTTGCGCCCATCTGCTGTCATGTCCTGCCTGCCGACGACCCGGGCACGCGCCATGCGCACCCTTGCGAAGGGCCTTGCGCACGGCGTGTTCGACATGCCGGACATAAAGGCCGGTCGTTTGCGGGGTTATTCCAACTCGCCTACAATCGAGTGCTCGATAGCGTCATCCGCAGACTCCCCACAACAGATACAGAGAAGGAAAGCACCATGGAACATACGCTCCCGCCGCTGCCGTTTGCGAAAAACGCGCTCGCTCCGCACATGTCGGAAGAGACGCTCGAGTTTCACTATGGCAAGCATCACCAGACCTATGTGACCAACCTGAACAATCTGATCAAGGGCACGGAGTTCGAGAACCTGTCGCTGGAAGAGATCGTCAAGAAGTCGTCGGGCGGTATCTTCAACAATTCGGCTCAGGTGTGGAATCACACGTTCTTCTGGAACAGCCTGTCGCCGCAAGGTGGCGGCGCACCGACCGGCGCGCTCGCTGACGCGATCAACGCGAAGTGGGGTTCGTTCGACAAGTTCAAGGAAGAGTTTGCGAAGACCGCGGTCGGCACGTTCGGCTCGGGCTGGGCATGGCTCGTGAAGAAGGCCGATGGTTCGCTCGACCTCGTGTCGACGAGCAACGCCGCCACGCCGCTCACCACCGACGCCAAGGCTCTGCTGACGATCGACGTCTGGGAGCACGCTTACTACATCGACTATCGCAATGCGCGTCCGAAGTTCGTCGAAGCGTACTGGAACATCGTCAACTGGGACTTCGCGGCGAAGAACTTCGCTTGAGATTACCGGTTGCAGCTCGTCGTCTGATGTCGTGATCCTTGCGGTCGCGATTGAAGATGGTGGGTAGAGACGAAAGCCCTCCATCGCGAGGGCTTTTTCTTTTTCTGAGGCGATTGGAACGGGCGGGATCGCTTCTGAAAGAAGTTTGTCACAGTTGGTAACTGCGATTTCGCGGGGCGCTAAGTGGACCTCGGCCGCCGCCCGTCGGCTTCGCCGAGCTGGCGGGGGCGCCGCAGGCAATGCAAGCCGCTGCGGCGGCGACAATGAGCCGGGTGATTGAGGCGGCCAACGCGCGGTCGATTGGCTTGGGCGGCGGGGATCGTTTGACGCGAGTGTGGGCGGCGTTCGTTGTGAATTGATTGCCCGCCCATTTACAAGCATCACTTGATATGTAACGTACCCAACTCCGCGACGACGCGCAGCCGGGTCGAGGCCAACCGGCCGTGCAAAAAACTTTCTGTAACTGAGCCGTAACCACGGAATTTTGCGATTAGCCTAACGTTTGAATTCCAATCCTCCGAAGTGCACCACCATGATTTCCAGCAATAAAACGATCGGCCTGGCGATTCCCGCCGCAGTCATCGCGCTCGCGTTAGGCGGTTGCGCAGTGGCGCCACCGAGCGGCCCGAGCATAGCCGCGATGCCGCGCGCCGGCGAGCCGCTCAGCCAGTTCCAACAGAATGACTACGCGTGCCGCGACTACGCGAATCAAACGACGAATCCGTCCGGCGCTGCGCAGGCTGCCACCACGAACAGTGTGAACAGCGCGGCGTTCGGCACGCTCGGCGGTGCGGCGGTCGGCGCGCTGCTCGGCGCCGCGGCGGGCAACGCCGGCGCGGGCGCGGCGATCGGGGCGGGCAGCGGCCTGCTGATAGGCGGCGCGAACGGTGCGAATGGCGCCCAGTACTCGGCGGCCGGCATGCAGGCCCGCTATGACACCGCCTACGCCCAGTGCATGACATCGAAGGGCGAGACGATCGCTCAGCCGCAGCCTTACTATTCGACGCAGCCGGTGTATGTCGCGCCCCGTCCTTACTACTACGCACCGCCTCCGCCCGTCATGTATGCGCCTTATCCGGCTTACTGAGCGGTGATAGTGGGGCGGCGGGCTTGCTCGTCTTGCATTGTCGGCCGGTACCGGGTTTCAATGCGTAGCCCGGTTGGGCGGTAGCTTGTAGCGACGATCGTCAAATCCGCGCCGCTACTTACTCCGTGCTGTCCGTCGACGCCGCTTTGCGCGGACGACGACTGCGAGACGCCGTTTTACGGGCCGCCTTCCTGGCGGCCTCAGATCCTTCTTCCGAATCGACTGCTGGAGCAGGGGCCTCGGCCGGCGCCGCGATCTCAGGGACTTCCTCGATGGTGCGCGGCGTACTTTTCTTCACTTTCTTCGCGGCGGTTTTGCGGGATGCGCGCTTTTTGGCGCTTTCACGCTGTGCGAGTTGGTCGCTGTCGGCGGTCTGCTCGATTTCTTGACCGAAGACGACTTGTTCAGCGGCTGTATCCGCTGCCGCTTTTACAGCGCGAGCTTCGGTCTCTTCAGCTATCGGTTTAACGACGAACTCATCTGGGAGCGGCGCGTGTTCACGCGGATCCTGCCGCTGGAGCTGCTCGGCGGGCTGCGCCTGTTCGGTGAGAGCCGGAGCGCCAGCCGCAGGTTCTTCATCAGTCGTCTCGTGGTGACCGCGCTTGCCGTGCGCGGCCTCCTGACCTCGCCCCGCCTTGCGGTTGCCGCGGTCCTTGCGACGCGACTTGTGCTTGCCGCCCGACTCGGACGCGGCCGCTTGCGCGGCCTGCGCTTGATACGAATGTTCCGCCGCCTGTTCAGCGGATGCCGCCTCAGCCGACCCCGTTTCGGCAGACTCCGCCGCGGTTTCGCCGATAGTTTCACCGGCTGCTTCGCTCGCGACGTTCACAGCCGTGCTTCGATAAACGTACGCGCCTGATTTTTCATCGCGGCCGAATTCGAGCAGCCCGCGCGCCTGCGCCTCTTCCAGCAGATTGCCGAAAGCGCGAAACCCGTAATACGTTTCGTTGAAGTCCGGTTTGCGCCGTTTGATCGCGTTCTTCAGCACGGACGCCCAGATCTTGCCGCTGTCGCCACGTTCGGAAGCGAGTGCGTCGAACGTCTGCACCGCAATTTCAACGGCCTTGCTGCGACGCTTCTCCAGATCTTCCTTCGGCGGGGCTTTCTCTTCATCAGCCGCACGTTTGGCTGCCTGCTGCGCGCTCTGCTGCTGGCGCGACGATTCGCGCCTCGCGACTGCGCGCTGACTTTCGCGTACGAGATCGTCGTAAAAGAAGAACTCGTCGCAGTTCGCAATCAGCAAATCCGAGGTGGACTGCTGCACACCGACGCCGATGACCTGTTTGGCGTTCTCGCGCAGCTTCGACACGAGCGGCGAAAAATCCGAATCACCACTGATGATGACGAACGTATTGACGTGCGATTTCGTATAACAGAGATCGAGCGCATCGACGACAAGCCGAATGTCGGCGGAATTCTTGCCCGATTGGCGCACATGGGGAATCTCGATCAACTCAAAATTGGCCTCGTGCATGGCCCCTTTGAAACTCTTGTAGCGATCCCAGTCGCAATACGCCTTCTTGACGACGATGCTACCCTTCAGCAGCAGGCGCTCGAGTACAAGCTTGATATCGAACTTGTCGTATTTCGCATCGCGCACGCCAAGCGCGACATTCTCGAAGTCGCAGAACAGCGCCATGCTGACGTTTTCGTTGGATGACGCCATGTGTATCTCCATTGAAGCGGTCGTCGAAGTCGACGAATCGCGACATGATAGCGATTCCAGCGAAGGTGAGCAGCTTTTGTGGTGCGCTCGCACCGATAGGTGGATGGGAATTTGCAGCAAGCGGTTTGTCCGGCGGCCCAGCGAGCGGCTCCATGTCAGTTCCGTTACAGGGTGTCGCGACGACCTGCGTTGTTCCACGTCGCGCGAGCTTCCAGCACGTCATCGATCAATCCGTATTCCCGCGCTTCGAGCGCCGACATGAAGTTGTCGCGGTCGGTATCGCGCGCGATATCTTCGATGCTGCGTCCGGTGCGCTCGGCCATCATCGCATTGAGACGCGCTCGCACATACAGCACCTCCTTCGCCTGGATTTCGATGTCCGCCGCGGTGCCCTGACCACCGCCGGAAGGCTGGTGAATCATAATGCGGGCATTGGGTAGCGCATACCGTTTGCCGCGTTGACCCGCGGTGAGCAGAAAGGTGCCCATGCTCGCGGCAAAGCCCGTGCACAAGGTCGAGACCTCCGGCTTGATGAACTGCATGGTGTCGTAAATCGCGAGGCCGTCATACACCGAGCCGCCGGGCGAGTTGATGTAAAAGGAAATATCCTTGTCGGGGTTCTCCGATTCGAGAAACAGCAATTGTGCGACGATCAGACTGGCTGACTGCTCGTTCACGGGCCCGACAAGAAACACGATGCGCTCGCGCAGCAGGCGGGAGTAGATGTCATAGGCGCGCTCGCCCCGGCCGGATTGTTCGATCACCGTGGGCACGAGGCCCAGGGCGGAGACAGACGGGTAACTGGAAGGCATGGGTTCCTCGTTCAGGATGGATGGCACGGGCATTCGGGGATGCGCAGGCGGCCTCGGGGCAGCAGCCGCGTGGCATGCGCCGGTTCTTGCTCATTTGACGAAGCAGCGGCCCGAGTTGTGACAGAAAATTTTTTGCGCCGAGCTGTCACATCACCCGTTGCCCATGCGTCAAGCTCAGGAATACCGAACACGACGCGCGCCTGACCCATGCCACTGGTGTACAGCCGCTTTTTCACGACGCAACATCTGGAGGTCTACGCATGACGGAACAGGGAATCGACAAGGCATCCAGTTTCGAGGCCGCGCGCGCCCGTCTGCTGGCGCTCGCATATCGGATGCTTGGCAGTCGTGCGGAGGCCGAAGACGTGGTGCAGGACGTCTGGCTCAAATGGCATCTGGCCGATACGCAGGCGGTGCAAACGCCGGTCGCGTGGCTCACCACGCTCATCACCCGCACGGCGATCGACCGTCTGCGGCACGCGCAGCGCGAGCGCGCGTCGCAGGCTAGCGGCTGGTTGCCGGAGCCGTGGCTCGACGAGCTCGCACCATCGGCGGAGGAGTTGGCATTGCGTGCGGCCGATATGTCATATGGCGTGATGTTGCTGCTCGAACATCTGAAGCCAGACGAACGCGCGGCGTTCGTCCTGCATGAAGCGTTCGAGTGCGGTTATGCCGAAATCGCGTCGATTCTCGAGCGCACACCGGCCTCTTGCCGGCAAATGGTTCATCGCGCCAAGGAGCGTCTGAAACGGGCGGGCGCGCCGTTGGAGCGGCCCGATCCAGCGGTGCATGGGCGAATCGTCGAGCGATTGCGCGCGGCGCTCGAAGCGCAAGACCGGGCAGGCTTGCTGCAGCTTTTCAACGACGCGCCGCAACTGATCAGCGACGTACCTCTGTACGCTACGCCCACTCCATTCCCTACGGCCAACCTGGCCCTTCGGGCACAAGGGCCAACACCTGGAGCCGAAGCGCAGCGCGCCGGCGAACCGGGCTCAGGTCCGAAGTGGATCGCTGTGGTTACATCGCTCGCGCAACAGGCGAGCTATACCGAGGTGGTGTCGATGGCGGGTGCCGTGTGTATCGCACTGTTCTGCGACGGCGATATCGTCGGGCTAATCGACGTGGTGACGGACGGCGCAACGGACCTTTCGGCGAGAATCGTCTCGCTGCGCATCGTGGCCAGCGCCGCGCATTTGCGGGCGGCCAACCGAATGCTGGGCCGTGAGGCGGTCAAGGAACTGCTTGCCCGCATCAAGGGCCATCCGGAGGTGTCAGCTGCGGTGAGCCGCGACTTCCCAGTTGATGTCGACGCATAGCACCTGCGTACCATGCGAGTTATGCGCGGCAATCGAGGCCGTGACGCACAGATGCGCTTCGTTGATCGACAGATACGGCGGTGTTAGATGAACCCGCCCCGGTTGACGCATCGCCTGAATGAAGTACGGGCGGCGCTCCCAACTGGCGCCTTCGGAATGCAGCAGCGGGCTGAAGCGCTTTGCGCGTTGCGATGTGCGGCCCGGCGGCAGCACGTTGTCGCCGATCTGCCGGCCCGATCCGTCCAGGACAAAGCAGCGCGCCGTTTCTCCCAGCGCGAGCAGAGGTGCGGTCGCCTGCGTGATCGATTCCCCGGCAATCAACTGAGCTGCGGCAGCCTCGAGCGCGGTGACATACGGCGCGAGCCGCGCGGATTGCGCTTTCTCTCTAGCGGCAACGCGTTCGCGCAGCGAAGCGGAAAGCGAATCCATCAGGCTAGCGGCAACCTGCGGCTTGACGGGTTCGACGCTCGGGCCCGCGAAAAATGCGCCCTGGACGAAGTCCACATTGCATTCGAGCGCGATCAGCGCGTCACGCTCGGTGCTCAGACCGCCCATCAGCACCAGTTGCCCGGATTCGTGCAACAGGGAGACGAGGCCCGGCAACACGCGTTCGATGTGCGAGTGTTCACTCGCTTGCGCGAGGATGCAGCGGTCGAGCGTCACGATGTCCGGCCGCAGATTCCACACGCGGTCGATGTTCGAATGCTTGGCGCCAAAGCCGTCGAGCGCGATCAGAAAACCGGACTTGCGCAGCGAATCGATGATTTCGGCGAAGCGCGTGGTTTCGCCGCCGGCCTGTTCGGACACTTCGAGCACCACGCGTTGCGGCGGCAGGCCGAGCGTCTTCAGGCTGGCAAGCAGCGCGTCGCCGTAGCTGGTGTCCATCAGCGCGGCCGGATGCAGGCTGAGGAAGAGCCATTCGTCGTGGCTGTCGAACGCGTTGAAGTTGCCGAGGTGCAGCGATTCGGCCAGCCGTCCGAGTTCCAGCAGGTCGCCGCGTCGCGCGGCCTGCGTAAAGACTTCGTGCGAGGGCACTTGCTGCTCATGCTCGTCGTGCACGCGCAGCGACGCGTGATACCCGATCGCGCGCCGGTGCGAGACCGAGAAGACCGGTTGAAACACGCTGAAAACGGTGTAGCCGCCATACAGAACGGTACGGCGGGAGCCTTCGTCGCCGGCCATCGGGCGTGGTGGCTGGAAGCCGGGATGTTCGAGTTCGATCATGCTCATCATGTCGGTCGTGTGGAAACGGCGGCGCTTGCGGGGCTCGGCAGGAGTTCGCACGCGCAGACTAAGAGTTTACAGGATAGTCGAGCAAGAACTATGCGCGTGTACCAACAATGCTCGAGCGCCCACCAGCAATGCTCCGAGGAAAACGTGCCGCGCCCGCGCCGCTACGAAGGCGACGACACGCACTTCGCTGGTGCGGCACGCGCCCTGTTGCGGGTCGCTGACGCTGTTCAAGGATGCTGCGTGCGGGCCGCGCGGAGCGATGCCAGGAAATCCGTTTGTGAGCGCGCGAGGATGCGACGTCGTGGAGCGCGCGGCTTTCAGGTTCGCTCTGAAGGATCGGTCTTCGTCGCTGGCGTGCGGATCTCCGGCGACAACTGCGCAAAGATCCATGACGAACATGCGGTAATCACGCCGACACACAGGAACGTTGCATGAAACGCCGGCAGCGAATTCGCGGCGGTCACACGCTGCATGATGCCGGTAAAGGTCGTCAGCAACGCACCGGCCACGGTCACGCCGAGACTCATCGAAAGCATCTGCACGAGCGAAAACAGGCTATTGCCGCTGCTCGCGCCGCCGGTGCCCAGGTCCTTCAGCGTCAACGTGTTCATCGCGGTGAACTGCATCGAGTTCACGCCGCCAAAGATCGCCAGTTGCACGAGCCGCAGCCACAGCGGCTGATTCGTGCTCGTGAGCGCGAAACTCGCCATCATCAGACCCACCAGAATCGTGTTCGCCATCAGCACGCGCCGGTAGCTGTACTTCTGAATCAGCGTCGTCACGAGACGCTTCGTTGCCATGCCCGCGGCCGCCACGGGCAGCATCATCAGCCCGGCTTCGAATGCGCTATAGCCGAGGCTCACCTGCAACAGCAGAGGAATCAGGTAGGGCATCGAGCCGCTGCCGATCCGCGCGAACAGATTGCCGAGCAGCCCGACGCTAAACGTGTGAATCTTGAACAGATCGAGCGGAAAGATCGGCACGGGCTCGCGCACCGCGTGCAGACCATAGGCAACGAAGCACGCCATGCTCAGAATCAGCAGCACCAGCACCGTCGCATGTTGAATGCCGAACTCGGTGCGGCCATCAAGCGCGAACGAAAGTGCCACCATGCCCACCACCAGCAGCAGGTAGCCGCCGAGGTCGAATTTGCCAGTGTGTTCGTTGCGGCTATCCGGCATGAAAATAAACGTGGCAATGCAGCCCACGATGCCTACCGGCACGTTGATCAGAAAGATCCAGTGCCACGACGCGATTTTGACGAGCCAGCCGCCGAGCGTCGGTCCGATCAACGGTCCGATCAGGCCCGGGATCGCCACGAAGGCCAACGCCGGCAGATAGCGCTCCGCCGGAAAGGTACGCAGCACCGCGAGCCGCCCAACCGGCAGCAGCATCGCGCCGCCCACGCCTTGCAGAATGCGGAACAGCACCAGTTGGTTCAGCGTGCGCGCGTTCGCGCACAGCAGCGAGCCCACCGCGAACACGAGGATCGCACTGAAGAACACGCGCCGCGTGCCGAGTCTGTCGGCGAGCCAGCCGGACACGGGGATCATCACCGCCATTGTCAGCGAGTAGGCAATCACCACCGATTGCATGCGCAGCGGCAACTCGCCGAGGCTTGTCGCCATCGCGGGGAGTGCGGTGTTGACGATCGTCGAATCGAGCGTCTGCATGAAGAAGCCGGTGGCGACCAGCCACAGCATCACCGTCAGTGCGCGGGGCGACGGGCCAGAGGGGAGGTTGGGAGCGAGGGCGGGCGGAGTCGGCGTCGTAGACATATGAAGCGGCTGGGCGCGCTCGGTCGGGCTGGGACTCGCTATTCTAGGGAAAAGCGAGTCCTGACGCAGCGAGCGGCGAAGTCTTGCGCAGGTGTCGGCGCTGCGTCTCGGCGGCGCTCTGCGCCGTGTTCACACATCAGCCGGCAACTGCGCCGCCGCCTGAAAAAACGCCTGCGCCCGTGGCTCGTTGCCAAACGCCACATGAATCCTGATCCACGGGCTCGCCTCCCGATTCGGCCTGAAGTGTTGTCCAGGCAGCACCGTCACACCGAGCGGCACACCGCATTCAACGAGCCGCTCGGCGTCCGCGACATGGGGCACGCGCGCCCACACGAACTTGCCGCCCGCTGGTTCTTCGAAAATTTCCCAGCCGGAATCTTCGAGTGTCTGGACGGTCGAGCCGAGCGCGCCGCGCATCTGGCGGCGCAGTCGCTCCAGATATTTGCGATATGCGCCGCGCTCCAGCATCGACACCGCCACCGCTTCGGCAAACCGCGAGCCGCCGATGCTCGTCAGCATCTTGATATCGACCAGATCCTTGATGATCGCGTGACTCGCAACCACGCAGCCGATCCGTAGCGACGACGACAGCGTCTTCGACAGTCCGCCGATGTAGATCACCTGTTCGAGTTGGTCGAGGGTCGCGAGGCGATCGGTGAGCTCGGTCTGAAAATCCGCGTAGATATCGTCCTCGATGATCTGGAAGCCATGCTCACGCGCCAGTTGCAGCAAACGGAACGCGACCTGCGGTGCGACCGTGGTGCCGGTCGGATTGTGGAACACGGTGTTGATGAGCAGCAATCTGGGCCGGTGCAGCTTCAGTTGCGCCTGCATCGCATCGAGGTCGGGACCGCTGCCGGTGCGCGGAATGCCGATCAGCTTCATGCCGTGCAGTCGCAACAGGCCGTAGAGGTTGTAGTAACCGGGGTCCTCGACAAAGATCGTGTCGCCAGGCTTCAGCATGTAGCGCACGAGCAGATCGAACGCCTGGCTCGCGCCATTGGTGATCAGAATCTGCGACGCGTCCGCCTGGATGCCCAACTGGCCAATACGGCCGCGCAACTGTTCGCGCAAGACGGGATTGCCGAGCGGCGTCGCGTATTCGACCATGCTCGCCGGATCGGTTCGCGACACGTGGCGAATCGCCTGCGCAATGCCATCGATGTCGCGCCAGCTTTCGGGAATGAAGCCGGTGCTGAGCTTCAGCGTCTCGCCCGGAAAGTTGAATTGCTCGAGCAAATGGTCCGACTCGACATCGGCGCGGCGCGGGTCCGACGTGCCTTGGCAACGCATGTCCGTCGGCTGGCGATCGGCGACGTAAAAGCCGGAGCCGTGGCGCGAGTCGACATAGCCGAGCGACACCAGCCGGTCGTATGCCTCGATCACCGGGAAGCGGCTCACGCCGAAGTCGGCGGCGAACTGGCGGATCGACGGCAGCTTCGAGCCAGGATGCGCATTGCGCGAACGGATCCACGCCGAAACGCCCGTGACGATCTGCTCGGTAAGCGGTACGCCGTTGTCCCGATCGAGCTGGATTTCGAGTTTCATACGCTTGCCTTTTGCTGCCGGCCCGCGAGCGCGCAAGCTCGTAACCTGCGTCGGGCGAGCCATGCCAACTGTTCGGTTTTTTAACTGAACAGTTCCGATGAAAGTGTTCGGAACTGTGCATGGGTTTCCGATCATCGCACGCCAATAATCGGTACAACAGAAAGTTCTTCGAGGAGAACGGCGATGCGAGAAGTGCGAGTTTTCGAACTGGAACATGGCGAGCCCGTCACGGCCTGGCGCGTTGCGCGCCCGTCGATTTTCAAGATGATCAGCGGCAAGGTCTGGCTGACCGTCGAGGGCGAGCATGAAGATCACTGGCTCGCGGCAGGGCAGTCGATCGAGTTGGCGCGCGGATCGGTGGCATGGATCAGCGCGGGGCGGGAGGGGGCGCGTTTCGCGCTGGCGAGTGGCTCGCAACGCAAGCTGCCGACGCTGCTACTCGGCTGGCCGGTCCCGGCTTGGCTGGCGCGTCGGCCGGGCGTGGTCTGATGCGGGGCGAACGGCGAGCCGCCGCTTTGCAGGTCCGACGTAGCGCCTAAGCAGACCGTAGCAGCCCGTAAGCAGGCCCTAAGCAGCCTCTCCCGCCTGATACTCCCCGATATACCGCGCTCGCGGCCGGATCAACCGGCCATCGCGCGTCTGCTCCATCGCGTGCGCGATCCAGCCGACCACCCGCCCGAGCGCAAAGAGCGTGAACGCGGCGCCAGTCGGCAAGCCGAGCACGCGCTCGAGCGCCGCAAGCGCGAAATCCACGGTCGGCTCGGCGCCGGTCGTGTCGCGCACCGCACGTGCAAGCTGCAGCACCTCGTTGAGCGGCGAGCGGGCCGGCGCGCAGTCGGCGAGCATCGTCAGCAACAACCGCGCGCGCGGATCGCCGTCCGGATAGAGCGGATGACCGAAGCCCGACAGCACCGGACCTTGCGCGCCGTGCTCGTGCCGCGCGAGGCGGTTCGCCAGATAGCGGTCCAGATCGGGCGAGCGCGACGCTTCATCGAGCAGGGCCGCAATGCGCACGGTTTCGCCGCCGTGACGCGGCCCGGAGAGCGCCGCGAGGCCTCCCGCGACCGCGCCGAACAAGTGCGTGCCCGTCGACGTGATGCAGCGGACCGTGAACGTCGACGCGTTCAGCTCGTGATCCGCGCACGCGACCAGCGCCGCGCGCAGCAGCCCGCTTTGCGGCCGGCTGCGCACCCGCCAGGCCGTCGCGATCTGCCGATGCAGCGGTTCGTTCGACGGCGCCGCCGGCAGCATCGCGGCGGCCAGCAGCCGCATCACGGCGCATGCGGTGTCCAGTTGGGCGTCGCGGCCGAGCGCCCACACGCGCGGCATCTGCGCGGCGGCGGCCGGCAGCAGCACGAGCGCGCGATCGAGCGGCGTGCTGTCACTCCACAGCTTGAGCCACGCGGCCCATTGCGCGGGGGCGAGCGGCACGGCGGGCGCATCGGCGATGCGCCGCGCGCTGCATTGCCACAGCAGCGCCGCGACGTCTTCGAGTGACGCACTGCGTGCAAGCTCGATCGCATCGTGCCCGCGATACAGCAGCCGACCGTCCGCGACCAGCGTGATCGACGATTCGAGCACCGGCACGCCCCAGTCGAGCACCTTCTGCGCGACCTTGCCCGCTCGCTTGCCGTCCGCCTTGCGACGCGCAAGGCGCCGCACCTCGGCGGCATCGTAGAGGCGATGCCTGCCTTGCGCATCCGGCGACGAGCCGAGCATGCCGCGGCTCACGTACGCGTACAGCGTCGGCAAGCTGACGCCGAGCGTCGCGGCCGCTTCGGCGGCGGTCAGATAAATCGGGGCTGACATGAAAGCGAGTGGAAACCGAAGAAATCAATATATATTGATTATCATAATCAAGATTGATTGCAGCAAGGCGCAAATTTAGACTCGTTGCACCTGCTTTCTGTGCGCGCGGTCAACGCGCCCGATGCCATGACACCTGAACTCGCCCTCAAGCACATCTGGACCCTCGCCGGCTGCGATCCGGTCGCGCTGCACGCCGTGTCGCTTGCCGGCGCGGACCCCGGCTTGCCTTCGGTCTATCGCGTCGGCAGCCTCGCGTCGTCGACCATCGCGGCGACGGGCCTCGCGGCCGCCGAATACTGGCACCTGCGCAGCGGACACAGGCAACGGGTGTCGGTGCAGATGCGTCGCGCGCTGGCGGCGTTTCGCAGCGAACGCTATCTGCGGATCGACGATGGGCCGCCGCCCGCGCTGCGCGATCCGGTCACTGGCTTCTACGAAACGGGCGACGGCCGCTGGATCCAGCTGCACACGAATTTTGCGCATCACTTGAAGGGCGTGCTCGACGTGCTCGGCTGCGACAACGGCCGGGAGTCGGTGGCGGCCGCGATTCGCGGCTGGGAGGGCGCGACGCTCGATCAAACGCTCGCCGACGCGGGCCTATGCGCCGCCTTGATTCGCACGCCCGACGAATGGGCCGCGCTCGAGCAGGCCAAAGCAATCGCGCGCTTGCCGCTGTTCGAGATCGAGCGCATCGGCGATGCGCCGGCCGAGCCGCCGCGCCACGCCGACGCCGACGCCGAACCGGGAGTCGATCGTCCGCTCGCGTGCGTGCGGGTGCTGGATCTGTCGCGGATCATCGCCGGACCGGTGGCCGGCCGCGCGCTCGCGCATCATGGCGCGGACGTGATGACGATCAACGGGCCGCATCTGCCGAACATCGCGCCGCTCGTGATCGACAACGGCCGCGGCAAGCGTTCGGCGCTCGTCGATCTGCGCGACGCCGCTGGCTGCGACACGTTGCGCGAACTCGCGCGCGATGCCGACGTGTTCCTGCAGGCCTATCGTCCGGGCGCGCTCGCGGCGCGCGGCTTCGGGCCGGACGAGCTGGCGCGCCTGCGGCCTGGCATCGTCTATGTGTCGGTGTGCGCGTACGGGTACACGGGGCCGTGGGCGCAGCGACGCGGCTTCGATAGCCTGGTGCAGTCGGCGAGCGGCATCGCGTGGACCGAGCGCGCGGCGGCGGATTCGGCCGAGCCGCGGCATCTGCCGTGTCAGGCGCTCGATCACGCGACCGGCTATCTGGCCGCGTTCGGCGCGATGGTCGCGCTCGCGCGGCGGGCACGCGAGGGTGGCAGCTGGCACGTGAAGGTGTCGCTTGCGCAGACCGGGCGCTGGCTGCAGTCGTTCGGGCTGCTGGCCGATGGACAGCAGGCGCCCGAGATGTCGCTCGACGATGTGCGCGACTGCGTCGCGAGCGTGCAATCGGAGTTTGGGTGCGTGCTGGGCGTTCAGCCCGCCGAAGAACTGGAACAGACGCCGGCGTTTTATGCGCTGCCGCCGGCGCGCATCGGCGCGCACGAAGCCCGGTGGACGTAACAGGGCAGCGTGCGCCGCATTGGAGTTTGAAGCGCGGCGCGCCCGGCTGCGGGACCATTCACCGAGCCGCAGCCTACTTCCTCAACTCCGCCACGAAGTCGTAGTAATCGTTGCGGCAGTACGTGTCCGTCAACTCGATCGCGCGCTGATCCGCCGTATAGCCCACGCGCGTGATCAACAGCAACGCCTCGTTCGGCGCGATGCTCATCTGCTGCGCGATCTCGTCGCTCGCGTTCACCGCGCGAAAGTGCTGCAACGCGCGCACGATCGTCAATCCGCGGTTCTCCAGATACGTGTACAGCGAGTCGCCGATTGCTTGCGGATCGGGAATCACCGCGGCCGGGAACGTCGAATTCTCGACCGCCATCACGATGCCGTCGGCGAGTCTCAGCCGCCGCAGCCGTGTGACCGCGGCGGCCGGCGACAGCCCCAACTGGATCACCTCGTCGCGATTGGCCGGCGAGATTTCCCGCGACAGCCACTTCGAACTCGGTGTGAAGCCGCGCCGCCGCAGCATTTCGCTGAAGCTCGACAGGCGCGACAACGGATCTTCATAGCGCGGCGTGATGAAGCTGCCCGCGCCCTGGGTGCGGCGAATCAAACCCTGCTCGACGAGCAGCGCGATCGCCTTACGCGAAGTGATGCGCGATACGCCGAGCGCCTCCGACAGCACCCGCTCGGAGGGGAGCGCCTCACCGGCGTTCCAGCGGTTTTCGTGGATCGCGCTGCCGAGCTTGCGGGCAAGTTGCAGATAGAGCGGCGTGTCGTTTTCCGGGTCCGGGCGCAGGTCGCGCCAGCGGTCTTCCGAGGCAGAGGTCATGGGGCTCACGCAAGATGGGCAAGCGGCAATTTTAAAACATCGGCGCGCCCCGTTATAGCGGGCTTTTGCCTGGCGCGCCGTCGTGAGGCCGCGGAGCCGCTAAACTCATCTCCAGGTTTTTCGTAGCATGCGTTGCGCGGTGAGGCCGCGCGCAATTGCATCGCATCCGGATCGAGCCACTTTCGAAGGAGTCAGCATGACGAGCGAAATCGTAAGCGTGAGCTTGCCGGGCGGCGAGTGCATTCCGGCGCTGGGGCAGGGCACGTGGGAGATGGGCGAGCGGCAAGCACGACGCGCGGCGGAAATCGATGCGCTGCGCTGCGGCATCGAACTCGGCATGACGCTGATCGACACCGCCGAAATGTACGGCGACGGCGCGACCGAGTCGCTGCTCGGCGAAGCGCTCGCCGGTTTGCGCGACAAGGTGTTTCTGGTCAGCAAGGTGTATCCGCACAACGCCAGCCGGCGCGGCGTGATCGCCGCGTGCGAGCAGAGCCTGAAGCGTCTGAAGACGGACCGGCTGGATTTGTATCTGCTGCACTGGCGTGGCTCGGTGCCGCTCGCGGACACCGTCGATGGCTTCGAGGCGCTGCGGCGCGCGGGCAAGATCCGTCATTGGGGCGTGAGCAACTTCGATACCGACGACATGGAAGAACTCGTCGCGACGCCAGGCGGTGACGCGTGCGCGACCAACCAGATTCTGTACAACGTGGCGCGGCGCGGGCCGGAGTTCGATCTGCTGCCATGGCTCGCCGCGCGCGGCATGCCGGCGATGGCATACAGCCCCGTCGATCATGCGCGGCTGCCGAAACGCTCGCCGCTCGACGACATCGCCGACGCGCGCGGCGTCTCCGTGTTTCAGGTGGCGCTCGCGTGGGTGCTGGGCAAGCCCAATGTGTGCGCGATTCCGAAGGCGGCGCGGGTCGAGCATGTGCGCGACAACTATCGCGCGTCGCAACTGGTGCTGGAAGCCGGCGAACTCGCCGCGCTCGACGCGTACTTCAAGCCGCCGCGCGGCAGGCGTGCGCTGGAGATGTTGTAAGCGCCGGCGCGGCCGCCGTCCATTGCGGAGCGGCGGCGCGCGAGGCTCTGAGCGAGGTGGGCGCGGATGACGCCGCGCGCGCCGACGCGGCGCTCAGGTGCAGGGGTGGTGCTGATGCACGGAGCCGAGCACGGCGACTTCGGCGGGGGTGTGCTGCAGTGCGTCGTCCGGTACCTGAGCGGCATCGGCGAGGAAGTCGTCGACGATCGACGACACCGGCACGTCGCGCAGACATAGCGACACGCGCTGGGTTTCGTTGGCGGGGAAGGTGGCGCGTTGAGCGAGGAACAGCACGCCGTATTGATAACCGTGGATGATGCCGCGGATCGCGCTGACGCATTGCCCTTGCGCGACGTTGTCGTGGCGCTGTTTGCAGTTCTGTACGAGCGAGTAGGCGGAGAAGCTCGGATCGACCGGTGGCGCCGCTTGCGACAGGGTTTGCGCCATTGGCTGCGCGGGGGTTTGCGCATTGGCGAGCGATGCGAGGCCCACGGTGGTAGCCATCAGCACGGCGGCTGCCGTGCGGGTCGCGGAGGGGGGAACACTTCTATGCATGTTGTGGGCCCTCATATCGAACGATGAATTTGATATGAGGCGGTCGTCTCGGATTGGTTCCATGACACTCACACGCAGGGGAGGTTGTGTCCCCGCCGCTCGCGGTGCGGTTCGCGCGACGATGCGAGGCGCGGCTCGCGCACTCTCCGGGCCATTCCGTCAGCGCGCGCCGCAGGCGGGCGGGCCGCTCCGACCGGCCTGCGGCGGTGACGCCCGACCGGGGGATCGGGACGCCACCGCCGTTGCCAGCGGATAGCGGACAGTATGCCGGGACATGTCGCCGGCGGGTAGGGCGCGGGGGCCCCCTACCCGGGGCAACGGGCGACGCCTAGTGCCCGTTCCCACCGCCGTTGCCACTGCCGCCGCTGCCGCCACCCTTGCCTCCGTGACCGCCGCCGAAGCCTCCGCCAAAGCCTCCGCCGAACCCGCCACCGAAGCCACCGCCAAAGCCACCACCCGGACCCCCGCTGAAGCCTCCGCAACTGCAACCGCCGCTCCCGCTGCCGCCGCTGCTTCCGCCACCAGCACCGCCACCGCCGCTACTGCCGCCTCCACCGCCGCTATTTCGGGTTTTCATCGCGCGTCTCCAGCTGCCAAAGCGGCGGCCGACCTATGCACGCGGGTCTTGTCGAACCCCGAGTCCGTCGTGTCGAAGTTGGCCGCGCGTCGCTGCCGTGCTGATCGCTTGATATCGCGTCATCGCATGGTGACGCTCGTCGTGCGGATGTGCGCGGCGTTGCGCGCCCGGTTTGGCTTCGAATCTCTGGCCGCAAATTTAGCGATATCCATGCCACGCGTCGCAGAGCCTTGAAGCGACGCGGGCGATCCCGGGATGTACGATGCGCACGCCGGAAAAACGCCTGAAAACGTTGCGACGATGAAACGCGCGGACACAAGAGCGTGTTCCGACGCGGGATTCGTCAAGGGGACGCTTTGCTTGGTGACGCCGCGTCACGCGACGTCGATGAAGTTCGAGTCGACGCTAGCTGGCGTTTTCCGACGCGTCGTCGGAAGAGGCGCCGTTCGTCGGGTCGCCCGCGTTGTCGTCGCGCCGCTCGCATTGCAGCTCGCGCAGTGTGGCGACCGGAATATGGCAGCGAATCCGGTGCGCGGAAGGCGAGTCGGCGCCGCCGCTGGCGTCGAGGAACGGCGGGTCCTGCTGTTCGCAGATCGCGCCGAGCTTGCGCGGACAGCGCGTATGAAACACGCAGCCCGACGGCATCGCGCCGGGCCCGGGCAACTCGCCCGTCAGATGGATGCGCGCACGTCGATGTTCCTCGCCGGACGCGCCTTCGCCCGGCAGCGTCGGCACGGCGGACAACAGCGCCTCGGTATAGGGATGCTGCGGTCCATTGAACACGGCCGCCGCCGGGCCGATTTCGAGGAGCCGGCCGAGATAGAGCACCGCGATGCGATCCGACACATAGCGCACAACGTGCAGATCGTGCGAGATGAACACGTAGCTGACGCCGCGCTCGCGCTGCAGATCGGCGAGCAGGTTCAGGATCGCGGCCTGCACCGACACGTCGAGCGACGAAGTCGGCTCATCGCACACGACGACGCGTGGTTCGCCGGCAAACGCGCGCGCAATCGCGACGCGCTGCTTGAGCCCACCCGATAGCTGGCGCGAACGTGCGTCGAGATAGCGCTCGGGCAGCCGCACGGCGTCCGTCAGCGTGCCGAGCCTTTCGTCGATCTGGGCTCCGCGCAGCGCGGTGAAGCGCGCGAGCGCACGACCGATCAGCCGCTTGACCGAATGCGCGCGATTGAGCGCCGAGTCCGGATTCTGGAACACGATCTGCAGCGACTTCAGCTGCTCGTCGCTGCGTCGCGTGACGCGCGCGGCGAGCGGTGCGCCGTCGAGTTCGAGCACGCCGCCGGCATCGGGTGCGAGCAAGCCGAGCATCAGCCGCGCGAGCGTCGTCTTGCCGCTGCCCGACTCGCCGACGAGGCCGAGCGTCTCGCCGCTCGCGAGTTCGAGCGACACGTCGTCGACCGCGCGCAACGGCGCACCGGATACGTGGAATGTTTTCGACAGGTTGCGAGCGCGCAGGACCGGCGCAGAGAACGCGCGCGCTGCCGCGTTGGATGATGCCGAGACCACCGGCGCGTCGCTCGATGCAGCCCGCGGCAACTCGATCGCGCGCTCGTGATAGTGGCAGCGCGCCATCTGATCGCCATGCGCAGCGCCGAGCCGATAGGGCGGCGGCGCGTCGCGGCGGCAGCGTTCGTCGGCGAGACGGCAGCGTTGCGCATAGATGCAGCCCTGCGTGACCGAGCCCGGCAGCGGCAGGCCGCCCGCGATCGTATCGAGCCGTTCGCGGTCCTTGCTGCGTCCGGCGCTCGGCAGGCAGCGCAGCAATCCGACCGTGTATGGATGACGCGGCCGCGCGAACACGTCCTGGGTCGCGCCTTCCTCGACCAGCTTGCCCGCGTACAGCACGCCGATGCGTTCGCACATGCGGCCGATCACCGCGAGGTTGTGGCTGATGAACAGCACCGCGGTGCCGAACTCCTCGCGCAACTGCGCGACGAGGTCGAGCACTTCCGCTTCGACGGTCGCGTCGAGGCCGGTGGTCGGTTCGTCGAGAATCAGCAGCGCGGGGTTCGACGCGAGCGCCATCGCGATCACGACGCGCTGCTGCATGCCGCCCGACAACTGATGCGGATAGCTGTCCATAACGCGTTCGGGCGCCGCGATACGCACGCGCTGCAACATCTCGAGCGTGCGATGCAACGCTTCGTCGCGTGCGACGCCGGCCGCCTCGAATGCTTCGGATATCTGGCGGGCAATCGTCAGCGACGGGTTGAGCGCGCGCCCAGGGTCCTGATAGACCATCGAGACGGTCGTCGCCCGCATGCTGCGCAGCGCATCGGCGCCGAGCTTCTGCACGTCCGCGCCGGCGATCACGATCTTGCCGGCCTTCACCTTGCCGTTGCGTGGCAGGTATCGCAGCGTCGCCATCGCGACGGTCGACTTGCCACAGCCCGATTCGCCGACAAGCCCATACGCCTCGCCGCGCCGCACGCGAAACGACACGTCCTGCAGCACTTCGCGATCGCGTCCGCGAATCCGGTAGGTGACCGTCAGGCCGACCACGGTCAGCGCATCGGTGCGATCGCTCTTCGACACGTCGAACGCGGCGAACGAGGAGGGCGGCGCGCCGTTCATCGGTCGAGCACTCCCTGCACGCTGTCGGCGATCAGATTGACGCCGACCACCAGCGACGCGATCGCGCCCGCCGCGAACACGACGGTCCACCACGCGCCGCCCGCCATCAGCGTGTACGACTCGGACAGCGCGAGCCCCCAGTCGGCCGACGGCGGCTGGATGCCGAAGCCGAGAAACGACAGCGTCGCGACCGCGAAGATCGCATAGCCGAGCCGCACCGTTGCTTCGACGACGATCGGCGGAAGCACATTGGGCAGGATCTCCACGAACATGATGTACGGGGCGCGCTCGCCGCGCAGCTGCGCGGCGGCCACGTAGTCGAGATGGCGCTCGGCGAATACGGCGGCGCGCACGGTGCGCGCGGTGATCGGCGTGAAGGTGAGACCGATCACGAGAATCACCGTGAGATTCGATGCGCCGACCGCGGCGAGCGCGAGCAGCGCGATGATCACGAGCGGCAGCGCGAGCGCCGCGTCGATCACGCGGCCGATCACGTCGTCGACCCACCCGTCGAAGTAGCCGACCAGCAGGCCGAGCGCGGTGCCCGCCGCGGTGCCGAGCAGCGTCGCGAGCGGCGCGATGGTCAGGATGTCGCGCGCGCCGACGATCACGCGTGAGAATACGTCGCGGCCGAGCTGATCGGTGCCGAACCAGTGCGTGCGATCGGGCGGTGTAAGCGAATTGAGCGGATCGGACGCGTACGGATCGAGATGCACGAACCAGGGCCCGGCGATCGCGCAGACGATCCACCACGCGACGATCAGCGCGCCCACGATGAAGGTCGGCGAACTCAGAAGCAGCAGGAGGCGCGGGAAGCGTGGCTCGGCGGGCGCGCGTGGCGTGGCTCCCGGCGCGCCCGGCGCGGGTGAGCCTGGTGGCGTCGAAGAAGCCGGCGGCACGGTCGTATTCATTCGGCGGTCCTCACCCGCAGCCGCGGATTGAGCAGCACGTGCAGCGCATCGGCGACCAGATTCGCGAGCGTATAGACGACGCCGATCGTCAGCACGCCCGCTTCGAGCATCGGAAAGTCCTTCGCCTTGGCGGCGTTGTAGATCAGCGAGCCGATCCCCTGGTAGCGGAACAGCGTTTCGACCACCACGAGTCCGCCGATCATGTAGCCGAGCTGGGTGGCGGCGACGGTGATCGTCGGCAGCAGCGCATTGCGCAGCACGTGCCGCCAGATCACGACGTGGCGCGGCAGGCCCTTGAGGATCGCGGTGCGCGTGTAGTCGGCGTCGAGCGCTTCGACGGTGCCCGCGCGCGCCATCCGCGCGATATAGCCGAAGAATACGAAGACGAGCGGCAGCACCGGCAGCACCAGATGCCGCAGCTGTTCGAGCACGCTTGCATCGGGCGGAAACGAGGCCTCGATCGGCAGCCAGCGCAGCCACACGCCGAACACGAGGATCAGCACGATCGACGACACGAACTCCGGCACCACGGTCGCCGACAAACCGGCAATGCTGATCGTGCGATCGAGCCAGCGCCCCGCATGCATCGCAGACCACACGCCGCCCGCAATGCCGAGCGGCACGACGACGATGAACGCGAAGAGGCCGAGCTTCGCCGAATGCGCTAGCGCATCGGCGATGAACGGCCCGACCGGTTCGCGATACGCGTACGACAGCCCCATGTCGCCGCGCACGAAATGCGTGATCCAGTCGATGTACTGCGTGAGCAGCGGCCGGTCGGCGCCGAGCTGATGATTGAGCGCGGCGACCGCGCGCGCATCGGCGAGCGGCCCGAGCACCGCGCGGCCGATATCGCCGGGCAGCAACTGGCCGCCCGCGAACACGATCAGCGACAGGAGCCACAGCGTGATCAGCGACAGACCCGCGCGCGTCGCCAGAAAACGCGCGATGCGGCCCGCGTTGCCGTTCGTCGCGCGCGGCAAACGCGATGGATTCGAGGCGGGAGAGGGCGCCGGAGCCGACATCGTGAGTTCTCCTGCGAAAGGTGCGTTGAGCAGCGCGGTACTTACGCGCTCAGCGTCGCGCGATCGAAATACAGCTGCGCGAGCGCGGTGAAGCGCACGCCGTTCACCCCCTTGCGCATCGCGATCAGCTGATCGTAGAAGAACGGGATGATCAGCGGCGTTTCGTCGAGCAGCAGCGTCTGGATCTGTCCGGAGAGTTTCTTCTGCGTGGCGAGGTCGATCGCCGCGACGAACTGCGCGACCAGTTGATCGTATTGCGGATTCTTGAAGTGCGCAGCATTCCACGTGCCGTTGCTCGTGAGCGTCGCGTTGAGGAACACGTTCGGCACGCCGCGATGACCGTAGTCGGTGATGCCGAGCGGCGAGTCGAGCCAGTCGGATTTGCCCGGCGTGCCCGCGCCGTAGTACAGCGACTGGCTCTCGACCTTCAGGTTGATGCGCACGCCGATCGCCTTCGCGGCGTTCTGCACGACGACCGCGAGGTCGGGGATCTCCATGTATTTTTCGGTGGTCAGCGTGACATCGAAACCGTTCGGCACGCCGGCTTGCGCGAGCAGTTGCTTCGCCTTCGCGACATCGATCTTGCGTTGCGGCACGCCTGCGTCCGACGACGGAAACACCGGCGCGAACGGGCTGTCGTTGCCGAGTTGCGCGCGACCCTTGAAGAGACCACGCACGAGCACGTCGCGATCGAGCGACAGCGCGAGCGCCTGGCGCACGCGTTTGTCCTTGAAGAGCGGGCTGTCGTTGCGCATATGGATCTGCCGATGCGCGCTCGACTTCACGCCCACTGCCTTGTAGTCTGGATTGTTCAGAATGGCCGCGCCGCCCTGCACGGTGAAGGTGCCCATCACGTCGGCCTGGTGGCCTTGCAGCGCGAGCAGTTGCGCCTGTTCGTCCGCATAGAACGAAAACTGTACCCGTTGGGGTAACGCTTTGTCGCCCCAGTAGTCGGGATTGCGCACGAACGATGCGCCGACCTTCGGCTGATATTTTTCGAGTTTGAACGGGCCGGTGCCGATGAAGCTCTTTTCGTAGTTGCCCGCGAAGTTCGCGGGCAGGATCACCGCGTTGTAATTATCCGAGGAAACGTAGTAGGGGAAATTGCCGATCGGCGCGTCGAGATGAAACTCGACCGTGTGTTCGTCGACGACCTTCGCACCGCCTTTCGACAGCACGCCCTTCAATACCGACAACGCGGCCGAGCCGCTCGCGGGATCGGCGAGACGGTCGAAGGTGGCGACCACGTCTTTCGCGCCGAAGCTCTGGCCGTCGTGGAATTTCACGTTGGGGCGCAGCCTGAACGTCCACACGTCGCCCTTGTCGTTCGGCTTCCACGACAGCGCGAGCGCGGGTTTGAGCATCAGCTTCTCGCCGTCGTCGTCGATCAGGAATTCGCCGGTCTGGTTTAGCAGCGCGAGGCTCGCGGCGTCGGTGACCGTCAGCGGATCGACGGCGCCCGCCGGCGTCAGATGCGCGACGCGGATCGTCTGGTTCGACGGGGCCGGCGCACCTTGCGCCCTCGCTCGCGGCGCGCCGAGCAAGCCGCCGCCCGCGACTGAAAGACCGATCACGCTCGCGTAGCGCAGCAGTTCGCGGCGCGTGATGCGGCCGGCGAGGAATTCGTCGAGGGCGTGGTTGCCGTAGGCGTCGGCGGTGAGGCGGGCTGTGTTTAGTGCGTCAGATGCGAGAAGTCGGTCCGCTGGCGTTTTCATCGATGGCGTGTCCAGTCCGTTCTGTTGCCGGTTCCGAAGCGTCGCGCGAGCGGCGCGACAGCGCGAGAAAAGCCGTCTCAGTGTAAGCGATTGCTCGCGGCTCTGGCGCGCCGGCGGCGCACCGCGCCAGCCGATCGGGCGATAAACGGCGCGCGGTGTGTCGTCGTCGCAACGCTTGCGCGATGCATGCTTGCGAGCGGTGCGCGCCGTAGCGGACAGAACGACGGCATCGCGCTGGAATCCTTACCGATCGCCTCGCATGGGTCGAGTGAGTTATACCGGAACGAGTCATTTGGGCGCCGCGCTTGTTGCCGCGCCTGTCGCCGCGGTTGGCCGTCTCCAGCGATGAAACAGCACCGAGCCGATCCAGCACGCCATGAAGGCCGCGACGATCGCATAGCCGAGCGCGCCAAAGTGATCGTTGATGCGGGCGATCGCATCCAACACCCCGCCGCTCCAGCCGAAGCGGTCCGACAGTAGTCCCAACGCCTCGATGCCGCCGATCACGATCGCGACCACCGCCGACACGAACGTGATGCTCGCGTTGTAGTACAGCTTGCGCTTCGGGTCATCCATCGCCCAGCCGTATGCGTGCACCATCAGCACGTTATCGGTCGAATCGACGAGCGTCATGCCGGCCGTGAAGAGCGCGGGGAACACGAGGATCGAGTAGAGCGGCAGACCGGTGCTCGCCTGCGACGCTGCGATCGCGAGCAGGCCGATCTCGGTCGCGGTATCGAAGCCGAGGCCGAACAGCACGCCGACCGGGTACATGTGCCAGCTTCTGGTCACCAGCCGGAACAGCGGCCGTAACGCACGCGACAGCAGCCCGGCTGGGGCGAGCGAATCGGTTGACGCGGTCGCCACGGCGCCATCGTGTTGCGCGTGCCGGTAGCGACGCCACACATCGCGCAGGATCACGAGATTGACCGCCGCGAGCACCAGCAGGAACGTCGCCGAAACCAGCGTGCCGAGCGTGCCGCCGAGTTCCTTGAGGCTCTCGAAGCGCCCGTGCAGCGAATGCGTGGTCCACGCGATGCCGATCGTCGCCGCGATCACGATGGTCGAGTGTCCGAGCGAAAACGCGAGCCCGATGCCGAGCGGCCGCTTGCCTGTTTGCATCAGCTTGCGCGTGACCGCGTCGATCGCCGCGATGTGGTCGGCGTCAACCGCATGACGCAGACCGAAGCCATACGCGAGCAGCGCGGTGCCGAGCAGCAGCGGGTAGTGGCGAAATGCGATCAGCGCCCACAGCCAAGTGCCGAGGTTGGCGGCGATCAGCGCCGCGTAGAGCGTGACGAGGCGACGGCGCAGAGAAGCGGTAGGCGTCATGTGGCGCGGGCGGATCAGTCAGCAGGTGAGTGAGCAGGCAAATGAGCGACTCAGTGATCGTGCGGATGCTTGTGGATCGGATCGACCCAGTAGACCGTTTCCGGCTGCTCGACAGCATCGATGTTCAGATTGACGACGACCGCTTCGTTGTCGCTGCGTACGAGCACGCATTCGAGCGGCTCGTCGGTGCTCGCGTTGATCTCCTGATGCGGCACGTAGGGCGGCACGAAGATGAAGTCGCCAGGACCGGCCTCGGCGGTGAATTCCAGATGCTCGCCCCAGCGCATGCGCGCCTGGCCGCGCACCACGTAGATCACGCTTTCGAGCGCGCCGTGATGATGCGCGCCGGTCTTCGCGTTCGGATGGATCGTCACGGTGCCGGCCCAGATCTTCTGCGCGCCGACGCGCGCCGCGTTGATCGCAGCCGCGCGGTTCATGCCCGGCGTTTGCGCGGTGTTGGTATCGAGCTGATCGCCGCGGATGACCTTCACGCCGTGCTCGCGCCAGTCGATCTGCCCGCCGGTTTCGGCGGTCTCGTGCTCGGCCCGGTAATGCGGATGTTCGTGATCCTGGCTCATCGTGTCCCCTCCTTGGCTTGCTTGCCGCGTACCTGTTCGACATTCTGGCACGTTCAATAAACGGCTGCGTGGCGTGATGATGGCAAGGGCGCCACGAAAAAAAGCCCGCTCACAAGGAGCGGGCTTCGACTCAAGACACTCGGCGGTGCCGCGTCAGCGTCATTGCTTCTTCGCGTTGATCACGGCCTCGGCGACGTTGCTCGGCGTTTCGGCGTAATGCTTGAACTCCATCGTATAAGTCGCGCGGCCCTGAGTGGCCGAGCGCAGCGACGTCGAGTAGCCGAACATCTCGGCGAGCGGCACCTCCGCACGCACCAGCTTGCCGCCGCCGCCCGCGATGTCTTCCATGCCTTGCACCATGCCGCGCCGGCTCGACAGGTCGCCCATCACGTTGCCCATGAAGTCCTCGGGCGTTTCCACCTCGACGGCCATCATCGGTTCGAGCAGCACGGGCTTCGCCTTGCGCATCGCATCCTTGAACGCCATCGAGCCAGCCATGCGGAACGCGTTTTCGTTCGAGTCGACGTCGTGGTACGAACCGAAGGTCAGCGTGACCTTCACGTCGACGACCGGATAGCCCGCCAGCACGCCGGCTTTCAGCGTCTCCTGGATGCCCTTGTCGACCGCCGGGATGAATTCGCGTGGGATCACGCCGCCCTTGATCGCATCGACGAACTCGTAGCCCTTGCCCTGTTCGGAAGGTTCGAGCGCGATCACCGCGTGGCCGTACTGGCCGCGGCCGCCCGACTGCTTGACGAACTTGCCTTCGACGTCCTCGACCTTGTTGCGCACCGTTTCACGATAGGCGACCTGCGGCTTGCCCACAGTTGCTTCGACGCCGAACTCGCGCTTCATCCGGTCGACCAGAATTTCCAGGTGCAGTTCGCCCATGCCGGAGATGATCGTCTGTCCGGATTCCTCATCGGTCTGCACGCGGAACGATGGATCTTCCTGCGCGAGACGATTCAGCGCGATGCCCATCTTCTCCTGATCGGCCTTGGTCTTCGGCTCGACGGCCTGCGAGATCACCGGGTCCGGGAAGATCATCCTTTCGAGGATGATCACATGATTAGGATCGCACAGCGTGTCGCCGGTAGTCGCTTCCTTCAGGCCGACGGCCGCGGCGATGTCGCCCGCGTAGACCTCCTTGATTTCCTTGCGCTCGTTCGCATGCATCTGCAGGATGCGGCCGAGGCGCTCCTTCTTTTCCTTGGCCGCGTTGTAGACCGTGTCGCCCGAATTGACGACGCCCGAGTACACGCGGAAGAAGATCAACTGGCCGACGAACGGGTCGGTCATGATCTTGAAGGCGAGCGCCGAGAACGGATCGTCGTCGTTCGGATGACGCTCGATCTCCTTGTCGTGCTCGTCGTGACCGGTGATCGCGGGCACGTCGACCGGCGACGGCAGATAGTCGATCACCGCGTCGAGCATCGCCTGCACGCCCTTGTTCTTGAACGCGCTGCCGCACAGCATCGGCACGATCTCATTGGCGATCGTGCGTGCGCGAATGCCCTGCTTGATTTCTTCTTCGCTCAGGTGATGCTCGCCGCCCAGGTACTTTTCGAGCAGCGTCTCGTTCGCCTCGGCCGCGGCCTCGACCATCTTGTCGTGCCATTTCTTCGCCGTTGCGGCGAGTTCAGCCGGAATGTCGCGATACTCGAACTTGATGCCCTGGCTCGCGTCGTCCCAGTAGATCGCCTTCATCTTGACGAGGTCGACCACGCCCTGGAAGTGCTCTTCCGCGCCGATCGGAATCTGGATCGGCACGGCGACGCCTTTCAGGCGTTCGCCGATCTGCCGCTGCACGCGGAAGAAGTCCGCGCCGACGCGATCCATCTTGTTGACGAACGCAATGCGCGGCACCTTGTACTTGTTCGCCTGGCGCCACACGGTTTCCGATTGCGGCTGCACGCCGCCGACCGAGTCGTACACCATGCACGCGCCGTCGAGCACGCGCATCGAGCGCTCGACTTCGATCGTGAAGTCGACGTGCCCGGGGGTGTCGATGATGTTGATCCGATGCTCGGGGTAGTTGCCGGCCATGCCTTTCCAGAACGCGGTCGTGGCCGCCGACGTGATCGTGATGCCGCGCTCCTGCTCCTGTTCCATCCAGTCCATCGTCGCCGCACCGTCGTGAACCTCGCCGATCTTGTGGGTCACGCCGGTGTAGAACAGGATCCGTTCGGTGGTGGTGGTTTTGCCGGCATCGATGTGAGCGCTGATGCCGATATTCCGGTAGCGCTCGATTGGAGTCTTGCGGGGCACGTGAATCTCCTTGTAATGGCGCGCCTGAAACGCATGCCGGGCGACCGCGTCAGCCGCCCGGGGAGTCTGGGTGGTGCTTTATGTGGCGTTACCAAATCGAGATTACAAGGATAGCGCTTCGATTGGTCTTTTGCATGAATCCTGCCAGCCGGCGCGAAGGCTGGCCGCGCGGGGCTGTGCGGGCGGAAAAAAACCCGGAGCCTCGGGTTGAGGCGCCGGTTTTTTGCGGGAAAGCAGGGCGGGACGGCCGGGGTGGCCAGTGGCAGCTTACGGAGACGCTCGGGTGGCCATCTGCGGGGCGCCGCGCAGGGGCGCAGCCCGGCGGTGAGGGGCGTTACTGCGTGACACCCGGCACCGGCGGCAAGCCCTGGATCTGCATGCCCGGCTTGATGCCCTTCGCCGTGAACCAGCCCTTGGGCATTTCCAGCGCGAACACGCCGTTGTGCGTCGGGCAGTGGTTGTTGGTGGTCTCGGCTTGCATCTCGTCGATGTCGGTGATCGTGCCGTCGGCGCGTATGAACGCGATCGACAGCGGAATCAGCGTGTTCTTCATCCAGAAGCAGTGGCCCGCGTTCTCGTTGAACACGAACAGCATACCTTCGTTCGGCCCGAGCTTCGTGCGATACATCAAGCCCTGTTCGCGATCCGCGTCGTTGGCGGCGACGGCCGCATCGATCACGAACATACCAGCGGTCAGCTTGACCCGCGGAAACTCGCCCGGCTGCTTGGCGCCCGGCGGCATCTGCTGCGCCAGGGCGGGAGCCGTGGTAGCGGCGAACGACAGCGCCGCGAGCGGCAGTGCAACGGCAACGGCGAAACGCGCCACCGACGAGCGGATGGAAAATCGCACGACAAGACTCCTTGCTGAAATCGACCCGCGCATGTTACGCGAGCGCATCAAAAACAAAAAGGCAGATCGCCTTGCGGTGATCTGCCTTACAACGCCGTAAGAACGGCAATGAAGCTAGTTCTTTACTGCGTTTTTACAAGCAACTTACTCCGAAGCTGCCGAAGCTGCAGCAGCTGCTGCTGCCTTCTTGTGCGACTTCTTGTGAGCGTGCTTGGTGGTCTTCTTTGCCGACGAGGCTGCTGCTGCCGGAGCTGCCGAAGCTGCTTCCGGTGCCGATGCTTGTGCGAATGCTGCCGTTGCGAAGAGGCCAGCGACCAGAGCGGCGATCAGTTTGTTCATTTTGTGAATCCTCAGCTTGAGTTAATTAACCAAATGACCCGGCAAATGTAGAGTCATGACGGTAAACGTGCCATCCACCTTTCGGTTGACAGCCGCATCGAACAAATTTTTCGACGCGTCTGCTAGCGTTCGGACTTTCGTACTCGCCGCGCAAAAACGGCTTATGCAAAGGTCTTTAAGGCTGAATGCCGGATAGCTTCGGCGGCATCTGCGTCGAATAACGCGTGGACTTGTACGGTGGTTGACGTGAATTGCGCGGAAATTTTTGTCGTCATCACGCGCGATCGAACTGCATCACGCAGGCTCGCGCGAGCTCATTTGTTTCACGCATTCCGGGCTTGCGTTTCACGCATTGTTTTGTGTGCTGCTACAACGAGTTAGCGTTGATTGTCACGGCCGTGAAACGTGTTTCCAGTGATCACGTGCAGGCTGATTCGCGTTCAGGCGACGCCATCCCACGGCGCGTTCGCTCGCAACTCGACGCTCTCACCCGGTTGTAGTCCGAGTGAAAAAATGTCAAGCGCACCGATGCCGACGCGCACGAGACGCAGCGTCGGAAAACCGACCGCGGCCGTCATGCGACGCACCTGACGGTTCTTGCCTTCTGTGATCGACAGTTCGATCCACGTGGTCGGGATCGCAGCGCGATAGCGGATCGGCGGCGTGCGCGTCCATAGCGAGCCAGACGGTTCGACATAGCTCGCCTGACATGGGCGTGTCACGTAGTCACCGAGATCGACGCCGCGTGCGAGCTGTTTCAACGCGGCGTCGTCGACCGCGCCTTCGACTTGCGCCCAATAGCGTTTGACGAGCTTGTGACGCGGCTCCGCGATGCGCGCCTGCAGCGCGCCGTCGTCGGTGAGCAGCAGCAGGCCTTCGCTATCCGAGTCGAGGCGGCCGGCCGGATAGACACCGGGTACCTTGACCCAGTCTGCAAGCGACGCGCGCGTCTCATGTGGCGAAAATTGACAGATGGTGCCGAACGGCTTGTTGAGGGCGAGAAGGCGCATAGGAGAGCGAGACGGCAGAGCGGTACGGCGCGATGATAATGCATAAATCGGCAGGCAGATTCTTGTATCTTATAGAGGAGCGTGGCGCGGTCGAGGGGGCGTCGATGTTGGAAAGCACGGAGCCCGCGGCGGCCGCGTCGTGCCAGGGGCGTGGGCTAGAATAGCGGCCAGGCCGCTCGCGGCGGTTCGGCATTGCGTGGCGAGCGTATCTCTTTCGCAGTCTCCCATCAGCTTTTGCACGGCTTTCACTGGAGTCCGATCATGCCGTATCAGCACATCAAGGTTCCGGCAGGTGGCGATAAGATCACCGTCAACGCCGACTTCTCGCTCAACGTTTCCGACGAGCCGATCATCCCGTACATCGAAGGCGACGGTACCGGTCTGGACATCACGCCGGTCATGCTCAAGGTCGTCGATGCGGCGGTCGAAAAGGCGTACGGCGGCAAGAAGAAAATCCACTGGATGGAAATCTACGCGGGTGAGAAGGCGACCCGGGTGTATGGCCCGGACGTATGGCTGCCGGAGGAAACGTTGCAGGCGGTCAAGGAATACATCGTATCGATCAAGGGGCCGCTCACCACGCCGGTCGGCGGCGGCATCCGCTCGCTGAACGTCGCGTTGCGCCAGGAACTGGATCTCTACGTGTGCCTGCGTCCGGTGCAGTATTTCAAGGGCGTGCCGTCGCCGGTGCGCGAGCCCGAGAAGACCAACATGGTGATCTTCCGCGAGAACTCGGAAGACATTTACGCGGGCATCGAATGGCCGGCCGAATCCGAACAGGCGAAGAAGATCATCAGGTTCCTGCGCGAAGAAATGGGCGTGAAGAAGATCCGCTTCCCGGATTCGTCGGGCATCGGCATCAAGCCGGTGTCGCGCGAAGGGACCGAACGTCTGGTGCGCAAGGCGATCCAGTATGCGATCGACAATGAACGCCGCTCGGTGACGCTGGTGCACAAGGGCAACATCATGAAGTACACCGAAGGCGCGTTTCGCGACTACGGCTACGCGCTCGCGCAGAAAGAGTTCAACGCGGAACTGATGGACGGCGGTCCGTGGATGAAAGTCAGGAATCCGAAGACCGGCGGCGACGTCGTCGTGAAGGACGTGATCGCCGACGCGTTCCTGCAGCAGATCCTGCTGCGCCCGGCCGAATACGACGTGATCGCCACGCTGAACCTGAACGGCGACTACATCTCCGACGCGCTCGCCGCGCAGGTTGGCGGCATCGGTATCGCGCCGGGCGCGAATATGTCGGATTCGGTTGCGATGTTCGAGGCGACTCATGGCACGGCGCCGAAATACGCGGGCAAGGACTACGTGAATCCCGGCTCGGAAATCCTGTCGGCGGAAATGATGCTGCGCCACCTGGGCTGGTTCGAGGCGGCGGATCTGATAATCAGATCGATGGAAAAATCGATCCTGCAAAAGCGCGTGACTTACGATTTTGCCCGTCTGATGGAAGGCGCGACCCAGGTGTCGTGTTCCGCATTTGGGCAAGTGATGATCGAAAATATGTAATTGATGCGCCGGGATTATCCAGTTTGCATAAAAACCCCGGCGCCAGCAAACGGCCGGGGTATTTTTATACCCGGGATTTTCGCGCGATTTTCCGGCGGAAAAATCCGCTGCAACAGAAAGCCACCGCAAAAAAGAAACCCGGCAAGAAGCCGGGTTTCAAAAAGGACGGGTAACGAACCGCCGCAGAGCCGCCTCAGGCAGGAGTCTGAATGTTCGATGCCTGTTTGCCTTTCGGGCCTTGCACAACCTCGAAGGTGACCTTCTGACCTTCCTTCAGGGTTTTGAACCCATTCATCTGGATGGCCGAAAAGTGTGCAAACAGATCCTCGCCGCCCTCATCAGGCGTGATGAATCCGAAACCTTTGGCGTCGTTAAACCATTTGACCGTACCGGTTGCCATTTCCAACTTCCCCTGTAACTCATGTCACTACCACGAGCCCTCGAAAAGCCACGACTGCGCGAGGCAGTCGTCCCCTCCTCACAAGCTCACCATCGGCATTTTTTCGAAATTATGGCTTAGTGAAAAAAGTGCCAGCTTGATTGTTGGGGCTCTTTATTCGAGTGTCAAGAAAATTTTGAGACGTCGTTGTCGCGTTGCAAACAGGCCGCTTTCCAGGGTTTTTACCGCTTCCGTATGTGCGGTGGCGCAAGCGGCGTGGCTTGAAAAGTCGCATAATCGACTCACATGCTGACTGTGCCCGCGGCGCCGACGCCCAGCGCGGCGAGCGCTCGCAGCCAGTACCGGCAGGTTGTGCGATACTCGATCCGACCGCGGCGCAGCACGCACCGCGCATGACAGGATGGGGGCCGGCACCGCAATCGGCCCGTCGATAACGCGAGAGGCCGGCCGATCATGACAGCGTCGTGACCGCCGGGCGGCAGCGAACGGGCTCATCGGCCGGGCGGCCGGGTTTTGACAGGATTGCGGGCCTGTCCTAGTTGTTTAGAATGGGTGTATGGCGATTATCCCGGACAAGCAGGACGGCACCGTACTGGAACGGCAGGAGCAGAAACTCAAGCCGCCGTCCATGTACAAGGTGGTGCTGCTGAATGACGACTTCACGCCGATGGAATTTGTCGTGATGATCGTGCAGGAATATTTCAATAAAGATCGTGAAACCGCAACGCAGGTCATGTTGAAGGTGCATCGCGAGGGCAGGGGAGTTTGTGGGGTCTATACGCGGGACATCGCGTCGACCAAAGTCGAGCAAGTCGTTACCCACGCACGGCAGGCCGGGCATCCGCTGCAGTGTGTGATGGAGGAAGCATGATTGCCCAGGAACTGGAAGTCAGCCTGCATATGGCGTTCATGGAAGCGCGCCAGGCACGGCACGAGTTCATAACGGTCGAACATCTTTTGCTCGCGCTGTTGGATAACCCGACGGCGGCAGAGGTACTGCGCGCATGCGCGGCCAATATCGAGGATCTGCGTCAGAACCTGCGCAACTTCATTCATGACAACACGCCGACCGTGCCGGGCACGGACGACGTCGACACGCAGCCCACGCTCGGTTTCCAGCGTGTGATCCAGCGCGCGATCATGCATGTGCAGTCCACCTCGAACGGCAAGAAGGAAGTGACCGGCGCGAACGTGCTGGTCGCGATCTTCGGCGAGAAGGACTCGCATGCGGTGTACTACCTGCAGCAGCAGGGCGTCACGCGTCTGGACGTGGTTAATTTCATCTCGCACGGCATCGCCAAGACGAGCAGTTCGGACGCCGCGAAAGCGAGCGACGCGAATGCCGAGTCCGACGAAGCCGCCGCGCAGAAGGAAACGCCGCTCGCCCAGTTCACGCAGAACCTGAACCAGATGGCGAAGGACGGCCGCATCGATCCGCTGATCGGGCGCGAGTCGGAAGTCGAGCGCGTGGTGCAGGTGCTGTGCCGCCGGCGCAAGAACAACCCGCTGCTGGTCGGTGAGGCCGGTGTCGGCAAGACCGCGATCGCCGAAGGGCTCGCATGGCGCATCACGCGCGGCGAAGTGCCGGATATCCTCGCGGATGCCCAGGTGTATTCGCTCGACATGGGCGCGTTGCTCGCTGGCACCAAGTATCGCGGCGACTTCGAGCAGCGTCTGAAGACGGTGCTGAAGGAACTGAAGGAGCGTCCGCACGCCATTCTGTTCATCGACGAAATCCATACGCTGATCGGCGCGGGCGCCGCGTCCGGCGGCACGCTGGATGCGTCGAACCTGCTGAAGCCGGCGCTCTCGTCGGGCACGCTGAAGTGCATCGGCGCGACCACCTTCACCGAATATCGCGGCATCTTCGAAAAGGACGCGGCGCTGTCGCGTCGTTTCCAGAAGGTCGACGTGACCGAGCCGACCGTCGAGCAGACGGTGGCGATCCTGCGCGGGCTGAAGTCGCGTTTCGAGGAGCACCACGGCGTCAAGTATTCGTCGGGTGCGCTGTCGGCGGCGGCTGAGCTGTCGGCGCGCTTCATCACGGATCGTCATTTGCCGGACAAGGCGATCGACGTGATCGACGAAGCGGGCGCGGCGCAGCGCATTCTGCCGAAGTCGAAGCAGAAGAAGACCATCGGCAAGAACGAGATCGAGGAAATCATCTCGAAGATCGCGCGCGTGCCGGCGCAAAGCGTGTCGCAAGACGATCGCAGCAAGCTGCAGACGCTCGACCGCGACCTGAAGAGCGTCGTGTTCGGCCAGGACCCGGCCATCGACGCGCTGTCGGCGGCGATCAAGATGGCGCGAGCGGGCCTCGGCAAGCTCGACAAGCCGATCGGCGCGTTCCTGTTCTCCGGTCCGACCGGTGTCGGCAAGACCGAGGTCGCGAAGCAGCTCGCGTTCACGCTCGGCATCGAGCTGATCCGCTTCGACATGTCGGAGTACATGGAGCGTCACGCGGTGAGCCGGCTGATCGGCGCGCCGCCGGGCTACGTCGGTTTCGACCAGGGCGGCCTGCTGACCGAGGCGATCACGAAGAAGCCGCACTGCGTGCTGCTGCTCGACGAAATCGAGAAGGCGCATCCGGACATCTTCAACGTGCTGCTGCAGGTGATGGACCACGGCACGCTGACGGACAACAACGGCCGCAAGGCGGACTTCCGCAACGTCATCATCATCATGACGACGAACGCGGGCGCCGAGGCGATGGGCAAGGCAGTGATCGGCTTCACGAATCGCCGCGAGGCGGGCGACGAGATGGTCGACATCAAGCGCATGTTCACGCCGGAGTTCCGCAACCGTCTGGACGCGACGATCAGCTTCCGTGCGCTCGATGAGGAAATCATCATGCGCGTGGTCGACAAGTTCCTGATGCAGCTGGAAGATCAGCTGCACGAGAAGAAGGTCGATGCACTGTTCACCGATGCGCTGCGCAAGCATCTGGCGAAGCACGGTTTCGATCCGTTGATGGGCGCGCGGCCAATGCAGCGCCTGATCCAGGACACGATCCGTCGCGCGCTCGCCGACGAGCTGCTGTTCGGCAAGCTGATGAACGGCGGCCGCGTGACGGTCGACGTCGATGCGGACGACAAGGTGCAGTTGACCTTCGACGAGCATCCGGCGCCGCGTAATCCGAATCCTGAGGCGGTGGAAGTCGAGTGATGTCAGTCAGGCCGGCATTGAGTCAAGCTGGCCAGACGCCAAAAACAGAACGGCGCGGGTTTTATCCCGCGCCGTTTTTTATGCTCTGATCTTCTGCTCGCGGCGGCGTGCGCTTAACGCCGCTGCCGCCGCGGCGCAGCAATCGATCAATGCTTGCCGGTGCTGCCAAACCCGCCCGCGCCGCGCACGCTTTCCTCGAAGTCATCGACGATGTTGAACCTGGCCTGCACGACCGGGACGATCACCAGTTGCGCGAGGCGTTCCATCGGGTTCAGCACGAACGTCGTTTCGCCGCGATTCCACGTCGAAATCATCAGTTGCCCCTGGTAGTCGGAATCGATCAGGCCGACCAGATTGCCCAGCACGATCCCATGCTTGTGGCCCAGACCCGAGCGCGGCAGAATCAGCGCCGCATAGCCGGGGTCGCCGACGTGGATCGCGAGTCCGGTCGGTACCAGCGCGGTTTCGCCGGGTTTCAGCGTCAGCGGTTCGTCGAGGCAGGCGCGCAGATCGAGGCCGGCGCTACCGGTCGTCGCGTAAGCGGGGAGCTGTTCGCGCATGCGCTGATCGAGAATCTTCAGGTCGAGTTTCATTCAGGTTCGATAGTGGGGGTGGGTTTGGTGGAGGGGCGCACGGCTGACTGGCAAAACCTCTGCGATCAAGCCGCCTGGTTCGAGCCGAGCTGAAATGCGTCGGCGAGCAGTTCGTAGGAGCGCAAGCGCGCGCGATAGCTGCCCGCGACGGTCAGCACCATCAGCTCGTCGGCCTGGAACTGCTGGCGCAACTCCGTAAGCCGCTCGGTCACGCGCTCAGGCGTGCCGATGATGCTGCGCGGTTTTTCGCGGTCGATCACGAGCTGTTCGCGCTCGCCATATTCCTGCGCGATGCCTTGCTCGATCGACGGAATCGGTTCGTTCAGACCATATGCCATCTGCACGCGACGTAGATCGACGGCTTTTTCGAGGTCCGCGGCTTCCTGCTCGGTATCCGCGCAGATCACGAAGACCGCGGCCGCCAGATACGGCTGCGACGCCTCGTTGCCAGGCTGGAAGCGCTCGCGATACGCCAGCGCGACTTGCTTGCCGAAATGCGCGTTGATGAAATGCGCGAACGAGAAGCGGATGCCGAGCTGCGCCGCGAGCAGACCGCCGAATTCGCTCGAGCCGAGCATCCACAGTTGCGGGCGCGTATCGATCTGCGGCTGCAGCAGCACACCCTGCGCGAGATGATCGACGGGCAGCGCGCCGTGCATGAGGCCGAGCAGCTCGGCGACCTGCTGCGGAAAAAGCTCGCCGCGATTGTAAGCGCCGGCGGCGACCGCCTGCGCGGTGCGCATATCGCCGCCCGGCGCGCGTCCGACGCCGAGATCGACGCGGTTCGGAAACAGCGCCTCGAGCATCATGAACTGCTCGGCGACTTTGAACGGGCTGTAGTACGGCAGCATGATGCCGCCCGAGCCGATGCGAATGCGTTTGGTCACGCTGCCGAGGCGCGCCAGCATCACTTCAGGGCATGGGTTCGACACGCCGCGCAGGCCGTGGTACTCGGCGCACCAGTAGCGCGTGTATCCGAGGTCGTCGGCGAGTTGCGCGAGTTCGATGGTCGCGGCGATCGCGTCCGCCACCGAATGGCCGGCGATCACCGGTGTTTGATCGAGCACGGAGAGTAGCGTCATGGCAGTAGTGCTCCAGATGATTCCGGTCGGCTAGCCGGGCAAAGGCAGCAGGGCCACACGGGCCCAATGCCGCTCGCTCGTTCAGCCAACCGGACTGATGCCGGCCGGCACACGCTTCGCGATTTCCGCGATCAGCGCGCGCGCCAGCGTCTGCTTGTCGGCGCGTGGCAGCTTCGTCGCGCGGCCTGCTTCGAACAGAATCACTTCATTGTCGTCGAGCCCGAACGTTTGCGGCCCCAGATTGCCGATCAGCAGCGGCACGTTCTTGCGCGCGCGCTTTTCCTCGCCGTGGACTTCGAGATTGTCGCTTTCGGCGGCGAAGCCGACCGCGAACGGCGGCTTCGGCAGCCGGGCGACCGCCGCGAGGATGTCCGGATTTTCGACGAATGAGAAGCTCGGCAGCGTGCGCTCGGCGGTCTTCTTGATCTTCTGATCGCTCACGTGGTCGACGCGCCAGTCGGCCACCGCCGCGACGCCGATAAAGATGTCCGCTTGGGCGACCGCGCGCATCACCGCGTCGTGCATCTGCTGCGCGGTCTGCACGTCCTCGCGCAATACGCCCCACGGCGTTTCCAGCGCGACCGGACCAGCGACCAGATGCACGTCGGCGCCGGCCTGTTGCGCGGCGCGCGCGAGCGCGAAGCCCATCTTGCCGCTCGAGCGATTGGTAATGCCGCGCACCGGGTCGAGCGGTTCGAAGGTCGGCCCGGCGGTCAAGAGCACACGCCGGCCGGACAGGATCTTCGGCGCGAAGAACGACGCGATCGCCTCGTAGGTCGCGGCCGCTTCGAGCATGCGGCCATCGCCGATCTCCCCGCAGGCCTGCGGGCCCGAATCGGGTCCGAGCACTTCGACGCCATCCGCGCGCAATTGCGCGACGTTGCGTTGCGTGGCCGGGTTTTGCCACATCTGCCGGTTCATCGCCGGCACGACGAGCAGCGGGCAGTCGCGCGCGATGCACAGAGTCGACAGCAGATCGTCGGCCATGCCGTGCGCGAGCTTGGCGAGGAAGTCGGTCGACGCCGGCGCGATCACGATCGCATCGGCTTCGCGCGACAGATCGATGTGCGCCATGTTGTTCGGCACGCGAGCGTCCCACTGGCTCGTGTAGACCGGCCGGCCCGACAGCGCCTGCATCGTGATGGGGGTGATGAACTGCGTGGCCGCATCGGTCATGACGACCTGCACGGTCGCGCCTGCCTTGGTCAGCAGACGCGTGAGTTCGGCGATCTTGTAGCAGGCGATGCCGCCCGTCATGCCGAGGACGAGGTGTTTGCCTGCGAGTTCAGCGGTTGCCAACGAAAGCCTCCGACAAAGCGTGATCGCGAAGCGGCGCGAGGGCGTTGCCCGTCGCCGTCGCCGCGCGTTTCAAACCGGACGTGAGGCGCGGCTCTCGCAACCGCGTGCCTCACGTCGGCGACGTTAGCGTGTGCCGCGTACCCGCCGCAACTCGTCGATCACGAGCAGGATCGCACCGATCGTGATCGCGCTGTCGGCGAGATTGAACGCCGGCCAGTGCCAGCCGCCCACGTGGAAGTCGAGGAAGTCGATCACGTGGCCGTACGCGAGCCGGTCGATCACATTGCCGAGCGCGCCGCCGAGAATCAGCGCGAGCGCCGTGCAGAACATTTTTTGCCCGCTATGCCGCTTGAGCAGGTAGCAGATCACGAGCGCCGCGACCACGCCGAGCGCGGTGAACGCCCAGCGCTGCCAGCCGCCCGCCATCGCCAGGAAGCTGAACGCGGCGCCGCGGTTGAACACGAGAATCAGGTTGAAGAACGGCGTAACTTCGTGCGGCACACCGTAGGCGAACACTTTGCGCACCGCGATTTTCGTCAGCTGGTCGAACAGGATGACGATCAGCGCGATGCCGAGCCAAGGTGCGAGCGAGCCGCTCGCGGTGGACGTTTTCGACATGGTTCTCGCCATTATGCCGCGCTCCTCGTTTCGCCACTGCCGAACAGATTGCTGAAGCAGCGGCCGCACAGCGACGGATGCTCGGCATTCGCGCCGACGTCCGCGCGATAGTGCCAGCAGCGTTCGCACTTCAGGTACTTCGAGGCGATCACTTCGACACCTTCGTCCGCTTCGCTATCGACCTTGACGACGGTCGCCGCCGACGTGATCAGTACGAACTTCAGGTCGTCGCCGAGGCTCGCGAGCGCGTCGTAACGCGCGCCGCTCGCGCGGATTTCGACTTCCGCCTGCAGCGACGAGCCGATCAGGTTCGCGACCCGCGCCTCTTCGAGCGCCTTGGTCACGTCGCCGCGGACCGCGCGCAGCAGCGTCCACTTGTCGAGCAGCGCGCCCGCGTCCGGCACGGCCGGGTACGCGTGGTAAGTCTCGGTGAAGATCGTTTCGCTGTCCGGCTGGAACACCTTCCACGCTTCTTCCGCGGTAAACGACAGGAACGGCGCCATCACGCGCAGCAGGCCGTGTGCGATGTGGTAGAGCGCGGTCTGCGCCGAGCGGCGCGCGACCGAATCCGCCGCGGTCGTGTACAGGCGGTCCTTCAGCACGTCGAGGTAGAAGCCGCCCAGGTCTTCCGAGCAGAACGTCTGCAGCTTGGCGACGACCGGGTGGAACTCGTACTTCTCGTAGTGCGCGAGGATGTCGTTCTGCAGATTCGCCGACAGCGCCACCGCGTAACGGTCGATCTCGAGCCAGTCTTCGACGGGACGTGCGTGCTGCGCGAAGTCGAAGTCCGACAGGTTCGCGAGCAGGAAGCGCAGCGTATTGCGGATACGGCGATAGCCTTCCGTCACGCGCTTCAGGATTTCCTCGGAGATCGCGAGTTCGCCCGAGTAGTCGGTCGACGCGATCCACAGGCGGATAATTTCCGCGCCGAGGCGGTTCGCCACTTCATGCGGATCGATGCCGTTGCCGAGCGACTTGCTCATCTTGCGGCCTTCGCCGTCGACGGTGAAGCCGTGGGTGAGCAGCGCGTTGTAGGGCGGGCGGCCATCGAGCATCGACGCGGTCAACAGCGACGAATGGAACCAGCCGCGATGCTGGTCCGAGCCTTCGAGGTACAGGTCGGCCGGGAACTGCAGCTCGTCCTTGTGCGAGCCGCGCAGCACGTGCCAGTGCGTGGTGCCCGAGTCGAACCACACGTCGAGCGTGTCGCGGTTCTTTTCGTACAGGTTGGCGTCGTCGCCGATCAGCTCGCGCGGATCGAGCGATTGCCATGCCTCGATGCCTTCCTTCTCCACGCGCTGCGCGACCTGTTCGAGCAACTCCAGCGTGCGCGGATGCAGCTCGCCGGTTTCCTTGTGCACGAAGAACGCCATTGGCACGCCCCACTGGCGCTGGCGCGACAGCGTCCAGTCCGGGCGGTTCGCGATCATGCTGAAGAGGCGCTGCTTGCCCCACGACGGATAGAACGCCGTGTTCTCGATGCCTTCGAGCGCGGTCTCGCGCAGCGTCTTGTCGCCGTCGTTCGGCTTCACGTCCATGCCGGCGAACCACTGCGAAGTGGCGCGGTAGATGATCGGCGTCTTGTGGCGCCAGCAGTGCATGTAGCTGTGCGTGTACTTTTCGGTGCGCAGCAGCGCGCCGGCGCCTTGCAGCGCCTCGACGATCTGCGGATTCGCCGCCCAGATCGACAGGCCGCCGAACAGTGCGAGCGATTCGATGTAGCGGCCGTCGCCCATCACCGGGTTGATGATGTCCGAGTCGGCCATGCCGTGCGACTTGCACGACACGAAGTCTTCCACGCCGTACGCGGGCGACGAGTGCACGATGCCGGTGCCGGTTTCGGTCGTCACGTAGTCGCCGAGATAGACGGGCGCGGTGCGCTTGTAGCCCGGGTGCGCGGACGCGAGCGGGTGGTTGAAGCGCAGGTTCACGAGCTTTTCGCCCGGCGTCGTCGCGACGACCGTGCCTTCGAGGCCGTACAGCTTCAGGCACGCCTCGACGCGTTCCTCGGCGAGGATCAGCAGGCCGCGCGGCGTGTCGACGAGCGCGTAGACGATTTCCGGGTGCAGGTTCAGCGCCTGGTTGGCGGGAATGGTCCACGGCGTGGTGGTCCAGATCACGATGCCGCCTTCGTTGCGCGGCAGCGCGGCAAGGCCGAACGCCTGCGCGGTCTTTTCCGGTTCGGCGAAGCTGAATAGCACGTCGATGGTCGGATCGGTCTTGTCCTTGTACTCGACTTCCGCTTCAGCGAGCGCCGAGCCGCAGTCGAAACACCAGTTGACCGGCTTAAGGCCGCGGAACACGTAGCCCTTTTCCATGATTTTCGCGAGCGCGCGGATTTCGCCGGCTTCGTTCGCGAAGTTCATCGTCTTGTACGGATTGTCCCAGTCGCCGAGCACGCCCAGGCGGCGGAAGCCGGCCTTCTGCTTCTCGATCTGCTCGGTCGCGTAGGCGCGCGCCTTCTGCATCACTTCGGCCGCCGGCAGCGACTTGCCGAACTGCTTTTCGATCTGGATTTCGATCGGCATGCCGTGGCAGTCCCAGCCCGGCACGTAGACCGCGTCGAAGCCCGCCAGATTGCGCGCCTTGACGATCATGTCCTTCAGGATCTTGTTCACCGCGTGGCCGAGGTGGATGTCGCCGTTCGCATACGGCGGCCCGTCGTGCAGGATGAACTTCGTGCGGCCCTTGGAGGCGGCGCGGATCTTGTCGTACACCTTGCGTTCCTGCCAGTCCTTGACCCATTGCGGCTCGCGCTTGGGCAGGTCGCCGCGCATCGGAAACGGCGTGTCGAGCAGGTTGACCGGGTAGCGGGACTGCGGTTTCGAATCGGCTTTCTTGTTGCTCATGATGTGGGTGGCGGTGAATTCGTTTCTATGCGTAGCGGCGCGCGGATTACGCGCTGCGCGAGGAGCGGGGCGCGCCCGGCAGGCGGCTCCGCGTGAAACCCGGATGCCCTTCGATGCGCGGCGACGGTTCGTGCGGCGCGGCGCGCCGGCCCGAACCGCGGCGGTTATCTAATTCGGTCGGTGGCCGAGGTGGCGAAACCGGTGGAACGGCTGCCCGGCGTGCCGGCGCCGACCGCGGCGAACCATGCGCGCGCATTGGCGACGTCGCGCGCGATCGCGGCGGTAAGCGTTTCGAGGTCGACGAACTTCTCCTCGTCGCGCAGCTTCTTCAGAAATTCGACGCGCACGAGCTTGCCATACGCGTCGCCGTGCCAATCGAGCAGGTGCACTTCCAGCAGCACGCGGCCGGAATCGTCGACGGTGGGGCGCAGGCCGAGGCTCGCGACGCCCGGCAGCGGGTGCTCGGCGATGCCGTGCACCTGTACGACGAAGATGCCGGCCAGAGCCGGACGCTTGTGCGCGATCGGCAGATTAAGCGTCGGAAAGCCGAGATCGCGGCCGAGCTTCATGCCATGGGTAACGTGGCCGCTGATCAGATAGTCGCGGCCGAGCGCGGCGCGCGCCGAGTCGAGGTCGCCCGCGACCAGCGCCGCGCGCACGCCCGAGCTCGAGATGCGCGCGCCCGACGGATCGGCGACCGTCGCCATCTGTTCGACCTCGAAGCCGTAATGCTTGCCGGCCTCGCGCAGCGACGCGAAATCGCCGGCCCGCTTCGCGCCGTAGCGAAAGTCGTCGCCGATCATGATCCAGCGCGCGTGCAAGCCGTTGACGATGATCCGCTCGACGAACGCATCTGGCGACTGGCTCGCGAACGTGTGATTGAAGTGCTCGACGACGACCCGGTCGACTCCGTTGGTGCGCAGCGCCTCGAGCTTGTCGCGCAGCATCGCGATGCGCGGCGGCGCGCCGGCCGGGTTGAAGAACTCGCGCGGGTGCGGCTCGAAGGTCATTACGCAGACGGGCAGGCCGCGCGCGTTGGCGGCCGCGCGCACGTGCGCGAGCAGAGCCTGGTGGCCGCGGTGGACACCGTCGAAGTTGCCGATGGTCAGCGCGCACGGCGCGCGGCTCTCGGCATTGGGAAGACCGCGGAAGACTCTCACGATAGCGGGTTGCAGCGGTTGCTGCGATTGCAATAGGGACGCGGGCAGGGTGCCGCAAAACAATCGATTATAAACGCTTGGCGCAATAGACGGCTGCGCGGTCGCGGTCGGGCGATTGCCGAATGATAAAATCCGCGCATGAAAAAACTCGTCATTCTGATTTCCGGGCGGGGTAGCAACATGGAAGCCATCGTGCGCGCTTGCGCGAGCGAAGGCTGGCCGGCGCGGGTCGCCGCCGTGATTGCCAACCGTCCCGATGCCGCGGGGCTCGCGTTCGCGGCGTCGCATGGTATCGCCACGGCGGTGGTCGACCACCGCCAGTTTCCGGATCGCGACAGCTTCGACGCGGCGCTGGCCGAGCAGATCGACGCTATCGCGCCGGACCTCGTCGTGCTCGCGGGCTTCATGCGGGTGCTGACCGAGCGCTTCGTGGACCATTACGCCGGGCGCATGCTGAACGTGCACCCGTCGCTGCTGCCGAGCTTTCCGGGCCTGAAGACTCACCAGCAGGCGCTCGACGCCGGCGTGCGGTTCCACGGCGCGTCGGTGCATTTTGTCACATCAAAGCTGGATCACGGGCCGATCGTCGTGCAGTCGGCCGTGCCCGTCGAGGCGGGCGATACCGCACAGACGCTCGCGGCACGCGTGCTCGCCACCGAGCACATCATTTATCCACGCGCGGTGCGCTGGTTCGTCGAAGGGCGTCTCGCTCTGGACGGCTCGCGCGTCACGCTTACGCCGTCAGAGCCGCAATGGCTCTTTGCCGGTTACACCGCCGGAGAGGGCGCATGAGATTGCATGGTTTCCTGATTGGACAAACTGAAACGCTGCTGGCCGAAGTACTGCGGCTGAACGGCCCCGCGGACGCCACCACGAGCCGCTTCTTCCGCGCGCATCCGAAGCTCGGCCACGCCGAGCGCGGTGTGATCGCCGAGGCGGTGTTCGCCGTGCTGCGCCGCCGGATGGAGTTCGCGCATCTGGCCGAAAGCGGCACCGGCAGCCCGGCGCGCCGCATGGCCCTGCTGGGCCTGATGCAGACGGTCGGACGCTCGGCGTTGAAGCCGTTCGTCAGCGAGGCCGAGGCGACGTGGCTCGAACACGTGTCGAAGATCGACCCGGAAAGCCTGCCGCTGCGGATTCGCCTGAATCTGCCCGACTGGATCTGCCAGGCTTTGAGCACGCGCTTCGAGGGTCCCGAGCTCGCGCAGCTGGCCGCTGCGCTGAACTACCCGGCGCCGCTCGATCTGCGCGCGAACCCGATCAAGGCGAGCCGCGACGACGTGCTGGGCGCGCTGTCGAAGGCCGGCATCGAGGCGGGCGCGACGCCGTTCGCGCCGCTCGGCGTGCGCGTGGTCGGCAAGCCGGCATTGACGAAGCTCGACGCGTTCCAGCAGGGCTGGCTTGAAGTGCAGGACGAGGGCAGCCAGCTGCTGTGCTCGCTGGTCGCGCCGCGGCGCGGCGAGATGATCGTCGATTTCTGCGCGGGCGCGGGCGGCAAGACGCTGGCGCTCGGCGCGGCGATGCGCTCGACCGGCCGACTCTACGCGTTCGACATCTCCGAGCGTCGTCTCGCGAAGCTGAAGCCACGGCTCGCGAGGAGCGGCCTGTCGAACGTGAATCCGGTACTGATCGACAGCGAACACGACGCGAAGATCAAGCGTCTGGCTGGCAAGATCGACCGCGTGCTCGTCGATGCGCCGTGCAGCGGCCTCGGCACGCTGCGCCGCAATCCGGATCTGAAGTGGCGCCAGTCGCCGGAGTCGATCGCCGAGCTGGCGCCGAAGCAGGCGTCGATTCTCGCGAGCGCGGCGCGTCTCGTGAAGAAGGGCGGGCGGCTCGTCTATGCCACGTGCTCGATTCTCGACGCGGAAAACGAGGCGGTCGTGCAGCAGTTCCTCGCCGACCACACTGATTTCGCGCTGGTGCCCGTGCGCGACGTGCTCGCCGAGCAGCGCATCGAGCTGGAGATGGGCGACTACCTGTCGCTGTGGCCGCACCGCCACGCGACCGACGGCTTCTTCGCCGCCGTGCTCGAGCGCCAGAGCTAGGCAACCGGCTGCAGGCCGGCGCGCGCGGATTGGCCGATGAATCCGCACGTGCCGGCGATTTCGGCGACATCCATGCACACGACTTTTCCCCACATGTTCAGCGATATCGCGCGCGACTTCGGTCAGCCCGTGATGCTGTGGCAGGTCGCGATCCTGCTCGGGACGCTGCTCGTCGCGTGGCTGCTCGCGCGGACGCTGCGCCGCCGGATCAAGCGGTCGCAAGCGCCGCGCTACGAGAGCCTGCGCTTCGGCATGGAAAGTCTGGATCGAGCGGCTTTTCCGCTGATCGGCGCGGCGCTCGTGTGGCTCGCGCGGGCGATCGCCAGCCAGTTCATGGACACCGCGCTGCTCGATCTGGCGCTGGTGCCGCTCGTCGGCATCGGGCTGATCTACATCGTGTTCTTCTTCGCGCGGCGGGTGTTCAACCGCGAAGGGGGCGAGCATCCGTGGCTGTTTCTAGTCGAGAAAATCGTGTCGGTGGTCGTTTGGGTCGGCATGGTGCTCACGCTGTTGGGCATTCAGAACGCCGTGATCGCATGGATGGACAGCGTGCGCTTCCGCGTCGGCAATGCGCATATGACGCTGCTGTCGCTGATCACTGGGCTGCTGTGGGTCGCGGTCACGATGATCGTCGCGATGTGGCTCGGCTCGTCGTTCGAAGATCGCCTGATGCGCTCCAGGACGCTCGACGCGAACCTGAAGGTGGTGGTCGCGCGCGTCGGCCGTGCGGCCTTTGTGCTTGCGGCTATCCTGATCAGCCTGTCGTTCGTCGGCATCGACATCACGGTGCTCGGCGTGTTCGGCGGCGCGCTCGGCGTCGGCCTCGGCTTCGGCATGCAGAAGATCGCGAGCAACTACGTGTCGGGCTTCATCATCCTGCTCGACCGCTCGTTGCGGATCGGCGACGCGATCAACGTGGGCGGCCTGCAGGGCCGCGTCACGCAGATCCGCACGCGCTATACCGTCGTGCGCGGACTCGACGGTATCGAAACGCTGATTCCGAACGAGAAATTGATCACCGACGTCGTGCAGAACCAGTCGTCGTTTCTGACTCGTGGCCACGCGAGGGTGCCCGTGCAGATCGCCTACACATCCGACGTCGAGCAGGCGATGACGCTGCTCGCGCTGGCCGCGGCCGACGTGCCGCGGGTGCTGAGCGATCCGGCGCCGACGCCATTTCTGGTCGGTTTCGGCCCGGACGGCGTCAATCTCGAGTTGGGCTTCTGGATCGAAGACGCGGCGAGCGGCACACGCGGCGTGCTCTCGGCGGTCAACCGCAACATCTGGCGTCTCTTTTCCGAGCACGGCATCAGGATTCCGCTTGCGCAACGCGAGGTGCGCATCGTCGGTCGGGCAGGCGGCGCAATGCCGCACCCGGCAGCAATGACCGATCCTGCGCACGACGCCGCGACCGGTTCAGCGCTCAGGCCCGCCGACGGGGCTACCAACGACGGTCGTTAGGCCCAGCTTTTGGCCGTCGCAGGTGATGCGCCAGCGCTGAGGCAATCGCTATCAACTTGATAGCGCACAAAAAATCCCTATTTGTTACAAACACTTGGAACGCTTCCAGTAGAATAACGTCCTATCCCGCTGTATGCTTTCACTTTCATGACACACGCGCCGCGTGTGCTTCGTATCTCTCGTTCTGCAGGTAACTTACCTTGTTGAATTCTTTGCTTGATTTCCTTGCCCACGGACTGCTGCATTTCTCGTGGTGGCAACTCGTCGTGTTCACGCTGATCGTGACGCACATCACGATTATCGGCGTGACCGTCTATCTGCATCGCTGCCAGGCGCACCGCGCGCTGGATCTGCACCCGATCGCGAGCCATTTTTTCCGTTTCTGGCTGTGGATGACCACCGGCATGCTGACCGGCCAGTGGGCGGCGATTCACCGTAAGCATCACGCGAAGTGCGAAACCGAAGAAGATCCGCACAGCCCGCAGACACGCGGCATCTGGAAAGTGCTGCTCGAAGGCGCCGAACTCTATCGCACCGAAGCGAAAAACGAAGAAACGATGCGCAAGTTCAGTCACGGTACGCCGAATGACTGGCTCGAGCGCAACGTCTACACGAAATACCCGATCCTCGGCGTGAGCCTGATGATGGTGATCAACGTCGCGCTGTTCGGCGTCGTCGGTCTGACCATCTGGGCCGTGCAGATGGTGTGGATTCCTTTCTGGGCCGCGGGCGTGGTCAACGGTCTTGCGCACTTCTGGGGCTATCGCAACTTCAATTCGTCGGATGCGAGCACCAACATTTTCCCGTGGGGCATCATCATCGGTGGCGAGGAACTGCATAACAATCACCACACGTACGCGACGTCCGCGAAGCTGTCGAACAAGTGGTATGAGTTCGACATCGGCTGGATGTACATCCGCATCATGCAGGCGTTTCGTCTGGCCAAGGTGAAGAAGATCGCGCCGACGCCGCGCCTGACCACCGGCAAGCTCGTGCTCGATCAGGACACGCTGCAGGCTGTGCTCGCGAACCGCTACGAAGTGATGGAGCGTTACGCGAAGGCGATCAAGCGCGCGTACCGTCAGGAGCTCGCGCATCTGAAGGAAGTCGGCGCGCGCGAGAAGTATCAGGTGATGCGCGGTGCGCGTAGCTGGTTCCACAAGGAAGAGGCGGGCCTTAATGAGCCGCAGAGGCTCCAGCTGCCGCAGATTTTTGCTAGCAGCCAGAAGCTGAAGACCTACATCGATATGCGCAACGAACTGGCGGCGATGTGGGAGCGCTCCAACGCGTCGCGCGAGCAATTGCTGGCGCAATTGCAGGACTGGTGCCATCGCGCCGAGCAGAGCGGCATCAAGGCGCTGCAAGACTTCGCGATGCGACTGCGTCGATATGCCTGAAATCTATTAAAATTTCAGGACGTCACAAAACCCCGCGTTGGCGGGGTTTTGCGTTTTTGGGCCGTGGAAAATGCATTGCGCGTGTTGCGCGAGGGGCAAGCCGCGGCGGCCAGGTGAGGGCAGAGGAGATGATGGAGCAACAGGCGATCAGGACCGTCGAATTCGATCGGCCTCAGGCGCAGGGCACGACCTGCGGGATCGGGCAGGCGTGGGCGAAGGTGCCCGAGACGCCGTCCGCGGAAGAGAAGCGGGCGCTGAAGGCGCGCATCCGCGAATTGCTCAAGCGCGAGAAAGCGGTGCTGGTCGCGCATTATTATGTCGACGCCGAATTGCAGGAGCTCGCAGACGAAACCGGCGGTTGCGTGGCCGATTCGCTGGAAATGGCGCGCTTCGGGCGCGATCACGAAGCGCAGACGCTGGTGGTCGCGGGCGTGCGCTTCATGGGTGAGACCGCAAAAATTCTCAGTCCGGACAAGCGCATTCTCATGCCGGATCTGGACGCGACCTGTTCGCTCGACCTCGGCTGTCCGGCCGACGAGTTCTCGGCGTTCTGCGACGCACACCCGGACCGCACGGTGGTCGTGTACGCGAACACGAGCGCAGCCGTGAAGGCGCGCGCGGACTGGATGGTAACGTCGTCGATCGGTTTGGAGATCGTCGCCGATCTGCATGCGCACGGCGAGAAGATCATCTGGGCACCGGACCGTCATCTCGGTAGCTACATCCAGGGCAAGACCGGCGCGGACATGCTGATGTGGCAGGGCTCGTGCCTCGTGCACGACGAATTCAAGGGCATCGAGCTCGATCTGCTGCGCGCCGAATATCCGCACGCGAAGGTGCTCGTGCATCCGGAGTCGCCGGCCAACGTGGTCGCGCTGGCGGACGTCGTCGGCTCGACCACGCAGTTGATCGACGCTGCACGGAAGCTCGACGCGACGCACTTCATCGTCGCGACCGACCTCGGCATCCTGCACAAGATGCAACTCGCCGCGCCCGGCAAGACACTGATTGCCGCGCCGACGGCCGGCAACAGCGCGACCTGCAAGAGCTGCGCGCATTGCCCGTGGATGGCGATGAACGGCCTCGCGAATCTGGCCGATGTGCTCGAGCGCGGCCATAACGAGATCTTCGTCGATCGCGCGATCGGCGAGCGGGCGCGTCTGCCGATCGACCGTATGCTCGATTTCGCGGCGCGTCACAAGAAGCGCGTGCAGGCGAGCGGCGATCTCGCGCGCGACGCGCAACTCTATTCGAACGTGGGAGCAGCGTAATGACGGTGGTGCAGAAGGCGCCTGAGCAAGCAGTGGCGCGCGATGGGGCCAACGCAACATCGCCGCTTTTCGCCGAGATTCACGCGCAGTACGGCGAGGCGTTCGACGCTGCGCTCGCGCGCAACGTCGCCGATGCGCTCGCCGAAGATATCGGTAGCGGCGATCAGACCGGCCGCCTCGTGCCTGCCGATGACGTTCGCAACGCGCGCATCATCGTGCGCGAGGAAGCGGTGCTATGCGGCGTGCCTTGGTTCGACGCGGTGATGCGTGCGGTCGATCCGCGCATCGAAGTTCAATGGCGTTACCGCGAGGGCGACCGCATGAGCGCCGATACGACGGTCTGCGATCTGCGCGGGCCGGTACGCGCGCTGCTGACCGCCGAGCGTAACGCGATGAATTTCCTGCAGCTGTTGTCGGGCGTGGCAAGCGCAACCCGCCGCTATGTCGACGCGATTGCCCACACGAGCACCCGCGTTTTCGATACGCGCAAGACACTGCCGGGTTTGCGGCTCGCGCAGAAGTACGCGGTGCGCGTCGGCGGCGGTGCCAATCAGCGACTCGCGTTGTACGACGGCATTCTGATCAAGGAGAACCACATTGCGGCGGCCGGCGGAGTGGGTGCGGCGATGGACGCGGCTCTCGTGTTGAATGCGGGCGTGCCCATCCAGATCGAAGTCGAAACGCTCGAACAACTGGAAACCGCGCTCGCGCATCGAGCGGAGTCGATTCTGCTCGACAACTTCTCGTTCGCCATGATGCGCGACGCGGTTCGCGTCACGGCCGGCCGCGCGGTGCTCGAGGTGTCCGGCGGCGTCAATTTCGAGACCGTGCGCACGATCGCGGAGACGGGCGTGGATCGCGTGTCGATTGGTGCGCTGACCAAGGACGTGCGCGCGACCGACTACTCGATGCGAATCGTTTGAGCGTCGCGCGTCTTGGCGCATCGATCGACGCCCATGACGACTAAACAAGACCATTGCCGGAGTTTGCCGGCAATGGCCTTGTTATTTGCGGCGCCGTTTCAGCGTATGCTCCGGCGCGATGCCATCAGGCATTCGGCCTTCGGACATACTTTGGCGTGAGCACCGTCGGCAGCGCCTTGGGCAATGTGGCCGGCCAGTCGCGACTGAAATGCAGGCCGCGGCTTTCGCGCCGCGAGCGCGCGCCGTCCACGATCAGGGACGCCACGTCGACCAGATTGCGCAGCTCCAGCAGATCGCGGCTTACCTTGAAGTTCGCGTAGTACTCGTGGATTTCGTCGCGCAACAGCGCGAGCCGGTGCTTCGCGCGCTCGAGCCGCTTGTCGGTGCGCACGATGCCGACGTAGTTCCACATCAGCCGGCGCAGTTCGTCCCAGTTGTGCGCGACCACCACTTCCTCGTCCGGATCGGACACGCGGCTTTCGTCCCACGCCGGCAGCGGCGCGTGCACGGCGGCGGCGAAGCCTTCCGCTTCGATCGCCTCGGCAGCGGCGCGGCCGATCACGAGGCATTCGAGCAACGAATTGCTGGCCAGCCGGTTCGCGCCGTGCAGGCCGGTGCAGGACGTTTCGCCGACCGCGTAGAGACCCGCGAGGTCAGTGCGCCCCGCCAGATCGGTGACGACGCCGCCGCACGTGTAATGCGCGGCCGGCACCACCGGAATCGGCTCTTTCGTGATGTCGATGCCGAACTCGAGGCAGCGGGCGAGGATCGTCGGGAAATGCTCGTGCAGGAACGCGGCCGGCTGGTGGCTGATGTCGAGGTACACGCAGTCGATGCCGCGTTTCTTGATCTCAAAGTCGATCGCCCGCGCGACGATATCGCGCGGCGCAAGCTCCGCACGCTCGTCGTGATTGGGCATGAAGCGTGTGCCGTCGGGCAGCTTCAGAATGCCGCCTTCGCCGCGCACTGCTTCCGAAATCAGGAACGACTTCGCGTACGGGTGAAACAGGCACGTCGGGTGGAACTGGATGAATTCCATGTTCGCCACGCGACAGCCGGCGCGCCATGCCATCGCGATGCCGTCGCCGGTCGCGGTGTCGGGGTTGGTCGTGTACAGGTACACCTTGCCCGCGCCGCCGGTCGCGAGCACCGTATGCGGCGCTTCGATCGTAACGGTGCGGCCGCTTTGCAGATCGAGCGCATACAGACCATGGCAGCGCCGGCCGGGCAAGCCGAGGCGTTCGGACGTGATCAGATCGATCGCGTGATGATCTTCGAACAGCGTGATGTTCGGATGATGGCGCACCTGCTCGCTGAGCGTTGCGACGACCGCATGGCCGGTCGCGTCGGCCGCGTGAATGATCCGGCGATGGCTATGGCCGCCTTCGCGCGTCAGATGAAAGCCCAGCTCGGCGGCGTCGTCTTTCGTGAATGGCACGCCCTGTTCGATCAGCCATTCGATCGCGGCGCGCCCATGCTCGACGATAAAGCGCGTCGCAGCCTCGTCGCACAGACCGCCACCCGCGATCAGCGTGTCGCGCACGTGATTTTCGACGCTGTCCGCGGAATCCAGCACCGCGGCGATACCGCCTTGCGCCCAGTCGCTCGCGCCCTCGGTCAGCGATCGCTTGGCGATCACAGCAACGCGCCGTGTCTGCGCGAGGTTGAGCGCGACGCTCAAACCAGCCAGACCGCTACCGACAATCGCCACATCGAATTCCATTACCCACATCTCCGTCTTTCATTTTGCGATGACGGCGTGCGAACCGCACGCCGCGAAAACGACAAAGGATACGCGCCACGACGCACTAGCGAAAGCAGGCCGAACGGAATAGGGCGATTTGCGCGCGCATTGCTGCGCTATCGCGAAGCCCGCCCAAAAACAAAAAAGCCTCGCACGGATGCGAGGCTTTTCATGTTTTTGCCTTCGTCAGGCTGGAGAGCCAAGATTACTTGATCTTGGTTTCCTTGTAGTCAACGTGCTTGCGGATGACCGGATCAAATTTCTTGATCAGCATCTTTTCCGGCATGTTGCGTTTGTTCTTCGTGGTCGTGTAGAAGTGACCCGTGCCTGCGGTCGATTCCAGCTTGATCTTGTCGCGTGCGCCTTTCGCCATGATTTACTCCTTAGGCTTCACCGCGTGCGCGCAGGTCTGCGAGCACAGCGTCGATACCGTTCTTGTCGATCAGGCGCAGGCCGGCGTTCGAAATACGCAGACGCACCCAACGGTTTTCGCTTTCCACCCAGATACGGCGGCTTTGCAGGTTCGGCAGGAACCGGCGCTTGGTCTTGTTATTCGCGTGGGAAACGTTGTTGCCGCTCATCGGCGCTTTCCCAGTTACTTGGCATACGCGTGCCATGAGAGCACTCCTAATACGCTAATTCTGAGTTCGAACGCCGTGAAAGTTTCCCGAAAAGAGCCGCGCTGAGAGTGTGCGAACTTGCGCCGAATTTGCATCGAGGCACTTCGCTACCACAGCCGCCTGACCTTTGCGGAACGCCTTGATGGCTTCGGAACAGGGGGTTGGAAATAGGCAAACCGGAATTCTAGCAGAAAAAAAGCCGCAAAATCAAACCTTATTTGCGACGCGGGGCACGGCGCCGTGAGGTGGCCCTTCCGCTTCCCGCGCTCCAGCGGGCTTGCGTGCGAGCTCCGGCCAGCCGGCGCGGGCGAACGAGTATACGCTGTCCGCCCCGATCACCAGATGATCGATCAGTTGCACATCGACGAGCGCGAGCGCGTCGCGCAGTGTCTGCGTGAGGCGGCAGTCGCTCGCGCTCGGCTCGACGGCGCCGGACGGATGATTGTGCGCAACGATCAGGCTGGCCGCGTTCGCGGCGAGCGCCCGCCGCACGATCTCGCGTGGATACACCGCCATCCGCGTGAGCGAGCCGCGCGCGCTTTCCTCGCAGCGGATCAGCCGATGCCGCGCGTCGAGAAACAGCGACACGAACACCTCCTGCGGCTGTCCGCCGATCAGAAGGCGCAGATAACTTTCGACCGCTTCGGGCGAATTCATCAGCTGGCGCTTGCGCATCTTGTCCACGAGGGAGCGGCGCGCCATTTCCATGATCGCGAGCAATTGCGCCTTTTTTGCCGGGCCAATGCCGCGAATGCCATCGAAATCCTGATAAGTCGCGTCGAGCATCGCGCGCAGTGAGCCGAAGCGATCGAGCAGCGTCCGTGCGACGCTGAACACGTCGTGACCGGGCAGGCCGGAGCCGAGCACGAGCGCGATCATTTCGGTGTCGGACAGCACGTCGGGGCCCTGGTCGATCAGTCGCTCGCGTGGCATGTCGCGCCGGAGCCATTTGCCCCGGAACAGTTGCCGCCGGCTGCGGACCGCCGAGTCGGCGGTTTCTGAGGGAGTCCTGGCCGACCGATTGGAGGCGGCTTTCGCGCCGCCCGTGGCGCGTGGGCGCGGCTTCGGTCGCAGTTTTGCCGCGGGTGTTTCGTCGATTGTGCTGGCGAAATCAGCCATATATATAGAGTCCTCCGCGTAAGGTTGACGGCGCACACGCGGCGCAACGCGCCGGAGTGCCGTGCCACCCTCACGCGCGACGGACTCAAGCCGGCGCCCGCTAGGTGGCTTACAATAGACGCTTTGCGCACGGCACCCCGACGGTTTGCCACACGCGTCGACTGCGCCCGCGGCGCACGCGTGCAGCGCGCTTCGACTGAGCGAGCATTGCATGAGCATCATCGATATTTCCGAGGTGAAACCCGGTTCACACGTCACGCTGCATTACCGGCTTTCCCTTGCCGATGGCGCCGAAGTGATCAACACGTTCAACGACAAGCCGGCCACGTTGCTGCTCGGTGCAGGTCAACTGGCGCCGCCGCTGGAAGATATTTTGCTGGGTTTGAAGGTGGGCCACCATTCGACCTTTCAGCTAGCGCCGGGTCAGGCGTTCGGCCCACGCAATCCGGATCTGATCCAGCGCGTGTCCCTCGCCACGCTGCGGGAGAACAGCGTGATCGGCGAGGATTTTTCCCCGGGTGACCTGGTCGAATTCAACGCGCCGGGCGGCGGGCGCTACGCCGGCGTGCTGAAGGAAGTCGGCGAAACGTCCGCCCTGTTCGATTTCAATCACCCGCTTGCCGGCCAGGCGCTGGCGTTTGAAGTGAAAATCATCGGGATTTTGTAAACATGAGCATCACGGATACGACTCTTGCCGAAGCGGAGATCCTGCTGGCCCAGCCACGCGGTTTCTGCGCCGGCGTCGACCGGGCGATCGAGATCGTCGAGCGGGCCATCAAGCTGTATGGCTCACCGATCTACGTGCGTCACGAAATCGTCCATAACGCCTATGTGGTCGAAGACCTGCGCAAGAAGGGTGCGATCTTCATCGAGAACCTGGAGGAAGTGCCGGCTGGCAACACGGTGATCTTCAGCGCGCATGGCGTGTCGAAAGCCGTGCGTTCGGAGGCGGAGTCACGCGGGCTGCGGGTGTACGACGCGACCTGTCCGCTCGTGACCAAGGTGCATATCGAAGTCGCCAAGATGCGCCAGGACGGTTTCGACATCGTGATGATCGGCCACAAGGGCCACCCGGAAGTGGAAGGCACGATGGGTCAAGCGGCCGAGGGCATGCATCTGGTCGAGGACATCGAAGACGTGCGGGCGCTGCAGCTCGCCGATCCCGAGCGGATCGCGTTCGTCACCCAAACCACGCTGTCGGTCGACGATGCCGCCGAAATCATCGGCGCGCTGAAGGCCAAGTATCCGTCCATCCGTGAGCCGAAGAAGCAGGACATCTGCTACGCCACGCAGAATCGCCAGGACGCCGTGAAGTTCATGGCGCCGAAGTGCGACGTCGTGATCGTCGTCGGCAGTCCGAATAGCTCGAATTCGAACCGCTTGCGCGAGCTCGCCGAGAAGCTCGGCGTACCGGCCTACATGGTCGATTCGCCCGATCAGATCGATCCGGTCTGGGTGGAGGGCAAGCGCCGCATCGGTGTGACCGCCGGTGCGTCGGCGCCCGAGGTGCTCGCCCAGGCAGTGATCGCGCGTCTGCGTGAACTGGGTGTGCGCAACGTGCGCGCGCTCGAAGGCATCGAGGAAAACATCGCGTTTCCGCTGCCGCGCGGGCTCGGTCTGCCAGCCTGACAATCCGTTAGCATCGCTGAAAGGAAAGCGCGCCCTCGGGCGCGCTTTTTTTATGGCGCAAGTCTGTGGCGTCACTGAGAAAATTAGGTGCCGGATCGAACGAATTCGCACGTTTCAGTGCTCTCGCGCACAAACTATTTTGAATTGTGATCGGGTGTTTTATTGATTTTCGAGCGATGCGCCCCCGTTTTAACCTAGGCAAAGCGCTTAAGACGAATTAATCATGCACTGAATTGGTGCTCTTGCCGCGCGTGGGATAAAAGGACATATCCGACGCAAGCCCCGGCCTGGCCGGCATTCAGGCCGAGGGGCCGCAACACTTGATGCCATCGGGTTCCGCGACGGTGCAACTGATGCACGTAAACGGATCGCAACCGGGTTGCTCTTTTCCGCGGATTTTGCTTTCAATATCAGGTTGCAATGCAGGAAAACCCCACCGGTTCAACAATATTGCCACCCGCATAATTGGAGTTACAATGCGCGCGTTCTCAAGGCCTTGAGGTCCTGGACAGTGGATTTTGCAAGGCGCAGGAGACCTTACTTGATGCGAGTCAAATTTGCTTACGCCGTGTCCATCGCGGCCGCGGTTGCGATGCTGACCGCGTGCGGCAAGAAACAGGATGGCGAAGCGGGAGCGGGCGCATCGGCGGCTTCGTCCGCTGCGGTTGCCGCCGCGAGCGAAGCGACTATCGTAAAGATTGGTCACGCGGCCCCGTTGACGGGCGGCATCGCGCACCTGGGCAAGGACAACGAAAATGGGGCGCGCCTCGCGGTCGAGCAAATCAATGCGCAGGGTCTGACGATCGACGGTCGCAAGATCCAGCTGCAACTCGACGCGCAGGACGATGCGGCGGACCCGAAAACGGGCACCGCCGTCGCGCAGAAGCTGGTGGACGATCACGTGGTCGCGGTGATCGGGCACCTGAACTCCGGGGTCTCGATTCCGGCTTCGAAGATCTATAGCGACGCGAGCATCGTGCAAATCTCGCCGTCGTCTACCAATCCGGCGTATACCCAGCAGGGGTTCAAGACGACTTATCGAGTGGTCGCGACCGACGCGCAGCAGGGTCCGGCGCTCGCCAATTACGCGATGAAGGCGCTGGGCGCCAAACGCATCGCGATCGTGGACGATGCGACCGCCTACGGCAAAGGTCTCGCGGACGAATTCGCGAAGACCGCCGAGGCGAGCGGCGCGAAGATCGTCGCGCGGGAGGCGACGAACGACAAGGCCACAGATTTCCGGGCCATTCTCACGAAGATCAAGAGTGTTCAGCCGGACGCGATTATGTTCGGCGGCATGGACGCGACGGGCGGGCCGTTTACGAAGCAGGCGGCGGCGCTCGGTATCAGGGCAAAAATCCTTGGCGGCGACGGTGTGTGTACCGACAAGGTAGGTGAGCTGGCGGGTACCGCCGTGCAAAACCTGGTCTGTTCGGAAGCAGGACTCGCGCTTTCGAAAATGACCAATGGAGCGGACTTCGAAAAGAAGTACGAGGACCGCTTCCACACGCCGGTGCAGATTTACGCGCCGTTCACGTATGACGCTGTGTACGTGATCGTCGATGCAATGAAGCGCGCTAATTCGATCGAGGCGCCCAAGGTGCTGGCTGCGATGCCTTCGACCGATTACAACGGGGTAATCGGCCACATCGCGTTCGACGACAAGGGTGATTTGAAAGAGGGCGCCATTACACTTTACGACTTCAAGGACGGCAAGAAAGCAGTGCTCGACGTCGTAAAGATGTGATGACGGGAAGTTCGGCCTGACGGCACCGACACCATCCAACGGTGCCGTTTTTGCATCCGCCCAAGGGGAGCTCGCGACCGCATCACGGTCGTCAGGGCAAGCCGGCAGCGGATAACCCTTACCGGTCTTTTACATCAGTACCCGCAGTGCCGTTGAGATTCGTAGTGCATCACCGCCCACCGGCAGATGAAATACGCGAATCCAGTCGCACGGGCTAAGGAGCAATAAATGGATATCTTCATCCAGCAGATCCTGAATGGACTGGTGCTTGGCAGTGTCTACGCCATCATCGCACTGGGCTACACGATGGTTTACGGCATTCTGGGCATCATCAACTTCGCTCACGGCGATGTGTTGATGGTGGGCGCGATGGTTGCGCTCTCCGCCATAGGTGTGCTGCAGAACCACTTCCCCGGCCTCGGCAACGTGCTGACGCTGGTCATCGCGCTGCTCATCGCGGCCGCAGTCTGCGCGGTGGTAGGCTACACGATCGAGCGCGTGGCCTACCGGCCGTTGCGCCGCGCACCGCGTCTTGCGCCGCTAATCACCGCGATCGGTGTGTCGATTCTGCTGCAGACGCTCGCGATGATGATCTGGTCGCGCAATCCGCTGCCGTTCCCGCAGCTGTTGCCCACTGACCCGATCAACGTGATCAAGGCCACCGACACGACGCCCGGCGCCGTGATCTCGATGACCGAAATCGTGATCATCGTGGTGGCGTTCATCGTGATGGGCGGCCTGCTGCTGCTCGTGCATAAGACCAGGCTCGGCCGCGCGATGCGCGCGATCGCCGAGAATCCGAACGTCGCGAGCCTGATGGGTGTGAGCCCGAACTTCGTGATTTCGGCGACCTTCATGATCGGCTCGGCGCTCGCGGCGCTCGCCGGCGTGATGATCGCGTCCGAATACGGCAACGCGCACTTCTACATGGGCTTCATCCCTGGCCTGAAGGCCTTTACCGCGGCGGTGCTCGGCGGTATCGGCAATCTCGGCGGCGCGATGGTCGGCGGCGTGCTGCTCGGCCTGATCGAGCAGTTGGGCGCCGGCTATATCGGCAACCTCACGGGCGGCGTGTTCGGTAGTAACTACCAGGACGTGTTCGCGTTCATCGTGCTGATCGTCGTGCTCGTGTTCCGTCCGTCGGGTCTGCTCGGCGAACGTGTCGCGGATCGCGCCTGATCCCGGGCCACAAGGAGTCAACAATCATGACCTCAATTCAACCGATCGAGCCGTCCACAACGCTCATCCCCGAAAAGAACCGCACGAAGACGCTGACCATCGGCATCCTTACGACGATCTTCGTGATCGCCGCGCCGATGATCATCGGCGCGGCGGGCGGCAACTACTGGGTCCGCGTGCTCGACTTCGCGATGCTGTACGTGATGCTCGCGCTGGGCCTGAACGTGGTGGTGGGCTTTGCCGGCCTGCTCGACTTGGGCTACATCGCGTTCTACGCGATCGGTGCCTACACGGCCGCGCTGCTGAGTTCGCCGCACCTGTCGACGCAATTCGAATGGATCGCGGCGCTCGCGCCGCACGGTTTGAACGTGCCGATCTGGATCATCGTGCCGATCGCGATGTCGCTGGCCGCGATGTTCGGGATTCTGCTCGGCGCGCCGACGCTGCGTCTGCGCGGCGACTACCTGGCGATCGTGACCCTCGGCTTCGGGGAAATCGTGCGGATCTTCATGAACAACCTCGACCGTCCGGTGAATATCACCAATGGGCCGAAGGGGATCACCGGGATCGCTCCGGTGCAGATCGGCGGCTTCAGCTTCGCGCAGTCGCACTCGCTGTTCGGCATGCAGTTCCCGGCGGTGTACCTCTACTACTACCTGTTCGTGCTGTGCGCGCTGTTCGTAATCTGGACGTGTACGCGTCTGCAGCATTCGCGTATCGGCCGCGCGTGGGCCGCGATCCGCGAAGATGAAATTGCCGCCAAGGCGATGGGCATCAACACCCGCAACGTGAAGCTGCTCGCATTCGCGATGGGCGCGTCGTTCGGCGGCTTGTCGGGCGCAATGTTCGGTGCGTTCCAGGGCTTCGTGTCGCCGGAATCGTTCACGTTCTGGGAATCGGTCGTGGTGCTCGCCTGTGTGGTGCTCGGCGGCATGGGCCACATCCCCGGCGTGATTCTCGGCGCGGTGCTGCTCGCGGTGTTCCCCGAGTTCCTGCGTTCCACGATGGGTCCGCTGCAGAACATGATCTTCGGACATGAAGTCGTCGATACCGAAGTGATCCGTCAGCTGCTGTACGGTCTGGCGATGGTCGTGATCATGCTGTATCGCTCGGAAGGCCTGTGGCCCGCGCCGAAGCACGAAGACAAGATTGCGAAGCTGGCGAAGCGTAGCGGCAAGAAGCCGGTGCGCGCATAAGGTCCGGTGGAGAAAAAGACATGAGCGATAACGTAAGCAACAACGCGGCAATCCGTCTGTCGGTGAAGGGCGTCAACAAGCGCTTCGGCGGTTTGCAGGCGCTTTCCGAGGTCGGCCTGCAGATCCGCGCGGGTGAAATCTACGGTCTGATCGGCCCGAACGGCGCCGGCAAGACGACCTTCTTCAACGTGATCACGGGTCTGTACACGCCGGATTCGGGCGAGTTCAAGCTCGACGGCGAGAACTACACGCCGACCGCGGTCTATCAGGTCGCGAAGGCGGGCATTGCGCGCACGTTCCAGAACATTCGCCTGTTCGGCGGCATGACCGCGCTCGAAAACGTGATGGTCGGCCGTCATGTGCGCACCAAACACGGTCTGCTCGGCGCGGTATTCCAGACCCCGGCCGAACGCCAGGAAGAGCGCGAGATCAAGGAGCGCGCGCTCGAACTGCTCGACTACGTCGGCATCACGCAGTACGCGGACTACACGTCGCGCAACCTGTCGTATGGCCACCAGCGTCGTCTGGAGATCGCGCGTGCGCTGGCGACCGATCCGAAGCTGCTCGCGCTCGACGAACCGGCGGCCGGCATGAACGCCACCGAAAAGGTCGAGCTGACCAAGCTGCTCGACAAGATCCGCGCAGACGGCAAGACGATTCTGCTGATCGAACACGACGTGAAGCTCGTGATGGGCCTGTGCAACCAGATGACGGTGCTCGACTACGGCAAGGTGATCGCACAGGGTCTGCCGCAGGACGTGCAGAAGGATGCGAAGGTGATCGAAGCTTATCTGGGTGCGGGGGTCCACTGATGTCCACGACGCAAGCAATGTTGAAAATCAAGGGCCTGCAGGTCAACTACGGTGGCATCCAGGCGGTAAAGGGTGTTGACCTCGAAGTCGGGCAGGGCGAACTCGTCACGCTGATCGGCGCGAACGGCGCGGGCAAGACCACGACGATGAAGGCGATCACCGGCCTCAAGGCGTACGCGGCCGGCGACATCGAGTACATGGGCCAGTCGATCAAAGGCCTGCCCGCGCACGAGCTGCTCAAGCGCGGTCTCGCGATGGTGCCGGAAGGTCGCGGCATCTTCGCGCGTATGTCGATCGTCGAGAACATGCAGATGGGCGCGTATCTGCGCAACGATGCCGACGGTATCAAGTCGGACGTCGAGCGCATGTTCGGCTTCTTCCCGCGTCTGAAGGAGCGCGCCTCGCAATACGCGGGCACGCTGTCGGGCGGTGAGCAGCAGATGCTCGCGATGGCGCGCGCGATCATCTCGCGTCCGAAACTGCTGCTGCTCGACGAACCGTCGATGGGTCTGTCGCCGATCATGGTCGAGAAGATCTTCGAAGTGGTGCGCTCGATTTCCGCTGAAGGTATGACGGTGCTGCTCGTCGAGCAGAACGCGCGTCTCGCTCTGCAGGCGGCCAATCGCGGCTACGTGATGGACTCCGGTCTGATCACGATGTCGGGCGACGCGAAACAGATGCTCGACGATCCGAAGGTTCGGGCCGCTTACCTGGGTGAATGAGTGGGTGAACGAGTCGGTGAATAAGTAGCTGATGAGTTGGACGTGTGCGGTTTTTGCGCACACCTCCGGCTTGCAACGCGCCTCACGATGCAACGTCGTGCGGCGCGTTTTTTCTTGCTGACCCGTGCGTGAATTATGGGAGTTTCCCGATAACCGCACTGATTTCGTCCTTGGTGAACGCACGCAGTGTTTGCGAGCGGACATTGCCGGCCGAGCCGAGCGCGAAGCCGAAGGCGAGGAAGCTCTGCTCGTCTGCCGCTTCGACGACCGAGACAATGTCGTATTCCCCCAAGGTCCAGTAGATCTGCTTCATCTCGCAGCCAAAAGTTTTCGCCATCTCCGCCGTCTGCCCGGCTCGCTGCGCTGTGTTCTTGATCGCGCGGATCCCCTGATCCGTGAATTGCAGGAGCACCACATAAGTCGCCATGAAGATTCCCCTTAGGATTCAAACGCGTTGGGACTCGGATGCATGAGCCGCCGCGGGGAGCGTCGCGAACCGCCGCGAACGTCTCATTCAGCCCGGCGTCGTCTCTTGCGTAAACGATTCTAGGCAATTCGTCTGCCCGCCATCTGCTATTTGTCCGAATCCGCCGATATGTGCGCCGCACGTGAGAGAACCATGAAAAAGGCCGCATGCGCGAACCAGCGCATGCGGCCTTCTTTAATCAGGTGTACGACGCGAATCAACCCGCCGGGGCTGCGTCCGCGTATTGGCCGAGCCGCTTGCCGAGGCTGATCACCGCATCGGCGCGATAGCCGAGCGCATCGTAGAACGCGCGCACTTCAGCCGACGCCGACGACAATACCTGCAAGTTCAGCTTCGGACAACCAAGCTTCGTCAGCTCGCTCTCGACGTGCGCGACGAGCCGCGTGCCGATGCCATGACGTCGCAGCGATGCGTCGACCGCAAGCGAATACAGCCAGCCGCGGTGTCCGTCATAGCCGCCCATCACGGTGCCGACGATGCGGCCATCGAGCACCGCGACGAAGAACAGCTCCGGTTGCGTCGCGAGCTTGTTCGCGATCGACAGGCGCGGATTGCGCTGCGGTCGCGTCACGTCGCGATATTCGGGAAACACCTGCTGCCATAGCGCGATCACCGCTTCGGTATCGCTCGCGTCGAAGCGGCGGATCGACAGCGTCGTGTTCGTCGTCATCGGTGCGCTCCGTGGCTGACTACAGCGAGTCGAGAACCGAGCGCAGCATCGCCAGCATCTGGTCGATCTCTTCGGTCGTCACGTTCAGCGCCGGCATGAAACGCAGCAGGTTCGGACGCGCGGCGTTCAGCAGCACGCCGTCGGGCTGCATTTCGCGCGCCTTCTCGACGATCTGGTTGCCGATGTCCTTGCCGAGCAGCAGCGCGCGCAGCAGACCCTCGCCGCGCTCGCCCTTGAAGCCGCGTTCCTCGGACAGCTCGAGCAGCTTCGTGCGCAGATATTCGCCGCGCGAGCGCACGCCTTCGAGGAAGCCCGGCGCCGTCAGCTGCGAGATCACCGAGTAGCCGACCGCGGTCATCAGCGGATTGCCGTTGTAGGTGCCACCCTGATCGCCCGCTTCGAACACGGCGATTTCCGCCTTCGACAGCAGCGCCGCGAGCGGCACGCCGCCGCCGATGCCCTTGCCGAGCGTCATGATGTCCGGCTCGATGCCCGACAGCTGATACGCGAACAGCGTGCCGGCGCGACCGCAGCCGCTTTGCACTTCATCGACGATCAACAGAATGTTGTGCTTCTTCGTCAGCTCGCGCAGTTGCTTCATGAATTCGCGGGTTGCAGGGATCACGCCGCCTTCGCCCTGGATCGGCTCGAGCATCACCGCGACGGTCTTCGCGTTGATCAGCTTTTCCACCGACGCGATGTCGTTCAGGTCCGCCTTCGGGAAGCCCGGCACCTGCGGTGCGTAGATCGTGTCCCAGCCCGGCTTGCCGCTGGCCGACATCGTCGCGAGCGTGCGGCCGTGGAAGCTGTGGTCGAACGTGATGATCTCGAACGCGCCGTCCTTGAACTTCTTGCCCCACTTGCGCGCGAGCTTGATCGCGCCTTCGTTCGCCTCGGCGCCGCTGTTCGCGAAGAACACCTTGTCGAAGCAGCTGTGCTGCGTGAGCAGACCCGCGAGCTTCGCCATCGGCTCGTTGTAGAACGCCGGCGACGGGTTGATCAGCAGCTTGGCCTGGCTGTTCAGCGCTTCGATCATGCCGTCGTTGCAGTGGCCGAGGCTGTTGACTGCCCAGCCCTGAATGAAATCCAGGTAGCGCTTGCCGTTGTTGTCGTAAATCCACGAGCCTTTGCCGTGCGTGAAAACGATTTCGGGCCGGTTCGTGATGTACATCAGCGAATCGATTGGATACTCATTGAAATTCATGTCGGCAGGCTCCAGGCAAAGGGTAAGAGCAGGGTGAAGAAATGGTGACGGTTTGGCCAATAAAAACGGCGGCCGGAAAAACAGAAAAGCCACGGCATGCCGTGGCTTTCATGATTCGAACAGCTTGCGCCCAGGTTGGTGTGTGGCGCGAGTCCGTGACGAAGCCAGCGGCGTCCCTAGGGGAGCGGCGAGCGGCGACGTCGGAGTTCGGACTGGAGGCGGTTCATGCGCGAAAGAATACGATAAGAAAAGCACCGGTGTAAACCATGAATTTGCACTGGTGCTGCATCGGGGCGAAATTGCCGGCGTGCAATCAGACCGCGTTCGCGAGATCGGCCGCGCTCGTGAACGAGTCCGCGTAGAACTCGTCTTCCGGCAGCTGGTGATGCTGCGTGAAGTCGCGCAGCGCCGATTCGACCATCACCGGCGCGCCGCATGCGTACACCTGGTAGGCCGACAGATCGGGCAGATCCTCGATCACCGCGCGATGCACGAAGCCCGTGCGGCCCGTCCATGCGTCGCCCGCATCGGGCTCGGAGAGCACCGGCACGAACTTGAAGTTCGGAATCTCGCGCGCCCATTGTTCGGCGAGTTCGAGCAGATAGAGGTCTTTCTTGCGGCGCGCGCCCCAGTAGAGCGTCATGGGGCGCGTGATGTTCTTGAACACCGCATGCTCGACGATCGCCTTCAGAGGCGCGAAGCCGGTGCCCGATGCGAGCAGCACGATCGGCTTGTCCGAATCTTCGCGCAGGAAGAACGTGCCGAGCGGCGCTTCAAAGCGCAGGATGTCGCGCTCCTTCATCGTGCTGAACACGTGATCGGTGAACGCACCGCCGGGCATATGGCGGATGTGCAGCTCGATCGGGCCTTCGACGTGCGGCGCATTCGCCATCGAATAGCTGCGGCGCTTGCCGTCCTTCAGGATGAATTCGAGGTACTGGCCGGCCAGATATTGCAGGCGCTCGTTCGCGGGCAGTTGCAGCTTCACGACGATCACGTCGTCGGCCTTGCGCTCGATCGCGTTCACGCGACACGGCAGCTTTTTGACCTGCACGTCGCCGACGCCGGCCACTTCGCGGATGTCGACTTCGAGATCGGAGCACGCGGTCGCGCAGCACAGGAGCGCCATGCCGCGGGTCTTTTCGTCGTTCGAAAGCGCCGACGACGAGTGCGCGCGCTGTTCGACCTCGCCGCTCACGACCGTGCCCTTGCACGAACCGCACGCGCCGTTCTTGCAGCCGTACGGCAGGCCGATGCCTTGCCGCAGGGCTGCGGAGAGCACCGGTTCGTCCTGTTCTACCTGAAACTGCCGGCCGGTTTGCCGGAGCGTGACGTTAAATGCCATAAAGTGTTCGGAATCGAAAAAACGGAATCGAAATCGGACCCGCCGGATCAACCGCGCGGTACCTGTTGCGTGTGACCGCTACAATGCGCCCACCATGAAAGCGACACGAAATTTCCGCCGGCCGCGCGTGCTGATCGTAGGATGCGGCGACGTCGGCATGCGCTGCGTGCCTCTGTTGCGGCCGCGCGCGCATGTCTTCGCATTGACCAGCCACGCCGCGCGCTGCGACGAGTTGCGCGCCGCGGGTGTAACGCCGCTCGTCGGCGATCTGGACGCGCGCCGCAGCCTCAAACGGCTCGCGCGCCTCGCGCCGACGGTGCTGCATCTCGCGCCACCGCAGAAGTCCGGCGACGACGACCGGCGCACTCGCGCGCTGCTTGCGACGCTAGGTGCAGCGGGCCGCATGAACGCTAGCGCGGCGAGGCCGTCGGTCGCGCCGATCGCGCGGCTGCGCCGCGCGCGCGCTTCAGGTCTGGACGCTGAAACACCCGCTATTGTACCCGACGGGGTGTGCCAGACCGGCGCTTCGCGGGCACCGGTGCGCATCGTTTACGCAAGCACGACGGGCGTCTACGGCGATTGCGGCGGCGCGTGGATCGACGAAACACGCGCGATGCGGCCCGCGAATGCGCGCGCCAAACGTCGCGTGTCGGCCGAGCGGCAGTTGCGGCGCGCGACCGCGCGCGGCAGCGTCGCCGCGAGCATCGCGCGGATTCCGGGCATCTATGCGGCCAACCGCCTGCCGCTCGCGCGGCTCGAAAGAGGCACGCCGGCGCTCGTCGATGCCGACGACGTCTACACGAATCACATCCACGCCGACGACCTCGCCGCCATTCTCGTGCGTCTCGCCACGCATGGCCGGCCCGCGCGTGCGCTGCACGCGTCCGACGATTCGTCGCTGAAGATGGGCGAGTATTTCGACGCGGTCGCCGACGCCTTCGGGCTCGCGCGAGCGCCGCGCATCACGCGCGAGCAGGCGGAGCGGCAGATCGATCCGATGCTGCGGTCGTTCATGCGCGAGTCGCGCCGCCTTGTGAACCGGCGTCTGAAGGAGGAATTGGGAGTACGTCTGCGCTATCCGAGCGTCGACGATTTCTTGCGCGAAGCGAAGGGGAAGGGCAAGGGCGGCTAGGCCAGCCACGGAAACAAAAATGCCGCCTCGCGAGGCCACCTGGCCCCGCAGAAATAGCACCTGCGCCGCACCGCATCAATGCACCGCGCAAAGAGCCGCGGTCCAACCGGCATCAGGTCAGCGTAGGCAGCACTTCCAGCAACAGGAAGCACAGCATGCCGCCGATCAACGCGCCGATCAGGTTCGGGTGGTACTGGTGCCGCCGCCGCATGATGACCAGCAATCCACCGACCAGCAGCAGCGCGAAGCAGATAAACGCGATCATCGCGCGCGAAAACGCCATCGTGCCGTCGATATTCATGGCGCCCCTCCTTGAAACCTTTGTAGTCGTTTGTTTAGACGAGTATAGGGCGACATGTAAGCAACGGCATGCTGCAACGCAGCGGCCTATGTGCGGTGCACCACAATGCGCGCGGGCTTTCTCCGGCGCATCAAGGGCTTAGAAGGCGCTCACCGCGCGCTAGTCGTTTACCCGGCCCGCAGCGCGGCGAGGCCCGCTTCGTCGAGCCATTGCCATGCGCCGGGCGCGAGCGTCGCGGGCAGCGCGAGGCCGCCGATCCGCTCGCGATGCAGCGCCTCGCAGCGGTTGCCCGAGGCCGCGATCATCCGCTTGACCTGGTGGTATTTGCCTTCGAGCACGGTGAGCGCGAGCGTGTGGGTGTCGCGCGCCTGTGCGTCGAGCGCGGCGCTCGGTCTGGTCTCGCCGTGCAGCAGTACGCCGTCGCGCAGCGCGGCGAGCTGCGCGTCATCGAGCGGATGGCGCGTGGTCGCGACGTAGAGCTTCGGCACCTTGCGTTTCGGCGACGTGAACTGATGCACGAACTTGCCGTCGTCGGAGAGCAGCAGCAGGCCCGTGGTGTCCTGATCGAGGCGACCGACGCACTGCACGCCGCGCTCCGCGAACTGCGGCGGCAGCAGGCTGAACACGCTCAGATGATGCTGCGGATCGCGCGAGCATTCGTAGCCGACCGGCTTGTTCAGCAGCAGATACGCGTGCTCGCGATACGGCCACTCGACGCCGTCGACGCTAAAGCGCAACGCGCCGCTATCAACGGCGAAATCGGCGTCGGCATCGGTGCAGATGGCGCCGTCGATGCCGACGCGGCCGTCGCCGATCAGCGCGCGGCACTGGCGGCGCGAACCGAAACCTTGAGTAAAGAGGATGCTTTCGAGATTCATGGCGAGCGAAGAATAACACCGCAAGAACCGGAGCGCCCCGCAGGCCCCAAGCGCCGACGATGAATGCTTCACGTCACAACTCCGGAGTGCATCGATGTCCGCCACCACGTCTTCGTCGTCTTCGCCGTCCAACGCGCAACGGCTGCCCCGCGCCTTCCAGCGCCTCGCCTGGTCGAACCTGTGCGCGCAATCGGCCGAACAGATCAGCCTCGCCGCCGCGCCGCTCGTCGCGGTGTTCGCGCTCGGCGCGAACGCGCGCGATACCGGTCTGCTGCAAACCGCGCAGACGCTGCCGTTCCTGTTGCTGTCGATGCCGCTCGGCGTCTGGGCCGACCGCCGCTCGCGCCGCGTGCTGATGACGCTCGCCGAGAGCGTGCGGGTCTGCGCGATGCTGTGCGTGCTGCTGCTGGTGCTCACGCATGCGCTGAACCTGCCGCTGCTCGCCGCGCTCGGCTTCGTCGCGGCGACGGGCACGGTTGCCTACAACGTCGCGGCGCCTTCGCTGGTGCCGTCGATCGTGCCGCGCGAAGCCTATGCGAGCGCGAACGGCCGGCTCGAACTCGCGCGCAGCGTCGCGTATTCGGCGGGGCCGGCGCTGGGCGGCGTGCTGGTCGGCTGGATCGGCGCGGGCTGGGCGTATGGCGCCGCGGCGGGATCGTCGGCGCTCGCGGTCGCGTTGCTGGCGGGATTGCGCGAGCCGCCGCGCGCGGCCGCGCCGCGGCGGCACTTCATGCTGGAGCTGCGCGACGGCACCCGCTTCGTGCTGCGTGATCCGCTGCTGCTGCCGATCCTGCTGACCGCCGTGTTCTTCAACCTCGGCTTCTTCATCCTGCAGGCGGTCTATGTGCCGTACGCGGTGCATCGGCTCGGGCTCGACGCGTCGGCGGTCGGCGTGACGCTCGGCGCGTACGGCGTCGGCATGGTGTGCGGTGCGCTCGCGGCGCCCGCGGTCGCGCAGCGTATGGCGTTCGGCCGTCTGCTGATCATCGGGCCGTCGTGCGGGCTGCTCGCGTCGCTCGCGATGGTCGCGACGCTCGTCGCGCCATCCTTTTGGCTCGCTCTCGCGAGTTTCTTCCTGCTCGGCGTGGGACCGATTCTGTGGGTCGTCGCCTCGACCACACTGCGTCAGGCGATCACGCCCGAACGAATGATCGGCCGGGTGTCCGCGCTGATCAGCACGGCGACCTATGGCGCGCGGCCGGTGGGCGCGCTGCTGGGCGCTGCGCTCAGCGCGCGCTGGAGCATCGACGTGTGTCTGGTTGCGGCGGCGTTTGCGTTTCTCGTGCAGGCGTTGATCATCGTGATGTCGCCGGTGACGCGGCTGACCGACATTCCCGAGCAGAGCGCGGCGCCAAGCGCGCGCTGAAGCCTTCCAGGCGCCCCGATGAAAATTCATTTTCATCGTGGCGCAGCATGTCGCGGATGCCGAATACCTTTATCCGACGGGCTTCGGTCGGTGAAAACCCTCAAAGTATGAAAATGAATTTTTTTCGGCGCGGGTTTCATGTAAATATGTTTTCATCGAATCCACCTAGCCCAACCGCGCCTGTCCGCTCGCATGATCCATCACCCGTCCGCTGTGTCGAACTCCGCCGAGCAGGCGATTGCCGCGCGCATCAGCGCCGCGATGCCGACGCTCACGCCGATCCACCAGCGCATGGGCGAGTACGTGCTCGCCAATCTGTTCCGCGCGGCGACGATGCGTATCGACGAACTTGCGAGCGTGGTCGGCGCGTCGGTGGCGAGCGCGAATCGTTTTGCGCGCGCGCTCGGCTTCGACGGTTATCCGCAGTTTCGCGAGGCGCTCGTGCGCGGCTTCGAGGCGACGCTCGCGCCGGTCGAGCGGTTGCGCAACGCGCAGGAAACGCTCGCGGCCGGTGACGACCTGATCGACGCGTCGCTCGAGCAGGCCGCCGACAATCTGCACGCAACGCGTACCTCGATCGATCGCGCGACCGCCGATGCCGCCGTCGATGCGATCATCGCCGCGCGCCGCGTATTCGTGATCGGCTTCGGCGCCAGCGCGTTTCTCGCGAGCCTGATGGAGCACGGCCTGCTGCCGTATCACGAGAACGTGCATTCGCTTGCGCTGAGCGGCGGGCCGTCGCATGCGGCGCGGCACCTCGTGCGTTCCGGTGCGGGCGATCTCGTGATCGGCATCGCCTTTCCGCGCTATGTCGAAGACACGATCGAGCTTGCTCGCCGGGCGTCCGAACGCGGTGCGCGCGTGCTTGCGCTCACCGACGGTCCGCGCTCGCCGCTCGTGCGGTTCGCGGACCTGGCGCTGTATGTCCGTACCGACCGGCGCCTCGCGTCGAATGCCGATTCGGCCGTGCTCGCGGTCATCGAGGCGTTGTGCGACGCGGTCGCTTATCGCGCGCAACGCTCCGTCAAGGCGGCCGCCGAGGTCAGCGAGTTCGTGCTGCCGTGGCTGTTCGATCCGCAGTCCGGCGCGGCCGGCGCCGCGCAGGAACCGGCGCGCGCCGCGAGCAAAGCCGCGCGCGCAAAGCCCGACGGCGGCCAGGCCAAGGGCATCGAAGCAACGGATACCGAAGCAAAAGCCATCCCGGCAGTCCGCACTCCCCGAACCAACCGCACTCCACAATCCAAACGATGAACTCCAACGCAGTCATTGCCATTCACGGCGGGGCAGGGACGATCCTGCGCACGTCGATGTCGGCCAGCGCCGAAGCCGAATATCACGCGGCGCTCAACGCGGTGCTGAGCGCCGGCCAGCGCGTGCTCGCCGACGGCGGCAGCGCGCTCGACGCGGTCAGTGAAGCGGTGCGGCTGCTTGAAGACTGCGCGCTCTTCAACGCGGGTCACGGGGCGGTCTACACCGCGGCCGGCACGCACGAGCTCGACGCCGCGATCATGGACGGCCGCACGCTCGACGCGGGCGCGATCTGCTGCGTGAAGCGCGTGCGCAATCCGATTCTCGCCGCGCGCCGCGTGCTCGAGCGCAGCGACCACGTGCTGTTCACCGGCGAAGGCGCGGAAGCGTTCGCGGCCGCGCAGGGGCTCGAGTTCGTCGATAACAGCTACTTCAATACCGACGCGCGCTATCGCCAATGGCAACTCGCACGCGAGCAGCAGCGTCCGATGCTCGATCACGACGCCGCGACGCTCGCGTCCGCGGCTTCACGCAACGGCGACCCGATGCCGCACGAGCCGATCGATCCGAACCGCAAGTTCGGCACCGTCGGCGCGGTCGCGCTCGACCGTCATGGGCATCTCGCCGCCGCGACCTCGACGGGCGGCGTGACCAACAAGCAGGTGGGCCGTGTCGGCGACACGCCGCTGATCGGCGCCGGCTGCTACGCCGACGACGCGACCTGCGCGGTATCGACCACCGGCTCCGGCGAAATGTTCATGCGCATGGTCGCCGCCTACGACGTCGCCGCGCAGATGGCCTATCGCCAGGTGTCGCTCGAACAGGCCGCGCACGACGTCGTGATGAACCGCTTGCCGAAGATCGACGGACGCGGCGGACTTGTCGCCGTCGACGTGCATGGCAACGTCACGCTGCCGTTCAACACCGAAGGCATGTACCGCGGTTTCGCACGGTTGGGCGAAGCGCCGGTGACGGCGATCTATCGCTAACCGCGTTCGAATTCAAAGCAAAGGAATCACCGTGCCGACTTCCTCGCATACCGCCAGCCCGCTCATCGAAACCCTGCCGCCGCAGCGCGTGCTCGCGGTCGAGGATCTGACGGTCGCGTTCCGCCGCGGCGACTCGACGTTCAACGCGGTCCGCAATCTGTCCTTTACGGTCGAGCGCGGCGAGACGCTCGCGATCGTCGGCGAATCGGGTTCCGGGAAGTCGGTCACGTCGCTGGCGCTGATGCGGCTGATCGAGCACGGCGGCGGGCGACTTGCCGGCGGCAGCATCGCGTTCCGGCGGCGCGACGGCAGTGTGCTCGATCTCGCGAAGACGTCTTCGGGCACGATGCGCACGGTGCGTGGCGCCGACATCGCGATGATCTTCCAGGAGCCGATGACCTCGCTCAATCCGGTCTTCACGGTCGGCGACCAGATCAGCGAGGCGATCGCGCTGCACCAGGGCAAGAGCCGCGAGGCCGCGCGCGCCGAAACCTTGCGTCTGCTCGAACTCGTGCGGATTCCGGAGGCGAGGCGCGTCGCCGCGCGCTACCCGCATCAGCTGTCGGGCGGCATGCGCCAGCGCGTGATGATCGCGATGGCATTGTCGTGCAAGCCCGCGCTCTTGATCGCCGACGAGCCGACCACCGCGCTCGACGTGACGATTCAGGCGCAGATCCTGCAACTGATCCGCGGCTTGCAGGATGAGATGAACATGGGCGTGATCTTCATCACGCACGACATGGGCGTGGTCGCCGAAGTGGCCGACCGGGTCCTCGTGATGTATCGCGGCGAGAAGGTGGAGGAAGGCGCATCGGACGCGCTCTTCGCCGCGCCGTCGCATCCGTACACGAAGGCGCTGCTCGCGGCGGTGCCTCGGCTCGGCTCGATGCACGGCACCGATCGGCCCGCGCGCTTCCCGATCCTGACCGTCGAGCAAGCCGGCGCGAACGGCGCCGATGCCGCGGTGCAGCCAGACGCCGCCGTCGCCGAAGAAGCGCAGCCGCCGGTGCGCGACGACACGCCGCCGATTCTGCGCGTGCGCGATCTGGTCACGCGCTTTCCGGTTCGCAGCGGCCTGTTCGGCCGCATGACGGGCCGCGTGCATGCGGTCGAAAAAGTCAGCTTCGATTTGCGGCCCGGCGAGACGCTCGCACTGGTCGGCGAGTCGGGCTGCGGCAAGTCGACCACGGGCCGCTCGCTGCTGCGGCTCGTCGAAAGTCAGAGCGGCTCGATCGAATTCGCTGGCAAGGAAATCAGCTCGCTGAGCGGGCCCGCGTTGCAGGCGCTGCGCCGCGATATCCAGTTTATTTTCCAGGACCCGTTCGCGTCGTTGAATCCGCGCTTGACCGTCGGCTTCTCGATCATGGAGCCGCTGCTCGTGCACGGCGTCGCGCAGGGTGCCGAAGCGCAGGCGCGCGTCGCGTGGCTGCTCGAGAAAGTCGGCTTGCCGGCCGAGGCCGCACGTCGCTATCCGCATGAGTTTTCGGGCGGGCAGCGTCAGCGTATCGCGATTGCCCGCGCGCTCGCGTTGAATCCGAAAGTCGTGATCGCCGACGAATCGGTGTCCGCGCTCGACGTCTCGGTGCAGGCGCAGATCGTCAATCTGATGCTCGATCTGCAGCGCGAACTCGGCGTCGCATATCTGTTCATTTCGCACGACATGGCCGTGGTCGAGCGCGTCAGTCATCGCGTCGCGGTGATGTATCTCGGCCAGATCGTCGAGATCGGTCCGCGTCGCGCGGTGTTCGAGGCGCCGCAGCATCCGTACACGAAGAAGCTGATGAGCGCGGTGCCGGTCGCCGATCCTGCGCGCCGTCACGCGAAACGCCTGCTTGCCGCCGACGATATTCCGAGCCCGATCCGCGCGCTGCACGACGAGCCGGTGGTCGCGCCGCTCGTCGCGGTGGGACCGGATCACTTCGTCGCACAGCATCGCGTCGGCGGCGCGTATTGAGCGAAGCGCCGCATCGCGTTGAAGCGGAAAGACCTGAAGCAAAACTGCAGCACGAGCAACCGCGGCACAAACCAACTGAAGCACGAGCCAACCATAAAGACCCGGTCACACCATTAACTCGCAGCCTGGAGCAATCTCATGAACCTGCTGTTCCCGTCCTCTCCGTTTCGTTTGCGCGCGCTCGTCAGCGGCGGCGCGGTGGTGTTCGCGATGCTTGCGGGCAATCTGGCGCACGCCGAAACCACGGCCGTGATGGCCGTCGCGTCGACCTTCACGACGCTCGATCCGTACGACGCGAACGACACGCTGTCGCAGGCGGTCGCGAAGTCGTTCTACCAGGGGCTGTTCGGCTTCGACAAGGACATGAAGCTCGTCAACGTGCTGGCCGACAGCTATGAGGCGAGCCCCGACGCGCGCGTCTATACGATCAAGCTGCGCCACGGCGTGAAGTTCCAGGACGGCACCGACTTCAACGCGGCCGCCGTGAAGGCGAACTTCGATCGCGTGACCGATCCGGCCAACAAACTGAAGCGCTACAACATGTTCAGCCGCATCGAGAAGACCGAAGTGGTCGATCCGTACACGGTGCGCGTCACGCTGAAGGCGCCGTTCTCGGCATTCGTCAACGTGCTCGCGCATCCGTCGGCGGTGATGATCTCGCCGGATGCACTCAAGAAGTACGGCAAGGACATCGCGTTTCATCCGGTGGGCACGGGTCCGTTCGAACTCGTGAAGTGGGACCCGGCCGGCGACCTGACCGTGAAGAAGTTCGGCGGCTACTGGAAGAAGGGCTATCCGAAGATCGACGCGATCGACTGGAAGCCGGTCGTCGACAACAACACGCGCGCCGCGCTGATGCGCACCGGCGAGGCGGACTTCGCGTTCCAGGTGCCGTTCGAGCAGGCCGCGCAACTGCAGTCGAGCCCGAAGGTCGATCTGATCGCGGCGCCGTCGATCATCGAGCGCTACATCAGCATGAACATGAACCAGAAGCCGTTCGATAACCCGAAGGTGCGTGAGGCGCTGAACTACGCGGTCAACAAGGAAGCGCTGACGAAGGTCGCGTTCGCCGGTTACGCGACGCCGGCCGACGGCGTGGTGCCGGAGGGCGTCGACTATGCGGTCAAGCTCGGACCCTGGCCGTACGATCCGGCGAAGGCGCGCGCACTTCTGAAGGAAGCGGGCTATCCGAACGGTTTCGAAACGACGCTGTGGTCCGCGTATAACTACTCGACCGCGCAGAAGGTGATCCAGTTCGTGCAGCAGCAACTCGCGCAGGTCGGCATCAAGGCGAGCGTCGAGGCGCTCGAAGCGGGTCAGCGCGTCGCCAAGGTCGAAAGCGCGCAGGACCCGGCGACCGCGCCGGTGCGTATGTACTACGCCGGCTGGTCGTCGTCGACCGGTGAGGCGGACTGGGCGATCAGCCCGCTGCTCGCGGGCTACTCGATGCCGCCGAAGATGGTCAACACGTCGTACTACAAGAGCGACGCGGTGGACAACGATCTGAAACAGGCGCTCGAAACCACCGACCGCACGCAGAAGGCCGCGCTGTACGCCGACGCGCAGAAGCGCATCTGGGCCGACGCGCCGTGGATCTTCCTCGTCAAGGAGAAGGTCGTGTATGCGCGCAGCAAGCGTCTGTCGGGCGCTTACGTCGCGCCGGACGGCTCGTTCAACTTCGACGAGATCGCGATCAAGTGATGAGCTGACGAGGCGGCACACGTTTCGTCGTGGCCCGCCTCGTTTGCCGCACATTCGCCGCTCATTTGCCGGACTGGTTTCATGCTGAACTTCCTCGTCAAACGTCTGCTAGGCCTGCTGCCGACGCTCTTCATCGTCGCCGTGCTGGTGTTCCTGTTCGTGCATCTGCTGCCGGGCGATCCGGCGCGGCTCGCCGCCGGTCCCGAAGCGGACGAAGCGACCGTCGCGCTGGTGCGCGCCGACCTCGGCCTCGACAAGCCGATGCCGCAGCAGTTCGTCCGCTTCTTCTGGCGCATCGCGCACGGCGACTTCGGTGTTTCGACGCGCAGCAAGCGGCCGGTGAGCCAGGAGATCGCGGAACGCTTCTTCCCGACGCTGTGGCTGACGATCGCGAGCATGGTGTGGGCGGTCGTGATCGGCATGGCGATCGGCATCGCCTCGGCGGTGTGGCGCAACCGCTGGCCGGATCGGCTGGGCATGACGCTCGCGGTATCGGGCATTTCGTTTCCGGCGTTCGCGCTCGGCATGCTGCTGATGGAAATTTTCTCGGTGCAGCTCGGCTGGCTGCCGATCGTCGGCGACGGTTCGTGGCGCAGCTACGTGCTGCCGTCGCTGACGCTCGGCGCGGCGGTCGCGGCCGTGATGGCGCGCTTCACGCGGGCCTCGTTCGTCGAAGTGCTGCACGAGGACTTCGTGCGCACCGCGCGTGCGAAGGGCGTGCCCGAGCGGCTCGTAATCGTCAAGCACTGCCTGCGCAACGCGCTGATTCCCGTCGTCACGATGATGGGCCTGCAGTTCGGCTTTCTGCTGGGCGGCTCGATCGTCGTCGAAGTGGTGTTCAATTGGCCGGGCCTCGGGCGCCTGCTGATCGATGCGGTGTCGATGCGCGACTATCCGATCATCCAGGCCGAGGTGCTGTTGTTCTCGCTCGAATTCATCATCATCAACCTGATCGTCGACGTGATGTACGCGGTGATCAACCCGACCATCCGTTTCAAGTGAGGCCCGCATGAGCACCACTGCCACCGGGCCGAACGCGGCCAATCCCACGCTCGCCGAACGCGCGATCCGCACGCCGTGGAGCGAGTTCTGGCGCAAGTTCCGCAAGCAGCATGTCGCGCTGGCCGCCGGCGTGTTCGTGCTGCTCTTGATCGTGATCGCGATCATCGCGCCGCATATCGTGCCGTACGACCCCGAGAATTTCTTCGACTACGACGCGCTGAACGCGGGGCCGTCGGCCGCGCACTGGTTCGGCGTCGATTCGCTGGGCCGCGATATTTTCAGCCGCATCCTCGTCGGTTCGCGCATTTCGCTCGAAGCGGGCTTTCTGTCCGTTGCGATCGGCGCGGTGATCGGCACGTTCTTCGGTCTGCTTGCCGGGTACTACGAGGGCTGGTGGGATCGCATCACGATGCGCGTGGCCGATGTGCTGTTTGCGTTCCCCGGCATTCTGCTCGCGATCGGCGTGGTCGCGATTCTCGGCAACGGCATGATCAACGTGATCAGCGCGGTGGCGATCTTCAGCATCCCGGCGTTCGCGCGGCTCGTGCGCGGCAATACGCTGATGCTCAAACAGCTCACCTATATCGAAGCGGCGCGCAGCATCGGCGCGTCGGACTGGACCATCATCGTGCGGCATATTCTGCCGGGCACGATTTCATCGGTCGTCGTGTATCTGACGATGCGCATCGGCACGTCGATCATCACGGCGGCGAGCCTGTCGTTCCTCGGCCTGGGCGCGCAGCCGCCGACGCCCGAGTGGGGCGCGATGCTCAACGAAGCGCGCGCCGATATGGTGACCGCGCCGCATATCGCGCTGTTTCCGAGCCTCGCTATTTTTCTGACCGTGCTCGCGTTCAACCTGCTCGGCGACGGTCTGCGCGATGCGCTCGACCCGAAGCTGGATCGGCCATGAGCACGAATAACCATCACTCGGCTGAGCGTGCGCCGCATATCGGCACGTTGCCGGCCGGAGCGCTCGGCACGATCGCCGACGTGGACGGCGTCAGCGTCGGTCATTGCACGCTTGCCGAAGGCGCGTTGCAAACCGGCGTCACCGTGATCCGACCGCACCGCGGCGATCCGTTCGTCGACAAGGTGCCGGCCGCCGCGTCGGTGATCAACGGCTTCGGCAAGAGCGTCGGGCTCGTGCAACTCGACGAACTCGGCGCGCTGGAGACGCCGATCGCGCTGACCAACACATTCGGCGTCGGTACGGTCGCGCAGGCGCAGATCCGCGCGGCGATTCGCGCGAATCCGCGCATCGGCCGCGAATGGTCGACCGTCAATCCGCTAGTGTTCGAATGCAACGACGGCTACCTGAACGATATTCAGGCGCTCGCCGTGACCGAACAGCATTTCAACGAAGCGTTCGATGCCGCGAGTACCGATGTCGCGAGCGGTGCGGTCGGCGCGGGGCGCGGCATGTCGTGCTTCGATCTGAAGGGCGGCATCGGCACTGCGTCAAGGGTGGTCAGTGCGGCGGGCCGTGACTACACCGTCGGTGCGCTCGTGCTGGCCAACTTCGGCCGTCTGCCGATGCTGACGATCGACGGCACGCCGCTCGGCCGCGTGCTGGCCGAACGCGCGGCTGCGGCTGAGGCGGCAAATGCTGCTAATGCTGCTGCCAGCGCAACCTCCGACAAACCCGAGCAAGGTTCGATCATCATGATCGTCGCGACCGATGCACCGCTCGACGCGCGCCAATTGAAACGCCTGTCGTTGCGCGCGGCGGCGGGTCTCGCGCGTACCGGCTCGGTGTACGGCCACGGCAGCGGCGATATCGCGCTGGCGTTTTCGACCGCATACACGGTGCCGCACGGCGCGGACTTCGTCGCGCTGCCGCCGCTCGTCGCCGATCATTGTATGGACCCGCTGTTTCGCGCGTGCGCCGACAGCGTCGAACAGGCGATCGTCGATGCATTGTGGAGCGCCGAATCCGTCACCGGTCGCGACGGCCATAGGCGGCTGTCGCTGCGCGACAGCGTGCCCGATCTTGCCCAACTGCTGAGGAATTCCGCGCGATGAAAGTCCTGATCTCCACCGACATCGAAGGCATCGCCGGCGTGTTTCATGCCGAGCAGACGCGCGCGGGCAACGGCGAATACGAAGCCGCGCGACGCTGGATGACGCTCGAAGCCAACGCCGCCATCGAAGGCGCGTTCGCGGGCGGCGCGACCGACGTGTGGGTCAACGATTCGCACGGCGGCTTTCGCAACCTGCTGCCCGATCTGCTCGATCCGCGCGCGCAGGTCGTGCTCGGCAAGCCGCGCACGCTCGGCATGATGGCCGGGCTCGAATACGGCGCGGCACTCGTCTTCATGATCGGCTATCACGCGAAGGCGCAAACGCGCGGCATTCTCGCGCACACGATCAACAGCTTCGCGTTCGCGCGCGTCGCGTTCAATGGCGTGGAGCTAGGCGAAGCGGGGCTGTACGGCGCGCTCGCTGAAGAATATGGCGCACGTGTCGCGCTTTTATCGGGTGACGACGTGTTCGCCGAGGAAACCGCGCCGCGTTTTCCCGGCGCGCATTTCGTCGTCACGAAGACCGCGACCGGTCAGGCAAGCGGCGTCACGCAGTCGCCCGCGAGCGTGCGCGAGGCGCTGCGGGCTGCCGCGCGCGACGTGGTCCGTCAGCATATCGAAGCGGGCCGCGCGCCTGCCGCGACGCGTGGGGAGCCGCGAGCAGTCGACTGCGAACTGCGCGTGCAAACGAGCGGGCTTGCCGATCTGTTCTGCCAATGGCCGACGCTCACGCGTGTCGATGGCGTGACGTTGCGTTTCAGTGCGGCGTCGGCCGAGCATGCGGTGCGGATGCTGAACTGTCTATCGGCGATGTCGTTCATGTTGCGCTGAGCCGCGGCACGCCGAGCCGCTGACAGCTTATTGCGGTGGCCTACTGCTGCTGCCGGCTCAACTCGCGCGCCGCATGATCGATTGCCTCGGCCACCGCCCCGGCGTGCGACACCGGCGCGAGGTGGCTCGACGCGACCGGCACCACCTTCGCGCCGATGCGCCCGGCGATCATTTTCTGCAAATCCGGCGACACCGCCCGGTCTTTCGTCGTCAGCACGTACCACGATGGTTTGTCTTTCCAGCCGACCTGATCGACCGGTTCGTCGAATGCGCTCGCGGCGATCGGTACCTGCGCGGCGGCGAGCACGCGGGTGACGGTCTCGGGCACGTCGGCGGCGAGGTCGGCGTGATAGCGCGCGCGGTCGAGCCACAAAAACCCGTTCGCGTCCTTGCTGATGCTCTGGCCGGCCGGCATCGGCCCGCCGGCCTTCATCACGTCCGTCGCCGATTCGTGCAGTTGCGGCGCAAGCGCGGCGACATACACGAGCCCGGCGACGTTCGGCGCATTCGCGGCGACCTCGGTGATCACGACGCCGCCCCACGAATGCCCGACCAGCAGCACCGGGCCGTTCTCGCGATCGAGCACGCGGCGGGTCGCGGCAACGTCGTCGGCGAGCGATGTCAGCGGGTTCTGCACCGAGCTCACGTGATAACCCTTTTGCTGCAGCTTGGCGACCACGCCGTTCCAGCTCGAGCCGTCGACGAACGCGCCATGCACGAGCACGATGTTGCGCACCGGGCCGCCGAGCGCGGCGGCAGGCGGCGTGCTGGCGGTAGCGGGGGCCGCCGCCGTTTGCGCAAGCGCGGGTGTACCGACGCCCGCGAAACAGAGACACAACGCAGCGGCGCAAAGCAGACGTTTGGGCAACATGTTGAAGCTCCGCAGCTTGAAAAGTGGACTCCGGCAACATACTCGCGTGCCATCCCCGTGACAATCACAATCCGCGCGCTTGAGTGCGGCGCACAACGAAGGCGGGCGGCTACGAACGTCAGAGGAATATCGGTCGGGTAAAATTATCGGTTTTGCCGGACCGGACGCGTGCTGTCCGGCCGTGCAATCGGCCACAGCGCTGCCCTCGACAGCGTTCTACACGCAGCGGCCACACGCAGCGATCTCCACACAGCAGGGCGTAATGAATAGTGCAAAGCAGCAAGAGGGCCTGAAGCGCGGGCTCAAGAATCGTCACATCCAGTTGATCGCGCTGGGTGGCGCGATCGGCACCGGCCTCTTTCTCGGCTCCGCCAGCGTGCTGCAGGCCGCGGGTCCGTCGATGATCCTAGGCTACGCGATCGGCGGCGTCATTGCGTTCATGATCATGCGCCAGCTCGGCGAGATGGTCGCGCAAGAGCCGGTCGCCGGCTCGTTCAGCCACTTCGCATACAAGTACTGGGGCGATTTCCCGGGCTTCCTGTCGGGCTGGAACTACTGGGTGCTCTATGTGCTCGTCAGCATGGCCGAGCTGACCGCGGTCGGCACCTACGTGCATTTCTGGTGGCCGGGCGTGCCGACATGGCTGTCGGCGCTGGTGTGCTTCGCGATCATCAACGCGATCAATCTCGCCAACGTGAAGGCCTACGGCGAAACCGAGTTCTGGTTCGCGATCATCAAGGTCGCGGCGGTGATCGGCATGATCGTGTTCGGCGGCTATCTGCTGATCAGCGGTCACGGCGGCCCGCAGGCGACGGTCGCGAACCTGTGGCGTCACGGCGGCTTTTTCCCGCACGGCTTTCACGGCCTGTTCATGATGCTCGCTGTGATCATGTTCTCGTTCGGCGGGCTGGAGCTGATCGGCATTACGGCGGCCGAGGCCGCCGAGCCGCAGAAAAGCATCCCGAAGGCCGTGAATCAGGTGATCCTGCGGATCCTGATTTTCTATATCTGCTCGCTCGCGGTGCTGCTGTCGCTGTATCCGTGGAACGAGGTGGCGGCGGGCGGCAGCCCGTTCGTGATGATCTTCTCGCAGATGGGCTCGTCACTGACCGCCAACGTGCTGAACGTGGTCGTGCTGACCGCGGCGCTGTCGGTGTACAACAGCGGCGTCTACGCGAATAGCCGCATGCTGTACGGTCTCGCCGAGCAGGGCAACGCCCCGCGCGCGCTGCTGAAGGTCGACCGGCGCGGCGTGCCGTATCTGGCGATCGGTCTGTCCGCGCTCGCGACGTTCGCAGCCGTGATCATCAACTACGTGATCCCGGCCGAAGCGCTCGGTCTGCTGATGTCGCTGGTGGTCGCGGCGCTGGTGCTGAACTGGGCGTTGATCAGCCTCACGCATCTGAAGTCGCGCAAGGCGATGGTGGCCGCGGGCGAGACGCTGGTGTTCTGCTCGTTCTGGTTTCCGCTCAGCAACTGGATCTGCCTCGCGTTCATGGCGCTGATCCTCGTGATTCTGGCGCTGACGCCGGGCTTGTCGGTCTCGGTTTGGCTGGTGCCGGCATGGCTCGTGCTGATGTGGGGCGGCTACGTGATCAAGCGGCGCCGCGAGGCGACTCGCGCTAGCGTGGGGATTGCGAGCTGATCTTCACGCGGCGAAGTTCCCCACATAGGTCGCTCCCGTGTGGGCGAGCGCACAGATCGATTTTTGCGAACCGGTAATCTCTGTCCGGTCGTCCGGCACGAAGCCGGCGCGGAGAGACACCATGTTCAACTCAGGCGCGGTACGGACCAGGTCGAACTTCGGCGCGGGTGCCGCGCTCCTTCTGCTGATTGCGGTAGCCTGCCTCGCGCTGCGCATCCTGCACGTCGTCGCGAAGTTTCGTGGCGACGTCCCCGACGCCTTCGGCGATTTCAATTTCTACCTGTACGCCTTCGACGTCGTGCTGCACGACCCGGCGCGCCTGTACGATCACGACGCGCTGATCGCGTTCTTGCAGGGCATCGGCGCGCGCTCGACGGGCGACGACATCTTCTACGCCTACCCGCCGCAGTTCGCGCTGGTGTTTGCGCCGCTCGCGCTGCTGACGCCGCTCGCCGCGAAAATCGTCTGGGTGAGTGCGTCGATCGTGTTGTTCGCGCTGGCTTTGTATCTCGTCGTCACGATGGCGTACCGCGGCGCGGAGCGCAGCGTTAGCCTGCTGCTGGTGGCGGTGGCGCTGCTGAGCTTTCCGCTCGTCGAAGATACCTACGACGGCCAGTCCAACGAACTGCTGTTCTTCCTGCTGGTTGCGACCTTCGCGCTGATCGAGCGTGGCAAAGGCTATGCCGCTGGGCTCTTTCTCGGCTTCGCGATCGCGATCAAGCTCACGCCTCTCGCCGTCGCCGGTCTGCTGTTGCTGCGCCGCGAATGGCGCACGTTCGTGATGGCGAGCGTCGTTGCGATTGCCTTGACGCTGATTACCGGAGCGCGGCTCGGCTTCGACGTTCTGTGGCACTACTTCGTGTCGGACATGCCGCGCCTGAATGGCATGGCACTGGCGATGAGCGGTGGCGGCGCGCCGATGAACAACGCCGTGCGGGGCGCGTTGCAGACGCTATCGGCGACGCTCGGCATGCCGATGTCCGGTACGTTGCTGTCGATTGTCTCGCATGCGTTGGTGCTGGCTGCTTGCCTGCTGTCCGCGTATCTGGTGTTTCGCCGCCATCGGGACAGCCGCATCGACTACGCGCTCGCCTCGATGACGATGCTCGTGGCTTATCCGATCCTCGAGCCGATCCACATGGTGCTCGCGCTGATCCCGTTGCTGATTCTGCTGGGCACCGCATTCGAAGCGCGCGACGGGCAGTTGTCGGCGCTCGGTCCGAGACTGGAGATGCTGCTGGTCGCAGTCGTCGTGGTCTTGCTGTTCTTTGCGGCGCGGTTTGTGTCTTATACGGTCGCGGCGCTGATCATTTACCTGCTCTGTGTTGCAAGGTACTTTCCACCGTCAGAGGTGGGATGGCGAGAGCGGGCTTACCAGCCTGGATGAACGATCCTGGTGTGGCGCGGCTCCTCTAAGGTCTTTGCATGAAGGTGCAATGGGTATCAGAGAACTGCTCGCGGAGCAGGATGCAAAGTTCGTGAGCCTGCGGGCGCGGAGAGCCTCCGTGTTCTTGCGGGGGCTTTTCTGTTTCTTCGGAAGGCGGAGATTTTGGGCGGTCGCCCATGTACGGACTGCCTGTCGCACGGTAATTATCTGACTGCTGTCAACTCCGGCAGCGACTTCAGATAGACCAACGACACACCTATGTCCCTGTCCGTATTTGAGATGCACTCCGTGGAGCTGTTCTGCCAGCGGCCATCGGGTGCCTGTTATGTCATCTGTGACGAGTGGCGCTATAAGGCGTGCCTCGGCAAGGCCGCAGACCTTCCGAAGGCCAAGGCGGAGACCCGGGAATTTCTTGAGATTGCCGAACTCAATCACAGCAAGTGGGAGGAGGACCGAAAGCTTGTCAGGAATCTCCTTGACAGTCACTGGCTGTTTTTTCATAACGTGCGGGACCGTAACCCTGACACCGATGGCTGGTGGGTCATCGTTGCTCTTCTCGAAGAGGTTCGCCGGGGCAAACTGCTTGCCATTAAAGGTCCGCGCAATGGCCTGTTTCCGTCACCCTACAGCAGCACGCCGTTAAGAAATCCCGTAGCGAGGACCGGCAGTCATCCGGACGGCGAACCCATTCGGTCCGTCGAGTATGATCCGGCCACCTGGCAAGCCCAGTTAGCCGCTGCGCGCGCAGCCAGGGCGACACCGCCACACATCGAGATACCACAGGCACTGACCAAGGCGCAGCGGTGGCAGACGCGCAAGGCGCTGATTGCGGCGGGCAATGCGGCCATGTCCGGGCGCGTGCGGGCGGCGGCTGAACGGCTCGCACGCAACAATGTCGCGGTGGAGAAGGCCAGACTCTCCGATCATGTCTACGAGCCGTCCGGGCCGGTGCCCGAAGGGTGGGTGAACCGCAGCGGGGATAGGGGATTTCTACGGCAGTACGGCTTGAAGCCAATAGACCTGGAAATCGAAGGCGCGAACTTCAGGGCGCAGCTATACGAACCGGATGCGGCGGTCTTCGGTGCCGATATGAATCCGACACTCGCCTTCAAGGGAACCGAAATGACGAGCCTGAGCGACTGGTCGAACAACTCAAACCAGAGCGCGGATATGACATCGCCTTACTACAGGCGAGCCGTAGATATTGGATGGAAGATGCGCCGCACACAGGCACCAATTGATATTGCCGGACACTCGCTAGGTGGCGGTCTGTGTTCTGCCGCTTCTTTGGCCAGCGGCAAGGACTGCTGGAGCTTCAACGCCGCCGGCCTGCACCCGAAGACGGTCGAACACTACGGCGGCCAGGTCACGCCATCGAACATCAATGCCTACCATGTGAACGGCGACATTCTGACCGTCGCACAGACGTGGACGCCCCTGCCCGGTGCAGCCGGTACTCCCTATCTCCTTCCCGGCAGCGGCTCGCCCGTGTCGCGGCACTTCATCACGCAGGCAATAGACGGCATAGAGCAGCAGAAGGCGGAGGACATCACCGTACTTGAAACACTGTCATAGCGAGGCTGAAAGCGATGAAAGCACTCAGCCGAATCCTTATCGTGCCGGTGCTGTTACTGGCGATATTCCCTGTGGTTCATGCAATGAAAAAATTTCCCGCCACTGATTTTTTTAGCGGCCCGCAACTCGAACTGGCGCAGGCCATCGAGCGGGGTGACATGCAGCAGGTCCGGCGACTGGCTCCGAAGACGGACCTGAACACGCCCGGGCGCAAGAACATGACGATGCTGTTTTTTGCGTTTCAGGAGGCGTTGCAGCGCGACCCGCATCGGCTTGCGGTTACGTCGGAGGTGGTGAGGGCCGGGGCCGATCCTTTGCAGGCCGTACCGGATTTTGGTAGTCCCCTCGGGGTCCTGCTCAACAGCTCGCACCCGGAATTCCTGCGCGCGATGCTGGACGGGGGCGTTGATCCTAATCTGGTCTACAAGGGAGATCCATTAATTTTCTTTGTTGCAGGAGAGTCGACATCTGGCTCGCTCAAGCTGCTGGTGGAGCGTGGCGCCGATCTGAACCGGCGCGATTCGTTGCGCAATTCAGTGCTATATGAGGCGCTGGCAAATCGTGCACTAGATCAGATTGACTACTTGCTGGATCATGGTGCGAATCCCAACACCTACGATATCAAAGGCCTGTCGTTTCCTCAGGCGCTATCAACACGCATTGCCGATAACGCTTCCGCGCCCAATTCCCCGACCTACATAAAGCTAATCGAGATTCGGGATCGCATCATCAGGATGGGTGTGAAATGGCCCCCGGAGACACCGGCACAGATTCGAGCGCGCTGGGGGGCAAACGCACCGCGGTGGCTCGATGACAGCAAACTTCCTCTGCCTTGAAATAACGAGGCTGAAAGCGATGAAAACACTCAACCGAATCCTTATCGTGCCGGTGCTGTTACTAGCGCTATCTCCTTTGGTTCATGCAATGAAAAAATTTCCCGCCACTGATTTCTTTGGTGGCCCGCAACTCGAACTGGCGCAGGCCATCGAGCGAGGCGACATGGAGCAGGTCAGGCGGCTGGCACCGAAGACGGACCTGAACACGCCTGGGCGCAAGAACATGACGATGCTGTTTTTTGCGGTCCAGGAGGCGTTGCAGCGCGACCCGCATCGGCTTGCGGTTGCGTCGCAGGTGGTGAGGGCCGGGGCTGATCCCTTGCAGGCCGTACCGGATTTTGGCAGCCCCCTTGGGGTCCTGCTCAACAGCTCCCACCCGGAATTCCTGCGCGCGATGCTGGACGGGGGCGTTGATCCTAATTTGGTCTACAAGGGAGATCCATTAATTTTCTTTGTTGCAAAAGAGTCGACATCTGGCTCACTCAAGCTGCTGGTGGAGCGTGGCGCGGATGTGAACCGACGCGATTCGTTGCGCAATTCAGTGCTGTATGAAGCGCTGGCAAATCGCGCACTAGATCAGATTGACTACCTGCTGGACCATGGGGCAAACCCCAACACCTACAACATTAACGGCGAGTCATTCCCACTAGGGATATGGGACGACATTAATACCTTCGCGACTGATTCACCGGCCTACAGGAAACTGGTCCAAATCCGGGACCGCATCATCAGGATGGGCGTGAAATGGCCTCCCGAGACTCCGGAACAGATAAGAGCACGTTGGGGAGCCAATCCTCCGCGCCGGCTCGATGACAGCAAGCTTCCGCTGCCGTGAGGCAGAAACGGAAAGGGCTCTTCCAGTTCTTCATGTAGGATCGTGCGCGCCATCGCCCGGAAGCGGTGGCCGGTTATCTCCATGCGCGCATAGGAGCCAAGCCGCCGAAGCGCGGCATTGATAGCCGCTTCACTCATCGGGTGCTTGATATCGCGTGCGCTTGGGAACCCGTAGCTTTCCGGCAAAACGGTACTTGAAAATGCATCGCTTGTTGGTCGTTGGCGTGATCAGAAGCAGGCCGCCGCCGTACAGCTTCCGAAGTTTTTCACCCGGCTTCGTGTACGGATCGTGGCAACACGCCAAACGACCCCCTGATGGGGGCTGTAATCGCTGGTGAAACGTTGGAGACCACACAAACAAAAACCCCGCTCAGGGCTGGCTGTCGGGGCTTAGTGGGGAACCGTTGAAACCGGTTTAAGAGTGTTTGGTGCCCAGGGCCGGAATCGAACCGGCACGCCTTGCGGCGGGGGATTTTGAGTCCCCTGCGTCTACCAATTTCACCACCTGGGCAGAAACTGCAGCGCGCATCAGAAGTTAAGCGCGCGAGGAAGACGCAGATTATGGCCGAAAATCGCTCGACGGGCAAGCCGATTGCCTTCACCCGCCACAGCGCGTTCGCAACGAGCGGTCCTCAGACCGTGCGCGAGAACCGTGTGAGCGTCTGCTCGCCGAGATAGCGGTCGAATACCATCGCGAGATTGCGTACGAGCATGCGACCGGCCATCCGCACTTCGAGCTTGCGCGTGCCGAGCGAGATCAGCCCGTCGTCCTCGAATGACCGCAGACGCGCGAGCTCCGGCGCGAACGTGTCGGCGAAGTGGATGCCGTACGCCGCCTCGAATTCGTCGAAACGCAGTTCGAGGTTGCACATCAGTTGCGTGATCACGTCGCGCCGCAGACGGTCGTCGGCGGACAGGCGGATGCCGCGCGCGATCGCGAGCCGGCTTGCGTCGATCGCGTCGGTGTAGGCGGGCAGCTCTCGCGCGTTTTGCGCGTACACGTCGCCGACCTTGCCGATCGACGAGGCGCCGAAGCCGATCAGATCGCACTCGGCCCGCGTGCTATAGCCCTGGAAATTGCGATGCAGCGTGCGCTGTGCCTGCGCGAGCGCGAGCTCGTCGGTGGGCAGCGCGAAGTGATCCATGCCGATGTACACATAACCCGCCTGTGTCAGCCGTTCGACCACCCGTTGCAGCAGAACGAGCCGCTCCTCGCTCGACGGCAGCGTCGCGGCATTCATCTGCCGCTGCATCTTGAAGAGCTGCGGCATGTGCGCGTACGCGAACACCGACAGCCGGTCCGGCGCGAGTTCGAGCATCGTGTCGAGCGTGCGGCTGAAGCTCGCGACCGTTTGATGCGGCAGGCCGTAAATCAGATCGACGCCGATCGAATGAAAACCGTGCGCGCGCGCCGCTTGCATCACCGACGCGGTCATCTCGAACGGCTGGATGCGATTGATCGCCTGCTGCACGCGTGGATCGAAGTCCTGCACCCCGAGGCTCAGCCGGTTGAAGCCGAGATGGCGCAGCAGCGCGATCGTGTCGGGCGACGCCTCGCGCGGATCGACCTCGATCGAATATTCGGCTTGATCGTCGGGCAGCAGATTGAAGTGCTCGCGCGTTGCGGCCATCAATTCCGTCATCTCGTCATGCGACAAAAACGTCGGCGTGCCGCCGCCCCAATGCAGTTGCGACACGGGCCGCTGTGTATCGAAACACGCAGCCTGCAAGCCGATTTCGCGTTTGAGCCGCTCGAGGTACGGCCGCGCGTGCGCGCGGTTTTTCGTCACGACCTTGTTGCAGCCGCAGTAGAAGCACACGGTGTCGCAAAACGGAATATGGAAGTACAGCGACACATCGGTCGACGCGGCACCCGGATCGGCGGCGGCGCGGCGATAGTCGGCGGTGTCGAACGATTCGCGGAACTGCGGCGCGGTCGGATAGGACGTATACCGGGGACCATTCGCGCTGTAGCGCGCGAGCAGGTCGGGGCGGAACAGGGTGTCGGCTAGGGACATGAGCGGTATCGGACGGTGGGCGGCTCTCGCGGCGTATCGCGTGTGCATGGCCATTCGGGATTTTTCAGTTTAAATGCGCGCCTGCGGGCTCCGTTTGTGTAAAAAGGTCGCACAGACAGGCAGTGGCACAATGCGGGTCTGGCAACGCGTTGCCAAGGTTTGAGTTCAGGAAAGATGACGTGGATCAAAGGTTGAAGAGCGCACGAGTGGACGATCACGCGTGCCGTCCAGATTGCGGCGCGTGCTGTATCGCGCCGTCGATTTCGAGTCCGATTCCGGGTATGCCCAACGGCAAGCCGGCGGGCGTTCGCTGCGTGCAACTCGGCGACGATCTGCGCTGCGCGATCTTCGGCCGGCCGGAGCGGCCCGCATGCTGCTCGGGTCTGCAGCCGCAACAGGAGATGTGCGGCGCGAATCGCGGTGAAGCGCTCGCATGGCTCACGCAACTCGAAGTGCAAACGCAACCGGCATCGCATCCATGATGCGCGGCACGCGATAAGCGCCATCACCCACCTCAAAGCCAACGCGAGCCGATGTCCGCAAGGGCTTCCACAGGAGATTTCGCATGACTCGACCCGCAGCGCCGGCCCGGCGCCGCTTTCTGCGCGCCGCGCTGACCGGCTGCAGCGTGCTTGGCATCACCGTGTCGCTCGCGGCTTGCGCGAGCCCGACGTTTCCGTTCATGCCGTCGCAATACACGTTCTCGCAGAAGCAGGTGCAGGAGGCCGTGCAGCGCAAATTCCCGTATCAGCGCACGGTGTCGCAGGTGTTCGACGTCGCGCTGAGCAATCCGGTGGTGGGCATGCTGCCCGATGCGAACCGCGTGCAGGTGAAGCTCGACGCGCGTTTCGCCAGCCCGTTCCTGCAAGAGCCGGTCGATGGCGTGTTCACGCTGTCGAGCGAACTTGCCTACGACGCGGCGAGCCGTTCGGTGATCCTCAAGTCGCCGAGTGTCGATAACGTCAGCGTGAACGGCCAGGCGCAGATGTACACGCAGCAGATCAACGCGGCCGCGGCGCTGCTCGCGACCCAATTGCTGACCAACTGTCCGATCTACACGTTCAAGCCCGAGCAACTGCAATTTGCCGGCGTCCATTACGAACCCGGTACAATCACCATCCTTACAAACGGCATACGCGTGCAGATCGTCGAAAGATGACGCGCACGCGCGGCCACGAGGGCCGCGCGTGCCAGTCATGACCGTGCCGGCCCATTTCGTTGCGACAACCAACTGCGATAAGGGGCACGGATGGACTGGCTACTGGCTTGCAAAGCGCTGATTCTCGGCGTGATCGAGGGTTTGACGGAGTTCCTGCCGGTGTCGAGCACCGGGCATCTGATCGTCGTCGGCAGTCTTATCGATTTCTCCGACGAGCACGCGAAGACCTTCGATGTCGTGATCCAGCTCGGCGCGATTCTCGCGGTGTGCTGGGAGTTTCGCCGTCGCATCGGCAACGTGATCGTGGGTCTGCCGAACCGGCCCGAAGCGCGCCGCTTCGCGCTGAACGTCATCATCGCGACGATTCCGGCGGTCGTGCTGGGCCTGCTGTTCGAAAAGTCGATCAAGGAGGCGCTGTTCGCGCCGGTGCCGGTGGCGTTCGCGCTGGTTGCGGGCGGCGTCGTGATCCTGTGGGCGGAGGCGCGTCAACGTGCGCGCGGCGACGCGGCGGTGCGAGTGCGCAGCATCGACGACCTGAGCCCGCTCGATGCACTGAAAGTCGGCCTCGCGCAGTGCTTCGCGCTAATTCCGGGGACCTCGCGCTCGGGCTCGACGATCATCGGCGGCATGCTGTTCGGCATCGAGCGCCGCGCCGCGACCGAGTTTTCCTTCTTTCTCGCGATCCCGATCATCTTCGGCGCGACCGCCTACGAGTTGTACAAGGACTGGCATCTGCTTACCACCGACGCGCTCGGCAGCTTCGCGCTCGGCTTCGCGGCTGCGTTCGTCAGTGCGTTCATTTGCATTCGCTGGCTGCTGCGCTACGTCGCGTCGCACGACTTCACGGTGTTCGCGTGGTATCGGATCGGCTTCGGTCTGCTGATCCTGCTGATCGGTTATAGCGGCGGGTTGAGCTGGGCCGATTGAGGCTGGCTGTGCGATGAAAAAAGGTCCGCGAATGCGGACCTTTTTTCGTTGGCTTGCCGTTTCGTCGCGTTATGCGGCGGCGCGCTTGCGGAATACCAGGTCCCACACGCCGTGGCCGAGCCGCAGGCCGCGCCGCTCGAACTTCGTTACCGGACGATAGTCGGGCCGCGGTGCGTAGGTGTCGGCGGTGTTTTCGAGCAGCGGATCGGCGCCGAGCACTTCGAGCATCTGTTCGGCGTAGTTCTGCCAGTCGGTCGCGCAATGCAGATACGCACCCGGCTTCAGACGCGACACGAGCAGCGCGACGAACTTCGGCTGGATCAGCCGGCGTTTGTGGTGGCGCGCCTTGTGCCACGGATCGGGGAAGAAGATGTGCACGCCGTCCAGGCTGTCGGGCGCGATCATGTGTTCGAGCACTTCGACCGCGTCGTGCTGGATGATGCGGATGTTCGTCAGCGACTGCTCGCCGATCAGCTTCAGCAGCGCGCCGACGCCGGGCTCGTGGACTTCGACGCCGAGGAAGTCGTCGCCGGGACGCTGTGCGGCGATCTCCGCGGTGGTGGCGCCCATGCCGAAGCCGATCTCCAGCACGCGCGGCGCTTCGCGGCCGAACACGCCGGTCCAGTCGGGCTGCTGCGGCGCGTAGGGCACGACGAAGCGCGGGCCGAACTCATCGAGCGCGCGGCGCTGGCCGGTCGACACGCGACCCGCGCGCGTGACGAAGCTGCGGATGCGGCGGTGATGAAGCGTGTCGGCCGGCGTCGCACCGGGCGTGCCGTCGACGTTGTGCGTTTCGTCGCCGGCGGACCGGTCTGCTGCGCTCGTGGGAGTCGGGGAGTCGTCCGGGAGACCGGAGTCGTTTGGATCGTGGATCATCGTCGATGCTGCTGCAAGGGTGAGGGCTGCGCGGCTTGCGCGCTGTGCCGGGCCGTTGCCACTACAAAAAAGCCGCCTTCAGGGAGGCGGCTCTTGCTAGCTTCCGCTGAATGCTCAGCAGGAAAGTGGAGCGGGCGATGGGAATCGAACCCACGGCTCTAGCTTGGGAAGCTAGGGTATTACCATTATACGACGCCCGCGGAACTCGCGATTTTACAGGCTTTTGGGCGGTTTGGGCAGGGGTATGGTTCGCGCGCACGAACAGCCACCGCGCCTGTTCGCGTTGACGGTCAGAACGGCGCGCGTCTTCAGATGGCGTCTGCGCCTGCCGTTAACCCGAATGCTGCCCAACATCGTGTGCTTGCGCAGCGCAAGCCGGCACGCCCCCGGCGCTCCCCATCCTGTTCAAGAGACTTTCCCAAGATGCAGTGGTTTTCCAATCTGAAACTGAGCCACAAGCTGGTCGGCTCGTTGATGCTGTGCGCGTTCGTGACGGCCATCGTCGGCACGGTCGGTGTGCTGAAGGTGCGCGAAGTCGCGACGATGCAAACCGAAATGTACGACCGCGAATTCGTGCCGGTGCGCGACGACGGCACCGCCGCGTGGCAGGCGGCCTCGCACTTTCGCCGCCTCTATTCATACATCCTGAATCCGGAGCCGGCGGGTCGCGCCGATACGGTGCGCCTGAATCACGGCGGTGAAGCGGCGATCCTGGCGGCGTTCGACTACGAGCGCAAGCACGCGACCACCGACGCGCAAAAGCAATTGCTGAGCGACTTCGACGCCGCCTATCCGGCCTATATGAGCTCGGTCGCGAAGGTGATGGCGCTGGCCGACCAGGGCGATCAGACCGGCGCGCTCGCCGAGCTCAAATCGACCACCGACCCGCTGCACGTCAAGCTGCGCACATTGATGATCAAGCTGTCGGACGTGCGGGATGAGTTGGCCAGACAGCGCGTCGCGAACGGCGTCGACATGGTTCGCTCGGTGACGTGGTGGATCGCGAGCTGCGCGCTCGTCGGCGTCGCGATTGCGATCGGCTTGGGGTTGCTGGTGACGCGGGCGGTCGTGCGGCAAATCGGCGGCGAACCGGCCGAAGTCGCGAAGGTCGTCGAGCAGATCGCGGGCGGCGACTTGAGCCAGCGCCTGCACACCGGCGCGGCCGACGAGCGCAGCATCCTGCGCGCGGTCGCGCACATGCAGGAGCGTCTCGCGTCGACGATCGGCTCGATCCGCGAAAGCGCCGAGTCGGTCAGCATCGCTTCGCAGCAGATCGCGAGCGGCAACATCGATCTGTCCGCTCGCACCGAAGAGCAGGCCGCTTCGCTCGAACAGACCGCGGCGAGCATGTCGGAGTTGACGCAGACCGTCGGCCGCAACAGCGACAACGCACGAAACGCGAGCGCGCTCGCGACTCAGGCCGCACAGGTCGTCGACACCGGCAACATGGCGGTCGAGGGCATGGTGCGCACGATCGGCGAGATCAGCGGCAGCTCGACGAAGATCTCGGAAATTACCGGCGTGATCGAAGGCATCGCGTTCCAGACGAATATTCTTGCGTTGAACGCGGCGGTCGAGGCGGCGCGCGCGGGCGAGCAGGGGCGCGGTTTCGCGGTGGTCGCGAGCGAGGTGCGTAACCTCGCGCAGCGCTCGGCCAGCGCGGCGAAGGAGATCAAGGAGATGATCACGACGTCGGTCGCGATCATCGAGGGCGGCACGCAGCAGGCGGCCGAAGTCAGCACGACGATGGCCGATATCAAGGATGCGATTCATCGCGTGTCGAATATCGTCGGCGAGATCGCGACGGCCTCCGAAGAGCAGAACCGCAGCATTCACCAGGTCGGCCAGGCCGTCACGCAGATGGACGAGACCACGCAGCAGAACGCGGCCCTCGTCGAACAGGCCGCGGCGGCTGCGCAATCGCTCGAGGCGCAGGCGCGCAGGATGAAGCAGACGGTGTCGGTGTTCCGGACGGCGGAAAGCCGTGCCTTTGCGGCGGCCTTGCCAAACCCGGCGCCGGCGCCCACTCGAGCGTCGGCGCGCGTGCGCGTCGACCAGCCGGCGTTGCCTCAGGCCGCGGCGGCCGTGCCTGCGCGCGAGCGCGTGGCGGCGGCCGCGGCAGCACAGAGTGACTGGAGTGCGTTCTGATCCACGGCTCGCGACCGAGCCTGGCGATCCGGAAATTGACCGCCTGAGGGCGGTCGAAGCCGCCACGACGATCAGCAGACACGAAAACGCCGCCGCATGCAGTCGCAAGCGGCGGCGTCTCGAGCGCGATCAGCTCAGATCACAAAATAAGTCAGCTGAACCGCCGCGCGCGTGACGACCATCTGCAGCACCTGCACGATCACGAACAGCAGGATCGGCGACAAATCGATACCGCCGAATTTCGGCAGCACGCGGCGCAGCGGATTCAGAAACGGCGCCGTCAGCTGATACAGAATCGGCATCGCCGGCGAGCGCGGATTGAGCCATGACAGCAGCGCCATCAGGATCGTCATCCAGATGACAAGATTGAGCGCCCACTTGATCGCGGTCAGCACCGCGACGATCAGCAGCGTCGGCACGAGCGTCAGCGGATCGGCGCCGGTCATCACGATCATCAGGACGACGTAGATAATCGCGGCGATCAGCGTCGCGGCCACGCTCGCCCAGTCGATCCTGCGCGTGCTCGGCAGAATGTGCCGCAGCGGCAGCACGATCCAGTTGGTCGCCTGCAGCACGGCGTTCGAGACCGGGTTGTACGGCGGCAGGCGCACGACCTGCAGCCACGCGCGTAACAGCAGCGCGGCGCCGAACAGCGTGAAAATGGTATTGAGCAGAAAACGGGCGATATCGCCAAACATCTCGGGTCCTTATGCTTCTGATAACGGCCACCGGCGGGCCGTGGGCTGCCGGCGTCGCAAGATCGGTGCGCGCCGGCGGTTTTCTGGATTTACCTGGTTAGCCAACCGGAGGTTCGACGCCATTGCGCACCGCCTGCCGGTGGTTGTCTGTCCGGCATCACACGGAAGTCCGGACCTCGCTGATCAGGATCGTGCCATTGCCGCCGTCCGTGTAGTTCGGGATATCCGCCAATAGTTGCTCGGACGCGGGCTTGAACACTTCATAGAAATCGTCCGCGCTGTCGAACAGGAAGTGACCCGCGGCCACGTAAGGAGGCGGCGTGCCGGGCGGCCCGGCGTTCAGGCCCGCGTCGACCGACCAGCCTTTCAGCGCCGGCCCGAACAGCTTCGCCGCGAGCGGCATATGGGTCGCGCAGTAGTAGTCCATGTCGAAGCGGCCATTTTCCCGGTACGGGTAGAGGATGCTGACCTTGATCATTGTGCGTTCTCGTCTGTTGATCCCGAGGCGCGGCGCGGGTCGTCGCGTGGTTCGCATCTGCTTCGCCCGGCGCGCCGGACGTCACATTATCACGGCTTACTTGACGCTTGCACCTGCTGCCGCCTGATTCAGCGAGCGGCCCAGCGATTCTTCCACAGCTTCGGAGATCGCTTCAATCGTCGCGGGCGGCGCGGTACGCCGTCGGGCGAGGGTGACCGCGCGGCGCGTCAGCAGACCGTAGAGCGCGGCATGGTCGCCGTCGAAGCTTTCGAGCAGCGCCAGCTGCTTCTCGACGACACCCGTGTCGCCGCGCGATACCGGCCCCGCGAGCGCGTTCGGCAGGCCCTTGTCGCGCGCCGTTTCGATCGTGCCGGCGAGCATCGGCAGAAGCGCGCGCAGCGCATCGTCCTCGGCGAAGCCGAGCGTGCGCCACAACGCGACGCATTCGGCGAGGCTGCAAAGCGCAAAGCTCGCCGCGTAGTGCGCGGCGGCGTGATACAGCATGCGGCCGCCCGGCGGAATCGACAGCGGATGGCAGCGCAGTGCGAGCGCGAGCGCGGTCAGTGTCTTCTTCAGTTCGCCGTCGGCTTCGATCGTCACCGAACAGCCGGCGATCCGCTCGAGATCGGCAAGCTCGCCGCTAAATAGATACAGCGGATGAAAGCCGCCGATCGCCGCGCCCTGATCGCGCGCCGGCGCCAGCAATTCGACCGGCGACGCGCCGCTGCAGTGCACGAGCGCCTTGCCGGGGTGGCTTGCCGCATCGCCGCCAAAGCGGAGTGTGTGCGCTGTCGTACCGATGCTGTCGTCGGGAACGGCTAAAAAAACGATATCGGCAGCGTCGACGACTTGTTGCGGGTCGTCAGAGGCCATGCAGTGCGCGAACTGGGCGGCGAGCCGGCGCGCGGAATCGGCCGAGCGGCTCGCCACCGCGGTGACCGGGTAGCCGGCGCGCGCGAACGCGAGAGCGAGACAGCGCGCAAGCCGCCCCGCACCGATGAAGCCGACGCGCGGCAAGGAAGACTGGGACATGGTCGCCTGCTCCAGACAGATCGTGTGAACGGGAAAGCAGCAGTATCTCGCATCCGCAATGCGCGGGCGCGAGCCGGCCCCTTGCGCGGCTCGGCAGCTGTCGTCGGATGAGTTTGCGGGCGATATGGCGCCACCGGTCGGTCATCGGGCGGCGCGACGCCCACGGGTGTGAAAACTGCTCACAATCGTAGTGACAGGAACAGTGGTCGATGAGTCGGTTTTGACGGTCGTATTTTTCGTACTTTGTTCGTAGTCAGAAAATCGGGAGGGTAGCGATGAGTATTTTTTCTTACCGAAAACACTTGCGGTTCCTGACGCACGCCCAGCGCCGTCGCTGGTGGGATCAGAAAAAGCGCCTGACGCCGCGCGTGCGGATCAGCGGCGCGTATGTGCCGCCCAATGTGTCCCGCGAATTCGTGTACGTGAAGGTCGGCTAGTCGCGCGGTCTTCGCAGGTGAGAAAGTGCCCGGCTCGAGCCATTGAGCCGGGCATTTTTTATTGGGAAATTTCTCCCGGCTGTCAGGATTGAAGCGAATTTGTAATTAAAGTTTACCGATGCGCGAACTCAAGCCCCTCGCGTTCGATCTGACCTATGACCCGCGGCCCGTCGCTCGCGTGCAACCCCTTGATTCACGGCTCCCTTGGCTGTCGCTGCGGCGGCGCGTGGGCGCGCACGTGCGGCGCCCGGCAAAACGCTTCGGCTTGCCCTTGCAATTTGCAACAAATGCGAACAGTTCGGCCGGGGCTTTTTAGATACATTGATTCCACAGCATGCGAGGCATGCGCAGTCGGCGACCTTGGCAGGCCGCGCTAGGAGAATAGAAGTGAAAAAGATCGTTCCATTCGTCGTTGCAGCCGCACTCGGCTTGGGACTTGCCGGGGCTGCTGAGGCAGGTGTTTCCGTTGGTATCGGCCTTGGGGTGCCGATCGCGCCGGCCTATCCGGTGTACGCGGCGCCGCCGCCCGTCTATTACGCGCCGCCGCCTCCGCCGGTGTATGCGCCGCCGGTTGTCGTCGCCCCGGCTCCAGTGGTGGTCGGAGGCTATTACGGCTATGGCCATCCTTATTATCGTGGCTACTACCACGGCTACCGTGGCTACTATCGCGGCTGGTACGGGCACCCGTACTATCGTCATTAAGAAGCGCGGGCGCGCGTGACGCGCGCGGGAACCTCCACGGCGTAACACCGGCTTGTGCCGGGTTACGCCGCTTCTATTTGTATCGCTGGTTGTGCTTTCCGCCGTGTTTCCTAGCAGGTGTCGCGCGCTCGCGCGAGCACCGTTCCAAAGCATGGATGAAGCTGGGAGAATGGCTGCTTCGCCATCGCTCCAGGAGAGTTTCGCCGATGCAAGCGCTTCCCGCTCCCACCTTCGATGACGTCCTCGACGCCGCCACGCGTCTCGAAGGCGTCGCGCACCGTACCCCCGTTCTGACGTCGAGCACGTTCGACGAGCGCACCGGCGCGTCGGTGTTCTTCAAGTGCGAAAACTTTCAGCGCATGGGCGCGTTCAAGTTCCGCGGCGCGTACAACGCGATTTCGCATTTCGACGCGGAGCAGCGCAAGGCCGGAGTGCTAACCTATTCGTCGGGCAATCACGCGCAGGCCATCGCGTTGTCGGCGCGCCTCGCCGGCATTCACGCGACGATCGTGATGCCGCACGACGCGCCCGAGGCCAAGGTCGCCGCGACCAAAGGCTACGGCGGCGAAGTGATCACGTACGATCGCTACAAGGAAAATCGCGAGGAGATCGGCCGGCGCCTAGCCGAGGAGCGTGGCATGACGCTGATTCCGCCGTACGATCATCCGCACGTGATTGCCGGGCAGGGTACCGCGGTCAAGGAGCTGATCGACGACACCGGCCCCCTCGACATCTTGTTCGTGTGCCTTGGAGGCGGTGGGTTGATCAGCGGCAGCGCGTTATCGACGGCCGCGCTGAGCCCTGCTTGCACGGTGATCGGCATCGAGCCCGAAGCGGGCAACGACGGCCAGCAGTCGCTCGCGCGCGGCGAGATCGTGCATATCGATACCCCGCGCACGATCGCCGATGGCGCGGCCTCGACGCATCTGGGCCACTACACGTTCGCAGTCATCCGTCGGCTGGTCGCGCGAATTGAAACGGTCAGCGATGCGCAACTGATCGAGACGATGCGCTTTTTCGCGCAGCGCATGAAGATCGTCGTCGAACCGACCGGTTGCCTCGCGGCGGCGGCGGTGCTGAATGGCATCGTGCCGGTGAAGGGCAAGCGCGTCGGCGTGGTGGTGAGCGGCGGCAACGTCGATTTGCCGAAGCTCGCGCAGTACCTCGCATGAGCGACTCACGTCGAGCCGCATGAAGAAACGGCTCGCCGATGCGAGCCGCTTTCTTATGCGTGAACCGCTTCAGCTTGCTACTTGTGCAGTGCTTTGTACGATCAGGTCGCGATACCCGTTGACGATCACGCTGTACGAGAAATACGCGAACAGCAGCGCCGACAAAACGTGACACGCCCGCAGCAGACCGGCGCCCGCGCGCTTGCGTCCGTGGCTGCCGAGCCCGCAGATAAACAGCGTCCAGCACAGGCCGCCGAGAAAGAAGCCGCCGAGGAAGATCAGCGCGGTCGTCGGGCTCGTTGCGCCGGCTTTCGCGATCAGCGCGCCGCCGACCGCCGCGAACCACAGGATCGCCGAAGGCGACGACACCGCCAGCAGCACGCCGCGCAGGAAGCCGCGCCATGGCGACTGATGCGCAGTAGCGTCGCCTTCGCCGGCAACAGCGGGTGCCGTGGCCGGGAACATCGCTTCACGCGCCATCTTCCAGGTGAGAAACAGCAAGATCGCCGCGCCGCCGATCCACACGACCCAGCGCACCGATTCGAACTGCAGCAGCGCAGCCATGCCCGCGAGCGCGAGCGCCGCGTAAATGAGATCGCCGACGCACGAGCCGAGGCCGAGCCAGAAGCCCGGCCGGAAGCCGTGCGATAGCGTCAGCGAAATGATCGCGACGTTGACGAGACCGATATCGAGGCATAGCGACAAGGACAGAAAAAAGCCGTCCGACATCATTGAAAAAGCGTGCATCCGCGCGAGCGCTCCATCCGTTATTAGTTGTGTTGTTTGGCGCGCGTTTACAGACCGAGGCCCAACTCGTTCCACAAGCTGTCGATACGCTGCTTGACCGCCTCGTCCATCACGATCGGGCGGCCCCATTCGCGGTCGGTTTCGCCCGGCCACTTGTTGGTCGCGTCGAGCCCCATCTTCGAGCCGAGGCCGGCTACCGGCGACGCGAAATCGAGATAGTCAATTGGCGTGCGGTCGACGAGCACCGTGTCGCGCGTCGGGTCCACTCGCGTGGTGATCGCCCAGATCACTTCGTTCCAGTCGCGGATATTGACGTCCTCATCGACGACGACGATGAACTTCGTATACATGAACTGCCGCAGGAAGCTCCACACCCCGAACATCACGCGCTTCGCATGGCCGGGGTAGCTCTTCTTCATCTGCACGATCGCCATGCGGTAGCTGCAGCCTTCGGGCGGCAAATAAAAGTCGGTGATCTCGGTGAACTGCTTCTGCAGTAGCGGCACGAACACTTCGTTCAGCGCGACGCCGAGCACCGCGGGCTCGTCGGGCGGTTTGCCGGTGTAGGTGGAGTGATAGATCGCGTCGCGGCGCATCGTGATCCGCTCGACCGTGAAGACCGGGAACCACTCCTGTTCGTTGTAGTAGCCGGTGTGATCGCCATACGGGCCTTCGAGCGCGTGTTCGTACATGGCCGACGCACCCTTCGACGGACGCGGCGGCGCGCCGGCCGGAGCGGACGAGGGCGCGCCTTCCTGCGGATAGATGAAGCCTTCGAGCACGATCTCGGCGCGCGCGGGCACTTGCAGACCGTCGACGCCCGGCGTGATGCATTTCGCGAGCTCGGTGCGCCCGCCGCGCAGCAGGCCGGCGAACTGGTATTCGGACAGCGTGTCGGGCACCGGCGTGACCGCGCCGAGGGTCGTCGCAGGGTCCGCACCGAGCACGACGGCCACCGGATACGGCTTGCCTGGATTTTTCAGCGCGAACTCGCGGAAATCGAGCGCGCCGCCGCGATGCGCGAGCCAGCGCATGATCAGTTTGTTACGCCCGATCAGTTGCTGGCGATAGATACCCAGGTTTTGTCGGCTCTTGTTCGGCCCTTTCGTGACGGTCAGACCCCAGGTGATCAGCGGCCCAGCATCGCCCGGCCAGCAAGTCTGAATGGGCAATCTGCCGAGGTCGACGTCGTTGCCTTCCCAGACGATTTCCTGGCAGGGCGGCGCGCTGACCGTCTTCGGCGCCATGTCCCACACGGCCTTCGCTAGCGACAGCAGCTTGCCGGCGTCCTTGAAACCTTTGGGCGGTTCCGGTTCCTTCAGCGCGGAGAGTAGCCGGCCGACGTCGCGAAGCGATTCGAGCGCCGCCTGGTCGCCCGCGCCCGCTTCGGCATCGATGCCCATGCCGAGCGCGACGCGGCGCGGCGTGCCGAACAGATTGCCGAGCACCGGGAACGCATGGCGCTCGGTGTTCTCGAACAGCAGAGCCGGACCGCCCGCGCGCAGTACACGGTCGCACAATTCGGTCATTTCGAGGTTCGGCGACACCTTTTGCGAAATTCGGCGCATTTCACCGATCGCCTCGAGGCGGCCGATGAAATCGCGCAAGTCTTTGTATTTCATCTGTGACGGGTTCAGGGCCGCATGCACGGCGCATAGGACTGAGGGCGCAGCAGGACCGACGGTGGTATCTGCGTGGCGCAAAAAAACGATTGTCGATTTTACCTGCGTTAGCCAGCGCACGTAGATCAACCAAATGGTCTATCCCGAACAGCCAGGGTCCGATCGCCTAAAACGCACATAGAACAGGGCTTCCGGCGGACTGAACACCGTTTATTATTACAAATAGTTATAGATATTGAATTCTATAGTGTTGACGATCTATAAAACCGTGCATAGAATCCGTCCACATTGGTTGCAGGGCGTTGACCTTTTTACCGTCGCCCCCGGTCCTCAGACGCAACGCGTCACCGTTTTACTTCCCTGCAGGGTAGAACGGCATTATTGAAGTCCCTCACCAGCGTCCACCAACGCTGGTTTTTCGCGTGGGAGCCAGGCCCGTACACATTGAGTATGTGTGGGCTGTTTTTGAGATGGCTCCCCGAAACGGTATTTGTTGCCGTTTTCCCGACGTCGCTGCTGCCCAACCAGAGAGCACGCGATGTCTTGACTCTGCGAGCGCGCTGTACCGCCTGATTTGACCCGGCGGAGTTCGCGGATCATGCAAGATGGGAGATCTGAATGAACGCCTGGTTATCGTGGCGTCCTGATGAGCGTATTGCGCAGGTTGTGCGCGGTGCGCTGCGCCGCGGGACGCGACTGAGTCATCACCTGTTCAGCATTGTCGGCGGGATCGCCGTGGTGCTGGCGCTCGCACTGTGGCTGATGCCTACCTGGCGCGGCGCGCTGGCTGCGCGTCTGATGCCGGTCATTTCCGCCGCCGTGCAAGCGGGTCCCGCCCGCCTGCTGCAAGGCAACCCGCTGCCGGCCATCGGACCGACCAAAAACGCCGCTGCATCCTCCGACGAATCGCTGTCGGCCAATTCACCGACCGCGCCGAACACGCCGAGCCCCGCCGATGGGTCGAGCGACGGCAGCATGACCCTGACCTCGGCGACCACCAGCTTCGACGGCGCGTTCGACAACGCTGCCACGTCGGGCACCAGCACCGTCGCGCTCAACGGCCTCGATCCGCGCACGATGCAGGGCGTCAGCGCGCTCGCGCGTCTGATTCCGCAGCAACGCGTGTCCGCCGATGCGCGCGACGACCGTGTGCTCGTGTCGAGCCACGAGCAGGACCTGGTCGCGTCGTACCTTGCGCGGCGCTATCGGGTCGCTCAGGAGCCCGTCAGCGAACTCGTGAAGGCCGCGTTCGACACCGGCCGCGAAGTCGGCCTCGATCCGCTGCTGCTGCTCTCAGTGATGGCGATCGAATCGGGCTTCAATCCCTACGCCGAGAGCGGCGTCGGCGCACAGGGCCTGATGCAGGTGATGTCGAAGGTGCATTCGGACAAATTTCAGTATTTCGGCGGCCAGAGCGCTGCGCTCGAACCGCTCGCGAACATCAAGGTCGGCGCGCTCGTGCTGAAGGATTGCATCGCGCGCGGCGGCTCGCTGCCGGGCGGCCTGCGTCTGTACGTCGGCTCGAGCACGCCGGACGACGGTGGCTATGGCGCGAAGGTGATGGCCGAGCGCGGTCGGCTGCGCGATGTCGCGCGCGGCCGCAAGGTGCCGATCAATGCGCCGCAGGCTCCGGTGCTGAGCGCGTCGACGACGCCGGCGCCAGCGGCCTCGACGAGCGGCGGCAACGGCAAGCGCGTCCAGGTGACATTGCAGGGCGGCCACGCGCTGAGCTCGGCGACTCCGGCGGCGCACTCGCAGCCGGCCGATCAGCAGGACGACGCCAGCGCCAATTCGGTAACGCGCCATGTGGCGTCGGCGTCCGAGCTGGGGGCTTGAGTTAGACATTTGCTAGCCGCATGAAAAAAAGGACACCCGAGGGTGTCCTTTTTTGCGTCTGGCAGGCCAGTAGCCGCCGGCTCAGTGCCTCAACATCAATGCCGCCCGAACAGCTTCGCCAGCCGCTCGACAGCCTCTTCGAGCTTCGGATACGCGGTCGCATACGATAGCCGGATGTAGTCCCTCGGCGCGTGCGTGCCGAAGTCCATGCCCGGCACCAGCACGACGCCGGCATCGTGCAGCATCGCCTTCGTGAGCGCCGCGCTGTCGCCGGCCGCGGGATGCGCGACACCGCGGCAGTCGGCGTACACGTAGAACGCGCCGTCGGGCATTACGGGCACCGAGAAGCCGAGCGATTCGAGCGCCGGCGCGATGAAGTCGCGGCGTCGCTTGAATTCGAGGCGCCGCGCTTCGTAGATCGCGATCGTCTCCGGCTCGAAGCAGGCGAGCGCCGCGTGCTGCGCGAGCGCCGACGCGCAGATGAACAGGTTTTGCGCGAGCTTTTCGAACGCGCTGACCATCGCGGGCGGCACGACGAGCCAGCCGAGTCGCCAGCCGGTCATGTTGAAGTACTTCGAGAAGCTGTTGACGGTGACCACGTCGTCGCCGAACGACAGCGCCGACACGGGCTTCGCGTCGTAGCTGAGGCCCTGGTAGATCTCGTCGACGATCGTGAAGCCGCCGCGCGCGCGCACGGCCTTGACGATCCGCTCGAGTTCGGCCGGCTCTATCGACGTGCCGGTCGGATTCGACGGCGACGCGAGCAGCACGCCGCGGGTGCGCTCGCCCCACAGGCGTTCGACGTCGGCGGCGGTCAGCTGGAAGCGCTCGGCCGGCCCGCTCGGCACCATCACCGGCTTGCCTTCGGCGGCGATCACGAAATGGCGGTTGCACGGATAGCACGGGTCGGGCATCAGCACTTCGTCGTCGCGATCGACGAGCGCCGCGCACGCGAGCAGCAGCGCTGCCGACGCACCCGCCGTGACCACGATCCGCGCCGGATCGACGTCGATGCCGTAGAACTCGGCGTAATGCGCGGAAATCGCGTCGCGCAGCTCGTGCACGCCGAGGGCGTTCGTGTATTGCGTGACGCCGCGGCGCAGCGCGCTCGCGGCCGCCTCGATGACCGGTTCGGGCGCGGTGAAATCCGGCTCGCCGATGCCCATGTGAATGATGTCGCGCCCGGCTCGTTCGAGCATCGCGGCCTCTTTGGCCAGTTCCATCACGTAGAAAGGCTGGATGGCATCGACGCGCGCGGCAAGCCGCACGAGAGGTTCGGTCACGGAGTTCATACGGTCAGATCCAATTCAGAAGCAGGGAACGGCGCCCATTCATGGAATGATGCGCTCATCGATGCGCACGGCGGCGTCCTTGCGGGCGCTCGCGGTGCTTCGCCCTGTGCAATGCGGCGTGGCGGGAGCCGATGCACGGCATGGCCCCGCCCGCGCAGCGCTCAGCTCTTACGAGCCGCCTGCGTTTCGGCGGCGCGCAGTTGCGCCGAGAGCTTGTCGAGCACGCCGTTCACGTACTTGTAGCCATCCGAGCCGCCGAACGTCTTGGTCAGCTCGACCGCTTCGTTGATGACCACGCGATACGGAATGTCGACGTGATTCTTCAGTTCGAACGCGGCGACCAGCAGCACCGCGCGTTCGACCGGCGACAGCTGATCGATCGGACGATCGAGGCATGGCGCGATCGCGGCGGACAATTCCTCGGAATCGCGCATCACGCCATGCAGGATTGCGTCCAGATGCTCGTGGTCGGCCTTGTCGTAACCTTGCGCGCCGCGCAGTTGCGCGTCGATCTCACCGCCGGGCGAGCCCGACAGCAGCCACTGGTAAAGCCCCTGCGTGGCCAGTTCGCGGGAGCGTCGGCGTGCGCTCTTCATGCCTCTTCCTCATCGTCTTCGTCTTCATCTTCGTCGTCATCGCCGCCGAGCTGTTCGAGCGCAACCGCGAGGTTCGCCATCTCCACAGCCACGCGCGCGGCGTCGCGACCCTTCTCGGTCATGCGAGCGACGGCCTGCTCGTCGTTCTCGGTGGTCAGCACCGCGTTCGCGACCGGAATGCCGAAGTCGAGGCCGATGCGCGTGATGCCCGCGCCGCTTTCGTTCGACACGAGTTCGAAGTGGTACGTCTCACCGCGGATCACCGCGCCGAGCGCGATCAGCGCGTCGAATTGCGCGCTTTCAGCGAGCTTTTGCAGCGCAAGCGGGATTTCCAGCGCGCCCGGCACCGTGACGAGCAGCACGTCTTCGCCGGTCACGCCGAGGCGTTCGAGTTCTTCGATGCATGAGTCGGCGAGGCCGTTGCAGACGGGTTCGTTAAAGCGCGCCTGGACGATGCCGATGCGCAGTCCGTCGCCGTCGAGATTCGGTTGATATTGTCCGATTTCCATGTGAATTCCGTAGTGTTTGAGTGGGCGCGAGGCGCGTGAGTGGCCGGATCAGACTTGCGGGGCTTGCGTTTTGCTGCCGGGCATCGGAATGAAGCCCGTCACTTCGAGACCATAACCCGACATGCTGCCGAGCTTACGAGGGTTCGACAGCACCTGCATCTTGCCGACGCCGAGTTCGCGCAGAATCTGTGCGCCGACGCCGTAGGTCTTGAAGTCGACCGGGCGGCGCTTCAGCGCGTCCGCTTTTTCCTTCGAGTCGAACGCCTTGAAGACGTCGATCAGATGGTCTTTCGAGTCGCCGCAGTTCAGCAGCACGACCACGCCGAGATCGCGTTCCGCGATTTCTTTCATCGCCGCATCCAGCGTCCACGAGTGCGTGGATTCGCCGACTTCGAGCAGATCCAGCACGGAAAGCGGCTCGTGCACGCGCACCGGCGTGTCGCGATCGGGTGACGGCGTGCCGCGCACCAGCGCGATATGCGGCTGGCCGCTCGGCTGGTCGAGATACATGACCGCGCGGAACGAACCATGCGCCGTTTGCATCGTGCGTTCGCAAATACGCTCGACGATCGATTCCGTGCGGCTGCGATAGTGGATCAGATCGGCGATCGTGCCGATCTTCAGGCCGTGCTCCTTGCCGAACTCAAGCAGATCCGGAAGACGCGCCATCGTGCCGTCGTCCTTGATCACTTCGCAGATCACCGCGGCGGGCGTGAGGCCCGCGAGCCGCGTGAAGTCGCAGCCGGCCTCGGTATGGCCGGCGCGCACCAGCACGCCGCCCGGCTGGGCCATGATCGGGAAGATATGACCCGGCTGCACGATGTGTTCGGCCTTTGCGTCCGGCGCTACCGCGGCGGCGATCGTGCGGGCCCGGTCGGCTGCCGAGATGCCGGTCGTCACGCCTTCGGCCGCTTCGATGCTGACCGTGAACGCGGTGCCGTACTGCGTGCCGTTGCGGTAGGTCATCAGCGGCAGGTTCAGCTGTTTGCAGCGGTCCTGGGTCAGCGTCAGGCAGATCAGGCCGCGGCCGTAGCGAGCCATGAAATTGATCGCTTCCGGAGTGACGAACTCGGCGGCGATCACGAGGTCGCCCTCGTTTTCGCGGTCTTCTTCGTCGACGAGGATCACCATCCGGCCGGCTTTCAGTTCGGCAATGATCTCTTGGGTGGAGGCGAGCGTCATGTTGGCGAGTTTTTCGGGAAAGCGCGTATTTTACGCCACGCGCGGGCCCAAGTCGCCTCCGCCAGACATAGGCGGTTTGGCCGATTGACGAAGAGCGGGGCGTGGTTGCCATCGCGGCCCGTTTTACGGACTGCAATAGTGCGGAACGGTACTTGCGGCGCAGCAGGCAGCTTCGTCTCACTACCATCCGGAGATTGCAATGTCGAGGACCGTCGGCTATTGCATCACTGCAAGGCGTCACGCGCACGTGCAAGGAGCGCGGCCATGAGGCGCGGCGTCACGAGCGGGGGCTCGTCGCAGGCGCCCGTCACCGCGCTGCGCGCGAGCGCGTACCGGATCCCGACCGACGCGCCGGAAGCCGACGGCACGTTCGCGTGGGACGCGACCACGCTGGTCGTCGTCGAGGTCGACGCGGGCGGCGACACCGGCATCGGCTACACGTACAGCGACGCCTGCATCGTCGCGCTGATCCAGGGCGCGCTCGCCGCTTGCGTGCTGAATCACGACGGCCTGGACGTCGGCGCGCATTGGCAACGGCTACAACGCCAGGTGCGCAATCTCGGCCGCGCCGGACTGGCCGCCACCGCCATTTCCGCGATCGACTGTGCGCTGTGGGACCTGAAGGCGAAGCTGCTCGGCGTGCCGCTCGTCGGGGTACTCGGCGCGCTGCGCCCGACCGTGCCGGTCTACGGCAGCGGCGGCTTTACTACGTACACGAACCAGCGCTTGCAGCAGCAGTTCGCTGGCTGGGTCGCGCAGGACGGGTGCCGGTGGGTCAAGATGAAAATCGGCAGCGAGCCGGACAAGGACCCGGTGCGCGTCGCGGCGGCGCGCGAGGCGATCGGCGGCGCGGGCCTTTTCGTCGACGCGAACGGCGCGTTCACGCCGCAGCGGGCGCTGTACTACGCGCAACGCTTCGCCGAGCACCAGGTGAGCTGGTTCGAGGAGCCCGTGTCGTCGGACGACGAAGCGGGCCTGCGCAACGTACGCGAGCACGTGCCGGCCGGCATGGAGATCGCCGCTGGCGAATACGGCTACACGCTCGACGATTTCCGCCACCTGCTCGCGACCGGTGCCGTCGACGTGCTGCAGGCCGACGCGAGCCGGTGCGCGGGCATCACCGGCTTTCTGCAGGCCGCCGCGCTTTGCGATGCGTATCACGTGCCGCTGTCTGCCCACTGCGCGCCGGCGCTGCATCTGCACGTCGCGTGCGCCGCGCCGCGCTTGCGCCATCAGGAGTGGTTCCACGACCACGCCCGGATCGAAGCGATGCTGTTCGACGGCGCGCCGCGTTTGCGCGATGGCCAGATGGAGCCGGACCTGTCGCGGCCTGGTTGCGGGCTCGAGTTCAAGCAGGGCGACGCCGCGCGCTACCTCATCAAATAAAGCAGGCCATAACAAGGAAGCGATATCGATGAGCTCTTCAGGCGTACCCGGATTGCTGTGCACGGCGGCGGCGGTGGCGGCCGTCGCGACGTTGGCCGCGCGCGGCGCGCGAGGGCCCGAGCAGCAGCGCGAACCACGCGGCAGCGGCCTGCGACACCGTGAGCGTCGAGCCTCCGTGACGTCCGCGGCGCGTGTGCACACGGGAAAACCCGCTGGCGAGGTCCAGGCACACGTCGCAGCGGCCCGCACCTTCAACCATAGCTCCGCGCTGCTCGCGCTGTCGGTGCTCGCCGACAGCGCGATGGAGCACTATCGCGGCTCGTTCGACAATCCCGCGATGTTTGCGCCACTCGTCAGCGCGAGTCTGTCGCTCGCCGCGGGTCTGCATGGCGGCGCGGATCCTCGCGGCCAAACGCATCGCGCGCGCCATGCGATCTATCTGGGCGCGGCGGCGACCGGCATCGCCGGCACGGGATTCCATGTCTACAACGTGATGAAGCGCCCGGGCGGCTGGAGCTGGAACAACCTGTTTCACGCGGCGCCGCTCGGCGCGCCGATCGCGTTGTTGCTGTCGGGCGCGTTCGGTGCCGTCGCCGAACGGCTGCGCGACCAGCCCGCCGCCGACCCGCGACTGCTCGGCATGCCGGCCGGCCAGGCGCTCGGTCTGCTGGTCGCGGCCGGTCTCGTCGGCACCGTGGGGGAGGCCGCACTGCTGCATTTTCGCGGCGCGTTCCAGCATCGCGCGATGTACGCGCCGGTCAGCATTCCGCCCGTCACCGCGGCGCTGCTCGCGCATGCCGCGCTGGCCGCTCCGCGCGAGCGCTGGTACACGCGGCTGTGGTTGCGCATCACGACCGCGCTCGGCTTTATCGGCGCGGGTTTTCACGCGCGCGGGATCGCGCGTCGCCAGGGCGGCTGGCGCAACTGGAGCCAGAACCTGTTCGACGGGCCGCCGCTGCCCGCGCCGCCGAGCTTTTCCGCGCTGGCGCTCGCCGGGCTCGCCGCGCTGCGTCTGCGGGAGACTGAAAAATGACCCACCAACCACGCTCGACCCGAGTCACCCGCTATCCCGGCTACGACGTGCTCGACAAACGCGCGACGCCGTCGTGGGACGCTCACACCCGCGCGGTGATCGCCGAACGCCTCGCGACACCGCTCGAGCCGCGCTTTTTCCGCGCCGTCGAATGGCTCGCGGTCACCTCGCTGTGCGCGCGCATCGTGCCGCAAGCGAACGCGCAACCGGTGGTGCCGCTCGCCGCGCTGCTCGACGCGCGCCTCGCCGGCAACAGCAATGACGGCTACCGCGACGCCCGTTTGCCGCCGATGCGCGACGCCTGGCGCATCGGCCTCGCCGCGCTCGATGCCGAATCCCGCGAGCGCGGCGGCCTGCCGTTCGCGAGCCTCGCGCAGGATGCGCAGATCGCGCTGCTCGGCGACATGCAGCGCGGCGAACTGACGAACCCCGCGTGGCGCGGCATGCCGTCGAAGCTGTTTTTCAGCGAGCGGGTGCTGCACGACATCTGCGGGCTCTACTACTCGCATCCGCACGCGTGGAGCGAGATCGGCTTCGGCGGCCCGGCGAATCCGCGCGGATACGTGCGCATGTACCTGAACCGGCGCGATCCGTGGGAGGCGGTCGAAGCGACGCCCGACACGCACGAGCAGGCCACGAGGGAGAACCGCCGTGTCCGATGACGCGCAGCAACGGCCGCGCGGCAAGGACGGCCGCGCCCCCGACGTGTTCCAGCGCGGCGGCTGGGTGCCGATGCGCACGTACTCCGACGGCGAAGAGGTCGATTTCGCGATCGTCGGCACCGGCGCCGGCGGTGGCACGCTCGCGTGCCGGCTCGCGGAGAAAGGCTTCAAGGTCGTCGCGTTCGATGCCGGCGCGTGGTGGCGTCCGCTGGAAGAGTTCGCTTCGGACGAGGCGCATCAGGAAAAGCTGTTCTGGACCGACGAGCGCATCTGCGACGGCGACAATCCGCTGAAGCTCGGCCACAACAACAGCGGCAAGGCGGTCGGCGGCAGCACGGTCCATTTCGCGATGGTGTCGCTGCGTTTTCGGCCCGAGTGGTTCAAGTCGCGCAGCGTGCTCGGCTATGGCGCCGACTGGCCGCTCGACTGGCGCGAGATGTGGCGCTACTACGGCGAGGTCGAGGACGCGCTGAAAATCTCCGGACCGGTCAACTATCCGTGGGGTCCGAAGCGGCCGCGCTATCCGTATCGCGCGCATGAGCTGAACGCGGCGGCACTGGTGCTCGCGCGCGGCGCCGAGGCGCTCGGCATCGGCTGGTGCCCGACGCCGCTCGCAACCATCTCCGCGCCGCGCGGCCGCGCGCATCCGTGCGTGTACCGCGGCTTTTGCGTGTCCGGCTGCGCGACCAACGCGAAGCAAAGCGCGCTCGTCACGTGGATTCCGCGTGCGCTGCGTGCCGGCGCCGAAGTGCGCGATCTGGCGATGGTCGGCCGCGTCGTCACCAACGACGCGGGGTTCGCCACCGGCGTCGAATATCTGCGCGAAGGGCATTGGCGATTCCAGCGCGCGAAGCACGTGGTGGTGGCCGGCTACGCGATCGAAACGCCGCGCCTGTTGCTGATGTCGGCCAACAGCCGCTTTCCGGATGGACTCGCGAACAGCTCGGGACTCGTCGGCAAAAACCTGATGGCGCAGTCGAATCAGGCCGTCTACGGCACCTTCGACGAAGACATCCGCTGGTACAAGGGCCCGCCGTCGCTCGCGCTCACCGAGCACTGGAACTACGAAGACAAGGGCAAGGACTTTTTCGGCGGCTACTGCTACATGAGCCAGGGGCCGCTGCCGAACGGCTGGGTCGCGGTGCAGAACGGCCGTGGCTTGTGGGGTGACGCGCTCGGCGCGGAGATGCTCAAGTACAACCACCAGGCGGGGCTGAAGATCGTCGGCGAGATGCTGCCGCAGCAGCGCAACCGCGTGATGCTTGCAGACGAAAAGGACCAGTACGGGCTGCCGATCGCGCGCGTCACCTATTCATGGTGCGACAACGACAAGCGGCTCATCGCGCATTCGCTAGACTTCATGGAGCAGGCGCTCGCGGCCGCGGGGGGCAACGAGATCTGGCGCGAGACCGACGACACCTGCCACCTGAACGGCACCGCCCGCATGGGAGACGATCCGGCGACGAGCGTCGTCGATGCGGACTGCCGCAGCTGGGACATCCGCAACCTGTGGGTGTGCGACGGCTCGGTGTTTCCGACCGTCGGCGGCGTGAATCCGTCGTTGACGATCCAGGCGATCGCGTGCCGCACGGCCGACCGCATCGCCGCGCTGGCCGCGCGCGGTGAGCTATAGGTTTCGCATCGTTCGCCGGATGGAGGCTTGTATGAAGCGCACCTGGACGATCATCGGGGTCGATGACGTGGCTCGCAGCTTCGGCTGGTATCAGCAACTGTTCGGTCAGCCGCCGACGTCGCCCGCTCACGACGACTTCGGACAGATCCGCGACATGGACGGCACCGTGTTGCTGTGTCTGCATCAGTGGGGCGCGCATGAACACCCAACGTTGACGAGCCGCGACTATGGTCTACCCGGCAACGGCCTGCTGCTGTTTTTCCGGGTCGATGATTTCGATTCGTGCGTCGCGCGTGCCCGGGCGCTCGCCGATCGTTTCGAAGAAGAGCCGCGCATCAATTCGCACACGGGCACGCTGGAATTCGCGCTGCGCGATCCGGACGGGTACTACGTGATGGTCAGCGCGCTGTCCGAGGCGTGAGGCTTTATCGCCAGTCACACCTGCCGGGCACAACATGCTCTGCGAGCATCGAAGCTTGGCGCAGATCATGTTCGCGGCGAGAAAACGGCCTCTTTTTCAATGCGCACCATGCATGGTGCGATGCAAAGTCCATAGAAAGGCCGGGGCTGCGAGCCTCACCATACCTTGAAGGTATGAAAAAGGACGGGAAAAGTATTGGACGGGCCAAATGGGCGAGGGGTATAAAAACATCCAATGAACTCACTTCTCGCCGCAGCCGCCATGCCCCAAGCGACCATCGAACGTATCGAAACCCGCCTCGTCGATCTGCCGACGATCCGCCCTCACAAGCTGTCGGTCGCCACGATGCACGGGCAGACGCTGATGCTGGTCAAGGTGTGCTGCAGCGACGGCATCGTCGGGATCGGCGAAGGCACCACGATCGCCGGCATGGCCTACGGCCCGGAAAGCCCCGAGGCGATGAAGCTCGCGATCGACGCCTACTTCGCCCCGGCGATGATCGGCAAGGACGCGACGCAGATCCAGGCGCTGATGGCGCACCTCGGCAAGCTGGTCAAGGTCAATCATTTCTCGAAGAGCGCGCTCGAAACCGCGCTGCTCGACGCGCAAGGCAAGCGCCTCGGCGTGCCGGTGAGCGAGATGCTCGGCGGCCGTCGCCGCGAGCGCCTGCCGGTTGCGTGGACGCTCGCGTCGGGCGATACCGCGAAGGACATCGCCGAAGCCGAGCACATGCTCGACGTGCGCCGCCACAAGGTCTTCAAGCTGAAGATCGGCGCGAAGGAACTGAAGACCGACATCAAACACGTCGCCGACATCAAGAAAGCGGTCGGCGAGCGCGCCGCGGTGCGTGTCGACGTGAACATGGCGTGGAGCGAGACCCAGGCCGCCTGGGCGATTCCGGCGCTGGCCGACGCGGGCTGCGAGCTGGTCGAGCAGCCGGTTGCATCCGCCGCGGCGCTCGCGCGCCTGATGCGGCGCTTCCCGGTCGCGCTGATGGCCGACGAAGTCCTGCAAGGTCCGGACAGCGCGTTCGAGATCGCGAAGAACGGCGGCGCCGATGTGTTCGCGATCAAGATCGAACAGAGCGGCGGCCTGTTCGCCGCGCAGCGCGTGGCCACGATCGCCGATGCCGCCGGCATCGAGCTGTATGGCGGCACGATGCTCGAAGGCGCGTTCAGCACGGTCGCGTCGGCGCATCTGTTCGCGAGCTTCGCGAACCTGCAATGGGGCACCGAACTGTTCGGGCCGTTGTTGATCACCGAAGAAATTCTGACCACGCCGCTTGATTACAGCGACTTCGAACTGACCGTGCCGAATGGCCCGGGTCTCGGCATCGAACTCGACGAGGCGAAGGTCGAGCGATTCACTCGAGACGGGCTGATGAAGGTCACCCGCTAAACCGATTCAGATCAAGAGGAGTCAACGATGCTTTTCCATGTGCGAATGGACGTGAACCTGCCGGTCGACATGCCGGCCGAAGTGGCGAACGAAATCAAGACCCGCGAGAAGGCTTACTCGCAGGAGCTCCAGGGTAGCGGCAAGTGGCGTCATATCTGGCGCCTCGTTGGCGAGTACGCGAATTACAGCATCTTCGATGTAGAGAGCAATGCCGAACTTCACGACATCCTGTCCGGTTTGCCTCTGTTCCCGTACATGAAGATTTCGGTGACGCCTCTGTGTCGTCACCCGTCGTCGATTCGGGACGACGACATCTGAGCCCAGGGGCCAGGCGCTGTTTGAAGGCGAGCGCATCCAAAGCCATCTTTTCCCCCTATACCAACTGGAGACAGTCATCGTGAGCGTCAAAGTATTTGAAACCAAAGAAGTGCAGGATCTGCTGAAGGCCGCTTCCAACGTCGATGCTGGTAACGGCAATGCACGTTTCCAGCAGATTGTTTTCCGTCTGCTGGGTGACCTGTTCAAGGCAATCGATGACCTCGACATCACGCCCGACGAAGTCTGGGCCGGCGTCAACTATCTGAACAAGCTCGGCCAGGACGGCGAAGCAGCGCTGCTCGCAGCCGGCCTCGGTCTCGAGAAGTACCTCGACATCCGCATGGACGCCGAGGACAAGAAGATCGGTCTCGAAGGCGGCACGCCGCGCACGATCGAAGGCCCGCTGTATGTGGCCGGCGCGCCGGTGCGCGACGGCGTGTCGAAGATCGACATCAACGCCGACGAAGACGCGGGCCCGCTCGTGATCCGCGGCACGGTCAAGGATCTGGACGGCAAGCCGGTCGCCGGCGCGCTCGTCGAGTGCTGGCACGCGAACTCGAAGGGCTTCTATTCGCACTTCGATCCGACCGGCGCACAGACCGAGTTCAACCTGCGCGGCGCGGTGAAGACCGGTGCCGACGGCAAGTACGAGTTCCGCACGCTGATGCCGGTGGGCTATGGCTGCCCGCCGCACGGCGCGACGCAGCAACTGCTGAACGTGCTGGGCCGTCACGGCAACCGTCCGGCGCACGTGCACTTCTTCGTCAGCAGCGACGGTCATCGCAAGCTGACCACGCAGTTCAACATCGAAGGCGATCCGCTGATTTGGGACGACTTCGCGTATGCAACGCGCGAAGAGCTGATTCCGCCGGTCGTCGAGAAAACCGGTGGCGCGGCGCTGGGCCTGAAGGCGGATGCGTACAAGGACATCGAGTTCAACTTCACGATCACGCCGCTGGTTCAAGGTAAGGACAACCAGCTCGTCTATCGTCTGCGCGCTTCGGCCGAAGCGTGATCGCACGAGGGGGCGCCGTGGCGACACGGCCGCCGCCTTTCGTTGCCAACGGCCGGCAGTCCAGTCGGCCGGACCAATCCCCTGAAGCGTCGAGGAGTCGACGGTGTCGAGCAAACTTCGTGAGCAGGCAGCGCACGATGTCGCGTCCGTGCTGCCCGAGCGGGCCCACGATCTGGCGCGCCTGCTGATTCTGATCGACGACAGTGAACCGGTCGTCACCGTCGTCGGCAAATACAACCACGGCAAGAGCAGCCTGCTCAACGAGGTGTTGGGCCGCGATGCGTTCGCGGTGTCCGACCGGCGCGAAACGGTGCGCCTGTCCGACAGAGTGCACCAGGGCGTGCGCTGGCTCGACGCGCCGGGACTCGACGCCGACGTCGGCAGCGAAGACGACCGCGAAGCGTTGCGCGCCGCGTGGCTGAAGTCCGACATTCGCCTGTTCGTGCACGCCGCGAAGGAGGGCGAGCTCGATGCGAAGGAACTGACGCTGCTGACCGAGCTCGACGCCGATCGCGTCAGGACCGGGCGGCAGACGCTGTTCGTGCTGTCACAAGTCGACCAGCTCCCCGACGACGCCGCGTTGCGGAACATCGGCGCAGCGATCGACCGGCAGATGCCCGGCATCACGCTGAACGCGGTGTCGTCGATGCGACATCGCAAGGGGCTCAACGGCGGCAAGAACCTGCTGCTTGAAAAAAGCGGCATCCCCGCGCTGCAAACCGCGTTGCGCGCGGAACTCGCGCGTGTGCCGGATGCGCGCGCTCACGAAACCACGCTGCTGATCGGCGAAATCCGCGACGAACTGCAACGGCTGCGCGCGGCACGGCTGACGTCGCTGGAGATTCTGCGCACCACGCAGCAGCAACAAAAGCAGGCCTTCGATCGGAGCCTCGCGGCCGTCATCGACAAAGTCAGCGGGGACATCGGCGCGATGTTGAATGCGCTCGGCACCGATCACGCGATCGTGCCCGATACCGCGAAGGACGCCTACGCGATCACCGCGGGCAAACTGGAGCGCGCGCGCATCCAGATCGCCTACTCGCGCGCGTGCATCGAGATTGATGCGATGCTGGCCGGGCACGGTGTCATCGGTCTGCCGGCGGACCAGCACACCGCGGCGAAAAGCCTGAACTCGGTGATGATCGCGGTGATGGGCGTGTCGGTGAAGTTTCGCAAGGATCTGCGCCGCATGTTCTGCGAAGCGACGGGACGCGAACGCATGCAGCGCCAGTTCACGCACTACTACGCCGGTATCGACGATATCGTCGTCGAGCGTACGGGTGCAGATGGACTGGTTCGCGAAGTTGCGGGCGTCGACTATGGCCGCCTTCACGCGGCGCTCAGCCGCGCGATTCGCGAGTGCGTGCTGAGTCTGTCCAGCCATGCCGAGCAACGGTGCCGCGCGTCGATCGCTCAGTTGATGAAGCTCGCGCGGCGTCTTGAAGCGTCGTTAGCGACGCATGAGGAAGGCTTGCTCGATCTGAAGTCGCAGGTGCGATCGGAATCTGTCTGACGCGCCGTGCAAATGCCCGGCGTCGGCGTGATCGTGAACGACCGCGGTGTCTCACCGTTCTCATTGCGCGGCATCGGATCGGGGCGCTTGACCGCCTCGACGGCGCGTGACTACTTCAACGATTGATCGCCATCGCGCGGCGCATTGAGCATTCGCTCGACATAGCGTGCAATCAGATCGATTTCCAGATTCACTTTCACGCCATCGCGCAGATGCTTGAGCGCCGTCACCTGCACGGTATGCGGAATCAGATTGATCGAAAACTCGCAGCCGTCGTCGCGATCAGCGACGGAGTTCACGGTCAGGCTCACGCCGTTGACCGTAATCGAACCCTTGTACGCGAGATAGCGGCCGATGTCGCGCGGCGCGAGAATGCGCAGCTCGTGCGATTCGCCGACCGGCGCGAAACGCGTGACGGTACCGAGCCCGTCGACGTGTCCGGACACGATATGTCCGCCGAGCCGGTCATGCGCGCGCAGCGCTTTCTCGAGATTGACCTCGCCGGTTTCGCCGAGACCGGCCGTGCGGTTCAGGCTTTCGCGCGATACGTCGACTTCGAACGAATGAGCGGTCTTCGCGACCACCGTCATGCAGGCGCCCTGGATCGTGATGCTGTCGCCGAGCTGCACGTCGGCGAGGTCGAGGCCGCCGGCTTCGACGTTCAGGCGTACGCCCGCATCGCCGCCCGCGCCGAGCGGCTTGACTGATTCGATGCGGCCCACTGCCGCGACGATTCCTGTAAACATCGTGCTAATCCTTGATCATTTCGAAACGGTGGGGGACACGGCGTCTGTCCCGGGTACGTTTGGCTGTGCGAAGCGCGCGAGGATGCGCAGGTCGTCGCCGATCCGCTCGACCGTGTGGAAATTGAGCTTCACACGGTCTTCGAGCAGGTCGGGCGCGTCCAGATTGAACATGCTCATCGAGTCCACGCCGAGCAGGCTCGGCGCCAGATAGACGAGCAGTTCATCGACGCAGCCTTCGCGCAGCAGCGAGCCGTTCAGCTTGTAGCCGGCTTCAACGTGCAATTCGTTCACGTTGCGCTCGCCGAGCACACTCAGCATGCGCGGCAGATCCACTTTGCCGAACGCGTTCGGCAGCGGCACGATCTCGGCGCCGCGCTCGCGCAGCGCAACCGCGCGTTCTTCGAGACGCGCATCGAGCTCGCCGCAGAAGATCAGCGTCGGCGCGCCGGCCAGGATCTGCGCGTCGAGCGGCACGTCGAGCTGGCTGTCGATCAGCACGCGGTGCGGCTGGCGCGGCGTATCGACCGCCCGCACGGTCATGCGCGGATTGTCTTCGCGCACGGTGCCGATGCCCGTCAGGATCGCCGACGCGCGCGCACGCCACGCATGACCGTCGGCGCGCGCGGCCGCGCTCGTGATCCACTGGCTCTCACCCGAAGGCAAGCCGGTGCGGCCATCGAGCGATGCCGCCACCTTCATGCGCACCCACGGACGGCCGCGCGTCATGCGCGACACGAAGCCGATGTTCAGCTCGCGCGCTTCGTTTGCGAGCAGCCCGCAGCGCACTTCGATACCGGCTTCGCGCAGCATCGCGAGTCCGCGGCCGGACACCTGTGGATTGGGATCTTCCATCGCCGCGATCACGCGGCCGATCTGTGCTTCGATCAGCGCGCTGGCGCACGGCGGCGTGCGGCCGAAATGGCTGCACGGTTCGAGCGTCACGTAGGCGGTCGCGCCGCGCAGGTCGTGGCCGCGCGAGCGCGCGTCCTTCAGCGCGCGAATCTCGGCGTGATCCTGGCCGGCCGGCTGCGTGTAGCCTTCGCCGATCACCTCGCCGTTTCTGACGAGCACGCAACCGACCCGCGGATTCGGGTCGGTCGTGTACATGCCGCGCTTCGCAAGCGCGAGCGCGCGTTCCATATGGACGAAATCGGTTTGCGAGAACATCGGTGTCCGTTGTGGTGCGGTGTCTGGGTCGTGCGGGTTGCGGCTTTTGCTTGAAGTCCGGGTTCAGCCCTTCAACGCTGCGAACGCGCCGCGCGCGGCGTCGATCGTCGCGTCGATCACTGCGTCGTCGTGCGCGCTCGACACGAAGCCCGCCTCATACGCGGACGGCGCGAAGTACACGCCCGCGTCGAGCATCTTGTGGAAGAACGCGTTGAAGCGCGGCACATCGCTCTTCGTGACGTCGGCGAAGCTCGTCGGGATCGATTCGCGGAAGTAGATGCCGAACATGCCGCCGAGCGCGTCCGCGGCGAACGGCACGTTTGCTTCGCGGGCGACCTGCGCGAGCCCTTGCGCGAGACGCGTGGTGTGTGCGGCGAGCGTGTCGTAGAAGCCGGGCGCCTGGATCAGCTGCAGCGTCTTCAGGCCGGCCGCGACCGCGATCGGATTGCCCGACAGCGTGCCCGCCTGATAGACGCCGCCGAGCGGCGCGAGGTGAGCCATGATGTCGCGCCGTCCGCCGAACGCCGCCGCCGGCATGCCGCCGCCGATCACCTTGCCGAGGCACGTAAGGTCCGGCGTGATGCCGTAGAGCTGCTGCGCGCCGCCGAGCGCAACGCGGAAGCCGCACATCACTTCGTCGAAGATCAGCACCGAGCCGTACTCGGTGCACAGGCGCCGCAGCGCCTGCAGGAATTCGGGGGTCGCGCGCACGAGGTTCATATTGCCCGCAACCGGCTCGACGATCACCGAGGCGATCTCGTTGCCGAACGCCTTGAACGCTTCTTCGAGCTCGGCGACGTTGTTGTATTCGAGCACGGTGGTGTGCTTCGCGATATCGACCGGCACGCCCGCCGAGGTCGGATTGCCGAAGGTCAGGAGGCCCGAGCCAGCCTTGACGAGCAGGCTGTCCGCATGGCCGTGATAGCAGCCTTCGAACTTGACGATGCGGCTGCGGTTCGTGAAGCCGCGCGCGAGACGCAGCGCGCTCATCGTCGCCTCGGTGCCGCTCGACACCATGCGCACCTGTTCGATCGACGGCACCAGCTTGCAGATTTCCTCGGCGATCTGGACTTCCGACTCGGTCGGTGCGCCGAACGAGAAGCCATTCACGAGCACGCGCTGCACGGCTTCGAGCACTTCGGGATGAACGTGGCCGAGGATCATGGGACCCCACGAGCCGATGTAGTCGGTATAGCGCTGGCCGTCCGCGTCCCAGAAGTACGGGCCTTGCGCGCGCTCGATGAAGCGCGGCGTGCCGCCGACGGAACGGAAAGCGCGCACCGGCGAATTCACGCCGCCGGGGATCGTGCGTTGCGCGCGTTCGAAGAGGGTTTCGTTTCTGGACATGGCGATGGCTGGAATAGGGAGCAAGGGTTGCGCAGCGGCGCAAAGGGCCTCGGACGATTCCCGCGGACACTTCGCGCGATGCTGGGATGGATCGAGAAATTGTACCGGACTCGGCGCCGGCGGGCTGTGCGCGCGGGCGGCCGCGGCGGCGGGAATTTCAGGCCTGGCTGCCCGGTGCGGGCAGCGCCGGCGGCTTGCGCTTGCCGGTCAATTCGGCCCAGCGCTTCTCCAGCGCGCCTTCGGCGATGGGCTTGATGATCGTGCCCGAGCTTTGCGCATCCCACGTCTGCACCGAGAACGGATGCACACGCAGCTGATCGCGCGGGATGACCGGCGCGTGATGCGCATCGACGAGCCAGTCGTAGACGAAGTCGATGCACAGACGGTAGCCGCGTTTGGTCGACGCGTCGGGGACTTCGTACGGCGCGCGCGTCACGTAGCCCGAACCGAAGATGCCCTTCGGCTCCTGCGCGACGCGATGCAGGAACACGCGGTCGCCTGGCAGGATGCCGCGCGCGAAGCCGCAGCCCCATGCGTCGGTCACCGCTTCGCCGGCGGCCACGCGTTTGGCGATGTCGGGCAGCTCGGGCCACGGCCATTTTTTGGGGCTCCAGATCAGCAGAAAGGCGGTCATCGCGGGTTCGAACGGGATCGGGGGAAGGGGGTGGGCATGCAGGCGGCAGCTTAACCGATCGACGGTGTTTGCGCCGCGCGGCGCTGCCTCGCGCACAGTCAGCGGGTTAACCGTCGCGTACAATCGAGCCGGTCAGTTGATGGCCGTTCCCGCTTCACCCGTTCCGCTGCCGATGCCGGCGCGGCGTTCCATCCGGATTTCCCATGTCTCACGTCGTCAAACGCCGGCCCGATGGCCGGCTGATCTTGTTGCTCGGCGCGCTGGCCGCGTGCGGGCCGATTTCCATCGACATGTATCTGCCGAGCCTGCCGACCATCGCGCAGGCCTTCGCGGTCGGCACGGGCGCCGCGCAATCGACGTTGACCAGCTTCATGTTCGGCTTCTCGATCGGCATGCTGCTGTACGGTCCGCTGTCCGATACGTACGGCCGCCGGCCGATCCTGCTCGGCGGCATCATCATGTATGCGCTCGCGAGCATCGCCTGCGCGCTGTCGATCTCGATCGGCTCGCTGGTCGGCTTTCGCTTCGTGCAGGCGTTGGGCGCGGGGGCGGCGTCGGTGCTGGCTCGCGCGATCGCGCGCGACGCGCACGAGCCCGGCGATGCGGCGCGCGTACTGTCGATGATCGCGATCGTCACGGCGATCGGTCCGCTGCTCGCGCCGCTGATCGGCGGACAGTTGCTGCTGCTGGGCGGCTGGCGCGCGGTATTCGTGGCGCTGACGCTGTTCGGGGCCGTGTGCGCGGTGACCGCATTCCTGAAGGTGCCGGAGACGTGGCCGCGCGAGATGCGCGCGCAGTCGGCGCTGCTGAAGTCGTTCGGCGCGTATGGCACGCTGCTGCGCGATCCGGTCGCGTGGGGACATATGTTGTGTGGCGGCATGGCATTCGCGTCGATGTTCGCGTACATCACGGCGACGCCGTTCGTCTACATCGAGTATTTCCACGTGTCCGCGCAGCACTATGGCTTCCTGTTCGCGCTGAATATCGTCGGCATCATGTTCGGCAATTACCTGAACACGCGGTTCGTCGGCCGGCTCGGGCCGGTGCCGATCATCTCGTTTGCGGCGAGCGTGAGCTTCGTCGCGTCGCTGTTCGTGTCCGTCGTGTCGCTGACGGGGTGGGGCGGCTTGTGGTCGATCGTGTTTGGCCTCTTTTTCGTCGTCAGCGTGGTGGGCGTGTTGTCCGCCAACTGCACGACCGATCTGATGCATCGCTATCCGGTCAACGCAGGTGCCGCGGCGGCCGTGTTCGGCGCGGTGCAGCTCGCGCTGGGCGCGTTGTCGAGCCTCGCGGTCGGACTGTGGCAGGACGGCACGCCGAAGGGCATGGGCATCGTGGTCGGCGTGGCGGGCTGCCTGTGCTTTGTCGGACGCAGGCTCGTGATGCGCTGGAACGGGACGAAGTCGCCGGTTGCGGCTGTGTAGCGTGTGCGGTTTGAGTATTGAGGTCGAGCACTGCGCGGGCGCTGTGAAAACGGCGTGAAAGCCGTATGACGCTCGTGATACACCGGCCGTCGGTACCGACCGACGCGTGAGTTCACCGGGCGCGCTCCGGAAAACACCTGGTGTTGCGCGCGCACCACCGTGCGTCGCGGTTTGCATTGCTATGATGAAGTCACTGTTCCTCGGAGCGGCAATCATGGCGATCAAAGACTTGATAAACGGCGAACGGCAATTTGCCGCATTCGCCGAAGCGCAACGGCTGGCCGACAGCGGCGCTTACTACGATTACACCGACATCGAATATGTGTTGCGCTTTGATCACGGGTTGACGGATGTATCGGCTCTGCTCGATAGCCAGCTGATGCATCGCGATCTGAATCGCCGTTGTGCGGATGCGCGCGAGAAGCTCGAGATCGCGGATGCGTGATGCGCGGTGTGCCCGTTTGCGCTGAATGAAGCACGGCGATGAACCGCTCCGGCAATTTCACTTCTGGAGTGGTTGATGACCGATAGCACGCACGCCGCACGCTTGCCTCACACCGACAATCCCGCCGCGCTGGCGAAACCCGGCGGTCACTACAGTCATGTGGCGGTCGCGAATGGCTTCGTCCTCGTGTCCGGGCAATTGCCGATCAATGCGCAAGGCGACAAGCTCGCCGATGCGTCCTTCGACGCGCAAGCCGAACAGGTTCTGGCCAATGTGAAGGCGGCGCTCGAAAGCGTCGGCAGCAGCGTCGTGCAATTGGTGCAGGTGCGCGTGTATGTCGTCGATGTCGAACATTGGGCGAGCTTCAATCAGATCTATGCGCGCTGGGCCGGTGAGGCAAAACCGGCGCGCGCGGTCGTACCGGTGCCGCAGTTGCACTAAGGGTTCAAGATCGAGGTTGAGGCGGTGGGGGTGGTTTAGTTCGGGGTGGTGCAAGCGAGTACCTGAAGCTTCGCAGGCTTTTCTCGTTTTCACGATCAGGTCCTGCCGAAGCACGCGGCAAAGGTCGAGCACCAACCGGCGATGCCTTGGCGCGACCCTTGCCGAACGGGCGCTTGCGCATACTGTGTCGAGCAAGGGATCGGCTTGTGCATTCGAGCGAGGCTCTATCGATATTCGTCAATCTCAACGGTGCCGCCCATGGCTTCCATCATGGTGCGGATATCGTCGGGCACATCAGGCACGCGGTCGCCGCTCTCGTTGTCCCAATAACAGAAGAAACGCATCTGTGCGCCAGTGCGCTTGAGCAATTCGGGCAGGTCCAATCGGGGCAATGCCAAGCGTTCGACAAGAGTGCGAAGGTGAGGCGCGAGAAGATCACTCTGAACATGCCCCTTGCTATCCACACTCCATACACCAATTCGAGCGGGGTACTTGCTAGTGCGCCCAGACGGTGTAGTGCGGAATTGCCTCCGAACGCTCTGCATGTCCGGTTCAACGCCAAAATAGTTTGTCCAGAATTCGGGCCGCTCCACGTCCTGATAGATAGTGAAAGAAGCATGTGCAAGTTGATGGGTCGTTACCATAACATTCCTTTAGGGTGCCCAACTGTGCATGTTGTCGATAATCACGCCGTTGAATTCCACGTCTCCATCGTCATGCCAGATCACGTTGTTGTCGCCGCGCAATTTGTTGTACTGCTTCATAGCGTGAAGCATGTCGCTGAACGTACATAGGTGTGTCGATGGTCTATCTGAAGCCGCTGCCGGGTTGACAGCAGTCAGATAAGTACCGTGAGACAGGCAGTCCGTACATGGGCGACCGCCCAAAATCTCCACGGGTTTCGACGAAACAGATAAAAGCGCCCGCAAGAACATTGCGATTTTTCGCGCCCGTAGTGCGGTTGCTCGCGGGGAGCGACCGTACCTCTCGTCTATGATCTTTCCAGTCGCTGACGGCACTCGCGCAGCGGATCATCGGGATAAGAAAAACAAAAACCCCGTAAGTCGCTGAACTTACGGGGTTTTTCTTGAAAGACTGGCGGAGGCGGTGAGATTCGAACTCACGGAAGGATTGCTCCTTCGCCGGTTTTCAAGACCGGTGCCTTAAACCACTCGGCCACACCTCCAAGCCGCGAATTGTAACCTGGAAAGACTTCGCTGCCGAGTCCAGGCGAGTCACCATCACTGCGGATCTTTCAGAAACAGCGCTTGCAGATCGTTCAGGAACGCCTGCCCAAGCGGCGTCGGCGCAATTCGTTCGTGGTCGCGCGTAATCAGCTTGCGCCGTTCCGCTTCCTGCAACGCGGGTTCGATCGTCGTGATCGACAGACCCGTGCGCTCGATGAACCGATGCACCGGAAACCCTTCCACCAGGCGCAGCGCGTTCAGCATGAACTCGAACGGCAGATCGCGTGGCCCGACCTCGTGCTCTTCCTGCACGCTTGCCCCGGCCTTGGCCTGCTCGATGAACGTGGTCGGATGTTTGTAGCGCGCCTGACGCACGATGCGATTCGGAAACGACAGCTTCGTATGCGCGCCCGCGCCGATGCCGAGATAGTCGCCGAAACGCCAGTAGTTCAGATTGTGTTTGCTCTGCCGATGCGGCCGCGCATACGCGGACACCTCGTAGCGCTCATAGCCGGCTTCGGCGGTGCGTTGATGAATCCAGTCCTGCATGTCCGCGGACGCGTCGTCGTCGGGCAGCGCGGGCGGGAACTTGGCGAACAGCGTGTTCGGTTCGAGCGTCAGGTGATACAGCGACAGATGCGGCGGTGCAAACGACAACGCCGTTTCGACGTCGGCCTGGCATTCGGCGAGCGTTTGCCTGGGCAGCGCGAACATCAGGTCGAGGTTGAAGTTGTCGAACGTGGTCGCGGCGACTTCGACCGCGTGGCGCGCTTGCGCCGCGTCGTGAATGCGGCCGAGCGCCTTCAGATGCGTTTCGTTGAAACTCTGGATGCCCACCGACAGCCGGTTCACGCCGCTCGCGCGAAACTGCGCGAACTTGTCGGCTTCGAACGTGCCGGGGTTCGCTTCGAGCGTGATTTCCGCGTCGGCGTCGAGGGGCAGCAAAGCGCGAATATCCGACAGCATGCGATCGAGCCCCGCCGCCGACAGCAAACTCGGCGTGCCCCCGCCGATGAACACCGTATGCACCTGGCGGCCCCAGATCAGTGGCAACGCCATTTCCAGATCGGCGCGCAGCGCGGCGAGGTAGTCGTTCTCCGGGAACGTTTCGCCCTTCCACTCATGCGAATTGAAGTCGCAGTACGGGCACTTGCGCACGCACCACGGAAAATGCACGTACAGCGCGAGCGGCGGCAGGGACGTCAAACGGATGCCGCCTGGCGACGTGAATGCCTTGACGACACCGTTGCCGATGTCCGCCGGTGTCGATCGGATCGGAATCACGCTTCCTCCGACAGGCGAGCGAGCAGTTGCCGCAGCGCGATCGCGCGATGACTGCTGGCGTTCTTGACCGCTGGCTCGAGCTCGGCGGCGCTCGCGTTAAGCGAGGGCAGATAGAAGTACGGGTCGTAACCGAAGCCATGTTCGCCGCGCGGCGCGTCGAGGATTTCGCCATGCCAGCGGCCTTCGGCGATCAGCGGTTCGGGATCGTCCGCGTGACGCACGAGGGCGAGCACGCAGTAGTAATAGCCGCGCCGATCGCTCGCGCTCCGCAGTTCTTCGACGAGTCGCGCGTTGTTCGCCGCGTCGCTTTTCTCGCCGCCGGCGAGTTGCGCGAAGCGGGCCGAGTAGACGCCCGGCGCGCCGCGCAGTGCACGCACGCAAAGGCCCGAGTCGTCGGCGAGCGCGGGCAGGCCGGTCAGCTTCGCCGCGTGACGAGCCTTGGCGAGCGCGTTTTCGACGAAGGTGGGGTGCGGCTCTTCCGCTTCCGGTACATTGAGCGCGCCTTGCGGGATCAACTCGATGCCGGCCGCGCCGAGCAGCGCCGCGAATTCGCGCAGCTTGCCCGCGTTGTTCGACGCGAGCACGACTTTTTTCAACGGCATGCCCGACGTTATGCCGAGAGCATCGTTCCCGCCGCCGTCCTGACGAACCTCATTCACTGCTGCACTCCCAGCGCTTCTTTCTGCTTCGCGATCAGCGTGCTGATGCCGTCGCTCGCGAGATCGAGCAGCGCATTCATTTCTTCGCGCGAGAACGCCACGCCTTCCGCGGTACCCTGAATTTCGACGAAGCCGCCCGCGCCCGTCATCACGACGTTCATGTCGGTGTCGCACTGCGAGTCTTCGTCGTAGTCGAGGTCGAGCACCGGCACGCCGTCGTACACGCCGACCGAAATCGCGGCGACGTAATCCGTGATCGGCGAGCTTTCGATGCGGCCTGTGGCGAGCAATTTGGCGACCGCATCATGTGCGGCGACGAACGCGCCGGTGATGCTCGCGGTGCGCGTGCCGCCGTCGGCCTGGATCACGTCGCAGTCGAGATTGATCGTGCGCGCGCCGAGCTTCTCGAGATCGAACACCGAGCGCAGCGCGCGGCCGATCAGCCGCTGAATTTCCTGCGTGCGGCCGGTCTGTTTGCCGCGCGCGGCTTCGCGATCGCTGCGCGTATGCGTGGCGCGCGGCAGCATGCCGTATTCGGCGGTGAGCCAGCCCTGGCCGCGATCGCGCAGGAACGGCGGCACGCTCTCGCTGACGCTCGCGGTGCAGATCACCTTGGTGTCGCCGAACTCGACCAGCACCGAGCCCTCCGCATGCTTCGTGTAGTGACGCGTGATGCGCACGTCGCGCAACTGGTTGGGCTGGCGGCCGCTGGGGCGTGGGGTGTCGTTGCTCATGTCGGAATGGGTCGCGTTGTGTGCCGAAAGGCCGAAAGAGGGGCGGAGGAAAAACCCTAATTTTACCGCCGATCGAATCGGGCGGTTGCCCATACGCATAGCACACGAGCTTGCGGGCGATGAGCGCCGCTTGAGCACGCGAGAGTCATCGTAACGACGAGCGGCAATCCGTACCGTGAAAGCGGCCGCGTGCCGGGCCGCATCCGTGCTCGCTCACGAGCGGATGGCACCGCCAAAAATGGGATAATGCCGGTTCCCCGCCCCGCGTCTCGTACACGCCGGGCGATCCGCTTCTCAGGCCATCGTCGAACGCATGGCCGCAATCGCGAGATATACGATGATCTACAGCATGACTGGCTATGCGAGCGCCACGCGCGAACTCGTGGCGGCTTCGGGCACTGGCGGCGTCAGCGTGTCGGTCGAATTGCGCACGGTGAACTCGCGCTTTCTCGACCTGAACTTCCGCATGCCGGAAGACGTGCGCGTCGTCGAACCGACGCTGCGCGAAATGCTGATGAACAAGCTGTCGCGCGGCAAGGTCGACATTCGCGTGAATCTGCAGCGCAGCGAGCAGTCGGCGAACGCGGGCGCGATCAACCACGACGCGCTCGCGCAGCTCGCGCAGCTGGAACGCGCAGTGCTCGACGCGTTTCCGGAAGCCGGCCGTCTGCGTACTGGCGAAATTCTGCGCTGGCCGGGCGTGCTCGCCGAAAGCGGCATCGCGCCCGAGACGTTGCGCGACACGGTGCTCGCGTGCGGCAAGCAGGCCATTGCGGACCTGATCGACGTGCGTGCGCGCGAAGGCGCGCAACTCGCGACGATGCTGCTCGCCAACGTCACCGAAATGGAAACGATCGTCACGAAGATCACGCCGCTCGTGCCCGAGCTGATTGCACGGCATCAGCAGAAGATCGTCGAGCGTCTGCAGGAAGCGCTCGGCATCGCCGCACCGGACGCGGCCGTGACGATCGTGTCGCGCGAAGAGATCAACGAACGGATTCGCCAGGAAGTGACGATGTACGGGATTCGCATCGACATCGCCGAAGAGCTGTCGCGCCTTACCGCGCACCTGAACGAAACGCGTCACGTGATCGAGAAGGGCGGCAAGGTCGGCAAGCGGCTCGACTTCATGATGCAGGAGCTGAACCGCGAAGCGAACACGCTCGGTTCGAAGGCGGCGGCGAAGGAACTCGCGGATTCGTCGATGACGCTGAAACTACTGATCGAACAGATGCGCGAGCAGGTACAGAATCTCGAATAAGGCTGGAGCACTACACATCATGACCGACCATCATCCACGCGAAGCCGGCGCGCCGCGCCATCCGTACGCCGGCGCCTATCCCGGCAATCTGTTCATGGTCGTCGCGCCGTCGGGCGCGGGCAAGTCGACGCTCGTGAACGCGCTGCTCGCGGGCGACGACGCGATCCGTCTGTCGATCTCGTACACGACGCGCCCGCCGCGTCCGAAGGAGCAGGACGGCGAGCACTATCACTTCACGACCGTCGAAGACTTCATGCGGCGTCACGATGCGGGCGAGTTTCTCGAAAGCGCGGAAGTGCACGGCAACTACTACGGCACATCGCGCGTGTGGATCGAGGAGCAGATGAAAAACGGCCATGACGTGCTGCTCGAAATCGACTGGCAAGGCGCGCAGCAGGTGAAGAAGCAATTCCACAACGCGGTGGAGATTTTCATTCTGCCGCCGTCGCTCGAAGCGCTCGAAGAGCGTCTGAAAAAGCGCGGCCAGGACGAACCGAATGTGATCACGCGACGCCTGCTCGCGGCGGGCGGCGAGATCGCGCACGCGGCCGAAGCGGAGTACGTCGTGATCAACGAAAACTTCGATCGAGCGCTGGCTGAGTTGCAGTGCCTCGTCGGCGCGACGCGCTCGCGCTTCGCGTCGCAGTACGCGCGTCACAAGCAGCTTTTCATGCAGCTCGGCATCCACCTGCCGCACGCGTGAGCGCGGCGTGCCGTCAGGCACATAAGGTAGAATAAGCAACATACTGAGAAGGAACCCAACATGGCCCGCATTACCGTCGAAGACTGCCTCAAACAGATCCCGAACCGTTTCGAACTCGCGCTTGCCGCGACCTATCGCGCGCGTCAGCTCGCTCAAGGCCACACGCCGAAGATCGAAAGCCGCGACAAGCCCACCGTCCTCGCGCTGCGTGAAATCGCATCGGGTCAGGTCGGCGTCGAAATGCTGAAGAAGGTGCCGGTCTAAGGCGCACGGATTTTCGTTTTCGACTTGTCCGGTATTCGCCACACCGGATTGCTCAACGTGCAGAACTGTGTCCAACCCTGACCGCTACCGGAGGCGACCATGAGTGCTACCCCGCCCACCGCCACGGAAGCGGAACACGACACCGACGCGCCGTCGTCTGCACGCAAGTACATCGACGCGGTCCTCGAGCAATCGTTTCGTCATCTGTTCGGGCCGACCGCCACGCCGGAGCAGCCGCGCCGGCATGACGTCGTCTCCATCGCCAATCTGACGTCCGCGCTGTCCGGCTATCTGCCGCCGGAAGAAATCAAGGACATCAAGGCGGCGTTCCACTTCAGCGACGAAGCCCACCTCGGCCAGTATCGCCAGAGCGGCGAACCCTACATCACGCATCCGGTCGCCGTCGCGGAAATCTGCGCGGGCTGGAATCTCGACGCCCAGGCGATCATGGCCGCGCTGTTGCACGACGTGATGGAAGACCAGGGCGTGACCAAAGCGGAGCTCGCCGAGCGCTTCGGCGCGAAGGTCGCAGAACTGGTCGACGGGTTGTCCAAGCTGGACAAGATGGAGTTTCGCAATCGCGAGGAAGCGCAGGCGGAGAACTTCCGCAAGATGCTGCTCGCGATGGCGCGCGACGTGCGCGTGATCCTCGTGAAGCTCGCCGACCGGCTGCACAACATGCGCACGCTCGGCGCGGTGCCGCCGGAGAAACGTCGCCGCGTGGCGCGCGAAACGCTCGACATCTACGCGCCGATCGCTCACCGGCTCGGCCTGAATAACACCTATCGCGAGCTGCAGGACCTGAGCTTCGCGAATTTCAACCCGCACCGTTACGCGACGCTCGAAAAAGCCGTGAAGGCGGCGCGCGGTAATCGTCGCGAGGTGGTCGGCAAGATTCTCGAATCGGTGCAGCGCGCGATTGCCGACGCAAAGCTCGACGCCGAAGTCACCGGTCGCGAGAAAACCATCTTCAGCATTTACAAGAAGATGCGCGACAAGCAGCTGTCGTTCTCGCAGGTGCTCGACGTGTATGGTTTTCGCGTGGTCGTCGACAGCGCGCTCGAGTGCTATACCTGCATCGGCGCGCTGCATGCGCTGTTCAAGCCTGTTCCGGGCAAGTTCAAGGATTACATCGCGATCCCCAAGGTGAACGGCTATCAGTCGCTGCATACCACGCTCGTCGGCCCGTTCGGCGCGCCGATCGAGTTTCAGGTGCGCACGCGCAAGATGCACGAGATCGCCGAGGCGGGCGTTGCCGCGCATTGGCTTTACAAGAACGGCAGCGCGGACCTCAACGACGTGCAAAAGCGCGCGCACCAGTGGCTGAAGTCGCTGCTCGACATTCAGAGCGAAGCGGGCGATTCGAGCGAATTCCTCGAGCACGTAAAGATCGACCTGTTCCCGGACGCGGTCTACGTGTTCACGCCGAAGTCGAAGATCATGGCGCTGCCGCGCGGCGCCACCGCGCTCGACTTCGCGTATTCGATCCACAGCGATCTCGGCAACCAGTGCGTCGCGGTGAAGATCAACAACGAGCTGCTGCCGTTGCGAACCGAACTGAAGAGCGGCGACATCGTCGAGGTCATCACGGCGCCGTATTCGAAACCGAACCCCGCATGGCTCGGCTTCGTGCGCAGCGGCAAGGCGCGCTCGGCGATCCGTCATTATCTGAAGACGATGCGCCTGAACGAGTCGGTGCAGCTCGGCGAGCGTCTCGTCGATCAGGCGTTGAAGGGCTACGGCCTCGCGCTGTCGGACGTGACGCCGGAAGCGTGGGAAAAGCTCGTGCAGTGGACGGGCAACAAGAACCGTCAGGAAATTTTCGCGGACATTGGTCTCGGCCGACGCGTCGCCGCGGTGATGGCCAAGCGCATCGAAGTGCTGATGAGCGGGCGCGACGGCGACGACGACGGCTCGCGCTCCGAGTCGGGCTCGACGCCGCATGCGCCGCCGGTCGTCATCACTGGTACCGAGGGCATGTCGGTGCAGCTGTCCGCGTGTTGCCGTCCGATTCCGGGCGACGACATCATGGGCTATATCGGCATCGGCCTCGGCATGGCGATCCACACCACCGACTGTCGCGTCGCGCAGCGTATCCACCGGCGCGATCCGGGGCGCTGGATCGACGTTGCGTGGGCGCCGCAGCCGGGGCGTCTGTTCGATGTCGCGGTGAAGGTGCTGGTCAAGAACACCAAGGGCGTATTCGCCCGCGTAGCGGCCGACATCACGTCGGCGGACGCGAACATCGTCCATATCGCGATGGACGAAGATCTGTCGCAGGAATCCACGATTCTGCGCTTCGTGATTCAGGTCAGCGATCGTGTGCATCTGGCCAATGTGATGCGGCGCGTGCGCACGAATCCCGACGTGATGCGCATCACGCGTGAGCGGCCGAGCGAAGAAGGGCATCACCGCCACGAGGGCGGCATGCGTATCGACCGCGAGCGCGCGGATTACTGAGCGGCTTCCGGCTGGGCGTCGGCGCGGCCTGGACTGGCGCTTCTCGCCAGTCTGGCATCTTTCGTGCAGCTCAGGATACAACTGAAGGCAAGTCTCACCTGAACCCCGGGGAGAACGCAGATGAACGTATCCGACCTCGCTGGCGTGGCGCTCGATTACTGGGTGGCGCGCAGCCTGCACGACTTCGTGCGCGAAATCTACTTTACCGATAGTGGCGAGACTGTTGCGATCCGCGGCAACGATCGTGGTCGTCCGTGGGACGGGCGCTTCACGCCTTGCGCGTCATGGGAAACGGCCGCCGTTGTGCTCGAGCGCGCGATACGGCTCGATGTGCGCGAGCAGAGCGAAAAAGGCGCGTTGTGCGTCGCGGAGTTCAAGGGCGGACAGCGGGCCTCGGAGGGGAGCGGCGACTCGCTGCGCATTGCTTTGCTGCGGGCGTTCGTCGCGAGCCATTTCGGCGATACCGTCGACGACGTGCTGCGCGAGCGCCAGGCACTGACCGGCATGCGGGCCGAGACGATCAGCGAGCAGACGGTAGGCGGGGTCGTCGAGGACTTGCCGCACCCGGACGGGCAGATTGGGGATATCCAGTCGCCGCCGCGTTGAGCTGGCGCACAGGGTATGGTGCGCCAGAAAAACAAAGGGCCTTCCGACTGGAAGGCCCTTCATAGGTGGCGCGGCTGGCAGGATTCGAACCCACGACCCCTTGGTTCGTAGCCAAGTACTCTATCCAACTGAGCTACAGCCGCACGCAAAACGGTGATGCTTACTGCAAAAACCGGTGAAACCTGAGAACGCCCGGCAACGAAGTTCTCGAATAAGGTGGCGCGGCTGGCAGGATTCGAACCCACGACCCCTTGGTTCGTAGCCAAGTACTCTATCCAACTGAGCTACAGCCGCACACAGAAACGAGATTATAGCCAACGGAATTGAAAAATGGAAGCCCATCACGGCGATTTGTGTCGCGGGCGCGATCGTGTAACCTCCTATCAGGTTGTTGCTAGCTGCTGTTAATGGATGATTATGAACAAGGCCTTTGTCAAAGAGTCGAGCGAGGACAACGACGACGATCTCGACGTCACCCAGCCCGACGTGCCCGCAGGCACCAAAAATTACATGACTCCCGCCGGTCATCGGCGTATGCGCGATGAGTTGCTGCATCTGATCGATGTCGAGCGGCCCGAGGTCGTCAAGCTCGTGTCGTGGGCGGCGTCGAACGGCGACCGCTCGGAGAATGGCGACTACATCTACGGCAAACGACGTTTGCGCGAAATTGACCGGCGCATCCGTTTCCTGACGAAGCGGCTCGATCTGGCCGAGGTCGTCGATAGCAGCCAGCAGGAAAACCTCGACCAGGTGTTCTTCGGCGCGACGGTCGACTATGCGACCGAGGACGGCGAAGAGCATAAGGTGACGATCGTCGGTGTCGACGAGGTCGACCTGGACATTGGGCACGTGAGCTGGATTTCGCCCATTGCGCGTGCGCTGCTGAAGGCCAAGGTCGGCGATACGGTCACGCTGTTCACGCCGGCCGGCCCTCAGCCGATCGACATTCTCGACGTCAAGTACCCGCCACCTGATGCCGACCGCTAGGGCGCTGGCAGGAGCACGCAAAGTCTGGCGAAAGACCCCTTCGGCGCGAACATAAAAAAAGGCGCCGCGAACGGCGCCTTCTCTACTGCCAGTCCTTGCGCGGTGCTTAGAAGCGGTGACGCAGACCAGCCGTTACAGCGACTTGCTTGTTGTTGCCCGAAGCGTTACCCACGCCATTGATGAAGGCGGGGACGATCGAGCCTTCGTTTGCTGCCTGATACACGCCTTGCAGGTACACGTCGGTACGCTTGGACAACGCGTATGCGGTCTGCAGGTCGACCTGGTTCCAGTGCACGTGCGTGCTGGACAGGTTAGCGCGAGTGTACGTGTACGCAGCGGCAACGCTGATCGCCGGTGTCAGAGCGTAACGAGCGTTACCCTCGAAATTCTGGAACTGAGCGCTGTTGGACGGGAAGCCGATACCGCCCGAGACACCCGATGAGCCCTGGCTGATGCCGACGAGGCCATGCAGGTTCGTCTGCGAGTACACGATGCCAACGGTTGCCGGGCCGAACGCGTAGTTGGCGCCTGCGCCCCATGTTTGCTGACGTTGCGCGAAGAACGTGTTGTCGCCCGATACTGCGCCACCCGAATTGAACGCTGCGGCCGCGCCGGTTGCGCCGTTGGCGTTCAGCTGCAAGTAAGCGGCTGCGACGTTCAGGCCGCCCCAGTTGTACGATGCGCCCGCGCTGTATGCGCGGTTGTTCGCGAAGCCGCTAGCCTGGTTCGAAAAGCCGTACAACGCGCCGAACTTGAAGCCGCCGTAGTTCGCGCTCGTGTACTTGGCCGAGTTGTTGATACGGAACGAGTTGTTCAGGTTGTCGTTGTCGAACGGGTGGGCGAACTGGGTGCCGCCGTATTGCGTGCCGGTCAGCGCCAGCGGGCCGACGAAGTCGACCATGCTGTCATATTGACGGCCGAGCGTGACAGCGCCGAACTGGTCGCTCGACAGACCGACGAAGGCCTGCCGGCCGAACATACGGCTCTGCTGCTTGAGCGTGCCGTCGTTGATGCCGAAGCCGTTTTCCAACGTGAAGATGGCCTTCAGACCACCGCCGAGATCTTCAGCGCCACGCAGGCCCCAGCGGCTACCGTTCACCGAACCGCTCGTCATCGCAACGTTGGCGCCGTGCTGGGTAGCACTGACGCGCTGGTTATTCGTATAAGTAATCCCGGCGTCGATCAGGCCATACAGGGTGACGCTACTTTGCGCGTGCGCTGCCGTGACGAAAACGCCCGACAGGGCAGCGACCATGAGTGTCTTCTTCATTGATATAACTCCAAGAGCGAGAGAGGTATAAAACCCTGGCTTAGGAGACCTTCACGCGAGCGCTGCGAGAAGCGGAATCCGCGTGAGAAGCGCGCTGACCAGATCCGCGCCGGTTTCCGATTACGCAGAGTGTAGAGAGACACTTCCAGGAGTTGATGTTCCGATTTGCGCAATAAAGTATTACGCATCAAGAAACGATCATGATTCGCCATTCGGGCCTTATAGATAAAGGCTTTGCGACGATTCGGCGGAGTTCAGCGTCTGATTTTTCCTAAACCGCGTTGCTGATTCGCGACACCAAACGATGCGGAAAAACAACGGGAAGAAATGCGGAAAACGATTGTTGTTATTGCGGCAATACACGATTGTCAATTGTGTGAATAATCGAAATCGTATACGACCGCTATACTTTAGTTTCTGCTTTCCGAAGCAGACTTTTTCGTTGACGAAAAAGATCTCCAAACCTTTGTCAGCGCGACCTTCCAGTCGCGCTTTTTTTATGGCGGACGACCTTCGCGAACTGCTCTAGTGAGCGGGGGCGGTGCCTTCCGCGTCGTCCCAATCGCCCTGCGCCGACACGCTCCAGTCTTCCATCACATAACGGCGCGCATCCATCGGCGAGGAGAGCAGGTTCTGCCAGTGGTCTCCGTGCCACATCGGATCGAAGTCGAAAACCGTGGATGATTCCTCGGCTGCAGATTGATCTGGTATGACCTTTGCACGCGAATGAGTTAGCCAGGCGAACAGACGGTGAATTTCCTGGAACATGACAACCTCCTGAAGCACATCGCTACAACTCATTTGAATCATGCGAGTCGGACTGCGCGGCAACAACTCGGACAAACACTTACGCAAAGATGGATTTTGTTACATTCGCATTGCATATTTGCGCAAATTTTTCCGTTTCCAGGCTTGGCTAAATCATTCCAGGTAAGTTTGACGCGTCGATCTTATCCATGCGATTTGAAGCATTATCTTTTTATACGCTAAACGCATATGAAAAGTTTACTTGACGGCGATTCTCCGTTCCCCGTATAACGGCAAAGCCGAATTTGATTGGCTGTTTCTGGTTTTTGTATTGATCAGATATGGGCAACTGAATCGGGGTTGGATCGATTCAAGGGCAATGCCCGCTTTGGATAAATCACCGAGGGAAAACAGGAAATGGAAACTGGTGTCGTCAAATGGTTCAACGATGCTAAGGGTTTTGGCTTCATTACGTCGGACGCGGGTGGCGAGGATCTTTTCGCCCACTTTTCGGAGATCCGTAGCGAGGGTTTCAAGTCGTTGAAGGAAAACCAGCGGGTGTCTTTTGAAGTCAAGACCAGCCCGAAGGGCAAGCAGGCGGCCAACATTCAGCCGCTGTAAGTGCGCTGAGCCGGGCGCGCCGCCCACGCAGTCGGGAGCGAAAAACCCTCGCCGTCGCGCGAGGGTTTTTTATTTCTATCCTCGAGATCTTCGGTAACTGCACGGTTCAGCAAATGCGCATTATTGTCGGAAGTTAATTTACTGAAGCAAAATTGGCTACGTCCGGATTAATGATTTAAGCGTCTGTGGGATATCTGCGCAAAATTGAGGGACCGCCGACCAGTTTCCGCCTGCGGACGGCGCTCAGTGTGGATGCGCACCGTCCAGCTGGTGCATACTTGGCGCAAATTCACGCATCCGAATCTCTTGCCCCATGTCTGAACTGCTTTCGCCGGAACCGGCGCTCGATGCACCCATCGTTTTCGTCGACCTCGAAACGACCGGCGGCTCGACGAGCGAGCACCGCATTACTGAGGTTGGCGTCGTCGAAGTCGGGCCGGCCGGCGTATCGCGCTGGAGCAGCCTCATCGATCCGCGGCAGCCCATTCCGTCGTTCATCCAGCAACTGACCGGCATCACGAACGATATGGTGCGCGGCGCACCGACGTTCGAGTCGATCGCGCCCGCGCTGTTCGAGCGCCTGAACGGCAAGCTGTTCGTCGCGCACAACGCGAGTTTCGATCGCGGATTTTTACGCAGCGAATTTCGTCGCGCGGGAATTGCGTTCGATCCGGACGTGCTTTGCACGGTGCGGCTGTCGCGCGCGCTGTTTCCCGGCGAAAAGCGCCATGGTCTCGATGCGCTCGTCGAACGTCATGCGCTGGTGCCGTCCGACCGTCACCGCGCGCTCGCCGACGCCGATCTGATCTGGCAGTTCTGGCAGCGTCTGCCGACGCTCGTACCGCTTGAAGCGCTGCGCGCGCAGATCGAGCGCACGACGCGTCGCTACCGGCTCGCCGGCGACATCACCGAAGACCTGCTTGACACCGCGCCAGCAGGCTGTGGCGTGTATGCGTTCTATGGCGAAGGAGATGCACCGCTGTATGTCGGCCGCAGCGTGCGCGTGCGTCAGCGGCTGCGCTCACATCTGACCGGCGAGCGGCGTTCGGCGAAGGATATGCGGCTTGCGCTGCTGGTGCGGCGCGTCGAATGGCGCGCGACTGGCGGCGAACTCGGCGCGATGCTCGCGGAGGCGCAGTGGATCGCGACGCTGCGGCCGGGCCACAACCGTTTGCCGCGCGTGACGAAGAGCGATCCCGCGAACGCGCCGTGGCCGTTCGAGGGGCCGATTGTTTTCGAGGAGTGTGAGGACGCGCAGCGCATCTTCCACGTGGTCGATCGCTGGCGATACCTCGGGCACGCGCCATCGCTCGTGCAGGCGGCGCAACTGCATGCGTCGACACTGGCGGGGTCGTTCGAACTCTCGACGTACCGTATCCTGCAAAGCCATCTGGCTCGTGGTCTGCGCGTGATGCCGTTGAGCGTATCGCGTGACACGCCGGAGTCGAGCATCGTCGTGTGACGCCTATGCAGCGTGCGCTCGCCGTAGCGTTGGCGGAATCAGCCGGTCGCGCCAACTCCACCGGTCTCGCACACGTGACCTAGCGCGCGCGTCATCGCGCTCGCATGCGCGGAGTCATAGCGCGTCAGCGTTTTCCAGTTAGCCAGCGATTGGGCGACGCGCGACGGGCAATCGTCCGCTGCGCGCAGCGGCTGCACGCGCGCCAGACTCGCCATCAACGATTGCGTCAGCTTGTCGAGCTGTGGTCGCGTGCTGGTTGCGAGATCGGGTGCGGGACCTTGCGGTGGCTGCGTGCTGCTCCATTTCGCGAACAGCGCGTTCTGCACGTCTTTGCTCGCATCGATCTGGTCCTGGAAGAACGCGCGCGCGAACGCCGGGTCGACGTTTGCCGCCGCAGCGCGCTTTTCCACATCGGCGAGCAGCGCGTTTTCACGCGGCGTATCGGTGATCGGCTGGTGGTTCGCCCATTTCCAGCGCGCGACCGGCTCCGCGAGCGCAAGGCGCTGCGAAACCAGTGCGATCAGGTTCGTGAGCGCGGTGTCGTCACCATCGGCAAGGGCGGGGGCGGGCGAGAAAGCGACGGTGGCGGCGATGGCGAGCGCGCATGACGCGCCGAAGCGATGCAGACGATTCATGAGGTGGACGTGGCCGGGCGGCCGTTGACGGAAAAACCAGAAGAATAAATGATGCCCGGCAAACCTCGCGCGCCGGGCCACTTTGCACAAGTTGTCGGAGAGGAAATTGGCGCGTGAAGGACGCGCGTATTCGTACGCTCGAGCCGTGTGGCCCAGTGTAGCTGGTGTGATCAGGCGAACTGATCCAGCGTCTTGACGGAGGTGTCGGACGCGTAATGAGGGCGCGAGTACTCACCGCGCATGACATCAATGAGCGCGAATGCTGCGCCGCGCCAGTGGTCCGTTACTTCGGATCGCACGACTTGCGTTGTTCGTCGAAGAAAGCGCGAACATGCTCGGGCAGCTCGGCTCCCAAAAACTCGACGGCCACAGGTTCCGGATCCGGGTAAAAAACCTTGTCCGGGGTCGGAATCTTCGGTGGTTTGGCATCCATGATCTTTCTCCTTTGCGAACCGATTATCGGCCTCGTTCCCCGCATGGCACCAGTGCCCGATGCGAGTCATACATACTCTGTTGCTTTAACGGCACAAGCCGACACATCAGCAGAGGGATTGAATAAAATTTATCGTCTAACTATCGCTTGGGTTTCGCGATCTCCCCGATCCGCTTAATTCCCAGCGTGAAATCATCTCGATCCGGCTCCCTCCGCCATTCGCTCTCGCGCCTTGCCCCACCGGGGTTTGAGCACGTCCGATCGATATTTCGCAGCCCTGCATCTGACGTTCTCGTGTGAAAAACACCTGACAAATTTGTGCGTTGCCGCATCGGCAGTATTTTCGCGTTTTCTGAATTGAACGTTCGTAATTTGCCGATTGCATAACTGCGTGCCTAATACTTTGTAAACGGCACATTCCGCGCCGCGTTGACCGGACCAACCGCTGTTTAAAGATTTTTGTCATTAATTGATTGCTGACAGTTGGTTGGCATACTGATTCCCGTATTGCTGTGACAAAAGGAGCTCATTTGGCGACCTGTCGAACATATGCGATCGCGCCTTCCTATGATTGAAGCGACTACCGATGTTTCGACGTGCGTTGACAGACGGACCCGCGACGCGCGGAGCGGATCATGACGTTCTTCATGTTGGGGGAGAGGTCGCCCATGGAAAACGCTGTCTACTGGAGCGGACGTCAGGTCGGCATCGAGTGCGCCGGCAGGATCTTGTGGTTCGCGTCGGCACCCGCGCAAGCGATAGCCGCATACGGCGCGTCCGAGCAGCCGACCCCACAGGCCGATATTGTCGTTGCGCGGAACCTCGCGATGCCACGGTCATACGACCCGCTCCACGTTCCCGACTAGGCTGGCCGCGCGCACCGCGCTAGAGAACGTGCTGCTCGTCCACGCACGGGAACAGGCTCAGCAGGAGCTTCGTGTCGTGGTCGATCAGCGCCGAATGCCATTGCCGGCTACGGCTGTTTTGGCTCGTCAAGGGAGCGGGAGGTCGGCAACGTCTCGCGCGACGGCAAAACAAAAAGCCCAGTCACGAGGACTGGGCTTTTTGCTTGAAACTTGATGGTGCCGGAAAGAGGAATCGAACCCCCGACCTTCGCATTACGAATGCGCTGCTCTACCGTCTGAGCTATTCCGGCATCAGGAGAAACGAGATTATAGGGACTACTTCAGTGACTTGGCAAGCCCCTTGATGCATTTTTTCTTTCGCGATCACTTCTTCGCTTCGAGGTGATAGCGAGTCACGCGATCGACCTCGTTCTTCGAGCCGAGGAACACCGCGACGCGCTCGTGCAGGCTCTTTGGCTGGACGTCGAGAATACGCTTCTCGCCGTTGGTTGCGGCGCCGCCCGCCTGCTCGACGATGAAGGCCATCGGATTGGCTTCGTACATCAGACGCAGCTTGCCGGGCTTGTCCGGTGTGCGCTTGTCGGCCGGGTACATGAAGATGCCGCCGCGATTCAGGATGCGATGTACGTCGGCGACCATCGATGCGATCCAGCGCATGTTGAAGTCGGCCTGGCGCGAACCTTCCTTGCCCGCTTTCAGTTCGCCGATGTATTGCTGAACCGGCGGATACCAGTGGCGTTCGTTCGAAGCGTTGATCGCGTACTCGCGAGTTTCGACGGGAATACGCATGTCGCTTTGCGTGAGCACCCATGAGCCCAACTCGCGATCGAGCGTGAAGCAGTTCACGCCGTTGCCGGTGGTCAGCACGAGCACTGTTTGCGGGCCGTACACCGCATAGCCCGCAGCGACCTGCTCCGTGCCCGGCTGCAGGAACGATTGCTCGGTGGCCTGATGGCCGTCCGGGCAGCGCAGCACCGAGAAGATCGTGCCGATCGACACATTGACGTCGATGTTCGACGAGCCGTCGAGCGGATCGAACACGAGCAGATATTCGCCCTTCGGATAGTTGGCCGGAATCGGGAAGAACTGTTCCATTTCCTCGGAGGCCATGCCTGCGAGATTGCCGCCCCATTCGTTCGCCTCGAGCAGAATTTCGTTCGACAGGATGTCGAGCTTTTTCTGCACCTCGCCCTGGACGTTTTCGCTGCCCGCCGAGCCGAGCGCATCGCCGAGTGCGCCCTTGCTGACGTGGTAGCTGATCGCCTTGCACGCGCGCGCGACGACTTCGATCAACAGGCGCAGATCGGCGGGCAGGTTGTTGGTTTCACGCTGCTGCTCGATCAGGTACTTCGTGAGAGTGGTACGACGTTGCAAAGACATTGCTGTACTCCGGGAAGGCTAGAAGAATGATGGGATTTTAACCGCTCGTGTGTGTCGGCTCCGTGCTTTTGGCCGCACGGCCGCCTTCAGGCCTTGCGGCGCGTCCTGGCCGAGACGGTGCCGCGGACGCTGGCCGCGAGCGCCGCGGCCCGGGCGTGCCCGGCGGGCACGCTGGGCAGTTTCGGGCGCTCGGCGCGCGGCATCGGTTCGATTTCCTGTTCGATCTGCTCGCCGGCGGCGGCGGTGGCGACGCGCAGGTCGTAGGCGATTTGCAGATTGAGCCAGAACTGCGCGCTGGCGCCGAAGTAGCGCTCGAGCCGCAGCGCGGTATCGGCGGAGATCGCGCGGCGGCCGCGCACGACGTCGTTGATGCGCGGCGCCGGCACCCGCAATGCAAGCGCGAGCGCATTGACGGACATGCCGAGCGGCTCGAGGAACTCGCTGCGCAGAATTTCGCCAGGATGGATCTCGTCAATGGCCGCGCCCGTATCGATGTCGGAGAAATCGATGCTTTTCAGCGCGGAGCGTTTGATGACCATGTCGGTCTCCCAGTAGTCAGTGATAGTCGACGATCTCGACATTTAGCGCGTCCTCGCCGACGAAATGAAAACAGATGCGCCACTGCGCATTGATGCGGATGCTCCATTGCCCGCTGCGCTCGCCTTGCAAGACTTCGAGCCGGTTTCCGGGCGGCGCGTGCAAATTCGCGATGGAGCTCGCGGCGTCGATCATCAGCAGCTTGCGATGTGCTAGCGCCTGGATCGAGTGCGGCAACGTATGCACGAACCTGCCCTGGAAAATTCTTGCGGTGGCCTTGTCTGCGAATGTCGTGATCATCGAATCGTATAACGCATTGCGTTAAATGTAAACCATTAAGCGTGTGCGTATACTTTCTCCCCGCCGAGGTCCGATGAACAGTCGGCCAAATGGCTAACGCCGTGCCACGACCGGGGGAGCGCAGCCCATCAACGAAAAAGCGGCGCAAAAAAAAGCCGGCAACGCGTGCCGGCTTTCCGATGCGACTCGAGAACTCAGCGAGGCATCACGCCAACGCCTTCTCGACGATCTCGCGCACGTCGCGCGACTTGACCTGCGCGGCCACTTTCTCGAGCGCCGCGCGCATGCTGTCGCGCAGCGCCGGCGTGAAGCGTCGCCACAGCTCGAGCGAACGCGCGAGGCGCGCGGCCACCTGCGGATTGAGCGCGTCGAGCGCGATCACCTGCTCGGCCCAGAATGCGTAGCCGGAGCCATCTGCCGCGTGGAACTGCGCGGGGTTCGCCGCGCAGAAGCTGAAAATCAGCGAACGTGCCCGGTTCGGGTTCTTCAGGTTGAAGGCCGGATGCGTCATCAGCTTGCGCACCGTATCGATCACCGGATGCTGCGCGCCGCCGCGCTGCGTGGCCTGCAACGCGAACCATTTGTCGATGACGAGCGGCTCCTTCTCGAAGCGTCGATAGAAGTCGTCGAGCGCGTGCTGCGCCTCGGGGCTGCCGCCTTGCGGCGCGGCCGCGTTGAGCAGCGCCGACAGCGCGGCCGCGCGGTCGGTCATGTTGTTCGCGGCTTCATATTGCGCGGAGGCGAGACGCACGGCGTCCGCGGAATCGTCGAGCTCGGTCAGATACGACAGCGCGAGATTCTTCAACGCGCGATGACCGGCCGCCTCCGGCGTCGCCTCGTAGGCGCCCGGCGTGCGATGCTGCTCGTACACCTTCAGCCAGTCGTCACGCAGCGCATTGGCGAGGCGCTTGCGCACGAACTGCCGTGCCGCGTGCACCGCGGCCGGATTCGACTCGGCCATCTGCTCGGCCAGATACGCTTCGGACGGAAGCATCAGCGCGAGTTCACGGAATGCCGGCGACAGCGTCTCGTCGGTCAAAACGCGAGCGAACGCGGCGACCACCGAGTCGTCGAGCTGCAGCGCCGCGCCCGTGGCCGCACGCGCGGCGAGCGCGAGCAGCTCGCGGGTGGCGAGCCGCTGGCCGGCCTCCCAACGGTTGAACGGATCGCTGTCGTGCGCAAGCAGGAACGCGAGCTGTTCGGCCGTGTAGTCGTATTCGACGATCACCGGCGCCGAGAAATTGCGCAGCAGCGACGGCAGCGGTTCCTGCCCGACGTTGACGAACGTGAAGGTCTGCTCGGTCTGCGCGAATTCGAGCACGCGCGTGGTCGACTCCGACGCCTTCGCCTCGCCGTCGAGCTGCAGCGGCAGATCGCGGCCGTCCTTGCCGATCAGACCGATCGCGAACGGAATCAGCAGCGGACCCTTCTGCGTTTCGCGCGCGGCTGGCACGGCATCGCCGTAGCCTTGGCGCAGCGTCACGCTGTAGCGCTGCTGCGCGGCGTCGTAGTGCGCGCGCACCGACACGCGCGGCGTGCCGGCCTGGCTATACCAGCGCTCGAACTGCGCGAGGTCGCGGCCGTTCGCGTCGGCGAGCGCGTGACGGAAGTCGTCGCAGGTCACGGCCTGGCCGTCGTGACGCTTGAAGTACAGGTCCATGCCCTTGCGAAAGCCGTCGCGGCCGAACAGCGTCTGATACATCCGCACGACTTCCGAGCCTTTCTCGTAGACGGTCATCGTGTAGAAGTTGTTGATCTCGACGTAGCTCTCCGGGCGCACCGGATGCGCCATCGGACCCGCGTCCTCGGCGAACTGCAATTGACGCAGCACGCGCACGTCCTCGATACGCTTGGTCGCGCGTGCGGCTTCGTCGCTGGCGCCGCCCGCCATGTCGGCCGAGAACTCCTGGTCGCGAAACACGGTCAGGCCTTCCTTCAGGCTCAGCTGGAACCAGTCGCGGCAGGTCACGCGGTTGCCGGTCCAGTTGTGGAAGTACTCGTGGCCGACCACCGCCTCGATGTTCGCGAAGTCGGTGTCGGTGGCCGTTTCGGGATTCGCGAGCACGTACTTCGTGTTGAAGATGTTGAGCCCCTTGTTCTCCATCGCGCCCATGTTGAAGTCGCTGACCGCGACGATCATGAAGCGGTCCAGATCGAGCTCGAGCCCGAAGCGCTCTTCGTCCCAGCGGATCGAGTGGATCAGCGAATCCATCGCGTGACGGGTCTTGTCGAGATCATGCGGCTCGACCCACACCTGCAGCAGCTTTTCCTTGCCCGAGCCAGTCTTCACGCGTTCTTCGAGCGCGACGAGCTTGCCCGCGACGAGCGCGAACAGATAGCTCGGCTTCTTGAACGGATCTTCCCAGCGCGCGAAATGACGGCCGTCGGGCAGATCGCCTTCTTCGAGCAGATTGCCGTTCGACAGCAGCACCGGATAGTCGGTCTTGCTCGCGCGCAGCGTGACCGTGAAGCTCGCCATCACATCGGGGCGGTCGAGGAAGTAGGTGATGCGGCGAAAGCCCTCGGCTTCGCACTGCGTGAAGAAGTTGCCACTCGACACGTACAGCCCCGACAGCGTGGTGTTTTCCGCGGGATTGCAGATGCTCGTGAGGGTCAGTCCGAAGCTGTCCGGCACGTTGTCGAGCAGCAGTCCGTGCTCGTGCGGATGCGCATTCGCAAACGGCTTGCCGTCGATCTCCGCGCTGACGAACTCGAGCTGCTCGCCCATCAGTTCGAGATGCGCGGCGCGCGAAGCATCCGGGTTGCGGCGCACGCGCATCGTATTCCTGACAACCGTGCGTTCGGGGACCAGATCGAACTCCAGCGCGACGGTGTCGATCAGGAAGGCGGGCGGCGCGTAATCGGCGCGGCGGATCACATTGGGCGTTGCGGTATCGGCCATGGTGTTCTTTGGTGGTGTACTCGAGCGGTCGGGCGCGCAAACGGCGCGCGAGCCGGGCTTGGTCGACTCATTGTACAAAGCCTCGGGCGATCGTGCGGAGGGGAAGGGGGTCGAGTTTCGGCGCAGGGCAGCGCGTCCGGTTTCGACGGGCAGGGCAAGAACCTTTTGCTCGCTGCCGGGGTCAGCGTATTATCGGGCGCCGTGCGTGGCGGGGACCCGGCAGCGTCAGCCGGCGAGCGCATCGCACGATGGAATAATCGCGGCCGAAGCAGAGTTTTAACCGAAGCTGAATAGATGCAACCAGAGGCATCACGAGGCAGACCATGAACTTCGATCGATGGACCCGCCGCGTCGCGTTGCTGTTCGTCGCGCTGAGCGTGCTGCTGTCCGGCTGCACGACCTACGTGACGACACAGGTCACGGCGTTCTCCGACTGGACCGGCAGCGACGCAACCCGCACCTATGCGTTCACGCGCCACGAGGATCAGAAGAACAATCTCGAACTGAGCGCCTACGAGCGGATCGTCGCAAACGAGCTCGCCGTGCACGCGTTCCGCGAAGTCCCTCACGACGAAGCGCGCTATCTGGTGGAACTCGCCTATGGCATCCGCTCGGATGTCGTGACCGTCGCGCAGCCGGTCTACTACAACCCGTGGCCCGGCCCTTACTGGGGCCGACCGTTCGATCCGTGGGGTCCGTGGGGGCCGTTCCCGGCGACATACGTGAACCAGAGCTACCCGGTATTCACGCATCTGCTCGGCATCCGGATTACCGAGCGTGCGAGCGGCCGGGAGGTCTACAACGTGACGGCGCGCAATTTCGGCGAGGAGTCGTCGCTGGTGCGGGCGATGCCTTATCTGGCGCGTAGCGCGCTGGCGGACTTCCCGCTGGCCAACGGCGCCGTGCACACCGTGAAGATCCCGCTCGGCGGCGGCGCGGCTGCGAACGAAGTGTCTCTGCCAGCGGCGCCGCCGCCCGCGGGTTCGGCGTCGGCGCCGAAGGCCGCGCAGTAGCTTAGACCCCGACCCCGAACAAGGCCATCGCGCCCAGCACGACGAACATCACCGCGGCGATGCCGTGCACGAGCTTCGTCGGCAGACGATGCGCGAAGCGGTCGCCGAGCAGGATCGCCGGGACGTTCGCGATCATCATGCCGAGCGTCGTGCCGGCCACCACGCCGAAGAAATCGTGAAAGCGCGCGGCGAGGGCGACCGTCGCGATCTGCGTCTTGTCGCCCATCTCGGCGAGGAAGAACGTGACGACCGTGGTGCCGAACACGCCGAAGTGCGTGCGGTTCGTGTTGGCTTCCTCGTCTTCGAGCTTGTCGGGCACCAGAATCCACAGCCCCATGCCGACGAACGACGCCGCCAGCGCCCAGCGCATGACGGTCGGCGTCAGCATCGAACCGAGCCACGCGCCGAGCGCGCCGGCGCCCGCGTGATTGATCAGAGTTGCCGCGAACACGCCGAGAATGATCGGCATGGGCTTGCGATAGCGCGCGGCCAGCACGAGCGACAGCAGTTGCGTCTTGTCGCCGATTTCGGCGAGCGCGACCGCGCCGGTCGAAATGAGAAAAGCTTGAGTCACGTTGAATGGATTCCTCGGGCCGAAGATGAACGAGCGACGACCCACGACACGCCGGGCCCTGTTGCGGCGCGTGTGGATCATCGGTCTCGCCAGGCCAAAGGCTGCGACTGCCATGGCCGTGCTGGCCAAGTGTGTTGACAGGCGCCCCCGCGAGCCACACGTGCGACGCACCGGCGAAGCGGTGCGGACGTGCCGCGGGGCGGCTACTCCCCAATGAGGGGCGGAGTATAACAGGCGCCGCAGCATCGCTGTGACGAATGTTGTTCGCGTGCGGACGACGACCCTGCGGAGGTGTTTTCGCTCTACGACGTATTCCGCGAAAGACCAATGAAAGGTTTTTTGGTGGATTCTGTCGGCGTTGGCACGCCAGCGTCGACGCGCGAAACGGCCTTGCGGTGCGTCTCCGCGGCCGGCTTTGTCAAATCGTCTAACAATGTGTTGCGCCTCAGGCGCGGATACAGATGGATACGTCTTTACTCGACGATTTGCTTCAAAATATCCGGTACTATTCGGCCACAAAAGGAGCCCGAGCCGCCATCCACCACACCGATTGTCAGGGGCGCCTGACAAGTAAGGCCGATCGCCGGTGCTGCATTCCCATGCCAGCTGACCGGTCGGTCCCGGCTGGAACCTCCCGATCCGCGCGGCGCCGCTCGCTGTGACGGCTGTGTATTCCGTCAGGCGCTTGAGCCCCTTTCCCGTTTCTACGCGCGAACACCATATGCCCGATCTGCACTGGACCATTCCGGTCGGTCGCTGGTCTAGCTGGCCAGCTACCTCGTCTGCTGCACCCGATGTCGGCTTTATCGAGCCGATCGTGCGGCGGCGTCTCAGCACGCTGTCCAAGGTCGCGCTCAAGGTCGCGCACGACTGCGTCGCGCAGGAACCCGTGCGCGTGGTGTTCGCGTCGCGGCACGGGGAATTGCGGCGTACGACCGACATTCTGCGCAGCATCAGCGCGGGCGAACCGGTGTCGCCGACCGCCTTCAGCCTGTCGGTGCTGAACGCGATGACCGGCGTGTTCGGGATCGCGCGCGGCGACCGTTCGGCCGCGAGCGCGGTATCGGCTGGTGCGCAAACGCTCGGCTATGCGCTGCTCGAAGCGTACGCGCAATTCGCGACACAACCGGACGTGCCGGTGCTGCTCGTCTATGCCCACGAACCGGCCGATCTCGCGTACGGCACGATCGAAGACGAAGTGCACGGCGGCGCGATCGCGGTGCTGCTCGACAAGGATGCGTCGGCAGGGCACGTTGTTTGCTCCTTGACCCGCGCCGACGAGGAGGTGGCCGGGCAACCCGGCGAGCCGCGCACCGCAATGAGCGGCGCCGCGAGCTTTCCGACCCAGAGCCAGGCGCTGCTGCACTGCCTCGAAACCGGCCAGCCCGCGCGCTGGCAGCGCGCCGGCGCGCTATGGCACTGGAGGTGGGATGAGCGCGCGGCTTGATTACGCGTGGCGTTTTTGCGCGACCGGCCTCGCCTTTGTCGCGTTCGGCGTGTGTGGCGTGCTGTTTTCGGTGCTCGTGTTTCCGCTCGCGTGGCTGTGGCCACATCGCGCGTCGCGGCAGCGTGCGGTGAGCGTCGTGATCCATCGGTTCTTTCGCGCGCTCGTCGCGGTGCTGCGCGGCCTCGGCGTGATGGAACTCGAAGTATCCGGCGCCGAGGCGTTGCGCGCGGGCGGACCGGCGATCGTCGTCGCGAATCACCCGACTTACCTCGACGTGATGGTCCTGCTGTCGCTGACGCCGCGCGCATGCTGTGTCGTCAAGCACGTGCACTGGCACAACCCGTGTTTCTGGGGCATCGTGCGCGCGGCCGAATACGTGAGCAACGCGGACGCGATCGCGCTCGTCGAGGCGGGAGCCAGGCAGATCGCGGCCGGCTACACGATGATCATTTTTCCGGAGGGCACGCGCAGCCCCGCGCCCAACCGGCTGCACGCTTTTTCGCGCGGGTTCGCGCACATGGCGCTGAAGGCCGGCGCGCCGATCGTGCCGGTGTTGATGGATTGCGATCCGCCCGCGTTCACGCGGCAGATGCGCTGGTACCACGTGCCGGCGCGCGCTTTCCGGATGCGCGTGAACGTGCTCGCGCCGCTTGGCGTCGCCGAACTGGCCGCGCACGGCACCACTGCCGCCATCGCGGCGCGCAGCGTGACGAATGCCGTAGAAGCCCACATTACCCAGCACCTGTTCGATTATGGATTCTTTAAAACTGGAAATTAAAAAGCTTCTGATCGAAGCCCTCGATCTCGAAGACCTGAGCCCCGCCGATATCGACGACGACGCCCCGTTGTTCGGTTCCGACGGCATCGGTCTCGATTCGATCGACGCGCTCGAAATCGGCATCGTGCTGCGCAAACAATACCAACTGACCATCGCGGCGAACGACGAACGTACCCGCGAGCACTTTCGCTCGATCAACACGCTCGCCGCGTTGGTCGCGAGTCAGCGCGAAGCGGCGCACGCTGCGAACGAAACCGCAAGGAAGGGGATTGAATCGTGACCGAGACTGAGATTCTCGAGCGCATCCGCGCGATCTTTCAGGAAAACTTCGCGATCGAGCCGCAGCGCGTAACGCCCGACGCTCATCTGTTCGAAGACCTCGATCTCGACAGCATCGACGCGGTCGATCTCGCGATCAAGCTGCAGGAGATGACCGGCCGCCGCATCAAGCCGGAGAACTTCAAATCCGTGCGCACGGTCGGCGACGTGATCGGCGCGGTCGAATCGCTGCTCGCGGCGCAAGGCTGATGCGGGCCGCGCACCCGCGCATGCAGATGTCGGAGCCACCGCACGCCGCAAGCGGGTCCGGCGCGCGGCCTCGCTGGAGCCGGACCGTCGTGCTGGTGCTGCTGAAACTCGCTTACCCCGTGCTGATTCTGTGTGCCTGGCGCTGGGATGCGCCGCGCCTCGTCGGCGGCATGCTGCTCGTGACCTTGTGGTTGCAGCGCTGGGCCGGCGGCGGTCCGGTCGCGATACCGCTGCGGCAGCTTTCCGGACTCGACTGGAGCGTGGTGGCGATGCTGAGCTGCGCGTCGGCGACGATCGTCGTCACCGATAGCGAACTGCTGCTGCGCTTCTATCCGTTGCTCGTCAATCTCGGTTTGCTGATCGCGTTCGGCGCGACGCTCGTTCGCGGGCCGTCGATGATCGAAAAATTCGCGCGCCTCGGCAGTCCCGATCTGCCGCCGGGCGCGGTGCGCTATACGCGGCGCGTGACCCAGGTGTGGTGCGCGTTCTTCGTGCTGAACGGCGCGTTTTCCGCCTATACCGCGCTCTATTGGAGCCGCGCGGCCTGGTCGCTGTACAACGGCGCGATCGCCTATGGACTGATCGGCCTGCTGCTGGCGGGCGAATACGTGTGGCGACGCCTGTTCGTGCTGCCGCGCGCCGCGCGCGCTGACTCGGAGTCGGCCTGATGATCGCGTTGCATGACCTGTTGTCGGCCGATGCCGCGCTCGCGACGCCCGCCGCACCGGTGTGCCGCGACGGCGCCGTGCTGCTCGATCGCGCGGCGTTCCGCGCGCGCGTCGCGGGCTTGCTCGAATTCGTGCAAACGCACGACGCGCGGCGCTGCGCGCTTTGTATCGACGATCCGTTCGAGTTCGCCTGCGCGTTGTTCGCACTGTTCGCGTGCGGCAAGGAGCCGGTGATTCCTGCCAATGCAACGCCGGGCTACGTCGCCGATCTCGCGGATGCGTACGACTTTCTGCTGACGGACGCGGATCTGCCGCCGTTCGTCGCAGCGACGCATGTCGTCACGGCCAATACCGGGCAGCCGATCGACCCCCGCGCATCGCTGACGCTCTACACATCCGGCAGCAGCGGCGCACCGAAGCCGATCCGCAAGACGCTCGCGCAATTCAACGCCGAGGTCCACACACTCGAACAGCAGTGGGGCGCATTGCTCGGCGACGCGACGATGCTCGCGAGCGTGCCGCATCACCACATCTACGGTCTGCTGTTTCGCGTGTTGTGGCCGCTCGCGGCGGGCCGCGCGTTCGATCGCGCAATCGGCATGGAGCCGCTGCAACTGCAGGCGCGCATCGCGCAATGCGGCGCGACGGCGGTCGTGTCGACGCCCGCGCAGCTGTCGCGCTGGCCCGCGTTGCCGGGCTTCGCTGCGCTCTCGCCCGCGCCGCGCGCATTCTTTTCGTCGGGTGGTCCGCTCGCGGCCGACGCCGCGCAGGCCTATGCGGTGAGCTATGGCGCGGCGCCGCTCGAAATCTACGGCAGTACGGAAACCGGCGGGATCGCGTGGCGGCGTCAGGATCAGGGCGACGCGTGGCAGCCGGTCGCTGGCGCCGAGGTGCGCCGCGAGGACGACGGAGCGCTGTTCGTGCGCTCGCCGCATCTCGACCACGACGGCTGGCACCGCACGGGCGATCGCATCACGTTCGATGCCGACGGGCGCTTCCATTTGCAAGGCCGCCTCGACCGCGTGCTGAAGCTCGGCGGCAAGCGCGTGTCGCTGCCGGAGCTCGAGGCGCGTCTCGCGCTGCATCCGTATGTCGCGCAGGCGGCGCTGGTGCCGCTCGAAGGCGCGACGCGAGAGCGGGTCGGCGCAGTGGTCGCGCTGACCGAAGCGGGCGGCGCGACATTGCGTGATGAAGGCCGCGTCGCGCTCGCGAAAACGCTGCGCCGGCATCTGGCCGATTACTTCGATGCGGTCGTGCTGCCGCGTCACTGGCGTTTTCGCGTGGGTCTGCCATTCGACGCGCGCGGCAAGCTGCCCGCAAGCGCGGTCGCGGCCGCGTTCGCGCCGCTCGCCGAGGGCATGGAAGTGCTGGCCGAAACGCGTGCAGGCGACACGCTGCACTACGTGCTGCGCGTGCCGCCGTCGCTTCAGCATTTCGCCGGCCACTTTCCGGGCCTGCCGATTCTGCCTGGCGTCGTGCAGGTCGACTGGGCGGCGCGGCTCGCGGCCGGGCATTGGCCGCGGGTGCGCGCGGTGGCGTCGGTCTATCGCCTGAAGTTCATGGCGCCGGTGACGCCCGGCGCGGTGCTCGAGCTCACGCTCGCCTACGATGCCGCGCGCCGGCGCGTGCAGTTCGCGTACCGGTTCGATGGACGCCAATGCGCGTCGGGCGTGCTCGTGCATCGGGAGGACGCGTGATGAAGTTCGCGCCTTGCATCGTCATTCCGATCTACAACCACAAGGACGCGATCGGCGCGACCGTCGCCAATCTCGCGGTGTACGGCCTGCCGATCTTCGTCGTCGATGACGGCAGCGACGAGCCGACCCAGCAGGTACTCGCCGCTCTCGCGCTGCAATACGCGCAGCAGTTGACGCTGCTGCGTCTGCCCGAAAACGGCGGCAAGGGCGCGGCGGTGATGGCGGGCCTGCGCGCGGCGCGCGCCGCGGGCTACACGCACGCGCTGCAGATCGACGCCGACGGCCAGCACGACGCGACGGACGTGCCGCGCTTCATCGATGCCGCGCGCGCCGAACCCGGCGCGGTGATTCTCGGCCGTCCGGTGTACGACGACAGCGTGCCGAAGGCACGCCTGTACGGCCGCTATCTGACCCACGTGTGGGTGTGGATCGAGACGCTGTCGCTGACGATCCGCGATTCGATGTGCGGCTTTCGTCTGTATCCGCTCGCGCTCGCGTGCGAGCTGATCGACAGCGTGCGGCTGCCGACGCGCATGGACTTCGACATCGAGATCCTCGTGCGTCTGCACTGGCGGCGCGCCGCGTTCCGCTCGATCCCGACCCGCGTGACCTACGCGGCCGACGGCGTGTCGCATTTCGACGTGCTGTGGGACAACGTGCGCATCAGCCGCAGCCATACGCGGCTCGTGTTCGGCATGCTGATGCGTCTGCCGATGCTGCTCGCGCACAAGCTGATGCCACGCCACGGCGCGCTTGACGACACAGCGGACGAGCGTGCCGACGCACCCCGGCCCGAAGCCTGGTGGCGTATCGCCGAACGCGGCAGCCGGCTCGGCATGAGCCTGCTCGCGCTGAGCTGCAAGCTGTTCGGCCGCCGCTTTACCGCGTTGTGGCTGCATCCGGTCGTCGCGTACTTTCTGGTGACGGGCCGCGCCGCGCGCGCCGCGTCGGGCAACTACTTCGCGCATCTGAACGCGGTCGCGCCGTCGGCGGAGATGCCGCGCCCGGGGTGGCTGTCCGCGTATCGTCATATGCTCGCGTTCGCGCAATCGGGCTTCGACAAGCTCGCCGCATGGACCGGCCGCGTCGACGACACAGACGTGACGTTCGACGATCCCGCGGCATTCGAAGCCTTGATCGCGAGCGGCAAGGGCGCGCTCGTGATCGGCGCGCATCTCGGCAATCTGGAGATGATGCGCGCGCTCGCGATCCGCGGCGATCACGCGAAGGTCACGGCGGTCGTCTACACCGAGCATGCGCGCCGCTTCAACGAGGTGCTCGCGGCGTCGAATCGCGAGTTCGCGCGGCATCTGCTCGAAGTCGGCGACTTCGGTCCCGAGACCGCGGTGCTGATGCAGCAGCGCATCGATGCGGGCGAACTGCTGGTGATCGTCGGCGACCGGGTGCCGGCGCGCGAGGCGGGGCGCACCACCGACGCGCAATTTCTCGGCGCTAGCGCGCCCTTCGCGCAAGGGCCCTACGTGCTCGCGCATGCGCTCGGCTGTCCGGTCTACCTGTTCTTCTGCCTGAAGGAACGCGACGGCTATCGCATGTACTTCGAGCCGTTCGCCGAGCGAATCGAGCTGCCGCGCCGCGATCGCGCGCAGCATCTGGCCGCGTGGGCGCAACGCTACGCGCTGCGCCTCGAACACTATTGCCGCAAGGCCCCTTATCAATGGTTCAACTTCTTCGATTTCTGGGCCAGCTCCGAGCGAGGCGCGAATGGCCGATCATGATCTGAACGATGTGCGACCCGCGCGCGTTGTTGCGAATGCCGCTTGCGCTGCCGGCTGCACGCCGGTCGTCGTCGGTGCGCGCCGACTGACGATCGAAGAGGTCGTCGCGATTGCGCGGCAGCGGGCGTGCGTCGCACTGAGCGATGACCCCGCATGGCGTGCGCGCATCGAGCGCGGCGCGGCATTCCTGCGCCGCCAGTTGGCCGCCGGCGCCACCGTGTACGGCGTCAACACCGGTTATGGCGACGCCTGCGTGGTCGACGTGCCGACGGCGCTCGTCGAGGCATTGCCGCTGCAACTGACGCGTTATCACGGCTGCGGCATGGGCGCGTATCTCGACGATGCGCAAACCCTCGCCGTGATCGCCGCGCGTCTGAATTCGCTCGCGTATGGTTTTTCGGGCGTGCGCACGGTGCTGCTCGAACGCCTCGCGGCGTTGATCAATCACCGCATGTTGCCGCGCATTCCGTCCGAGGGCTCGGTCGGCGCGAGCGGCGATCTGACGCCGCTGTCGTACGTGGCGGCGGCGCTCGCGGGCGAGCGCGACGTGCAGTACGCCGGCGCGTTGCGCGCGGCGCGCGACGTGTGGATCGAGCTTGGTGTCGAGCCGCTGACGCTCGCGCCGAAGGAGGGCCTCGCGCTGATGAACGGCACCGCCGTGATGACGGGTCTCGCGTGTCTCGCAGTGGCGCGCGCGGAGCACTTGACGCGGCTGGCAGCGCGTTTGACCGCGCTGGCGACCGTCGCGCTCGACGGCCGCGCCGCGCACTTCGACGCGACGCTGTTCGACGTGAAGCCGCACGCGGGCCAGGCCGAAGCGGCCGCGTGGATTCGCGCCGATCTGGCCGGCCGCGCCGACACGCCCGGGCATCGTCTGCAGGACCGCTATTCGATTCGCTGCGCGCCGCATGTGATCGGCGTCGCGCGCGATGCGCTCGGCTGGGTGCGCCGCGACGTCGAAAACGAGCTGAACAGCGCGAACGACAATCCGCTCATCGATCCCGACAACGAACGCATCTTGCACGGCGGCAACTTCTACGGCGGCCATATCGCGTTCGCGATGGATGCGCTGAAGGTCGCCGTCGCCAATCTGGCGGATCTGATGGACCGGCAGCTCGCGCTGCTGGTCGATGTCAACTTCAACAATGGCTTGCCGCGCAATCTGTCGGGCGCGGCGCCCGCACGCTCGGCGATCAATCACGGTTTCAAGGCCGTGCAGATTTCATCGTCCGCCTGGACCGCCGAGGCGCTGAAGAACACGATGCCCGCGAGCGTGTTTTCACGCTCGACCGAAGCGCACAATCAGGACAAGGTCAGCATGGGCACGATCGCCGCGCGCGACTGCCTGCGCGTGCTCGAATTGACGGAACAGGTCGCCGCCGCGCACACGCTCGCGACGGTGCAGGCCGTGCATTTGCGCTTGCGCATCGATAGCGAGACGCCGGTGCCCGCGCCGCTGCGCGCATTCATCGACGAGGTGGGCGCGCATTCGCCCTTCGTCGACGAGGACCGCGCGCTCGAAGGCGAGCTGCGCGCGCTGACAGCGCGCATTGCCGGGTGCGAACTGCTGGACATGATCGACGATCAGGAAGGAGTCAAGCTATGAGCGTGCCCGTGAAAACGCAGCACGTGCTCGCCGCGAGCGCGACCGTCGAAGTGCCGTTTCACGACGTCGACGCGATGAACGTGTGCTGGCACGGCAATTATCTGAAGTACTTCGAGCTGGGCCGCGCGGCGCTGTTGCGCGCGTTCGACTATGACTATCGCCAGATGCGGGCGTCCGGTTATCTGTGGCCGATCGTCGAGGCGCATCTGAAGTACGTGCGGGCCGCCGTATATGGACAGAAGCTCGAAGTGCGCGCGCAACTGCTCGAATACGAAAACCGCTTGAAAATAGGCTATGAAATCGTCGATTGCGCATCGGGTGCGCGACTCACGAAGGGCTATACGATCCAGGTCGCCGTCGATGCCGCCACCGAGGAATTGCAGTTCGTGTCGCCGCAGGTCGTATTCGACAAGCTGGAGCGCGTATGGGGCAGATGAACCGACGTGCGTCCGTGTCGCGGATCGCGGGCGTGATCGGCATGATCGGCGCGATGTGCGTGCCCGGATGGGCAGCACCGGCGCATGCGGCAACGGCCAACACTGCGCCCGCCAACGCCGCGCTCGTCTCGCAGATCGCCGCGCATCTCGCGCAGCCCAAGGGTGTGCGTTCGCAATTCACGCAGACGCAGACGCTCGCCGCGATGAAGCAGCCGCTCGTCAGCAACGGCACGTTGCTGTTCTTGCGCGAGCGCGGTGTGATCTGGCAAATCCACACGCCGTACAAGGCCACCTACGTGATTACCGATGCTGGCGTCGCGCAGGTCGACGCCAGCGGCCGCCGCGTAAGCACACATAGCGCACAGGGCACGCGCGGCGTCGCGCAGGTGTCGAAGATGATGCGCGCGATGCTCGGCGGCGATCTGTCGGCGCTGTACTCGCAGTTCGACGTGAGCGCCGAAGGCAGCGCCGCGCAATGGCGCATGCGCCTCACGCCGAATCAACCGCAGCTCGCGCAATCGATCAAGGGCCTCGACATGAGCGGCGGCGCTTATCTGCAAAGCCTGCGCATCACGCTCGCTAACGGCGACGTGACGAAGCTCGAGTTCGCGAACAGCACGGCCGTCGCCGAGCCGACGCCGGACGAGCGCAGCCTGTTCGGAGCGCCGTGATGGAGATGCCGCAGCAGCGAGCCGCGAAACGCGCATGGGGCGTGCGCGCCGCATGGCTCGCGCTCGCGCTGCTGGCGGCGCTGTATTGCGGCTGGCGCTTCGCCGGGCCGTCACCACTCGAAACCAATCTGCTCGCGCTCTTGCCCGCGACCGAAGCGGACCCGGTCGCCGAAAAAGCGGTCGACACGCTCGCGAGCGCGCTCGGCGATCGCACCGTGCTGCTCGTCACGAGCCGCGACGATGCGCACGCGAAAGCGGCCGCGAAGCAGCTGGGCGCGTCGTTGCGAAAGAGCGGCGCATTCGCGTCGGTGACGGCCGAACTGCCGCCGTTCGACCTGTCGCAGATCGCGGCGCTGTATCTGCCGTACCGCTTCGGCCTGCTCGCGCCGGCCGATCGCAGCGCGCTCGCGAGCGCCAGCGCCACGACGTTGCACGACATGCTCGCGCAGCGCATCTACAGCCCGCTGCAAGGCGGCCTCAGCACGCAACTCGCCGACGATCCGTTCGGCTGGCTCGAACGCTGGCTCGGCGATCTGCCGCTCGCGGCCACGAATCTCGCAGTAGAGGACAACCTGCTGGTGTCACATCGTCACGATGCGCAGGGCGATACGACCAGCGTGCTGATCGTCGCGACGCTGCCTGGCTCCGCTTATGAAACGAAGACGCAGCGCGCGGTAGACGCGGCGCTCGCCGACGCGGAAAACACGTTGCGTCAGGCGTTCCCCGATGTATCGGTCGCGCGCACCGGCGCCGTGTTCTACGCCGAGGCTGCGCGCAGCGCTGCCGAACGCGAGGTGCACGTGATCGGCATCGCGTCGCTATGTGGCATCGCGCTGCTGATGATGTGGGTGTTCCGCTCGCCGCGTCTGTTGCTGCTCGGCTTCGTCTCGACCGCGCTCGGCATCGTGTGCGCGCTGGCGGCGACGCTGCTGATCTTCGGCAAGCTGCATCTGTTGACGCTCGTGTTCGGCGCGAGCCTGATCGGCGAAGCCGTCGACTATTCGATCCAGTATTTCGTCGTCTATCTCGGCGCGGGCCGCAACTGGGATGCGCGGCACGGCGCGCGTAGCGTGCGGCCCGCGCTCGGCGTGGCGCTGGCGACGAGCCTGCTCGGCTACGCGATCCTGATGTGGGTGCCGTTCCCTGCGTTGAAGCAGATCGCGTGCTTTGCAATGGTGGGTATCACGACCGCGTTCGCGTCGGTGCTGTGGCTGCTGCCCGCGCTGCTCACGCGCGCGCCGAAGCACAGCCCGCGACGCCTGTTCGCGGGCGCGGCGCGGCTGCTCGCGCGCTGGCAGCATGCGCTCGGCGGCAAGCGCGCGTGGCTGGTCGCCGCGCTGCTGCTGATCGCGTCGGTGCCCGGCTGGCTGCGTCTGAGCAGCGACGACGACATCCATCTGCTGATCCAGCGCGATGCGTCGCTGGCCGCGCAGGAAGACACGGTGCGCGCGGCGGTCGGCGTCGATAACAGCGCGCAGTTTTTCGTCGTGCGCGGCGCGAGCGAGGAAGCGGTGCTGCAACGCGCCGAAGCGCTCGGCGCGAAGCTCGATGCGCTGAACGGCAGCGCGGATAGCGTCGGCGGCTATCAGTCGGTCGCGCAGTTCGTGCCGTCCGCGCAACGTCAGAGCGAAGACCGCGCGCTGCTTGCACGGCATGTGTTCGGCGACTCCGCCGCGTTGCGCGCGACGCTGCTGCAAGCGGGCTTCAAGGACGAAGTCGCCGAGGCGTGGCTCGCCGGCTTCGCCCGGCCGTCCGCGCCGCTCACCGTCGAGCGTTGGCTCGCGGCGCCTTGGTCGCAGCCGTACCGGCATTTGTGGCTCGGCGCGGTGGAATCGAATGACGCGAATCGGGCGCATGAAACAAGCTATGCGGCCGTCGTGATTCCGCAACGCGTGACGCCGCGCAACGAACCCGCGCTGATCGCGCTCGCGCGCGGCCTGCCCGGCGTCGTGTTCGTCGACAAGGCCGCGAGCGTGTCGAAGCTGTTCGGTGCGTATCGCGTGGATAGCGGCTGGTGGCTGGGCGGCGCGCTCGTGCTCGTGTGCGTGCTGCTGATGGTGCGTTATGGGGCGCGCGGCGGTATCGCCACGACCTTGCCCGTGCTGTTCGCGGTCGGCGTCGCACTGGCGGTGTTCGGCTACGCGGGCGTGCCGCTCAATCTGTTCAACTGGCTCGCGCTGATGCTGGTGCTCGGCGTCGGCGCGAACTATGCGGTGTTCCTGCGCGAAGGCTGCGCCCGCGCGGACGCGGATCTCGGCGCGGTGTGGACCGGCGTGCTGCTGTCGGCGGCGACCACGTTGTTGTCGTTCGGCATGCTCGGCCTCAGTGCGATGCCCGCGCTCAGGAGTTTCGGCACCACGCTCGCGCTCGGCATCGCGGTTGCCGTGTTGCTCGCGCCTATCGGCATGCCATCGGCGAAGTCATCGGCGCAGTCATCGGCGCAGTCATCGGATATATCATCGCATTCACGGAGAGCGGCATGAAAGCGCCAACAGTTTATTTGCACGCGCTCGGCATGATCAACGCGCTCGGTGGTGACGTCGGCCAGATCGTGCCGGCGCTCGCCGCCGCGAGTTCGCCCGGCATGGGCAACGTGCATACCGGCATCGGCGACGCGTTCGTCGGCAGCGTGCTCGCGCCGCTCGAACTCGCGCCGCGCGCCGATCTCGCGCGCTACGACTGCCGCAACAACCGGCTGCTGCTCGCGGCATTGGCGCAGATCGCGCCCGCGATCGAAGTCGCGCGCGAGCGCTATGGCCCTGAGCGGATCGGCGTCGTGCTCGGCACCAGCACGTCGGGCATCGAAGCGGCCGAAACCGCGTTCGTCTATCACGCCCGAGCCGGCGAGCTGCCGGAGAGCTTCAACTACCGGCAGATGGAAATCGGCACCGCCGCGCCATTCGCGGCCGCCGCGCTCGGCGTGCACGGGCCGGCGTTTACGATTTCGACCGCGTGCACGTCGAGCGCGAAGGCGTTCGCATCGGCGCGCCGGCTGCTGCAATTGCGGCTGTGCGATGCGGTCGTCGTCGGTGGTGTCGATTCGCTCTGCGAATTGACGGTGCAGGGCTTTGCGTCGCTCGAATCGACCAGCGGCACGCGCACCAATCCGATGAGCCGCAATCGCTGCGGCATCAACGTCGGCGAGGGCGCGGCCGTGTTCCTGATGAGCCGCGACGAAGCGGCGGTGCGGCTCGCGGGCGTCGGCGAATCGAGCGACGCGCATCATATTTCGGCGCCGGACCCGCAGGGCGTCGGCGGCGAACTCGCGCTTCGCGACGCGCTCGCGGACGCGGGCATCGCGGCGTCGGCGGTCGGCTATGTGAATCTGCACGCAACCGCCACGCAGAAGAACGACGAAATGGAAGCGCATCTGATGGCGCGCGTGTTCCCCGCTGGCGTCGCCGCGAGCGGCACCAAGCCGCTGACCGGTCATCAGCTCGGCGCGGCCGGCGCGACCGAACTCGGCTTCGCGTGGCTCACGCTCGCGCACGAGAACGCGACGCTGCCGCCGCATCTGTGGGACGGCGAAGCCGATCCCGCGCTGCCCGCGCTCGATCTTGTCGCCGGCGCGCGCCATTTGCCGCGCGGCACGGGCACGCTGTACGCGATGAGCAATTCGTTCGCGTTCGGCGGCAGCAATGTCAGCCTGATCCTCGCCCGGTAAAGCGCATGACGACTCCGCCACTCACCATCGAGCAACTCGCGCGTCAGCCGATCGAAGCGATCATCCCGCATCGCGGCAGCATGCTGCTGCTCGATGCGATCGACACGTTCGCCGACTCCACGCTCAGCGCGTTCGCCCGCGTCGATCCGCACGCATGGTATGCCGACGCCGCCGGCGCAATGCCCGCGTGGATCGGCATCGAGGTGATGGCGCAGGCGATCGCCGCGCACATCGCGCTCGTCGCGATGCGCGGCGGCGGCTATGCGCGTCACGGCGTGCTGCTAGGTTCGCGCAGCTATCAGGCGTTGCAGCCGGTGTTCCAAAGCGGCGCGCGCTTGCGCGTTCACGTGAGCGAACTGCTGCGCAGCGACGCAGGTCACAGCGCCTACGAATGCACGATCGACGACGGCGAGACGCGCTGCGCCGAAGCCGTGATCAAGGTGTTTCAACCGCCCGATTTCCAGTCATTCATCGAAGGGAGTATCAGTACATGAGCCGGCGAGTTCTCGTTACCGGCGCAAGCCGCGGCATCGGCCGAGCGATTGCGTACAAGTTGGCCGCCGACGGTTTCGCCGTGACCGTGCATTGCCGCACCGGACGCAGCGAAGCCGACGCGGTCGCGACAGGCATCGCCGCGCAGGGCGGCACGGCGCGCGTGCTGCAGTTCGACGTGCGCGAGCGCGCCGCGTGCCGCGAGGCGCTCGAAGCCGACGTCGCCGCGCACGGTCCGTACTACGGCATCGTGTGCAGCGCGGGCGTCACGCGCGACGCGGCGTTTCCGGCGCTCACCGAAGAAGACTGGGACGTCGTGATCGAAACCGGCCTCGATGCGTTCTACAACGTCGTGCATCCGCTGACGATGCCGATGGTGCGCGCGCGTCAGGGCGGCCGCATCGTCACGATCGCTTCGGTGTCCGGCGTGATGGGCAATCGCGGCCAGGTCAACTACAGCGCGGCGAAGGCGGGGCTGATCGGCGCGACCAAGGCGCTCGCGGTCGAACTCGCGTCGCGCAATATCACCGTCAATTGCGTCGCGCCCGGGCTGATCGAAACCGGCATGCTCGAACAGGTCACGGTCGACCACGCGTTGAAGACCGTGCCGATGAACCGCGTCGGCCAGCCGGCGGAGGTCGCGTCGGTGGTGAGCTTTCTGATGTCGGATGGCGCGTCGTACGTGACGCGCCAGGTGATCGGCGTGAACGGCGGGATGGTCTGATGAAGCGTGTCGTCATCACCGGCATGGGCGGCGTGACCGCGTTCGGCGATAACTGGGACGCGGTTCAAGCGCGCCTGAAGCGCGGCGAGAACGCGGTGCGCCGCATGCCCGAGTGGGACTACTTCGAGTCGCTGCATACGCGGCTCGCGTGTCCGCTGCCCGAGTTCGCGACCCCCGCGCATTACCCGCGCAAGAAGGTCCGCTCGATGGGTCCGGTGTCGCTGTACTCGGTGCGCGCGAGCGAACTTGCGCTCGCCGATGCGGGGCTCGCCGAAGACACGGCCATCGCCGACGGCCGCATGGGCGTCGCGTACGGTTCGTCGTCGGGCTCGGTGCAGCCGATCCGCGCGTTCGGCACGATGCTCGAAACCGGCTCGATGAGCAACGTCACGTCGAACAGCTACGTGCAGATGATGCCGCACACGGCCGCCGTCAACGTGAGCCTGTTCTGGGACCTCAAAGGCCGCATCATCCCGACCTCGTGCGCGTGCGCGTCGGGCAGCCAGGCGATCGGCTACGCGTACGAGGCGATCCAGTCCGGCAAGCAGACGCTGATGCTGGCGGGCGGTGCGGAAGAGTTGTCGGGTCCGGCAGTCGCCGTGTTCGACACGCTGTACGCGACCAGCACGCGCAACGACGAGCCGCATCTGACGCCGCGTCCGTTCGATGCCGCGCGCGACGGCCTCGTGGTCGGCGAGGGCGCGGCGACGCTGGTGCTGGAAGAGTACGAGCACGCAGTGGCGCGCGGCGCGCGGATTCATGCCGAGGTGGTCGGCTTCGGCTGCAACTCGGACGGCGCGCACATGACGCAACCGACCGCCGACACGATGGCGCTCGCGATGCAGCTCGCGCTGCGCGACGCGCAATTGGCGCCCGAAGCGATTGCCTATGTGAACGCGCACGGTACGTCGACCGATCGCGGTGATATCGCCGAAAGCCATGCGACCGCGCAGACCTTCGGCGCGCGCATGCCGATCAGCTCGCTGAAAGGCTATGTCGGCCACACGCTCGGCGCGTGCGGCGCGATCGAAGCGTGGTGGACGATCGAGATGATGAAGCGCAACTGGTACGCGCCGACGCTGAATCTCGAGCACGTCGATCCGGCTTGCGCGCCGCTCGATTACATCGTCGGCGGCGCGCGCGAGATCGACGCCGAGTACGTGATGAGCAACAACTTCGCGTTCGGCGGCATCAACACGTCGCTGATTTTCCGGCGCGTTCGATGAGCGGCGGCCTGCAACGCGTGGTCGTGACCGGCATGGGCATCGTGTCGTGTCTCGGCAATACGCTCGACGAAGTTTCCACTGCATTGCGTGCGGGGCGCTCGCGCATCGAGCGTATCGACGCATGGCGCGAGCGCGGGTTTGCATCGCAGGTTGCCGGCGTCGCGTCGGTCGCGCACGAGGCGCCGTTCGAGCGCAAGCTCGAGCGCTTCATGGGCGACACCGCGCGCTTCGCGTGCCACGCGGCGCAACGCGCGATCGCCGATGCGGGGCTCGACCTCGCTTCGTTGCAGTCGCCGCGCGCTGGCGTCGTGATCGGCTCGGGCGTCGGCACGCTGGCGAGCTACGACGGGGCGCTCGCAATCGCGCAAACGCGCGGCGTCGACAAGGTGCCGCCGTACACGGTGCCGCAGGCGATGAGCAGCACCGCGTCGGCGAACGTCGCGCAGATGTTGGGGCTCGAAGGCGTCAGCTATTCACCGTCGTCGGCATGCACGACATCGGCGCTCGCGATCGGGCAGGCGATGCAGCTGATCCAGACCGGCCGCCAGCAGATCGTGCTCGCGGGCGGCAGCGAAGCGCTGCACGACAACACGACGCTGATGTTCGACGCGATGGGCGCGTTATCGCGCCGTTTCAACCACACGCCGGCGAGCGCATCGCGTCCGTACGACACGCAGCGCGACGGCTTCGTGATCGCGTCGGGCGGCGGCGTGCTGGTGCTCGAAGCGCTCGATCATGCGCTCGCGCGCGGCGCGCGCATTTACGCGGAGCTGAGCGGCTTCGACGATTGCACCGATCCCGCGGGCATGGTCGCGCCGCGTGCGGCCGGCATCGCGCGCGCGATGCGCGGCGCGCTCGCGCAGGCGGGCCGCCGTCCCGACTACGTGAACACGCATGCGCCGTCTACGCCGCTCGGCGATCTCGAAGAACTGCATGCGTTGCGCGACGTGTTCGGTGCATCGGCGCAACGGGTGCCCGCATTTTCGTCGACCAAGGGCATGACAGGGCATTCGCTCGGCGCGTGCGGCGCGCACGAAGCGATCTATACGCTGCTGATGATGCGCGACGGCTTTATCGCGGGCACGGCGCTGGTCGATACGCCGGAGCCGCAAGTGCGCGACATGCCGCTCGTGCGCGTCACGCGCGACGCGCGCATCGACACGGCGATGTCGGTTTCATTCGGGTTCGGCGGTAGTTGCGCGAGCCTGATGTTCGAAGCGTGGCGCGGCCCGCATACGGCGCGGCCGCCCATGCAAACCGTTGGAGGAGTGATTTGAACAGCGATTCTTCAAAGCGGACCGTGGTCGACGTTGCGATCATCGGCGCGGGTCCGGCCGGCGCGGTAGCTGCCGCGCTATTGCGCAAGGCCGGCCGCTCGGTGCTGGTGCTGGAGCGTCAGCATTTTCCGCGTTTCTCGATCGGCGAGAGCCTGTTGCCGCAAAGCATGGCGTACCTCGAAGAGGCCGGCATGCTGCAGGCCGTCGTCGAGGCGGGTTTCCAGTACAAGAACGGCGCGCACTTTGTATATCGCGACCAGACCTCGTCGTTCGACTTCCGCGACAAGCATTCGCCGGGCTGGGGTACCACGTACCAGGTCGAACGCGCGCTGTTCGACGACGTGCTGATTCGCTGCGCGGCCGCGCAGGGCGCCGACGTGCGCTTCGGGCACACGGTGAGCGCGGTGCGGACGGGCGCGGCGCCGGTGCTCGACGTCGCCGATGAAGCGGGGCACGCGTATCCGGTCGAAGCGCGTTTCGTGCTCGATGCCAGCGGCTTCGGGCGCGTGCTGCCGCGCCTGCTGAAGCTGGAGACCCCGACGCGCATGCCGACGCGCGCCGCATTGTTCACGCACGTGCGCGACGGCCTCGCGCTCGACGTCATCGATCGCAACAAGATCTGCATCGCGACGCATCCCGAGCGTCGCGACGTGTGGTTCTGGATGATTCCGCTCGCGGGCGGCCGCTCGTCGGTGGGATGTGTCGCCGAGGCGAGCTTTCTCGACGTGCCGGAAGGCGAGCGCGAGGCGGCGCTGCGCGCGCTGATCCAGCAGGAGCCGACGCTGAACCGGCTGATCGGGCAGGCGCCGTTCCTGATGCCGGTGCGGAGAATCGGCGGCTACGCGGCGAACGTCGCGAGTCTGCACGGGCCGGGCTATGCACTGCTCGGCAATGCGGGCGAGTTTCTCGATCCGGTGTTTTCGTCGGGGGTGACGATCGCGCTGCGCTCCGCGCATCTGGCTGCGCGCGCGCTGAACCGGCAGCTCGACGGCGAGAAGGTGGACTGGTCAGCTGCTTACGACGTGCCGTTGCGCAAGGGCATCGACACGTTCCGCGCGTTCGTCGAGCGCTGGTACACGGGCGAGCTGCAGGACATCATCTACTACCCGGAGCAGGTGACGCCGATCCGTCGGATGATCTGCGCGGTGCTCGCCGGTTATGCGTGGGACGAGTCGAATCCGTATGTCGCGGACCCGGCGCGGCGGCTCAACGCTTTGCACGAGGTGTGCAAGGCGGGCTGAGGCCCCCGTCAACCGAGCTAGTCTCAAGCCGCGATCTTCGCGCGCCCCGGCACGTGCCGGCGCGCGTCGTCGCGGCGATGCACGCGCTTGCCGGCCGCATACGTTTCATACACCGCGCGATCGTCGCCGAGCAGCGCAAACGCGAACAACAACTCTTCGAGCGATTCGCGCCGCGCGGTGCGGCGCGCGAGCAGCGGCGTCGCCTGCGGATCGAGCACGACGAAGTCCGCTTCCGAGCCGTCCCTCAGCGTGCCGACCTTGTCGCCGAGATCGAGCGCTTCGGCCGCGCCCGCGGTCGCCAGATAGAACATGCGCGTCGCCGTCAGATGATGGCCGCCGAGGCGCGCAACCTTGTGCGCTTCGTTCATCGTCTGCAGCATCGAGAACGACGTGCCGCCGCCGACGTCGGTCGCGAGCGCGATCGGCATGCCGGCCGAGTCGGCCTTCTCGAAGTCGAACAGCCCGCTGCCGAGGAACAGGTTCGACGTCGGGCAGTGCGACGCGAGCGCGCCGGTTTGCGCCATGCGCTTGCGGTCTTCGTCGTCGAGGTAGATGCAATGGCCGTACACCGCGCGGCGGCGTAAAAGCCCGTAGTGATCGTAGATGTCGAGATAGCTGCGGTGGCCGGGGAACAGCTCGGCGACCCATTTCACTTCGTCGGTGTTTTCCGCGACGTGGCTCTGGATGAACACGTCCGGATGCAGTCGCGCGAGCGCGCCGCATGCTTCGAGTTGCGCCTCGGTCGAGGTCGGCGCAAAGCGCGGCGTCAGCGCGTACATCTGGCGGCCGCGATTGTGCCAGCGGCCGATCAGCTCGGCGCTGTCGTCGTAGCCCGATTGCGCGGTGTCGCGCAGGAACTCGGGGCAGTGGCGGTTCATCAGCACCTTGCCCGCGACCATGCGCAGATTGCGCGCTTCGCTCTCGGCGAACAGGGCATCGGCGGATTCCTTGTGCACCGTGCAGTACACGAGTGCGGTCGTCGTGCCGCAGGCGAGCAGTTCATCGACGAAAAAGCTCGCGGTGTCGCGCGCGTGGTCGATGTCGGCAAAGCGGCGCTCGGTCGGGAACGTGTACGTATCGAGCCACGGCAGCAGACCCGGCGCCGGCGACGCGATCATGTCCGTCTGCGGATAGTGGATGTGCGTATCGATGAAGCCCGGCACGATCAGCTTGTCGCGTCGCTCCACGATCTGGGTGCCGGGCGCGAGCCGCGATGCGAGCGCCGCATACGCGTCGGCCGCGACGACGCGGCCGTCTTCGACGATCAACAGACCGTCCTCGTGAAACACAGCGGCGTTCGGCGCGTGCGCCGGATCGCCGTTGAAGGTCAGCAGCGGCGCACGGAATGCAGTTTGTGCCGCTTGCGCGGTATGAGCCGACTCAGTCATGGAAAAGCTGTCTCCGAATGTTGAAAGCTGGGCGGCACAGGCAACGGTTTCCCGGTTCGGGGTCTTACCGATCCCCGAACGAAGCGAAACCGCTGGCCGGCGACGTCAGTCGAGGCCGGTCAGTTGAAATCCATTAACGCGTGGCTTACTGCCGCCAGTGCGCGTCGAGCTTAGCGATCAGCATCGCGCGTTCCTCGGGCGTCACGAACGACGCCTCGAAGCCGTTGCGGATGATCGTGTAGACCTCGGCGTCGTCGAGCTTCAGCGCGTCGATCGTCGCCAGATAGTTGGCGTTCACGTAGCCGCCGAAATAGGCCGGATCGTCGGAATTGACGGTCACCGCGACGCCGCGATCGAGCAGGTCCTTCAGCGTGTGTTTGGTCAGGTCGTCGAACACGCACAGCTTCAGATTCGACAGCGGGCACACGGTGAGCGCGACGCGCGTATCGGCGAGGCGCGTGACGAGCGCCGGGTCCTCGATGCTGCGCACACCGTGATCGACGCGGTCGACTTTCAGCACATCGAGCGCTTCGTAGATGTAGGACGGCGGGCCTTCCTCGCCCGCATGCGCGACGAGCTTCAGACCGAGCGCGCGCGCTTTCGCGAATACGCGCTCGAACTTCGACGGCGGATGACCGCGCTCCGACGAATCGAGCCCGACGCCGATCAGCCGATGCTTGTACTGCTCGAAGAGGGGCAGCGCTTCGTCGAAGGTGGCGAGCGCATCGTCCTCGGACAGATGGCGCAGGAAGCACAGGATCAGCTTGCTCGTGATGCCGCGCTTTTCCGCGTGGGCCAGCGCGCGTTCGATGCCGGCCACCACGGTTGCGATCCGCACGCCGCGCTCGGTGTGCGTCTGCGGGTCGAAGAAGATTTCGCTATGCACGACGTTGTCGGCGACACAGCGCTCGACGTAGGCCATCGTCATGTCGTAGAAGTCCTGCTCGTGCAGCAGCACGCTCGCGCCTGCGTAGTAGATGTCGAGGAACGATTGCAGATCGGTGAACGCATAAGCCGCGCGCAAGGCTTCCACCGAGTCGTAGGCGAGCTTTACGCCGTTGCGCTGCGCGAGCGCGAAAATCAGCTCGGGTTCGAGCGAGCCTTCGATGTGGATATGCAACTCGGCCTTCGGCGCGCGCGCGGTTTTCTCGGCGAGCGTAACGGCGGAAACGGGGGTAGCTGTTGTCGTATTCATGGTGATTTGGAATTGTTTATGGGGTAACGAGCGGTGCGGCTCTCGGATCAGACCGACTGCGTCGCGTGGCGCGCGCCCGCGTTCGCCTCGACCGCCTGCAATACCTGCGCGGCCGCCGAGATCGCGATGACCTCGGGCGACTTGTCGACGATGCCCTCGACGCCGAGCGGACACTTCATCCGCGCGATCCGCGCCGGATCGATGCCGTGCGCCGCGAGCCGGTGCTCGAACTGCTTGCGCTTGGTGTGCGAGCCGATCATGCCGAAGAACGCGAAATCGCCGCGCCGCAGGATGCGCTCGGCGAGGTCGAGATCGCGCGCGTGGTTGTGCGTCATCACGATGAAGTAGGTGTTCGGCGCGGCCTGATCGATCGCTTCGTCGGGTGCGTCGTTCGCATCGATCGTCACGTTCGGCGCATGCAGCGTATCGAGCGGCGGAAACTGCGCGTCGCGTTCGTCGACCCAGCGCACCGTGCATGACAGCGTCGCGAGCACGCGCACGAGCGCCGCGCCTACGTGACCGGCGCCGAACAGCACGACGGCGAATTCGCCCGGCGCGATGGTTTCGGTCAGCAACGCGCTGCTGTCGTCGAAACCGGCGCCGTCCCATAGCAGACAGTCGGCTCCGTCGATGCCGGGCTCGGGCTCGGACAGCATCACCGCATCCGGCGCGGGGCCGAATGATACGCTACGCACCGTCGATTGCCCCGCCGCGAGGCGCTTGGCGAGCGAAGCGAGCCAGCCGAGATCGCCGACGTCGAGCCGCTCGAACGCGAGGACCACGGCGCCGCCGCAGCACTGCCCGAGGCTCGGCCCCAGCGCGAAGCGTTCGAGCCGCCGCATGTGCGGTGCGCGCATGCCGTCGCGCAGCACCTGGCGCGCGGTCTCGATCGCCTTCCATTCGAGGTGGCCGCCGCCGATCGTATGCCTGGCCGCCTCGCGCGTGGCGATCATCTTCGTGCCGGCTTCGCGCGGCGCCGAACCTTCGACGCGCGCGACCGTCACCAGCACGGCGGCGTCGCCATGCGCGAGCAGATGTTGCAGGTCAGTGAGCCAGGCTTGCATCCGGCGATTCTCCTTGCGGGGCCGCGTCACTTGTCGGCGCGGCGGGTGGCGTGTGGATGTCGGCGCTGTCGGGGTGCGCGGCGGCTTCGGTCGGATCTGCGTGCTGCGACGCGTCGGACGCGCTCAACGCGTCCAGCGCGGCGAGTATCGCCTCGGGCGTCGCGGGCGCGCGCAACAGCGGAGCATGTTGTACGCCCGGCACCGCGGCTGCGATCGCGTCGCGAATCGCGAGAAACACCGAGAACGGCAGCAGCAATGGCGGCTCGCCGACGGCCTTCGAGCGGAACACGGTCGGCTCCGCATTGCTGTTGTCGTAGAGCCGCACGTGGAACGCGGCGGGCGTGTCGCTGACCGCGGGAATCTTGTACGTCGACGGCGCGTGCGTCATCAGGCGGCCGTCGCGGTTCCACCATAGCTCTTCGGTGGTGAGCCAGCCCATGCCCTGAATGAAGCCGCCTTCGATCTGGCCGAGATCGATCGCCGGATTGATCGATTGGCCCGCGTCGTGCAACACGTCCGCGCGCACGAGCTTCCACTCGCCGGTCAGCGTATCGACGACGACCTCCGACACCGCCGCGCCATACGCGAAGTAATAGAACGGATGACCGGTCAGCGTCTTCGCATCCCAATGCACTTTCGGCGTCGCGTAGAAGCCGTCCGACCACAACTGCACACGCGCGAGATACGCGGCGTTGACGAGCTGTTCGAACGGCAGCGCGCCACCGTTCACCGATACGCTGCCGCGCGCGAACTGCACGTCGCTCGCGTCGCCGCCGAGCTGGCGCGCCGCGACTTCGGCGAGCCGTGCGCGGATCGTCTGCGCGGCGGCAACGGCTGCCATGCCGTTCAGATCGCTGCCGGTGGAAGCCGCGGTCGCGGAGGTGTTGGCGATCTTCGACGTATCGGTCGCCGTCACCCGCACGCGCGATAGCGGCAAGCCGAACTGATTCGCGACGACTTGCGCGACCTTCGTGTTGAGCCCCTGGCCCATCTCGGTGCCGCCGTGATTGACGAGCACGGAGCCGTCCTTGTACACGTGCACGAGCGCACCGGCCTGATTCAGGAACGGCACGTTGAACGAGATGCCGAACTTGACCGGCGAGAACGCGAGGCCGCGTTTGAGCACGGGACTCTTCGCATTGAATTCGGCGAGCGCCGCGCGCCGCGCGCGGTAGTCGCTCGAAGCGAGCAGCGCGTCGGTCAGCGGCGCGATGATATTGTCTTCGACACGCTGTCCGTACGGCGTCGTATCGCGTTCGCCGACGCCGTAGTAATTCACGAGCCGTACGTCGAGCGGATCGAGCCGCAACTCGCGCGCGATGCCGTCGAGCAGCACCTCCATCACGAGCGCGCCCTGCGGTCCGCCGAAGCCGCGAAACGCGGTGTTCGACTGCGTATTGGTCTTGCAGCACAGCGCGACGATATCGACGTCGGGCAGGTAGTACGCGTTGTCGAAGTGGCATACGGCGCGCGTCGCGACCGCGCCCGACAGATCCGCGGAGTAGCCGGCGCGCAGCGCGATTTCGACGCGCACGCCGAGCAGGCGGCCCTGATCGTCGAAGCCCGCGTCGTATTCGTAGACCGCGTCGTGGCGCTTGCCGGTGATCAGGAAGTCGTCGTCGCGATCGGCGCGCAGCTTGACCGGCCGACGCAAGCGTTGCGCCGCGAGCGCGGCCACGCACGCGAATAGCGCCGATTGCGATTCCTTGCCGCCGAAACCGCCGCCCATGCGCCGGCATTCGCACACGACGTTATGCGCGGGCCAGGCGAGCATATGCGCGACCACCTGCTGCATTTCGCTTGGATGCTGCGTCGAACTGTAGACGAGCATGCCGTCCATCTCCTTCGGCACCGCATAGGCGATCTGGCCTTCGAGATAGAACTGCTCCTGGCCGCCGACCTCGAACGTGCCGGCCAGCCGATGCGGCGCGGCGGCGATCTTCGCGTCCGGATCGCCGCGCCGCAGATGCAGCGGCGGCAGCACGAACTGCTTCGCGGCTTTGGCATCGGCGGCGGTGAGGATCGCGTCGAGCGGCTCGTAGCGGATCACGTCGTCGCTTTTCGCGAGCGCGGCCGCGCGGCGGGCGAGCTCGTGAGTTTCGGCGATCACCGCGAAGACCGGCTGGCCGAGGTACAGCACTTCGCCGTCGGCGAGAATCGGATCGTCGTGCAGCACCGGGCCGCAATTGTTTTCGCCGGGAATATCGTCGGCGCTCAGCACCGCGATCACGCCGGGCGCGTTTCTGACCGCGTCGAGATCCATCGACACGATCCGCGCATGCGCATGGCGCGATAGGCCGAGCGCCGCGTGCAGCGTGCCGTGCAGCTCGGCGATATCGTCGGTGTAGGTCGCTTCGCCGCTCACGTGCAGCGCGGCGGATTCGTGCGGCAGCGGCACGCCGATCGACGCGCTGCTACTGCCATCGTTAGGCGTCGCATCGCGTTGATCGGCACGCTCGCCCGCGTGTTCGACAAAGGCATCGGTCCGGTTCATCACGGCGACTCCTTCGCGACGGCTGTGTCCGCTTCGAACGCGAACGCGTTGACATCGCAGAGCGCGAGCGGCGCGTCGTCGCGCGTTTCGAGGTAGAAGCGCCACAGCAGATTGCGCGCGACCTTCAGCCGATACGCGCTCGATGCGCGCATGTCGGTGAGCGGCTGGTAGTCGGCGGCGAGCGCGTCCATCGCGCGACGGGCGGTTTGTTCGTTCCACGCCGCACCGTCGAGCACGGCTTCGGCATGCGCGGCGCGCTTCGGTGTCGCCGCCATGCCGCCGAACGCGACGCGCGCCGCGCGGATCGTGCCGTCTTGCGCGACGTGCAGCGCAAACGCCGCGCACACCGCCGAGATGTCCTGGTCGTAACGCTTCGCCACCTTGTAGGTGCGAAACCGCAGCGCGCCTGCCGGGCGCGGCACGCGCAGCGCGCTGACGAATTCGCCGGCCGCGAGCGCGGTCTTCTGATAGCCGAGGTAGAACGCGTCGAGCGGCAGCGTGCGGGTCGTGCGATCGCGGCGCAGTTCGACCTCGGCGCCGAGCGCGAGCAGTGCCGGCATCGAATCGCCGATCGGCGAGCCGTTCGCGACGTTGCCGCCGAGCGTGCCCGCATTGCGGATCGGCAGCGAGGCGAAGCGCGTCCATAGTTCGGCGAGCTCGGGGTAGTCGGCGGTGAGCGCCGCGTACGCGTCTTCGAGCGTGGCCGCCGCGCCGATCGTCAGCGTTTGCGCGTCGCGCGCGATCGTCTTCAACTCGGCGACGTTGCCGATGTACAGCAGGTCGCCGAGATCGCGAAACTGCTTGGTGACCCACAAGCCGACGTCGGTGCTGCCCGCGACGATGCGCGCGTCCGGATGCTGCGCGCGCAGCGTCGCGAATGCGTCGAGTGTGAGCGGGGCGTGGAAGGTGGGTGAGCCGAACGCGGCGCCACGGGTGTCGGGGGCGCTGTATTCGAACGTGTCTTTGCGCTGCAGTGTGCGCAGCGTGGCCGCGACCGCATCGCGGTCCAGCGCGACGCGCGGATGCTGTGCGTAGTCGAACATCTTCTGCGCGGCATCGATGATCGGCCGGTAGCCGGTGCAGCGGCACAGATTGCCGGACAGCGCGGCGTCGATTTCGTCGCGGGTCGGCAGGCCGGCGCTGGCGGGCTGGTTCTCGTAGAGCGCCCACATCGACATCACGAAGCCGGGCGTGCAGAAGCCGCATTGCGAACCGTGACAGTCGACCAGCGCCTGCTGCACCGGATGCAGCGCGCCGTTCGCGGCGCGCAGGTCTTCGACGGTGAAAAGGGCGCGGCCGTCGAGCGTCGGCAGGAACTGGATGCAGGCGTTGACCGCCTTCAGCGCGAGCTCGCCGCGCGCGTCGAGTTCGCCGATCGCGACCGTGCACGCGCCGCAGTCGCCTTCCGCGCAGCCTTCCTTGGTGCCGGTGCAGCGCAGATCCTCGCGCAGGTGCTGCAGCACGGTGCGCGTCGCCGGAACGCCCGCGACCTCGCGGACGGACCCCTGGTGATAGAAGCGGATGGTTTGCGTTGTCATGGCGGATCGGAAGACAGTGCGGACCGGGCGCGCGTTACGCATGGGGTCGCAAAAGCCGGCCTCGCGCACGTAGATCGCCATCCATACCCGAAGATAGCACTACCCCGGCCCGAAAATATTTCCCGCGTCGCATGAAGCTCATGCGGCGGCGATCATGATCCTGGTACGATTCGCGCGGCAGCGAGAAGTTGCGTGCGCGGGCCAGGGAGCGACGACAATGGTGCGCGATCGGTGGACATCGCGCAGAAAAAAACGCCGGACTCCGGTGGCCCAAGCATGGGCGACACGAAGTCCGGCGTCATTGGCAATGCGGATCGGTCGTCAGGACACCCGATGGCGATTGCGCACCAGGCTCAGCGCCAGCGCGATGAACGCGACGATGAACGCGACCCCCGACCACATTGGCAGCGTCAGCCCGAGAATCGGCGGATATGCGGTTTCGCACAGGCCCGCGACCTTGAACACGCTCGGCAGCCAGTGCGCGGGCGGCAGGCTGTCAACGATCGGCTGCAGCTCGTCGAAGCCGCAGCTGAAGCCAGGATTCGCCTGGATGTACACATGGCGCGCGGCGGTCGCGATGCCGGCGAGCGCCGACAGCGCCGCCATCACTTCGAGCAGGCGCACGCCGCGCCAGTTCTTGAAGCGCGCGCCGAGGAACGCGAAGATCGCGATCAGCAGAAAGAAATAGCGCTGGATGATGCACAGCGGACACGGGTCTTCGCGCAGGCCGAACTGCAGGTACAGCGCACCGCCCACGAGGGCGAGACAGATCAGGCCGAGCAGATTCAGCAGGGTGCGCTCGCGGCGCAGCATCGCGGAGTCGTTAGTCATGGATCTTCGATTGGTCTGGAGACGATAGAGCGGGTGCCGGCGATTCTAGCGCGAACGCCTTTCGCGCCGCTTATCGCCTGACGATTGCCGCGCTTTAACGGATCGCTTTCAACACCGCCTCGGCCGCGCGGCCGATTGCGAGCAGCGCGTCGTCGGCGTACGGCGCGCCCGCCAGCATCAGGCCGACCGGCGCGTCGCCGCGCAGATGGCACGGCAGCGACAGCGCGCAACTATCGAGGAAGTTGAACGCACTCGGGTTGCGCAGGATCAGCGCGTTAGTGTGGCCGAACGTGTGGTCGTCGTCGAGCAGGTCGGCGAGGCGCGGCGGCACGACCGGCACGGTGGGCGCGACGACCACATCGAAACGCTGCCACAGCGTGCGCGCGGCTTCGTCGAGCATCGCGGCGCGCTCGGCGAGCAGGTCCAGATAGTCGACCGCGGTGGCCGGCTGTCCTTTCATGATGCGCACGAGCACGCGCGGGTCGTACTGCTCGCGATGCTTGTCGAGCAGCGGGCGATGCCACGCATACGCCTCGATCGGCGCAAAGCCGAAGCGGTTGATTTCCGGCAGGCGGTCGAGCGGCGCGAAGCGCACCTCGCTGACGATCGCGCCGGCCGCCTCCAGGTGCTTGAGCGCGGTGTCGATCGCGCGCGCGACTTCGGGCTCGACGCCGTCGGTCACGAAGTTGGTCAGCACGCCGAGACGCACGCCTTCGAGCGGCCGCGCGGCCGGGATGCGCGGCTCGAGCCCGGCGAGCATCCGGTCGACCAGCGCGCAGCACGCGACCGATACACCGATCGGCCCGAACGAATCGAGCGTCGACGACAGCGGCACGCCGCCCTGTTTCGGGATGCGCGCCGCGGTCGGCTTGAAGCCGGTCAGCCCGCACAACGCGGCTGGAATGCGGATCGAGCCGCCGGTGTCGGTGGCGAGCGCGACCGCCGCCATGCCGTCGGCGACCGATGCCGCCGCGCCCGACGACGAGCCGCCCGAAACCCGCTCGTCGCCCTTCACGCCGCGCCGGTACGGCGACAACGGATGGCCGTAGTGCGGATTCAGGCCGAGCCCGGAAAACGCGAACTCGCTCATGTTGGTGCGCCCGACGATCACGGCGCCGGCCCGCTTCAGCCGCGCGACCGCGACCGCGTCGGCTTTCGCGGGGGGCGCACCGGCGAGCACGACGGAGCCCGCGCGGGTCGGCTGGCCTTCGACGTCGAACAGGTCCTTGACCGACACCGGAATCCCGGCGAGCGGCGACAGCACGGTGCCGGCCGCGCGCAGGCGGTCGTGCGCGTCGGCGGCGGCGCGCGCGGCATCGGCGTCGACGTGCATGAAGACAGCGGCGCCCTGGCCGGCGGGGTCGGCGATCCGGTCGAGCGCGGTTTCGACGAGCGCGCGGCTGGTGGTGCGGCCGGCGGCGAGATCGGCGGCAAGCTGGGCAAGCGGCGGGAACGGAGCGAAGTCAGTGGCCATGATGTCGGTAGAGATCCGGTTGAGCGCGGCTCGGGCGCATGAGCGGGGCAGTGTCGAGCCAACGGAAAGGTCCGTCCGCATTGTAGAGCAAGGTTTTGCGGCCGAGCGGCCTGCCAGGGCCGGCGCGGCGCGGCGCGCGAATTCGCCAAAAACATCGCCGGCCCGTTTGTTACACTGCGCCTTCCGAGATTACCGTTTGTAAGGAAAACGCTCATGCACCATGGCATTGGCTTCATCCAGGATCTGGCCGTCGTGATGGCGCTGGCGGGCGTCGTCACCGTGCTGTTCCATCGCCTGAAGCAGCCGGTGGTGCTCGGCTATATCGTGGCCGGCGTGATCATCGGACCGTACACGCCGCCGTTCCAGCTGATCCATGACGAACAGACGATTCAGACGCTCGGCGAGCTGGGCGTCGTGTTCCTGATGTTTTCGCTGGGCCTCGAATTCAGCCTGCGCAAGCTGTTCAAGGTCGGCGCGACGGCGATCGTCGCCGCGCTCTCCGAGATCGTGCTGATGCTGTGGATCGGCTACGCGATCGGCAATGCGTTCGGCTGGAGCCCGATGGATTCGCTGTTCCTCGGCGCGATCCTCGCGATCTCGTCGACGACGATCATCGTGAAGGCGCTGTCCGACCTCGGACTCAAACGCGAAAGCTTCGCGCAGCTCGTGTTCGGCATCCTGATCGTCGAAGACATTCTGGGCATCGCGATGCTCGTGCTGCTGACCGGCATCGCGCAGACCGGGCAGTTGTCGGCCGGGCTCGCGGCCGTCACGCTCGGCAAGCTGCTGCTGTTCATGACGGTGTCGCTGCTGGTCGGCGTGCTGCTCGTGCCGCGCGCGCTGAATTACGTCGCGCGCACCGGCAGCAACGAGATGATGCTCGTGTCCGTGCTCGGCTTCTGCTTCGGCTTCTGCCTGCTGGTCGTCAAGCTCGATTACAGCATCGCGCTCGGCGCGTTTCTGATCGGCGCGATCATGGCCGAGTCGCGCCATCTGCATCGGATCGAGCATCTGATCGCGCCGCTGCGGGACGCGTTTTCCGCGATCTTCTTCGTGACGATCGGACTGATGCTGAACCCGGCCGTGATACTCGACTACGGATGGCCGATCGCCGTGATCACGTTCGCGGTGATCGTCGGCAAGATCGTGTCGTGCGGGCTCGGCGCGTTTCTGTCGGGGCAGGACGGGCGCACGTCGATGCGCGTCGGCATGACCGTGTCGCAGATCGGCGAGTTCTCGTTCATCATCGCGACGCTCGGTTTGACGTTGAAGGTGACGAGCGGGTTTCTGTATCCGATCGCGGTCGCCGTGTCGGCGTTGACCACGCTGACGACACCCTATCTGATCCGCGTCGCCGATCCGCTGACGCGCCGCATCGCTAACGCGATGCCCGCCACGTTATCCAACGCGTTCGGCATGTACGGGCAATGGCTGCGCAGTTTGATCACGGCGCGCGGCGAGCCGACGCTGATCAGCATGACGCGGCGCATCGTATTGCAGATCGCGGTGAATCTCGCGCTCGTCGCGGCGATTTTCCTGGTCGTGTCGTATAGCGCGCCGCATAGCGGCCGGCTGCTCGCGCACTGGCTCGACGAGGAGCCATTGCAACGCGTCGTGCAGTGGAGTGTCGCGCTGGTGGTGTCGCTGCCGTTCCTCGTGGCCGTGTATCGCAAGACCAAGTCGCTCGCGCTGCTGCTCGCCGAAGTCAGCGTGCAGCCGACCGCTGCCGGGCGCTTCACCAGCGCGCTGCGTCACGCGATCGCCGACCTCGTGCCGATCGTGTCGATGATCGGCGTGTTTCTGCTGGTGGCGGCGCTGTCGGGCAGCATCCTGCCGCCGACGGGCCTGCTCGTTGCGGTGCTCATGTGCGCCGCGCTGCTGCTCACGCTCGTGTGGCGATGGTGCGTGAAGATTCACGCGTCGATGCAGATCGCGTTGCGGGAGACTTTCGACGAGCGGCCAGACCCTTGATTCAGAGGGTTTGTGTAAAGCTTCGCAACAATGTGAGTAATTGTTTGCGGGTTTGCCGGGCCTGCTGCACTGACGGATAATCAGGGCATATTCATTCATTCGTTCGCGCGGAAGGCGCCCGTCCGACAGTCATGAGCGACAAACCCGAAAACGCCGGCACGACCGGCAGTCCACCGCCGAGCTCGCCCGCGCCGAGCGGCACGCCGGCCGCACCGGCGCCCTCGCTTCCTCCGTCGCATGAAGATGCCACCCAGTCGGCCGCCAAAGACACGAGCCCGGCCACCGAGGAGGCGACCGCGCGGTCGTCGACCGACGATCCGATCAGCGCATCGTCAGTTACTCGCGAAGATCCGCGCACGGCGCGGTTGCGCGACGCGGCGGAGGCACGCAGCGCCGCCGCCGAATCGACCGCGCGCCAGGAAGCCGCGGTGCACGAGCGCGAAGCGCGGCGCGCCGGTACGCGCCCCGGCGGCGCGACCACGGTGAAACCCGAGCCAGCCGTCAAACCGAGGGCAGCCGCCGGCGAGCCTCTAGTGGGTGGCGGCCTCAGCGCTGCGGACGTCGCCACCGACGGCGAGATCGCCACCGACGAAACCGCCGCGCCCGCGGCGCGCGCGCCCGGCTCGCCGCCGCCCGGATTCGGCGCGGCACCCGATTTCAGCGCCACCAATCCGCCTCCGCCCAACGCGCTTCCGCCGTCGCCGCCGCGTTATCTGAAGCAGAGCGATTCGGCGTGGAGCGTGTTCGGCCGTATCGTCGCGGCGCGCGCGCGTCAGCTGTTCGATCGCGCGGGACAGCGGATCACGCAGCGCACGCTGCGCATCGGCGTGTCGGCGCGCATCTTCCACCCGGAACCGGGCGCGAAGGGCTTGCGCGGCAAGACGCTGCAGTATCTGGAGGAGTCGATCGCGCACTGGGTGATGTCGCGCGACGTGCTGGTGTTCATGATCCCGACCGTCGGTCATCAGGGCATGCTGCACCCGAGCAACATCCGTCTGCGCGACTATGCGAAGCATCTCGACGGCCTGCTGCTGCAAGGCGGCGCCGACGTATCGCCGCAGACCTACGCGGAAACGGCGAGCAGCCACGAATGGCCCGGCGACCGCGTGCGCGACATGTACGAGCTCGAACTGCTGCACGAGTTCGTCGAATCGGGCAAGCCGGTGCTAGGCGTGTGCCGCGGCTGCCAGCTGATCAACGTCGCGTTCGGCGGCACGCTGTATCAGGACATCGCGACCGATGTGCCTACCGCGAACGCCCACGTCAACGAGAACTACGATCAGCACCGGCACGGCGTGCATTTTCCCGATGGTTCGACGCTGCTGAACATGTTCCCCGGACGACGCGACGCGATCGTCAACTCGATCCACCATCAGGCGGTGAAGACGCTGGGCCGCGATCTGAATATCGAGGCGGTGTCGGCGTCGGACGGCATCATCGAGGCCGTGCGCTATCGGCGCGCGCCGTTCGTGATGGGCGTGCAGTGGCATCCGGAGTTTCATCGCGCGGGCGGGCCGGAGCTGCTCGATTGCACGCCGTTGCTCGATACGTTCCTGCGGGTCGCGCGGGAGACGCGGTTTTAAGCAGGGCGGGTTCGCGTCGGCCCGACGGGGCCGTCCCATCCATTTGACGCACTGCCACCCTATGTGGCAGGCGGCGATCATTGCGCGAATTGTTCCGGGATTTCGGTGACGCGTCGCTGCGATATGTGATTCATCCACTCGGTGCTGTCCGCCGGCCGATCGTTCGACACGGTGGAGCGCGGCAGCGGCGCGGCGTCGCGTGAAGACATCATCGCGAAGGTCGTCACATCGGCGTATTCGTCATCGCCGAACCGGGTTCGAACGCGCGCTTCATGCGACGACTCGTTTGCGGCATGGCGATTTACCGAAAGCGGACGCGTTTGCGCGCGAAGCGCACGACGCGCAGGCGAGGAGTGAATCGCATCACGCGGCGTGCGCGGATTTCGCGTGGTGTTGCGCTGAGGCAAGGCCGCTATGGGCGCGGGTGCAGCGGCGGCCACGTCGACAGGTAATGGCGGAAGCACAGCAGCCGGTGTGACGGCCTCGGCAATCACCGGCGCATCGCGATGCGGCATCAAAGCCTGTGCCGACTTCAGCATCTCGGAGCCCATGTGCCGCGGCGCCAGAGGCTGATCGACGATCCACCACACTAGCGCCGCGACGCAGCCGACTACCCCGGCACTCGCCGCGACAGTACGTCGATTCCAAACTGAGCGCCGCTGCGCGATTCGCGGCGAGCGGGCCTTGAGCGCGATACGCATTGGACCCTGAGGCACCTTCCGTTGCATAGCGGGACGCGTCACCGTCGCGGTATGCGCCGCTTCCGCAGCGTCCGCGACCGGAGCCGCGGCCGGACGCTTCACGCCGCTCAGCGCGCCCTCGATCGACACCCACTGCCCATACGACAGCAACGGCTGATCCTCGACGCAGTCGGTGCGCAGCAGCGCGGCATACAGCGAATCGATTCCGGCTCGCCAGCACTGAGCGTCGGGCAGCAACGCCCAATCGCGGCCGAACCGTTCGGAAAGTTGATTGAACGGACGGAGAGGGGGAAGGGCGAATGCGCCTTCGATCAAGGTGAGCGGCGTGCTGGTCATCGGTTTCTTCCGGTGTCTCGTGACAGGACGACCGGCGAGGCAGGGACGGAATCTGTAGGGGACCGATGAAGCCATCGGCGACAGAATATCGTGCCTCGAAACTACCTTGTCCACCCTTCAGATGACTCCGAAAACGGGGACATCACGGGCGCGCTGCACGTGCGTTCAACTTCGATGCTCACGGCTTCAACCGGTACACGTAGCGCAGCGCGGTGATATCGACGCCGCCCATATGGTCGGGCTCCGCGCCGACCAACTGCCAGCCGTGCCGCTCGTAAAAGCCGATCGCCGCCGTATTGCCCTCGAGCACGTACAGATACAGCTGTGCCTCGCCTTGGGCGCGGGTCCAGTCAACGGCTGCGTGCATCAATGTTTTGCCGACGCCGATGCCCTGATAACCGGGCAGCGCATGCAGGTTGTCGAGCAGCACGCCCCATGCGGACTCGGGCTGTCGCTCGACACACACGAAGCCGATCGGCTCGCCGTCCAATTCGGCGATCAGCACGATGCGGCGCTCGCCGCCCGGCGCGCCGAGACGCGCTTCCCAATAGGCGGCGCGTTCGCGCGTGACTTCGCCGTCGAGGAACGCGTCGGGCAACAGACCGCGATAGGTCGCCTGCCAGCTGGCGCTGTGGATCGACGCGATCAGCGCGGCGTCCTCGAGCGTGGCGGGGCGCAGGGAAAGAGCAGGGGTGGCTTGCATCGAAGTAATCAACTGAATGGCTTGCGCGGGCAGTCTACCGCCGCCCGCAGGTGTCGCGCGTAAGCAAACTGTATGCGTTTCGCGTCGACCTTATCAGCAGTAACATTACGTGGCATCGGCCACGCATCAAGCTCAGCGTTTACCCTGATCCCGGATGAACGCCGTAGACAGCAATATGCGGCGCCCCCAGGCGCGCTTCACTAATCGATAACCGCGTGTGCGCCTGTGTGATCCGCTTGCCAAGCGCAGTGGATCGTTCCAACTGCCCGCTCGTCACCGTCCGCGTCGATCCGTCCGACTGGGCGGCGGGCCTCTCCGAGAGTGTCATGTCTACCGCGACCCACGCCGCTTCCAATACCAAAGAATCCAAGGTCAAGACAGTGTTCCGCGTCGTCAGCGGCAACTTTCTTGAGATGTACGACTTCATGGTCTATGGCTACTACGCTTCCGCGATCGCCAAGACCTACTTCCCGAGCGGCAGCGATTTCGCGTCGCTGATGCTGTCGCTGTCCGTATTCGGCGCGGGCTTCCTGATGCGTCCGCTCGGTGCGATCGTGCTCGGCGCCTACATCGACCATCACGGCCGCCGCAAAGGCCTGATCCTTACGCTGAGCCTGATGGCGCTCGGCACGCTGACGGTCGCGACGATACCGGGCTACGCGACCATCGGACTCGTGGCGCCCGTGCTCGTGCTGTTCGGCCGGCTGCTGCAAGGTTTCTCGGCCGGCGCCGAGCTCGGCGGCGTGTCGGTGTATCTGTCGGAGATCGCGACGAAGGGCAACAAGGGCTTCTATTGCTCGTGGCAGTCGGGCAGCCAGCAGGTCGCGGTGGTATTCGCCGCGCTGATCGGCGTGGGGCTCAACAAGATTCTTCCCGCCGACCAGATGTTCGCGTGGGGCTGGCGCGTGCCGTTCCTGATCGGCTGTCTGATCGTGCCGTTCCTGTTCATCATCCGCCGCTCGCTGCAGGAGACCGAGGAGTTCACGGCTCGCAAGCATCGTCCGGGCATGGGCGAGATCCTGAAGTCGATGGCCGCGAACTATCCCGTAGTGCTGGGCGGCATGGGCATGGTCGTCATGACGACCGTGTCGTTTTACATGATCACGGCTTATACGCCGACCTTTGGCAAGGAGGTGCTGAAGCTGACGGCGATCGACGCGCTGGTCGTCACCGTCTGCGTCGGTATCTCGAACCTGATCTGGCTGCCGGTGTCCGGCGCGTTGTCCGATCGCATCGGCCGCCGTCCGGTGCTGCTCGCGTTCACGATCCTGACGATCCTCACCGCGTATCCGGCGCTGCAATGGCTCGTCGCCGAGCCGTCGTTCGCGCGTCTGCTCGCCGTGCAGCTGTGGCTGTCGTTCCTGTATGGCTGCTACAACGGCGCGATGGTCGTCGCGCTGACCGAAGTGATGCCGGTCGAAGTGCGGACCGCCGGCTTCTCGCTCGCGTACAGTCTCGCGACGACGATCGGCGGCTTCACGCCGGCCATCGCCACGCTGCTGATCCACGTGACCAACAACAAGGCGGCGCCGGGTCTCGTCCTCGGCGTGGCGGCGATCTGCGGTCTGCTCGCGACGCTGTTCCTGTATCGCACGCCGGAGGCGCGCAATCAGTATCGGGCGGCCTGACGGGTTCGCCCGATGTTCTGAAACCAAAAACCCCACGAAAGCGGGGTTTTTGCTTGTTGGCGGAGCGTGGTCCGTCGCTACCCGTGGCGCAATTCGTTGGCGACCGCTTCGACGACTTCATCCCACGCGCCCGGCCGCGGCTGACGCACCAGCGTCGCGCCCGGATACCACGGGCTGCGCGTGTCGCCGTCGAACCAGCGCCAGTCGGCGGCGAACGGCAGCATCAGCCACAGCGGCTTGCGCAGCGCGCCGGCAAGGTGCGCGATCGAGGTGTCGATCGACACCACCGCGTCGAGCCGCTCGACGATCGCCGCGGTATCCGCGAAGTCGCCGATGCGGTGGTCGAAGCGATGGATCGCGGCCGCGCGCGGATGTGCGTCGAGCGCCGCGCGTTCGACTTCGGACAGATCGGGCTGCAGCACGATCCAGTCGATGCCGTCGAGCGCGAACAGCGGCTCCAGCGCGGCGAGCGGCATCGTGCGGGTTTCGTTGCGCTGGATGCGCCCCGACCACGCGAGCCCGATCTTGCGCTTCGCCTGACCGCCGAGCGAGCCGCGCCATTTGCGGCGATAGGCCGGCGGCACGCTCAGATAGGGCGTGCGCGCTTCGATCGTGTCGTAGCGCGTGCCGAGCGCGAGCGGCAGGCTCAGCAGCGGAATCTGCAGATCGGCGGCGGGGCGCGGCTGACCTTGCGCGATCAGCGAGACGCGCCATGCCTGCGCGACGGGCGCGAGCAGCGGCACCAACTGCGGCTGCACTTCGAGCACGACGCGCGCGGCGCGTTGCGCGGCGAGCGGCACGAAGCGCACGAATTGCAGCGTGTCGCCGAAACCCTGTTCGGCATGGATCAGCAGCGTGTACTCGTCGATTGACTCGCCGTGCCAGCGCGGCAGCGTCTGGATCGCCGGTTGCGCGACGGTTTGCAGGCGCCATTCGTATTCGGGCAGACCGCGCTCGAAGTCGCGCATCGCAAGCCACGCGAGCGCTCGGTTCATATGCGCGGACGCGAGGTCGGGGCGCAGCCGCAACGCCTGATCGAGCGCGCGCACCGCGGCCGCGTGCGCGCCGAGCGCCTGGTGCGCGGTGCCGAGCGCGAGCCACGCGAGCGCGAATTGCGGATCGAGCCCGACCGCGCGCTCCAGATACGGCAAGGCCTGCTCGGCCCGGCCGAGCGCCGCGAGCGCGTTGCCCATGCCGTAGATCGCGGGCGGCAGGTTCGGCTGCAGCCGCAGCGCCGCTTCGAATGACGCGACTGCCTGCTCATGTCGGCCGGTCGCATCGAACGTGTTCGCGAGGTTGAAGTGCGCGGCGACGAAGCGCGGCTCGGCGGCGAGCGCGGCCTCGAAGCAGGGCACCGCTTCGTTCGGCCGATCGAGCGCGTTCAGCGACATGCCCATGTTGTTCAGCGCGCCCGCGTGACCGGGGCGCAGTTCGAGCGCGCGCCGGAACGACGCGATCGCGTCCGCATGACGGCCGAGCGCGTGCAGCGCATTGCCGAGATTGTTGTGCGACGACGCGTCATCCGGCTGCAGGCGCAGCGAGCGTTCGAACGCATCGGCGGCGTCTTCGTGACGGCCCAGCGACGCGTATGCGTTGCCGAGGTTGTAGTGCGCCATCGGGAACGTCGGCGCGAGCGTCAGCGCGTTGCGGAACTGCTCGATCGCGGCGTCGATCTGGCCGAGCGCCTTCAGCGCATTGCCGAGGTTCAGCTGCAGCGCCGCGTCTTCGGGGCGCAGGTCGACCGCGCGCCGCACGAGCGCCGCGGCTTCGGCGTGCTGGCCCTGCTGGTGGCGCAGCACGCCGAGCAGATGCAGCGCATCGACATGGCTGGGGTCGTGGTCGAGCGTGGCGCGGTAGTCGCGTTCGGCGTCGTCGAGGCGGCCGTCACGATGCGCCGCAAACGCGCGGTCAAATACAGGTTGCATGACGGGGAGGGCATTCGGATCAATCAGACTGGGCCGCATTTTCCCATACTTGCGCAAGGGGCCCGGATTTGCGCGGCTCGCAGGCGCCTCTGCAGCGCCGCGGCGTCCCTTCTGCGCGATTGATGCAGCGCACCGGTGTGCGCGAGAGCGGCGGCGTACACTGAACGCATTGTTGCCTCCGGAGTTCCGCATGGACGCTGCCGCCTACGACGCGTCGCCGGTGCTGATCGTCGGGGCCGGTCCCACTGGACTTGCCGCAGCGATGAGTCTCGCGCGTGCTCACATCCCCGTGCGTCTGATCGACAAGGCGCCGCAGCCGAACCCTTACTCGCGCGCGATCGGCATTCAGGCACGCACGCTCGAGCTGCTCGAGCAGCATCGGCTGATCGAGCCGTTTCTCGAACTCGGCCATCGCGCGCGCGTCGCGAATCTGTTTTCGAACGGCATGCGGCTTGCGCAGCTCGATTTCGACCCGCTGCACACGCGCTATCCCTATCTGCTGTTTCTCGACCAGTCGGTGACCGAACGGCTTCTCACCGAGCATCTGGCGACGCTCGGCGTGAAGGTCGAGCGCGGCGTCGAACTGATGGCGTTCATGCAAGGCTCCGCGAGCATTCAGGCGACCCTGCGCCGCGCGGACGGCCGTACGGAAGGCATGCGCCCGTCATACATGATCGCCGCCGACGGCGCGCATAGCTCGATTCGCCATCGCCTCGGCCTGAACTTCGAGGGCAAGACCTTCGAGCAGACCTTCCTGCTCGCCGACCTGCACGCGGAAACCGACTGGCCCGACGACGAGTTCCATATCTTCGCGTCGGGCGACGGTCTCGTCGCGCTGTTTCCGATGGGCCACGGCCGTCATCGACTGATCGCCGATCATGCGGTCGAGCCGTCCGGCAGCGCCACCCCGCCCGCCACCCCCGCAGTGCCGTCGCTCGAACAATGCAAGGCGCTGATTGCGCGACGCGTGCGCGAGCGCGTCGACGTGTCCGATCTCGCGTGGTCGGCGTATTTCCACGTGAATAGCCGGATGGTCGATCGGCTGCGCGTGGGCCGCATCTTCCTCGCCGGCGATGCCGCGCACGTGCACAGCCCCGCGGGCGCGCAGGGCATGAACACCGGCATCCAGGAAGCGCTCAATCTCGGCTGGAAGCTCGCGCGTGTGATCGGCGGCGCGGCGCCGGATCGCCTGCTCGACACGTACCACGCCGAACGGCATCCGATCGAGCGCGACGTGCTGCGGCAGACCGGCTTTATCACGCAGATGGCCGAGGCCGATCACGGCCCGCTGAAGCTGCTGCGCGAGCGCGTGATGCCGGTGCTGGCCGCACTCGGGCCGCTGCGCGATGCCGCGCGCGCGACGATCAGCGAGCTGGCGATCCAGTACCGGCGCAGTCCGCTGACGCTCGAACGCGTGCTCGACGGCGGCCCGCGCGCGGGCGAGCGCGCGCCCGATGCGCTAGTGCATGTCGTCGACGGTCCGCTCGGGCGCGCGCCCGGCGTCGGCTGCATTTTCGATCTGCACGATCCGGCGTTCTTCTCGCTGTTTCTGCTGGTGCCGCCGCTGCCCGTCGATGGCACGCCGCTCGATCCGGCCGCGAAGCATGCGGCGCCGCCGGACCCGGAGGTGGAAAAGCTCGCCGCCGAGGTCGAGCGGCTGCTGCCGAACGCGGTGCGGATCTGGCGCGTTACCGATACGAGCGGCGACGGCGGGCCGGCGCTGTCCGAATCGTATGGGCGTACGCGGCCGTCGTTTTATCTGGTGCGGCCCGACGGCTATATCAGCGCGCGCGGACGCACCGGCTCGGACCTGCACGGTCTAGTACGGCACTGCGAGGCGTGGTTTGCGGTGGGGGGAGAGATACACGAGCAGGCGACGCTGTGATCAGGGTCGCCTGTTACGCGGCAGCGGATTTCGCCGCCGTGCCACGGTGGTTGAGAAAATGGGCTAAGTCTAAGCCTAGGCCGCCGACGCCTGGGCCGGCGTCAACTTCTCGCGATACCTGACGATCGCCTCGCGCGTGAAGTTCGTTAGCGCGATGCCATAGGTGTCCGGCGCTTCGTCGAGCGTTGCGAGCAGCGCGCGACGCATGCGCGGCTCCCAGAAGCGGCGGATGTGTTCGGCGACGCCGGTCAGCGCTTCCTCGTGGTCGGGCATCGACTCGAAGAAGTCGCCGATCCGGTTCGCCATGTCGATCAGATTCCGATTGTCCATGGCTCGCCTCACTTGCCCGCGGTAACGGCCGCGGCCGAATCGGCCTGCTCGCGCCGTTTCAGCAGATCGAGCTGTTCGCTGCTGAAGCGCGAATAGTCCTTCTGCCATTGCGACGGCTGCTCGACCGGCATCACCTGCACCGCGGTCACCTTGTATTCGGGGCAGTTGGTCGCCCAGTCGGAGCTGTCGGTCGTGATCACGTTCGCGCCCGATTCGGGGAAGTGGAACGTCGTATAGACGACGCCCGGCTGCATGCGCTCCGTCACTTTCGCGCGCAACACGGTCTGCCCCGCGCGCGATTCGATGCCGACCCAGTCGCCGGTCTTGATACCGCGTTCCTCCGCATCGTCCGGATGCAGTTCGAGCCGGTCTTCGTCATGCCACAGCGAGTTGTCGGTGCGGCGCGTCTGCGCGCCGACGTTGTACTGCGACAGGATGCGGCCGGTCGTCAGCAGCAGCGGATACTTGCGCGTGACCTTCTCCGGCGAGGCGATGAACTTCGTGATCACGAACCTGCCCTTGCCGCGCACGAAAGTACCGACGTGCATCGTCGGCGTGCCGTCGGGCGCGTCCTCGTTGCATGGCCACTGGATGCTGCCCAGTTCGTCGATCTTCTGGAACGACACGCCGTGGAAGGTCGGCGTGAGCCGTGCGATTTCGTCCATGATCTCGGACGGATGGGTGTAGTCCATCTCGTAGCCGAGCGCGCGCGACAGCAGCTGCGTGACTTCCCAGTCCGCGTACCCGCCGAGCGGCGGCATCACCTTGCGCACGCGCGAGATGCGGCGCTCGGCATTGGTGAACGTGCCGTCCTTTTCGAGGAACGACGAGCCGGGCAGCAGCACGTGGGCGTACTTGGCGGTCTCGTTCAGGAAGATGTCCTGCACGACGATGCATTCCATCGACGACAGCGCCGCCGCCACGTGATGCGTGTTCGGGTCCGACTGCACGATGTCCTCGCCCTGGCAGTACAGGCCCTTGAAGCTGCCGTGCAGCGCAGCGTCGAACATGTTCGGAATGCGCAGGCCCGGTTCCGGGTGCAGCGTGACGTTCCAGGCGTTTTCGAACTGCGTGCGCACGAGCGGATCGCCGATGTGCCGATAGCCGGGCAGCTCGTGCGGGAACGAGCCCATGTCGCACGAGCCCTGCACGTTGTTCTGGCCGCGCAGCGGATTCACGCCGACACCTTCGCGGCCGATGTTGCCGGTCGCCATCGCGAGGTTCGCGATGCCGATCACCATCGTCGAGCCTTGCGCGTGTTCGGTGACACCGAGGCCGTAGTAGATCGCGGCGTTGCCGGCGCTCGCGTAGATGCGCGCGGCTTCGCGCACCTGTTGCGCGGGCACGCCGGTTGCCGCTTCGGTCGCTTCCGGCGAGTTCTCCGGCAGCGCGACGAAATCGCGCCACTGCTCGAACGCGCGCGTTTCGCAGCGCTCGGCGATGAACGCTTCGTCGAGCAGGCCTTCGGTGACGATCACATGCGCGAGCGCATTGATGATCGCGACGTTGGTGCCGGGCCGCAATTGCAGATGATGCGACGCCTTCACGTGCGGCGTATCGACGATATCGATGCGGCGCGGATCGACCACGATCAGCTTCGCACCCTCGCGCACGCGGCGCTTCAGGCGCGAGGCGAACACCGGGTGGCCGTCGGTGGGATTCGCACCGATCACCATGATGACGTCGGCCTTATCGACCGAGGCGAACGTCTGGGTGCCCGCCGATTCGCCGATCGTCGTCTTCAGGCCGTAGCCGGTCGGCGAATGGCAGACTCGCGCGCAGGTGTCGACGTTGTTATTGCCGAACGCGGCGCGCACGAGCTTCTGCACGAGGTACGTTTCTTCGTTCGTGCAGCGCGACGACGTGATGCCGCCGATCGAATCGCGCCCATGCTTCGCCTGGATGCGACGGAATTCCGATGCCGCGTACGAGATCGCTTCGTCCCAGCTGACTTCGCGCCAAGGGTCGGTGATCTTCGCGCGGATCATCGGCCTGGTGATGCGGTCCTTGTGCGTCGCGTAGCCCCACGCGAAGCGGCCCTTCACGCATGCATGGCCTTCGTTGGCCTGGCCGTTCTTGTGCGGCACCATCCGCACGACTTGATTGCCCTTCATCTCGGCCTTGAACGAGCAGCCGACGCCGCAATATGCGCAAGTGGTGACGACCGAGTGCTCGGGCTGGCCGAGCATCACGACGGTCTTTTCCTGCAAGGTCGCGGTCGGGCACGCGGCCACGCACGCGCCGCACGACACGCACTCCGATTCCATGAACGGCTGGTTCTCGCTCGCCGCGACGCGCGATTCGAAACCGCGTCCGGTGATCGTCAGCGCGAACGTGCCCTGGGTTTCCTCGCACGCGCGCACGCACCGATTGCAGACGATGCACTTCGACGGGTCGTACGTGAAGTACGGATTCGATTCGTCCTTCCTGTCCTTCAGGTGATTCTCGCCGTCGAAGCCGTAGCGCACTTCGCGCAAGCCCGTCACGCCGGCCATGTCCTGCAGTTCGCAGTCGCCGTTGGCGGGGCAGGTCAGGCAATCGAGCGGATGATCGGAGATGTACAGCTCCATCACGTTGCGACGCAGCGTCTGCAGACGGTCGGTCTGCGTGCGCACCTTCATGCCGGCTTCGACCGGCGTCGTGCATGAGGCGGGATAACCGCGCCGTCCTTCGATTTCGACCAGACACAGACGGCATGAGCCGAACGGTTCGAGCGAATCGGTCGCGCACAGCTTCGGCACGTTGACGCCGGCTTCGGCCGCCGCGCGCATCACCGACGTGCCGGCGGGCACGGTCACCGCCTGGCCGTCGATCTCGAGCGTCACGTCGATGTCCGAGTGACGGGCGGGGGTGCCGTAGTCGGTGTCGTCGAAGAATGGGTTGGCGGCGCGTGCCTGCGCTTGCGACTTGCAAGCGCAGTTGCCTGAGCCGCAGCCGCCCCCCATGGGGACGGGAGAGTTGAACTGGTCGGACATGGTGAACTCCTGGTGTCAGGCCGCGGCCGCTTTGCTGGCGTGGTCGGCAGTGGGATCGGCGGCGAGACCGAAGTCTTCAGGGAAATGATCGAGCGCGGACAGCACCGGGAACGGCGTCATGCCGCCCATCGCGCACAGCGAACCGGACACCATCGTGTCGCACAGATCGCGCAGCAGTTGCACCTGACGCGTCGAGGTATCGCCATTACGAATCCGCGCGATCACTTCGACGCCGCGCGTCGAGCCGATCCGGCACGGTGTGCATTTGCCGCACGATTCGAGCGCGCAGAAGTGCATCGCGTATTGCGCGAGCTCGGCCAGGTTCGACGTGTCGTCATGCACGACAAGACCGCCATGGCCGATCACCGCGCCGACTGCCGCGTACGCTTCGTAGTCCATCGGGATGTCCCACTGGCTTTCCGGCAAATATGTGCCGAGCGGACCGCCGACCTGCACTGCGCGCGCCGGTCGGCCACTCGCGGTGCCGCCGCCGAAGTCGTCGAGCAGTTGGCGCAATGTCACGCCGAACGCGAGTTCGACGAGGCCGCCTCGCTTGATGTTGCCGGCCAGTTGGAACGGCAGTGTGCCGCGCGAGCGGCCCATGCCGAAGTCCTTATAGAACGCCGCGCCGCGCGCGAAGATGATCGGCACCGTGGCGAGCGTGATCACGTTGTTGATCACGGTGGGCTGGCCGTAGAGACCGACGAGGGCGGGCACCGGCGGCTTCGCGCGGACGATGCCGCGCTTGCCTTCGAGCGATTCCAGCATCGCGGTTTCTTCGCCGCACACATACGAGCCCGCGCCTTTCGCGACGAACAGCTCGAAGCGCTGCCCGCTCGAGAGCACGCTGTCGCCGAGCCAGCCGGCTGTGCGCGCGCGGGCGATGGCCGCTTCGAGCGTCGCGATCGAGTGCGGGTATTCGCTGCGCACATAGATGTAGCCGACGGTTGCGCCAGTCACGATGCCCGCGATGATCATGCCCTCGATCAGCACGTACGGATCGCTTTCCATCACCAGGCGATCGGAGAAGGTGCCCGAATCGCCTTCGTCGGCATTGCAGACGACGTACTTCTGCGCGGCCTTCGCGCCGCGCACCGTGCGCCACTTGATGCCGGCGGGGAAGGCCGCGCCGCCGCGGCCGCGCAGGCCGGATTGGATCAGCGCTTCGCACGCGGCATCGCCGTCGGTTTGCAGCGCGTTGCGTAGGCCTTCGAGGCCGCCGTGTGAGACGTAGTCGTCGATGGACAGCGGGTCGGTGATGCCGATCCGCGCGAAGGTCAGGCGCTGCTGCTTCTTCAGATACGGAATCTCGTCGACCACGCCGACGCGCCGCGCATGCTCGCCGCCGTCGACGAAGCCCGCGTCGAACAACGCAGCGACGTCTTCCACGTCGACATTTGCATAGCCGATGCGGCCTTCGGGCGTCGCGACTTCGACCAGCGGTTCGAGCCACAGCAACCCGCGCGAACCGTTGCGGATCAGTTCGATCGCCATGCCACGGCGCGCGGCTTCGCTGGCGATGGCTTCGGCCAGCGCATCGGCGCCGAGCGCGAGCGCCGACGAATCTCGCGGAACATAGATGCGCGTCATGCCGTCACCTCCACGCGTTTGCTGGCTGCGGCGAGCAGCGCGTCGAATTTCTGTGGCGTAACGCGTGCGTGCAGCGTGCCGTTGAGCATCATCGCCGGAGACAGCGCGCATTGGCCGAGGCAGTACACCGATTCGAGCTCTACCGTCGCGCCGTCATGGTGACCGGCGTCGAAGCGGCAACCCGTGTGCGCCTCGATGTGCTGGGCGAGCGCCTCGGTGCCCATGCTGCGGCATGCTTCGGCGCGGCACAGCTGTACCGTGACGGGCGCGGCCGGCGTGGTGCGGAAGTGGTGGTAGTAGGTGATGACGCCGTGCACTTCCGCGCGCGACAGGTTCAACGCGCGGGCGAGCGGTCCGACTGCGGCAGGTGGCACAAAGCCCAGTTCGTCCTGGATCGCATGCAGGATCGTCATGAGCGTGCGGCCCGGTTGCGCGTGTCGTTGCACGAGCTGATCCGGCGCCGTGGCGAGAGAATCGTCCAAAGTGGGGGCTCCTCCAAAGCGATATATGCACTTGTTATTCATAATAGGCGCACGTATGCTTCGCTTATTCGATATGGTATAGCCGAAAGATAGGCGGGCTAACCGGCGCGTGCAATAGGAAACGGTCAAACATATATGGTCAGGATCGAATGTCAGGTCGAGCTGGTCGTGAAGGGTGCGGACGGCCGCGAGGCCAGCCTGTCTGACGTGGTGCCGTTACTCGCGCTTGTCGATGAATCTGGCAGCATTGCGCAGGCGGCGGCGCTTAAGGGTTTGTCCTACCGGCACGCGTGGGGTTTGCTGCGCAACATCGAGGAGCGGCTTGGCGGTCCGCTGATAGCGAAAGAGCGGGGGCGCGGCTCGGTTTTGTCCGACCTCGGACACGCGGTGCTGCGTGGGCAGCGGCTCTGCGGTGAGCGGCTCGACGGCAATCTGCAGGCGCTCGCGAGCGAAGTGGCGAGCGATCTGAACCGCTGGCTCGCGCCCCCCACCGATAACGTGCGCATCCACGCGTCGCACGGTTATGCGGTGGCCGCACTCGTGACTGCACTCGTCGCCAACGATCTGCCGGTCGAGATCAAATACCGCGACGGCGCCGACGCGGTCAGCGCGCTCGCGCGCGGCGAGTGCGATCTGGCGGGCTTTCACCTGCCGCTCGGCGAGTTTCGCGCGGTGTGCGCCGATACCTACCGGCGCTGGCTCGATCCGCAACGGCATGTGCTCGTGCATCTGACCCGCCGCAAGCAAGGGCTCTTCATCGGCAAGGGCAATCCCAAGGGAATCGGTGGGCTCGGCGATCTGGCGCGCGACGACATCCGTTTCGTCAACCGCCAGCCCGGCTCGGGTACGCGGATGCTGCTCGATCTTTCGTTGCGACAGATCGGGGTGGACCCGGACCGCGTGAACGGCTATGCGTCGACCGAGCTGACGCACTCCGCGATCGCGGCGTTCGTCGCGAGCGGCATGGCGGACATAGGCTTCGGCGTGCAGCCCGCCGCGCATCATTTCGGGCTCGACTTCATTCCGATCGTCGACGAGGACTATTACTTCGCGTGCGACCGCGCGCACCTGTCACGCGCGCCGCTCGCGACGGTGATCAATCTGTTGCGCGGCAGCGCGTTTCATCATCGTGTCGAGCAGCTCGCCGGCTACGATCCGTGCGACTGCGGCAGGCTCGTCGATCTCGACGAGGGGCTCGGCGGCGCGCTAGCTTAGCGGCGGCGTAAGAGCTCGTAATCAGAAACTCGATGGCGCTCGGCGCGCGCTGCTGCGCGGCAAGCCGGTTTGGGCTACTCTCTTGGCTTCGTATCCGCTCTAACCGCGCCGCAAGCCGCGCCGAACCAACATGAAAGCTCTTTTCCACGCATGCGCCGCCGCTGCCGCGGCTGGTGTGCTCTGTGCCACCGTCTCCGTCGCTTACGCGCAAAACTCGCCTGGCGTGCCGGGGGGCATCCTGAACGATGAATTCCGCCTCAACGAGCATCCGCAGATGCCGTTCGCCGCGTCCGCGCCGTCGGACAAGTATCAGCACGGCAAACGATCGGCAGCGCGCAAGCGCGGTGACATGGGCGATCCGAGCGGCTGCAATCTGCAGTGCCCGAAGGACGACTAAGGAACGGCGCGGGCTTCGCCCGAGCTTCGAGGTTTGACGCAACGCCGGCCCTTGGGCCGGCGTTGTGCTTTGTGGCGGGTGCGATGGTGGCGCAGTTTGCGGACCGGCTGTGTCCTTTAAGCCGTCCCCCTTTGCATCGCCGGCCTGCTTATCGGCCGCGTAGTGGTGCAGCAGATGGCCCTTGTACGCCCATCGCTGCTTGCCGTCCGAGCTCGGAATTAGAGTCCAGTCGCCCGACGGCTTGTCGGTCGGCGCCGCCGTGGCCGCCGGCCAGTTGCTCATGCAGCCGGCGGTGCTACCGGGTCATGTTGTTGGTCGCGGACGGTACCGAAAATGAAAAACCCCGGCAGCGCGAAGCTACCGGGGTTTTTCGGAGCCGTTCATTGCGAACGTGCCAGGTGTTTGGTGGAGGCGGCGGGAATCGAACCCGCGTCCAGAAGTCCTCTACGACCAGTTCTACATGTTTAGTTCTGTCTTTTGATTTAACCGCAGCGACGCGGACGAACACGCTGCGCTACGGCGATTCACTAGATTTTCGACCCGGACGTCGTGACGCCGCCAAGGCTTAACTGACGTATATGACCTCTGTCGGTATTGCTACCGGTCTTGCGACACTAGCCCGTCAGTGAACTAGGCAGAGGACGGCGGCCCTTAGGCTGCCAGTGCGAACGTATCGTCGTTTGCAGTTACGTTTTTCCCATTGATTAACGAGGTGACGGGTCCTCGACATGCCCTAGCCGCTTCGCAACCCCTGTCGAAACCAGGTCGCCCCCGCGGTTCGTTGCTCACATATATGAGCCAAAAGAGATTTTACAATAGATCGACGGCACGCGTCGCCCGCATTGGCTGGCCGGACTTGGTCAGACAATGTCGCGCAGCAGCGTCTGCAACTCGGCCGTCGATTCCACCACGTGTTGCGCGTGCCACCGTGACGGCGGAATGTCATTGCCGCAATAGCCGTACGCGGCGGCGACGGTTTTCATGCCGGCAGCAAAACCGGCCTGCACGTCGCGCAGATCGTCGCCGATATAAACGACGCGCTCCGGCGCGATGTCCAGCTCACGCGCCGCGTGCAGCAGCGGCGCGGGGTGCGGCTTCGAATGTGGGGTCGTGTCGCCGCTCACCACGCAGCCGGCGCGCTCCTCGAGCCCGAGTTGCGCGACGAGCGGTTCGGTGAGCCGCGCGACCTTGTTCGTGACGATGCCCCAGCGCACGCCGCGCGCGTCGAGTTCATCGAGCACTTCCGCGATGCCAGGAAAGAGTGTCGTCTCGATGCACAGGTCCGCTTCGTAGTTCGCGAGAAACTCCTCGCGCATCGATGCGAATTCGTGATGATCGGGCCCGATGCCGAACGCGCCGCAGATCAGTCCGCGCGCTCCGGCCGAGGCGAGCGGGCGCAGCTTCTCGAGCGGCACCATCTCGAGTCCCCGGTCGTGGCGCATTTTATTGACGGCTGCCGCGAGGTCGGGCGCCGTGTCGGCAAGCGTGCCGTCGAGGTCGAAAAGCACGGCGAGGCAAAAGCCGAGCGTGTCGTCGTTGTCGTCGCGTTGCGGCAGGGGAGTCGGGTCGCTCATTGTTCGTTTCGGATACGGCGGATCGGGGCGGTTCTGGCAGGTCAGGCGTCGCGGCGACAGGCGAGCATGTAGTTGACGCTCGTGTCGGACGACAGCGCGAAATGCTTGCTGAGCGGGTTGTACACGATGCCCTTGATGTCGGCCGTGCGCAGATCGGCGGCGCGCACGAAGCCGGCGAGTTCGGACGGGCGGATGAAGCGCGCGTAGTCGTGCGTGCCCTTCGGCAGCATTCGCGCGATGTATTCGGCGCCGATCACCGCGAACAGATACGACTTCACGTTGCGGTTCAGTGTGGAGAAAAACACCCAGCCGCCTGGCTTCACGAGAGTCTTGCAGGCCTCGACGATCGCGGCCGGCTTGGGCACGTGCTCGAGCATTTCCATGCAGGTGACCACGTCATAGGTGCCCGGTTCGCGCGCGGCCAGCGCCTCGGCCGCGATTTCTTCGTAATCGACAGTTACACCGCTTTCAAGGCTGTGAAGATCGGCGACGCCGAGTGCCTGCGTCGACAGGTCGATGCCCTTAACATGCGCGCCCAAGCCTGCCATCGATTCCGACAGGATGCCGCCGCCGCAACCGATATCGAGCACCTTTTTGCCGGCGAGATGCGCGTGCGCGTCGATCCAGCGCAGGCGAATCGGATTCAGTTCGTGCAGTGGTTTGAATTCGGCGTTCGGGTCCCACCAACGATGCGCGAGGTCGCTGAATTTCTGTAGTTCGTGGGGATCGGCGTTGGTCATGGCGAAGGCTGCCTCGATGAAAGCGGTGAGCGGACGCTCGAGGATAAACTCTGAGTATATAGGGCAAGAGAAAGAGCGGCAAAAGCGCGCCAGCGAGCGGCTGCCAATCCGAGCTGCGAGCCGCTCGTAGCGGAACGGGGTGTACCTCCGCCGCGCATCACGCCACGTCGCGGCACCCGCACATAAAAAAAGCCCCGCCGGAGCGGGGCTTTCGATACTGCGGTAATTTTCCAGCTTACTGCTTCGGCGTACCGACAACTTCGACTTCCACGCGGCGGTCCGGTGCGAGGCAGGCGATGAGTTGCTTGCGGTTCTTCTGGTTGCAACCGGTGGTAACCGGGTTGCGGCGGCCCTTGCCTTCCGTGTAGATACGGTTGGCTTCGACGCCCTTGCTGACCAGGAAGGCCTTCACAGCTTGAGCACGACGCAGCGACAGACGGTCGTTGTAAGCGTCCGAACCGATGCGGTCGGTGTGGCCCGTAGCAACGACGACTTCGAGGTTGATGCCTTGGATCTTCGATGCCAGTTCGCTCAGACGTTCCTTGCCAGCCGGCTTCAGGATTGCCTTGTCGAAGTCGAACAGCGCATCAGCTTGATACGTAATCTTTTCGCTGGAGATTGCCGGAGCCGGAGCGACCGGTGCCGGCGGGGTCGGAGCCTGAGCAACCAGAGCGCCGTCGCACTTGGCGTTAGCCGTTGCGGGCGTCCAGAATGCATCGCGCCAGCAAAGCTCGTTCGTGCCGTTCATCCACACGTATTCGCCAGTACCATTCACCCAGTTGTCGTTGGTAGCTTGTCGCGACGCCGGCACCGACTGCGCCATGGCGGATGCAGCCATAACTGCGGTAGCTGCAATGAACGCGAGCTTTGAAAGTTTATTCATATTTCTCCTCTCGAAATTGAGATTACCGCAGGTTTACTGCGAGCCTGTTGACGGATGACCAGTCATACATTGCTCGAAGTATAACATTGGTGCGGAACAAAAACCGGCTGTATAGACTTCGAGCAGTGTCTGACTCTTTGTGCGTTGGCATTTTGCCATATCGTTCCCTTCCGACGAAAAAAAAATCTGCCCCCATTCAAATCCCCCTCCAAATGTGGTGCATGCGCAACAAATGTTTTCGTCTGAGCGGTCCGCCGGCTCTGGCTGAGCGGGGAATTGGCCCTACGCAGGAATCGAGCCTGGTGAGTCTTAAATTGTGCGATCGGCGAGGTGTTGGCGGGTGCCCCTCTAATATGTATACGTACCTGCGTCGGGCGCGGATGCGTGGCATGTTAGAATCGCGTGATGCGTTGCGCCTGCAATGCTTACGCGAAGTTGCGGCGAACCCCCGCCTTCGCACGTAAAAGATACGGATAATGGATCAATTCGCCAAAGAGACTCTGCCAATCTCCCTTGAGGAGGAAATGCGCCGTTCGTATCTCGATTACGCGATGAGCGTGATCGTAGGGCGAGCGCTTCCCGATGTCCGCGATGGCCTGAAGCCGGTGCACCGGCGCGTGCTGTACGCGATGCATGAGCTGAACAACGACTGGAACCGCGCCTACAAGAAGTCGGCGCGTATCGTCGGCGACGTCATCGGTAAATACCATCCGCACGGCGACACTGCTGTCTACGACACGATCGTACGGATGGCGCAGGACTTCTCGCTGCGCTACATGCTCGTCGACGGTCAGGGGAACTTCGGTTCGGTCGACGGCGACAACGCCGCGGCGATGCGTTACACCGAAATCCGCATGGCGAAGATCGGCCACGAGCTGCTGGCCGACATCGACAAGGAAACGGTCGACTTCGTGCCGAACTACGACGGCAGCGAGAATGAACCGGCCATCCTGCCCGCGCGCATCCCTAATCTGCTGATCAATGGCTCGTCCGGCATCGCGGTCGGCATGGCGACCAACATCCCGCCGCACAACCTCAACGAAGTCGTCGACGCGTGTCAGCATCTGCTGAAAAACCCGGAAGCGACGATCGACGAACTGATCGAGATCATCCCCGCACCCGACTTCCCGACCGCCGGCATCATTTACGGCGTGGCCGGCGTGCGCGACGGCTATCGGACCGGTCGCGGCCGCGTTGTGATGCGCGCGCTGACGCACTTCGAGGAAATCGACCGCGGCCAGCGCATGGCAATCATCGTCGACGAATTGCCATATCAGGTGAACAAGCGCTCGCTGCTCGAGCGTATCGCCGAGCTCGTCAACGAGAAGAAGCTCGAAGGCATCTCCGACATCCGCGACGAATCCGACAAGAGCGGCATGCGTGTCGTGATCGAGCTCAAGCGCGGCGAAGTGCCCGAGGTCGTGCTGAACAATCTGTACAAGGCGACCCAGCTTCAGGACACGTTCGGCATGAACATGGTCGCGCTCGTCGACGGCCAGCCGAAGCTCCTGAATCTGAAGGAAATGCTGACGTGCTTCCTGTCGCATCGCCGGGAAGTGCTGACGCGGCGCACCGTCTACGAGCTGCGCAAGGCGCGCGAACGTGGCCATGTGCTCGAAGGCCTGGCGGTTGCGCTCGCGAACATCGACGAATTCATCGCGCTCATCAAGGCCGCGCCGACGCCGCCTATCGCCAAGCAGGAACTGATGTCGCGCTCGTGGGATTCGTCGCTCGTGCGCGAAATGCTGTCGCGCGCCGAGACGGATAACGCGTCGGCGGGCGGTCGCGAAGCATATCGTCCGGAGGGGTTGAACCCGTCGTTCGGCATGCAGGCCGATGGCCTCTACCGTTTGTCCGATACCCAGGCGCAGGAAATCCTGCAGATGCGTCTGCAGCGCCTGACCGGTCTCGAGCAGGACAAGATCATTGGCGAATACCGCGATGTGATGGCGCAGATCGCTGACCTGCTGGACATTCTGGCTCGCCCGGAACGCATTTCGGCGATCATCGTCGACGAACTCTCTTCGATCAAGGCCGAATTCGGCGATGCGCGTCGCTCGAAGATCGAGTTGAACGCGACCGAACTGAACACCGAAGACCTGATCACGCCGCAGGAAATGGTCGTGACGATGTCGCACGCGGGCTACGTGAAATCGCAGCCGCTGTCCGAATATCGGGCCCAGAAGCGCGGTGGTCGTGGCAAGCAGGCTACTTCCATGAAGGAAGACGACTGGATCGACACGCTGTTCATCGCCAATACGCACGACCACATTCTGTGCTTCTCGAATCGCGGCCGGGTGTACTGGGTCAAGGTCTACGAGGTGCCGCAGGGCTCGCGCAATTCGCGCGGCCGGCCGATCGTCAATATGTTCCCGCTGCAGGAAGGCGAAAAGATCACGGTCGTGCTGCCGGTCAAGGAGTTCTCGGCCGACAAGTTCGTGTTCATGGCAACCGCGTTAGGAACGGTAAAGAAGACCCCGCTCGAGGCATTCAGCCGGCCGCTGCGCAAGGGTATTATTGCGGTCGGTCTCGATGAGGGTGATTACCTGATCGGCGCCGCGATCACCGATGGCCAGCACGACGTGATGCTGTTCTCTGATTCGGGCAAGGCAGTGCGCTTTGACGAAAACGACGTGCGTCCGATGGGCCGCGAGGCGCGCGGCGTGCGCGGCATGCAGCTCGAAGACGGCCAGAACGTGATCGCGTTGCTGGTGGCCGGCGACGAGCAACAGTCGGTGCTTACCGCAACCGAGAACGGCTTCGGCAAACGCACCCCGATCACCGAGTACACGCGTCACGGCCGCGGCACGAAGGGCATGATCGCAATCCAGACGTCGGAGCGCAATGGCAGGGTCGTTGCCGCGACGCTCGTGGATTCGGAAGCGCAGATCATGCTGATTACCACGACGGGCGTGCTGATTCGCACGCGCGTGTCGGAAATTCGCGAAATGGGACGCGCAACGCAAGGTGTTACACTCATCAGCCTTGACGAAGGGACCAAGCTGTCCGGTCTGCAACAGGTAGCTGAGGCCGAGGGCGAGTCGGAAAACGATTCCGACGGCTCCGCTGAAGGTGATAACGGCGGTGAGGGCGGCGCGGCTTGATCCGTGCCAGCGGCTTTCAGTCTCAGTTAATACGTTGAAGCTACGCTGCGGGTCAACGCGTATCAGGCCGGTACGCTTTCCCGTGCGGCGTGCGGTTCAAGTTAATTTCTCTTAGGGAGTAATGATGCAAAAACGATTCAAACAACTGATGTTGCTGGCTGCCATCGTGCCGACCTTCGCCATGGCTCAAGCGCTGCAGAACCAGGCGCCCGCAGCTCCGGCTGCCGCAGCAGCACCGGTTGATCCGGCCAAGCAAGCTGCCATCAAGGACCTGCTCGACGCCATCGACGCGCAGAAGCTGGTTGGCGCAATCGGCAATAGCGCGCAGATGCAGGCCAAGCAGCTCGTGCCGGCAATCCTGTCGGACGCGCTGACCGAGAACAAGACGATGACGGACAAGCAGAAGCAGGCCGCCGTGCCGACGCTGCAGAAGAACGCGGTGCCGAAGCTGGTGGACGCGGCAGGCCAGGTCTTCGCAACCGACGGCTTCCGTCAGGACGCGATGCAAGCTCAGTACGATGCGTACGCAAAGTACTACAGCGTGTCGGAAATCAAGGACCTGACCACGTTCTACAAGAGCCCGACCGGACGCAAGTTCATCCAGGTGCAAGACCAGGTTGGCCGCGACGTCGTGAACGGTCTGATGCAGAAGTACATGCCGGAATCGATCAAGGCAACGCGTGACCAGGCCGACAAGGAAGTCGCATCGGTCAAGCCGGCTGCCAAGTAAATTCCGCTCGCAGGCCGCGCTAATTAGCCGGCCTGTCGCCGCGCCCATTGGGCCACCCGGCGTGGCGGGTTGGCGGCGACAATGCGATAATGGCCGTTTGCGCACTGGCGCAGACGGCCATTTTCTTTTTCGGCGAGCCATTTCGCAGTTCTTTTCGCCGATTCCCGCGCGACTTCGTTATTTCACGCCCGCTTCCAGGACCTCACATGCGCGTTTTTAATTTCTCCGCCGGCCCGGCGGCCATGCCCGTAGAAGTGCTGCGCCAGGCAGCCGACGAGATGCTGAACTGGCAAGGTAGTGGTATGAGCGTGATGGAAATGAGCCATCGCGGCAAGGAATTCATGTCGATCCACGAAGCAGCGCTGACCGATCTGCGCGAGTTGCTGCAGGTGCCGGCAAGTCACCGCATCCTTTTCCTGCAGGGCGGCGGGCTCGGCGAGAACGCGATCGTGCCGATGAACCTGCTCGGCTCGAAACCGCGGGCGGATTTCGTCGTGACCGGCTCGTGGTCGCAGAAATCGTTCAAGGAAGCGGAAAAATACGGCAGCGTGCATCTTGCCGCGACCGGCAAGACGGCCGAGGGCTACACGCGCGCGCCGGCGCGTGCGGAATGGCAACTGTCGGACGATCCGGCTTACGTGCATTTGTGCACGAACGAGACCATTCACGGCGTCGAAACCTTCGAGATTCCCGACCTCGGCGATATTCCGCTCGTGGCGGACGCGTCGTCGCACATCCTTTCGCGCCCGATGGACATCGCCAAATACGGCGTGCTGTTCGGCGGTGCGCAGAAGAATATCGGCATGGCGGGCGTGACGGTCGTGATCGTGCGTGAGGACATGCTCGATCGCGCAATGCCGATTTGCCCATCGGCGTTCGAATGGAAGACCGTCGCCGAGAACAACTCGATGTACAACACGCCGCCCACCTATGCGATCTATATTGCCGGGCTCGTGTTCAAGTGGTTGAAGAACCAGGGCGGCCTCCAGGCGATGGAGGCGCGCAACCTCGAAAAATCGCAGCTGCTGTACGACACGATCGACTCGAGCAGCTTCTATCTGAACAAGGTCGAACGTGGCTCCCGCTCGCGGATGAACGTACCGTTCTTCCTCGCCGACGAGTCGCGCAACGAAGATTTCCTGTCCGGCGCGAAAGCGCGGGGATTGGTGCAGCTAAAGGGCCACAAGTCCGTCGGCGGCATGCGGGCGTCGATTTATAACGCCGTCCCGCTCGAAGGCGTCAAAGCGCTTGTCGAATACATGAAGGAATTCGAACAGCGCAGTGCCTGAGTCACACTGACCGGCAGGCGTGCGCATCTTTTCCAGCAGTTACCCGGCAGAGCCGTTTTACGCATGGACGACGAACTCAATACACGACTCAAACCTCTGCGCGATCGCATCGACGCGCTCGACGCGCAGTTGATCGCGCTCCTGAACCAGCGCGCGTCGGTCGCGCTCGAAGTGGGCGAGGTCAAGAAGCATTTCAACGCGCCGGTGTTCCGGCCCGAGCGCGAGCTGCAGGTGATCGCGCGCCTGCAGGAAATGAACGCGGGGCCGCTCGCGGACGAACACATCAGCGCGATCTGGCGCGAGATCATGGCCGCGAGCCGCGCGCTAGAAAAGAGCATCAAGGCCGCGTATCTCGGGCCGGTCGGCACCTATAGCGAACAGGCGATGCATGAGTACTTCGGTCAGTCGATCGAAGGGCTGCCGTGCCCCTCGATCGATGAAGTATTCCGCTCGGTCGAGGCGGGCGCCGCCGACTACGGCGTCGTGCCGGTCGAGAACTCGACCGAAGGCGCGGTGTCGCGCACGCTGGATCTGCTGCTGCAAACCCAGCTGACCATCGGCGGCGAACTCGCATTGCCGATCCATCACAACCTGCTCACGCAAAACGGGCTCGCTGGCGTCACGCGCGTATGCGCGCATGCGCAGGCGCTCGCGCAGTGCCAACGCTGGCTGTCGACCAATGCGCCGCATCTCGAGCGCCAGGCGGTGTCGAGTAATGCCGAAGCTGCACGGATGGCGGCCGAAGATCCGACCGTTGCGGCCATCGCCGGCGATCGCGCCGCGATCCACTACGGCCTGCAGGTCACCAACGCGCTGATCCAGGATGATCCGCACAACCGCACGCGCTTCGTAATGATCGGCAAGGAGCCGACCGGTCCGAGCGGCTACGACCAGACCTCGCTGATCGTGTCGGTCGCGAACGAACCGGGCGCGATGGTCAAGCTGCTCGAGCCGCTCGCGCGCCACGGCGTGTCGATGACGCGATTCGAATCGCGTCCGGCGCGCGTTGGCACGTGGGAGTACTACTTCTATATCGATGTCGAAGGCCATCGCGACGATCCGGCTGTGGCTGCCGCGCTCGCCGGTCTCGGCGAGAAGGCCGCGTTCCTGAAAATACTCGGCTCATATCCGCGCGCCCGCTAAAGGCTGGCAGCGCAGTCCGGGCGGCGCCGCGTGCGCTGCCCGAACGCAGATTTCACTATCCATCGTCGTTCGGAGATTTTCATGACAGCGTCTTTCGGCCCTTCCTATGTGCGCGCGATCGCGCCGTACATCGCCGGCAAGCCGATTTCGGAAGTGGCCCGCGAGTTCGGTCTCGACGAGGCGAGCATCGTGAAGCTCGCATCGAACGAGAATCCGCTCGGCATGCCGGAATCCGCGCAGCACGCGATGGCGCAGGCGATCGCAGATCTCGGCCGTTATCCGGACTCGAACGGTTTCGAGCTGAAGGCGGCGCTCGCCGCGCGCTACGGCGTGCCGGCTGAGTGGATCACCCTCGGTAACGGCAGCAACGACATCCTCGAACTCGCCGCGCACGCGTTCGTCGAGAAGGGCCAGGCGGTCGTGTTCTCGCAGTATTCGTTCGCGGTCTATGCGCTCGCGACGCAAGGCGTCGGCGCGCGCGCCATCGTCGTGCCGGCGGTGCGCTATGGTCACGACCTCGACGCGATGCTCGCCGCAATCGACGACCACACGCGTCTCGTGTTCGTCGCGAATCCGAACAATCCGACCGGCACGTTCGTCGACGGCCCGAGGCTCGAGGCTTTTCTCGACAAGGTGCCGCGCCACGTGGTCGTCGTGCTCGACGAGGCGTACACCGAGTATCTGTCGGCGGACAAGCGCTACGACTCGATTGATTGGGTGCGCCGCTATGCGAACCTGTTGGTTTCGCGTACGTTCTCGAAGGCGTTCGGGCTTGCGGGCTTGCGCATCGGCTTCGCGATCGCGCAGCCCGGGTTGACCGATTTGCTGAATCGACTGCGTCAACCGTTTAACGTAAATACGCTCGCGCAAGCCGCGGCGATTGCGGCGCTGAACGACAGCGCGTTCCTGCAGAAAAGCGCGGCGCTGAACGCGCAGGGCTATACGCTTCTGACGGAGGCGTTCGACAAGCTCGGCCTCGAATACGTGCCGTCCGAAGGCAACTTCGTGCTCGTGCGCGTTGGCAGCGACGACAAAGCCGGCGCCCGGGTGAACCTCGCGCTACTGAAGCAGGCCGTGATCGTGCGACCGGTCGACAACTACGGCTTGCCGCAGTGGCTGCGCATCACGATCGGCTTGCCGGAGGAAAACGAAGCGTTCCTCGCGGCGCTCGAAAAGACGCTTGCCGAGCCTGACGCAGCGTAAGCCTTGATCCTTGACCCCGCGCGTCGACCGCCAGGAGTGGCGCGCTTAATGTCCGTATTGTGTGAGCGACGTGGCCGCGTTTTCCTTTAACAAGCTGGTGATTTTCGGTGTCGGCCTGATCGGCGGATCGCTCGCGCGCGCGTTGCGTGAACGCGGCGAGGCTGGCGGGGCGCGCACGGTGGTTGGGCTCGGACGGACCTCCGCGTCGAGCGAACGGGCGTTGGCGCTTGGTGTGATCGACGGTGCCGCGGCGCTCACCGACGACGCCGCGCTGCGCGACGCGCTCGCGGGCGCGGACTTCGTGCTGCTCGCGGCGCCGGTCGCGCAGACCCAGCCGTTGCTCGAGCGCATCGCGCCCCATCTCGACGCCAACACGATCGTCACCGATGCGGGCAGCACCAAATCTGACGTGGTCGCCGCCGCCCGCGCGGCGCTCGGCGCCCGGATCGGCCAGTTCGTGCCGGGCCATCCGATCGCCGGTCGCGAGTCGAGCGGGGTCGATGCCGCGTTGCCCGATCTGTACGTGAACCGCAACGTCGTGCTGTGCCCGCTGCCGGAGAATACGCCGGACGCGGTCGAGCGCGTCGCGGCGATGTGGCGCGCCACCGGCGCATTGGTGCGGGAGATGACGCCGCAGCAGCACGACCGCGTGTTCGCGTCGGTCAGTCATCTGCCGCATGTGCTGTCGTTCGCGCTCGTCGAGCAGATCCTCAATTCGCCCGACGCTGCGTTGAAGTTCTCGTTCGCGGCGGGCGGTTTTCGCGACTTCACGCGCATCGCCGCGTCGAGTCCGGAGATGTGGCGCGACGTCTGTGTCGCCAATCGCGTGGCGCTGCTCGACGAACTCGACGCGTACACCGCGGTACTCGCGCGCCTGCGCACGGCGATCGAAGCTGGCGACGGCGCCGCGCTCGAAGCAGTATTCGCGCGCTCGCGCGTCGCACGCAGTCAGTGGCAGGAGCAGCGCGCGGCTGGCGTGGCCAGCGGCGACGCGTCGAAATAACCGGAAACTGGACACATCATGGAATTCCTCGATCTCGGACCTTTTTCCCGTGCGTCCGGCACGGTTCGTCTGCCCGGCTCGAAGAGCATCTCGAACCGCGTGCTGCTGCTCGCCGCGCTCGCTGAAGGCGAGACGACGATCACGAACCTGCTCGACTCCGACGACACCCGCGTGATGCTCGACGCGCTCGAAAAGCTCGGCGTACGTTTGAAGCGCGACGGCGACACCTGCGTCGTGACCGGCACGCGCGGCGCGTTCACCGCGCGCACGGCCGACCTGTTCCTCGGCAATGCGGGCACGGCGGTGCGCCCGCTGACCGCGGCGCTCGCCGTGAACGGCGGCGACTACCGGATTCACGGCGTGCCGCGCATGCATGAACGGCCGATCGGCGATCTCGTCGACGGCCTGCGCCAGATCGGCGCGAAGATCGACTACGAGCAGAACGAAGGCTATCCGCCGCTGCGCATCCGTCCCGCCCAGATAACGGCCGACGCGCCGATCCGCGTACGCGGCGACGTGTCGAGCCAGTTCCTGACCTCGCTGCTGATGACGCTGCCGCTGTTGCGCACCGCGAGCGGCGTCACCACCGTGCAGGTCGACGGCGAGCTGATCTCGAAGCCGTACATCGAGATCACGATCAAGCTGATGGCGCGCTTCGGGATCGAGGTCGAGCGCCACGGCTGGCACCAGTTCGTGGTGCCGGCCGGGAAGCGGTATCAGTCGCCGGGCACGATCATGGTGGAAGGGGATGCGTCGTCGGCGTCGTATTTTCTCGCCGCGGGCGCACTCGGCGGCGGGCCCCTCAGAGTCGAAGGCGTGGGCCGCGCGAGCATCCAGGGCGACGTCGGATTTGCCGATGCACTGATCAAGATGGGCGCGAACCTGCAGATGGGCGACGACTGGATTGAAGTGCGTGGCGTCGGCAACGACCACGGCAAGCTCGATCCGATCGACATGGACTTCAACCTGATCCCCGATGCCGCGATGACGATCGCGGTCGCCGCGCTGTTCGCGGACGGCACGAGCACGCTGCGCAACATCGCGAGCTGGCGCGTGAAGGAAACCGACCGCATCGCCGCAATGGCGACCGAGCTGCGCAAAGTCGGTGCGAAGGTGCAGGAAGGCGAAGATTTCCTCGTCGTCACGCCACCCGAAAAGCTGTTCCCGAATGCCGCGATCGACACCTACGACGACCACCGCATGGCGATGTGCTTCTCGCTCGTGAGTTTGGGCGGCGTGCCGATCCGCATCAACGACCCGAAGTGCGTCGGCAAGACGTTCCCCGATTATTTCGAGCGCTTTACGGCGCTCACACAACCCTGATGCAACCCGGATTCGCGTGCGAATCGCCCGATGTGCGACATTTTTAGATGAAACCGACCCGCCCCTTTCACCAGACGCCCGTCATTACGATCGACGGCCCTAGCGCCTCCGGCAAAGGCACTGTGGCCGCGATGGTGGCCGCCAACCTCGGCTTTCACCTGCTCGACAGCGGCGCGCTGTATCGGCTCGCGGCGCTCGCGAGCCTGCGCTATGACATTGCGGCGGACGACGTCGACGCACTTGTCAAACTGATCGATGACCTCCATATCACGTTTCGCGAGGGGCTCGCGCAGCTTGACGGGGTCGATGTATCGACCGAAATCCGCGCCGAGGAAGTAGGCAGCCGCGCTTCGGCGATCGCCGTGCACGCACCGGTGCGAACCGCGCTGGTGGCGCGCCAGCGGGCGTTTCGCAAGGAACCGGGACTGGTCGCCGACGGCCGCGACATGGGCACCGTGATCTTCCAGGACGCCGCGCTGAAGGTGTTCATGACCGCGAGCGTCGAGGCCCGCGCGATGCGCCGGCATAAGCAATTGATCCAAAAAGGATTTTCTGCTAATATAGATGACTTGCTCCGGGATTTGCGTGAGCGTGACGAGCGTGACAGTCAGCGCGCGGCCGCGCCGCTCAAGCCCGCGGCGGATGCAAAGCTGCTTGATACCTCCGCATTGTCGGTCGACCAGGCGGTCGAGCAGGTGGTGCAATGGTATGAAGCGCTGGTCCCGCATGCGTGATTGAAAACGGTCGCGCAGAAGTGGCCAGCAGCGGCAGTCCCGTTGTTGGTAGGTGCTTCGCAATGGTCGCGAAGCGTTGTTTTTAACCCTTTAACCCCGCGTGGCGTTCGCGTATTTGCCGCAGTTGCTGACCGGTCCGGTGAGCCAGGCGTTGCGAAGACCATGCAAACTCTGATTTTTATGTCCGACCTGCAAACCTCTACCCCGAATACCGAATCTTTTGCGGCTCTGTTCGAAGAGTCGCTGACCAAGCAGGACATGCGCGCTGGCGAAGTGATTTCCGCCGAAGTCGTGCGTGTCGACCACAACTTCGTGGTCGTGAACGCTGGTCTGAAGTCCGAAGCCTACATCCCGCTCGAAGAGTTCCTGAACGACGCGGGCGAGGTAGAAGTGCAGGCGGGCGACTTCGTTTCCGTCGCGATCGACGCGCTGGAAAACGGCTATGGCGACACCATCCTGTCGCGTGACAAGGCGAAGCGTCTGGCTTCGTGGCTGTCGCTGGAAAAGGCGCTGGACAACAATGAACTCGTGACCGGCACGATCACGGGCAAGGTCAAGGGCGGTATGACCGTGATGGTCAACGGCATCCGCGCGTTCCTGCCGGGTTCGCTGGTTGATACGCGTCCGGTCAAGGACACGACCCCGTACGAAGGCAAGACCCTCGAATTCCGCGTCATCAAGCTCGACCGCAAGCGTAACAACGTCGTGCTGTCGCGCCGCGCTGTCATCGAGGCAACGCAAGGCGAGGAGCGCGCGAAGCTGCTCGAAACGCTGAAGGAAGGCGCGATCGTCGAAGGCGTGGTCAAGAACATCACTGACTACGGCGCGTTCGTGGACCTCGGCGGCATCGACGGCCTGCTGCACATTACCGACATCGCATGGCGTCGCGTGCGTCACCCGAGCGAAGTTCTGTCGGTTGGCCAGGAAGTCACCGCGAAGATCCTCAAGTTCGACCAGGAAAAGAACCGCGTTTCGCTCGGTATCAAGCAACTGGGCGACGATCCGTGGGAAGGCATCTCGCGCCGTTACCCGTCGGGCACGCGTCTGTTCGGTAAGGTCACCAACATCACCGACTACGGCGCATTCGTCGAAGTGGAATCGGGCATCGAAGGCCTCGTCCACGTGTCGGAAATGGACTGGACCAACAAGAACGTTGCTCCGTCGAAGGTTGTCCAGCTGGGCGACGAAGTCGAAGTGATGGTTCTCGAAATCGACGAAGACCGCCGTCGTATCAGCCTCGGCATGAAGCAGTGCAAGCCGAACCCGTGGGACGACTTCAGCCGCAACTTCAAGAAGGGCGACAAGATCAGCGGCGCCATTAAGTCGATCACCGACTTTGGCGTGTTCATCGGTCTGCCGGGCGGCATCGACGGTCTGGTTCACCTGTCGGATCTGTCGTGGAGCGAAACCGGCGAGGAAGCCGTTCGCAAGTACAAGAAGGGCGACGAAGTGGAAGCGATCGTTCTCGGCATCGACGTCGAGAAGGAACGTATTTCGCTGGGTATCAAGCAGCTCGAAGGTGACCCGTTCAGCAACTACGTTGCAATGAACGACAAGGGTTCGGTCGTCGACGGTACCGTCAAGTCGGTCGACGCGAAGGGTGCCGTGGTCCAGCTGTCGGGCGAAGTCGAAGGCTACCTGCGTGCTTCGGAAATCGCCCAAGACCGCGTGGAAGACGCTCGCAATGTGCTGAAGGAAGGCGACAAGGTCAACGCGATGATCATCAACATCGATCGCAAGTCGCGCGGCATCAACCTGTCGATCAAGGCGAAGGACTCGGCTGAGCAGCAGGAAGCCATCCGCGGTCTCGCTGCTTCGGATTCGAGCGCAGCCGCTACCGGCACGACGAACCTCGGCGCGCTGCTGAAGGCCAAGCTCGACGGCCAGAACCAGTAAGCCTGAGAGGTCTGCTGCAGTATGACCAAATCGGAATTGGTCGCCCAGCTGGCTACGCGATTTCCGCAACTGGTTCTCAAGGATGCGGATTTCGCGGTGAAGACGATGCTTGATGCGATGTCGGAGGCGCTTGCCAAAGGTCATCGCATCGAAATTCGTGGCTTCGGCAGCTTCGGCCTCAACCGCCGTCCCTCCCGCGTCGGACGCAATCCGAAGTCGGGCGAGAAGGTGCTGGTACCCGAGAAGTACGTACCGCACTTCAAGCCGGGCAAGGAATTGCGCGAGCGGGTGGATCGTCGCGCGGGCGAGCCGCTGAAGGCCGAGGAGCCGGATGACGACCTTTAATGACTCCGCTGTGTGTGTGTTGCAGCGTGGCATAGCTAGCGTCAGCGGCCAAAGCCAGTCGGCAAAAGACCAGGAAAAGCGCCTTCGGGCGCTTTTTTTTCGTCCATCATTTGAGAAGTCGCGCCTTCCGCTGCGGCCTTTGCATTTCGCGAATGGCCCGTAAGTCCGGCATCCCGCCACTTGCTGCCCAGCCGCGAGGGCATCCATTACAATACGGGTCACTTCGGCGCGGGCAACACCGTGGCGCGACGCGTCATCAAGCCGGCGTCATCCCGCAACTGCCGTGAAGAGATCTATTCATGAAATTTATCGTCTGGCTGATCCGTGTGCTGGTGTTCGTGCTGCTGCTCGTGCTCGCGCTCTCCAACACGCAACCCGCTACGCTGAATTTCCTTGCCGGCTACGTCTGGTCGGCGCCTCTGATTCTGATCGGCCTCGCGTTTTTCGTGATCGGCTTGCTCGCCGGGCTCGTGTCGGCGATGCCGGCCGTCGTGCGCCTGCGCATGGAGAATGGCCGGCTTAGGCGCGAGTTGCGCGTGGCGCGCGAGACTCCCGCCGTGGTAGAGCAGCCGCCGATGCCGCCGCTGATGTGAGCTGTCTTGCGCCGCGCGCGCTCCGAGCGCGGCTTTTCGTTTTCGCTTTTCCGCACATTTGCATTAATCGCATGGATCTAGACTTCTGGTGGCTGCTGGTCATACCCGTCGCGTTCGCGTTCGGCTGGATGGCGGCGCGCTACGACCTCAAGACGCTGCTGTCCGAAAGCGCCAACCTGCCGCGGTCGTATTTTCGCGGCCTGAACTTCCTTCTCAACGAGCAGCCCGACCAGGCGATCGATGCATTCATCGAAGTCGTCAAGCTCGACCCTGAAACGGTCGAATTGCATTTCGCGCTCGGCAATCTGTTCCGCCGCCGCGGCGAGACGGATCGAGCGATTCGCGTGCATCAAAATCTGCTGAGCCGCGCGGACCTGCCGGTCAACGAGCGCGATCACGCGCTGTACGAACTCGGCCAGGACTTCCTGAAAGCGGGTCTGCTCGACCGTGCCGAAGAAACCTTCCGCTCGCTGCAAGCGGGCGATTACGCGCTGGGTGCTCAGCGCGCGCTGTTGACGATCTACGAGATCGAGAAAGACTGGGTCAAGTCGATCGATACCGCGCGCCACCTCGAAACGATGGGCGCACCGTCGCTCGACAAGGAAATCGCACAGTTCCACTGCGAACTTGCGCAGGAAGCGCTGCAGCAGAAGAAACCGGACGAGGCGCGTCATCAGCTCGGGCTCGCGCTGAAGGCGAACCCGACCAACGTGCGCGCGACGATCCTGTTCGGCGATGTCGACGCGGCCGGCGGCGCGCCGGAAGCGGCGATTGGGCAATGGCGCCGCGTCGAGGAGCAGAACCCCGCGTATCTGCCGCTCGTCGCCGAGAAGATCATGAAAGCGTATGAAGCGCTCGGCCGCGCGCAGGAGGGCGCCGATCTGCTGACCACGTGGGTCGACCGTCATCCGAGCAACGATCTGCTCGACGTTGCGTATCAGCACGTCGCATCGCTGCGCGGCGCCGATGCTGCGCATGCGCTCGCGCGCACGCAAATGCAGAAGTCGCCGAATCTGGCCGGCATGACGCGTCTGCTCGAAGCGCAGCAGGCCGTCGCCGAAGAGCCGCGGCGCGGCGAGCTCGAACTGATGCGCACACTGATCCGCCAGCGCACCAAGAATCTGCCACGCTATACGTGCCAGAATTGTGGTTTCAGGGCCCGGCTTTTCTACTGGCAGTGCCCGGGATGCAGCGGTTGGGAAACCTATGCGCCGCGCCGCGTCGAGCCGATTGCCGCGCCGAACTGACGCCGCATGCGCGGCGGTGGCCGCGTCGGCGTTCATTGGCGCGCAATCGCCCCGCGAATTTCGCAACGAGTTTATCGCCGGCCTCACGAGCGGCATTCATCACCGGAACCATCTACCGGACAGCGTATGAAAATCACCATTATCGGCACCGGCTATGTGGGCCTTGTCACCGGCGCGTGTCTCGCCGAAATCGGCAACGACGTCTTCTGTCTCGACGTCGATCAGCGCAAGATCGACATCCTCAACAAAGGCGGCGTGCCGATTCACGAACCGGGCTTGCAGGAGATGATCGCGCGCACGCGCGCGGCCGGCCGCATCACGTTCTCGACCGATGTCGCGGCGAGCGTCGCGCACGGCGACGTGCAGTTCATCGCGGTCGGCACGCCGCCCGACGAAGACGGCTCCGCCGACCTGCAATACGTTCTCGAGGCCGCACGCAACATCGGCCGCACGATGAACGGCTTCAAGGTGATCGTCGACAAGTCGACGGTGCCGGTCGGCACCGCGCAACGCGTGCGCGCGGTGATCAACGAAGAGCTCGCGTTGCGCGGGCTCGCCGGCAGCGCGCAGCATCGCTTCTCGGTCGTGTCGAACCCCGAGTTCCTGAAGGAAGGCGCGGCCGTCGACGACTTCATGCGCCCCGACCGTATCGTGATCGGTATCGACGAAGACGAATCGGGCGCACGCGCGCGTGAGATGATGAAGCGTCTGTACGCGCCGTTCAACCGCAACCACGAACGCACGCTGTACATGGACGTGCGCTCGGCCGAGTTCACCAAGTACGCGGCCAACGCGATGCTCGCGACGCGCATCTCGTTCATGAACGAGATGTCGAATCTCGCGGACAAGGTCGGCGCCGACATCGAGGCGGTGCGCCGCGGCATCGGTTCCGATCCGCGCATCGGCTATCACTTCCTGTACGCGGGCTGCGGCTATGGCGGCTCGTGCTTCCCGAAGGACGTGCAAGCGTTGATTCGCACCGCGAGCGAGAGCGGCCACAACCTGCGCATTCTCGAGGCGGTCGAGGAAGTGAACGACCAGCAGAAGGACGTGCTCGTGAACAAGATCGCCGCGAAGCTCGGCGAGGATCTGAGCGGCCGCACGTTCGCGGTGTGGGGCCTCGCATTCAAACCGAATACCGACGACATGCGCGAGGCGCCGAGCCGTCGCGTGATCGGCGAGCTGCTCGCGCGCGGCGCAAACGTGCGCGCGTACGATCCGGTCGCCGTGACCGAGGCGCAGCGCGTGTTCGCGATGGATCTGCACGCGGCGCCCGAGCAGCTCGCACGTCTCACGTTCACGAACACTCAGGACGAAACGCTGACCGGCGCCGACGCGCTCGTGATCGTGACCGAATGGAAGGAGTTCAAGAGTCCTGATTTCGTGCATCTGAAATCGGTGCTGAAGACACCGCTGATTTTCGACGGCCGCAATCTGTACGAACCGGACGCGATGATCGAGCTCGGGATCGACTATCACGCTATTGGACGCCCCTATGCCCAACCCTCTGAACTTCCGGCCGATGCCTGAGGCCATGCCCGCGGCGCCCGCGTCCACCACGGCGCAGAAGCTCACGTTCGTGCCGCGCGGGCAGCTCAATGCGGCGCGCGTGCTGGTAGTCGGCGACGTGATGCTCGACCGTTACTGGTTCGGCGACGTCAACCGCATCTCTCCGGAGGCGCCAGTACCGGTCGTGCACGTGCAGCGCCAGGAAGATCGCCTGGGCGGCGCGGCGAACGTCGCGCGCAACGCGGTCGCGCTTGGCGCGCAAGCGGGTCTGTTGTGCGTGGTCGGTCATGACGAGCCCGGCGAGCGCATCGTGCAGCTGCTCGACGAAAGCGGCGTGACACCGCATCTCGAACGCGATCCGGCCTTGCTGACGACGATCAAGCTGCGCGTGCTGTCGCGTCAGCAGCAACTGCTGCGCGTCGATTTCGAAAACTCGCCGGCGCATGAAGTGCTGCTAGCGGGGCTTGCGCGTTTCGATGAGCTGCTGCCGTCGCACGACGTGATCCTGATGTCCGACTACGCGAAGGGCGGCCTCACGCATGTCACGCAAATGATCGCGAAGGCGCACGCGGCCGGCAAACCGGTGCTCGTCGATCCGAAGGGCGACGACTGGGAGCGCTATCGCGGCGCGACGCTGATCACGCCGAATCGCGCGGAATTGCGCGAGGTCGTCGGACAGTGGAAGTCCGAGGAAGATCTGATCGCGCGTGTCACGAAGCTGCGCGCCGAACTCCAGTTCAAGGCGCTGCTGCTGACGCGCTCGGAGGAGGGCATGACACTCTTCGCCGACGATGGCATCCTGCACGCATCGGCTGATGCGCGCGAAGTGTATGATGTGTCGGGCGCGGGCGACACGGTGATCGCGACGCTTGCCGCGATGCTCGGCGCGGGTCTTTCTCTCGTCGACGCGGTCGGGCTCGCGAATCGCGCGGCCGGCATCGTGGTCGGCAAACTCGGCACCGCCACCGTCGACTACGACGAACTCTTCTCCTGATGCAGCCCGCGGGGCTGCCGTCGTCCGACGGACCAGCGGACCCCGCGGCGTTGACTGAACGAAGCTCACTACAAAGCTCACTACGGCAGGATCATCATGACCGTCATCGTCACCGGCGCGGCCGGTTTTATCGGCAGCAATCTCGTGAAGGCGCTCAACGAGCGCGGCGAACAACGCATCATCGCGGTCGATAACCTCACGCGCGCGGACAAGTTCAGGAATCTGGTCGACTGCGAAATCGACGACTATCTCGACAAAACCGAATTCGTCGAGCGCTTCAGGCGCGGCGACTTCGGCAAGGTGCGCGCGATTTTCCACGAAGGCGCCTGCTCGGACACGATGGAAACCGACGGCCGCTACATGATGGACAACAACTACCGCTATAGCCGCGACGTGCTCGACATCTGTCTCGCGCAGGACGTCCAGTTCCTGTATGCGTCGTCGGCGGCGACGTATGGCGGCTCGAGCCGCTTCGTCGAGGAGCGCGAGGTCGAGCAGCCGCTCAACGTGTATGGCTATTCGAAGTTCCTGTTCGACCAGGTGATTCGCCGCGTGCTGCCCACGGCGAAAAGCCAGATCGTGGGCTTTCGTTATTTCAACGTGTACGGTCCGCGCGAAACGCATAAGGCGCGGATGGCGTCGGTCGCGTTTCACAACTTCAATCAGTTCCGCGCCGAGGGCAAGGTCAAGCTGTTCGGCGAATACAACGGCTATGCGGCTGGTGAGCAGACGCGCGATTTCATCTCCGTCGAAGACGTCGTCAAGGTCAATCTGTTCTTCTTCGATCATCCGGAGAAGTCGGGCATCTTCAATCTCGGCACCGGCCGCGCGCAGCCGTTCAACGACATCGCGAGCACCGTGGTCAACACGCTGCGCGCGCTGAACAACGAGCCGGCGCTGTCGCTCGCGGATCAGGTGCAGCGCGGCCTGATCGAATACGTTCCGTTTCCCGACGCGCTGCGCGGCAAGTACCAGTGCTTCACGCAGGCCGATCAGTCGAAGCTGCGCGCGGCCGGCTACGACGCGCCGTTTCTGAGCGTGCAGGAAGGTGTCGATCGTTACGTGCGTTGGCTGTTCGGCCAGGTGTAATTAGTACGCCGTCCTCTTTAAACTGGAATCTCCTGGCCGGTGATGGTCGCCGGCCAGTGGCAACAGGGAGATTCCAATATGTTTCGAAAAGTACTGGTTACCGCGGCGATGCTCGCCGCTTTCGGCCACGCGTATGCGGCGGTGGACGTCAACACGGCTAACGAAGACGCGCTGCGCGGCATTAAGGGCATCGGTCCGGCAAAAGCCAAAGCGATCGTCGACGAACGCAATGCGCACGGCCCGTTCAAGGACGCGGCCGATCTCGGCAAGCGCGTCAAGGGCATGGGCGGCCACACCATCGAGCGCCTGCAGGCGGAGGGTCTCGCTGTCGGACCGGCTGGCGCGGCTGCTAGCACGCAGGTTGCGGCAGCTGCAGCGGCCAAGGAGCCGGCCGCTGCGGCCGCGCCCGCCGCCACGCAGAAGGGCGCCGCCGCAGTGGCGGTGAAGAAGTAAGCGGCCGCGAGCCTTGCGCGTGTCATGCTGACGAGCGGCTTGCGGCGCGCAGGGTCCGCGAACATCCCACTGCTCCGATTTGCACACACCACTTCCCGCGGCTCGCAGCCGCGGGCTTTTTGCGCCGCAAGCGGCATGCATCCATGCGGACAGAAGGGCTGCAGGGCAGCGCCGGAGTTCGTGGTTTAGAATCGATAGATTGAAGACACTCTCTCGCGCATCGATCGCTAGACCCCCTATGGCATACAAAACGATAGAAGACACGGTCGGCAACACGCCGCTCGTACAACTCGTCAGGCTTCCCGACGACGAGATCCGCAGCCGCAACAATGTGATCCTCGCGAAGCTCGAGGGCAACAACCCGGCGGGGTCGGTGAAGGACCGTCCGGCATTGTCGATGATCAAGAAGGCCGAAGCGCGCGGGCGCATCAAGCCGGGTGACACGCTGATCGAGTCGACCAGCGGCAATACAGGCATCGCGCTCGCCATGGCCGCGGCGGTCCGCGGCTACAAGATGGTGCTGATCATGCCGGAAGATCTGTCGGTGGAGCGCCGTCAGAGCATGGCGGCCTACGGCGCGGAAATCATTCTGACGCCGGTCAAAGGCGGCATGGAGTACGCGCGAGATCTCGCCGAGCAGATGCAGCGCGAAGGCAAGGGCATCATCCTCGATCAGTTCGCGAACCCGGACAATCCGGCTTCGCACATCGAAGGCACGGGCCCGGAAATCTGGCGCGACACGGAAGGGCGCATCACGCACTTCGTGTCGTCGATGGGCACGACCGGCACGATCATGGGCGTATCCACGTATCTGAAAGCGCAGAACCAGCAGATCGAAATCATCGGCGCGCAGCCGGAAGAGGGTTCGCGTATTCCGGGTATTCGCAAGTGGCCGGAAGCGTATCTGCCGAAAATCTTCGACCGTAGCCGCGTCGACCGTGTGGAGAACGTCAGCCAATCCGCGGCCGAGGCGATGGCGCGCCGGCTGGCGTCGGTCGAAGGCATCTTCGCGGGCATTTCGTCGGGCGGTGCGTGCGAAGTCGCGCTGCGCATCGCGCGTCAGGTCGAGAATGCAACGATCGTGTTCATCGTCTGCGACCGCGGCGACCGTTATCTGTCCACGGGAGTATTTCCCGCGTAAGCGGGTCGCCGGGCGCCTTCGCGGGCGCACGAGCCAATGAAAAGCGCCGGTCGAGCCGGCGCTTTTTTACGTCCTTCAACGCGAGGCGCGCATGGCGCCTCGCGGGGCGACTCACTGCGAATTTGAGTTCGACTGATCTGTCTGACCTTGCGACGCGCCGCCGTTGTTGACCGCCTTCGCGGCATTCGCAGTGTCGATTGCTTCCATCTGGGCCTTGACCTTCTGACCGAGTTGATACACCGCAAGCGCATAGAAGAAGCTGCGGTTGTAGCGGGTGAGCACGTAGAAGTTCTTCAGGCCGAGCACGAACTCGGTGCCGCGCCCCGGCGTCGGCAGATCGACCACCGTGACCGGCGTACCCGCTTCGGAAGCAATGTCGACGTTCGGCTCGTTCAGTACGAGACCGGCGCGCAGCAACTGGTCGAGCGGCCAGTGCGGCTCCGGCTGGCCAGTGGCCGCCGCCTGCGCGACACCGAGGCTGCCCGCGTCCGAGGCGATTCGCCATACCACCGGCCGGCCGCTTTCCCAGCCATTCTGGCGCAGATAATTCGCGACGCTGCCGATCGCGTCGGCATCGCTCGTGCGCAGATCGATGTGCTTGTTGCCCTCGTAGTCGACCGCGTACTGGACGATGCTGCTCGGCAGGAACTGCGGAATGCCGATCGCGCCCGTGTATGAACCGAGCACCGTGTTCGGGTCGATCTGCGCGTCGCGCGTCCACACCAGGTAGTCTTCGAGATTCTTGCGGAAGGTCGCCTGGCGGTCCGCGCGATTCGCGGTGTTCGGATAATCGAAGCTCAGCGTGGTCAGCGCATCGAGCACGCGGAAATTACCCATGTAGCGGCCGTAGATCGTCTCGACGCCGATAATGCCGACGACCATCTCCGGCGGCACGCCGAACTCCTGATACGCGCGCTGCAGCGTGGCCCGGTTCTCGCGCCAGAACTGCACGCCGGCATTGACGCGCACCGGGTCGAGAAAGCGCGCCTGATACGAGCGCCAGTTCTTGATCGACGGCGTCAGCGACGGCGTGACCAGCTTCACCGCGGTCGCCGAGTAGCTGACGCCGGCAAACAGCGCATGCAGCGACGCTTCGTCGAAATCGTAGCGCGCGACCATCTCGTTGATGAACGCATCGACGTTCGCGTTGTTCGCATAGCGCTGCGGAATGATCTCTTCCTCAAACGTTTGCCCTTGCGGGACCGGCTGTTGCGGCTGGCTCTGCGCGAGCTGCACCGAGGCTTTGCGCGTGGCGCTTTGTGCGCTCGCGGGACTTGCTGCGATGAACATGCACGATGCGACGGTCAGTGAGGCGGCGAGGGAGTTGAGGCGAAGCCGGTTGCGTGGGGATCCTGCGGACAGAGCAAGCTTGACGGTCATGGTGAGCAGTGAGCGCGATGCGTGAAAGGCTGGAAGCAGTCGGAAAGCGGCAGGAACGAAACGGCGAATAACGGGTCGGGGAAGTATACCCGACGGCTCCCGCAAAACCGTGCTGAATCGGCGACAGCGGCGTCGTGTGGTAACTTGACGAATGTAGGCGCGCGGGGGCGCGCGCCGCTCGACGGAGACACGCCGCGCGCGCAATTGATGCGCCGCGCCGTAGAAGAGACGCACAACACGAACTATGGCAACAGGTTTCTATTCCCACCCCGACTGTCTGCTGCATGACATGGGACAGTGGCATCCCGAGTGCCCCGCGCGCCTGCAGGCGATCGAGGATCAGTTGATCGCGAGCCGCATCGACGCGCTGATCGAGCGCGAGTCGGCGCCGCTCGTCGACGAGGCCGCGCTGCTGCGCGTGCACACGCGGGCGCACGTCGACTACATCCGCGGTCGCTCGCCGCTCGAGGGCGTCGCCGAAATCGATCCCGACACGACGATGAACCCGCACACGTTGCGGGCCGCGTTGCGCGCGGCGGGCGCGGCGGTCGCCGCCACCGACGCGGTGATCGAAGGCCGCTACGACAACGCGTTCTGCAGCGTGCGCCCGCCCGGCCATCACGCGGAGCCGGCGCGCGCGATGGGCTTCTGCTTCTTCAACAACGTCGCGATCGCCGCACGCCACGCGCTCGACGTGCATGGTCTCGCGCGGGTCGCCATCATCGACTTCGACGTGCATCACGGCAACGGTACCGAGGCCGCATTCGCGGGCGACCCGCGCGTGCTGATGTGCAGCATCTTTCAGCATCCGTTCTATCCGTTCACGGGCGCCGACAACCAGGCGTCCAACATGTGCAACGTGCCCATGCCGGCGCGCTCGAACGGCATGGCCGTGCGCGAAGCGGTCGATATGCTGTGGTTGCCGCGCCTGCACGAGTTCAGGCCGGAGATGCTGTTCATCTCGGCCGGCTTCGACGCGCATCGTGAGGATGACCTCGGCAACATGGGCCTCGTCGAAGACGATTACGCGTGGATTACCGACCAGGTGCGCGAGATCGCGCGGCGCTACGCGCGCGGGCGCATAGTCAGTTGTCTCGAGGGCGGCTACAACCTGTCGGCGCTCGGGCGCAGCGTGGTCGCGCACGTGCGCTCGCTCGCGGAGATCTGAGCCATGAACGTCAACCCCGTCAATACCGGCGACGCGTCGCTGGTCACCATCGAACCCGACGCGTATCGTGTACCGGGCGTCGTGCGCGTAACGATGAACCGGCCCGATGCGTTCAACGCGCTGTCCGAAGCGCTGCTCGACGAATTTCAGCAGACGCTGACCGACATCGCGAAGACCGATGCCCGCGTGGTCGTGATCGCCGGCGCGGGCCGCGCGTTCTGCGCCGGGCACGACCTGAAGGAAATGCGCGCGGCGCCGTCGCTCGCGTACTACCAGCAGCTGTTCGCGCGCTGCACGAAGCTGATGCTGACGATCCAGCGCCTGCCGCAGCCGGTGATCGCGCGCGTGCACGGCATCGCGACCGCGGCCGGCTGCCAGCTCGTCGCCATGTGCGATCTCGCGGTCGCCGCCGAGACCGCGCGCTTCGCCGTATCGGGCGTGAACCTCGGGTTGTTCTGCGCGACACCGTCGGTGCCGCTGTCGCGCAACCTGTCGCGCAAGGCCGCGCTCGAAATGCTGCTGACCGGCGATTTCATCGACGCCGCCGAAGCCCGCAAGCAGGGGCTCGTGAACCGCGTCGCCCCAGCCGATGCACTCGACGACGAAGTCGCGCGGCTCGCCGCGAGCATCTGCGCGAAGCCGGTCGAAGCGGTCAGCGCGGGCAAGGGCCTGTTCTACCGCCAACTCGAAATGGGCATCGAGGCCGCGTACCAGCTCGCCGGGCAGACGATGGCCTGCAACATGATGGACGACTCGGCGCTCGAAGGCGTGCAGGCTTTCATCGACAAACGCGCGCCGGAGTGGAAGCGCTAGCCGACGGCTACCACGCGCCGCATCTTCTCAACTCCGTCCCACCGACCGTCTTTCAATCCAATCGACCAACCCCGCGATCACCCGATCGCGGTCGAGGTCGTTCATCGTCTCGTGATAGCTGCCCTCGTGCAGCGTGAGCGTCTTGTCCGGCGAACCCGCGTGCTCGCCGAACGCGCGGCTGCCGTCGGGCTCGGTCAGTTTGTCGTCGGTGCCGTGAAACACGAGCAGCGGCATGCGCAGCCCCGCGCGGCCACGTTCGATGCGCGCCATCGCCAGCAACAACTCGGCGCCCGTGCGCGCCGGAATCGCGTCGTGATGCACGAGCGGATCGTTGAGGTTGGCTTTGACGACCGGCTGAAGGCGCGACAGCAGCGCGGGGTCGATCTTCATCGCCGGGAAGCCCGGATAGACGCGGCTGATCACCTGGCTCAGCGCGAGCATCCACTTCGGCACGTCGCGCCCCGGCGCAAGCGCGGGGCTCGACAGGATCAGACCACTCAGGCGCCTCCCGCTGGCGTCGAGACGTTCGATCGCGTACAGCGCGGCCACCGCGCCACCCATGCTGTGGCCCATCAGGAAGAGCGGCGCGCAGCTTTGCGCGGCGGCGTCGAGTAGCGCCTGCGCATCGAGCAGGTAGTCGTCGAAGCGTTTTACATAGACGCGCCTGCCGGGCGCGTGGCCATGGCCGCGAAGATCGACCGCGACGAGTTCGATGCCCGCCGCGTTGAGCCGGTCCGCCACGGCCGCGTAACGGCCGGCATGCTCGGCGAGGCCGTGCAGCAGCGCGACCGTCGCGCGTATCGGCCCGTTCGGCTGCCAGCGATACAGCGGCAACTCGATGCCATCGGCGGTCGTGATCGACGCGCGCTGCGGCGCTTCCTTATTAAGACTGCCGGCGCTCGCGCGCACCGTGTGGCTCGGGGAAGTTTGCATGGCGGTAGGCTGTGCGGAAGGGGGTGGTCCGATCATAGTCGGAGCGGCGCGATGCGCGAGAGCTTTGTACGTAACGCGCGGCTCTAATGCCCATTGGTTATGAAAAGATCGGAATTGATTATTAAAGGGTATGTCGGCGCTGCGGTAGAATGGCGACCTTAAATCCCAAATAAAAGAAACGGCGGCCGCTTGTCGGGAGCATGACGCTCGCCGGCAGCCTCCGCCGTTTTCGTTTGTCCATGATCGAAATACGCAATGTTTCCCAGCGGTTCGCCGGACCCCGGGGCTGGGTCGAGGCGCTGCACAACGTCAATCTGACGATTCCGGCGGGCGAGGTGTTCGGCATCATCGGCCGCAGCGGCGCGGGCAAGAGCACGCTCGTGCGCACGATCAACCTGCTGACCCGCCCATCCGAGGGCAACATCCTAGTCAACGGCCGCGATCTGACGACGCTGCCCGCCGCGCAACTGCGCGACGCGCGTCGCGAGATCGGCATGATCTTCCAGCACTTCAATCTGTTGTCGTCGCGCACCGTGTACGAGAACGTCGCGCTGCCGCTCGAACTGGCCGGCATGAAGCGCGACGAAATCGAGGCGAACGTGCTGCCGCTGCTCGAACTGGTCGGACTGTCGGCGCAGAAGGACCGCTATCCGGCGCAGATCAGCGGCGGGCAGAAGCAGCGTGTGGGTATCGCTCGCGCGCTCGCGAGCAAGCCGAAGGTGCTGCTGTCGGACGAGGCGACCTCGGCGCTCGACCCCGAAACCACGCGCGCGATCCTCGATCTGCTCAAGCGCATCAACCGCGAGCTGAACCTGACGGTCGTGCTGATCACGCACCAGATGGACGTGATCAAGCAGGTCTGCGATCGCGTCGCGGTGCTCGACGCGGGCCGCGTCGTCGAACAGGGCAAGGTGATCGACGTGTTCCTGCAGCCGCACCACGAAGTCACGCGCGCGCTGATCGGCGACGTGATCGCGCAGGACTTGCCGCCCGCCATGAAGGCGCGTGTCGCACAGCGCCTGAAGACCGGCAGCGGCCATCTGCTGCGCCTCGCGTTCACCGGTTCGGGCGTGGATCAGCCGATCCTGTCGGAGACGATTCGCCGCTACGAGCTCGACTTCAATATCCTGCACGGCCAGATCGATGAAATCCAGGGGCAGGCGTTCGGCTCGCTCGCGGTGCTCGCGGGCGGCGATCCGGCCAAGGTCGCGCAGGCGATCACGTTTCTGCGCGAGCAGGGTGTCGTAGTGGAGGAGCTCTCGCATGTTGAGTGAAATGTTCGATATGTTCGTCCAGTCGTTCTGGGAGACCCTCATCATGGTGGGTATCTCCGGGCTGATTGGCGCCGTGGTTGGCGTGCCGCTCGGCGTGCTGCTGTATCTGACCGACCGCCAGGGCGTGCTCGAAAACGTCGCCGTCAATCGGGTGATGGGCGTGATCGTCAATGCGGTGCGCTCGACGCCGTTCATCATCCTGCTGGTCGCGGTGATTCCGTTTACGCGGCTCGTCGTCGGGTCGTCGATCGGCACGGCGGCGGCCATCGTGCCGCTGACGATCGCCGCCGCGCCGTTCATCGCGCGCCTCGTCGAAACGGCGCTGCGCGAAGTCGACCGCGGGCTCATCGAGGCGGCCCAGGCGATGGGCGCGACCACCAGCCAGATCGTCTTCAAGGTGCTGTTGCCGGAATCGCTGCCGGGCGTGGTCGCCGGTTTGACGATCACATTCGTGTCGTTGGTCGGCTATTCGGCGATGGCCGGCGCGATCGGCGGCGGTGGCCTTGGCGACCTCGGCATCCGCTACGGTTATCAGCGCTTCCTGCCGGAAGTGATGCTCGCGGTCGTGCTGATCCTGATCGTGTTCGTGCAACTGGTGCAGTCGTTTGGGGATTGGCTCGTGCGTCGTTTGAGCCATAAGTAAACAAGGGCGTTCGGAAGCCCGCTCATAGAGATTCGGAAAAGGTCCATCATGCAACGTCGCCTCATTCTCAAGTTGGCCGCCGCGCTCGGCGCGGCAACGCTCTTCGCCACCACCGCGGCGCATGCCGAAGACACGATCAAGGTCGGCGTCACCGGCGGCCCGCACGCGCAGATCATGGACGTCGTGAAGACGGTCGCCGCGAAGAACGGCCTCACCATCAAGATCGTCGAATTCTCCGATTACGTGCAGCCGAACGCGGCGCTCGCGAGCGGCGATCTGGACGCGAACAGCTACCAGCACGACCCGTACTTGCAGGCGCAGGTGAAGGACCGTGGCTACAAGCTGATCCGTGTCGCCGATACGGTCACGTACCCGATGGGCATCTACTCGAAGAAAGTGAAGTCGCTCGCCGAACTGCAGCCGGGCGCGAAGATCGCCGTGCCGAACGATCCGACCAACGGCGGCCGCGCGCTTCTGCTGCTGCAGAAGCAGGGCTTGCTGAAGCTGCGCGCCGATGCCGGCCTGAAGGCGACGCCGCTCGACATCGTCGACAATCCGAAGAAGCTGAAGATCGTCGAGCTCGACGCGGCGCAGATTCCGCGTTCGCTGGGCGACGTCGATGCCGCCGCGATCAACACCAACTTCGCGATGGAAGCGGGCTTGAAGCCGAAGCAGGACGCCATCGCGATCGAGGACCCGAAGGGTCCGTACGTAAACGTGATCGCGATTCGCGAAGCGGACAAGAACAAGCCATGGGTCGCGAAGCTCGTCGCGGCGTACCACTCGCCGGAAGTGAAGCAGTTCGTCGACAGCAAATTCGGCGGCTCGGTGATCACCTCCTGGTGATGCAATGGTCCACGAACCAGCAGAACACGACGGCAATGGGAAATTAGAGGTCGGAGTCGGAACCCGGGGTTGTTTCCCGGGTTTTTTAGAGATTAAAATAGAACGATCGTTCGATATTGCCGTCACGCCGCGGAGGAGCGATATCCTTCCGCAAAGCGCCCGCGACACGGCTGCCATGAGGGCAGTCGCTATAATGTTTGTCGGGTTGACGTATTCGTAACTTTGGAGCGTGTGCATGAAAATTCTGGTGCCAGTGAAAAGAGTGGTCGACTACAACGTGAAGGTCCGCGTGAAATCGGACGGTACGGGCGTCGATATTGCGAACGTGAAAATGTCGATGAATCCGTTCGATGAAATCGCGGTTGAAGAGGCGGTGCGGCTGAAGGAAGCGGGCGTCGCGACCGAAGTGATCGCCGTGTCGGCCGGTGTGACGCAGTCGCAGGAAACGCTGCGCACCGCGCTTGCAATCGGCGCGGACCGCGCGATCCTGATCGAATCGAACGAAGACCTGCAGCCGCTGGCCGTTGCCAAGCTGCTCAAGGCGCTGGTCGACAAGGAACAGCCTTCGCTCGTCATTCTGGGCAAGCAGGCGATCGACGACGATTCGAACCAGACCGGCCAGATGCTCGCCGCGCTCGCGAACCTGCCGCAGGCGACGTTCGCGTCGAAGGTGGTCGTGGCGGATGGCAAGGCGACGGTATCGCGTGAAGTGGATGGCGGCGCGGAAACGCTGTCGCTGACGCTGCCGGCCGTGATCACGACCGATCTGCGCCTGAACGAGCCGCGCTACGTGACGCTGCCGAACATCATGAAGGCCAAGAAAAAGCCACTGGAAACGGTGAAGCCCGAAGACCTCGGCGTCGATGTCACGCCGCGTCTGAAGACGCTGAAGGTCGCCGAGCCTCCGAAGCGCTCCGCCGGTGTGAAGGTGCCGGACGTGAAGACGCTGGTCGAGAAGCTGAAGACCGAAGCCAAGGTGCTGTGAGGAGACGCAAGAAATGACGAATCTGGTTAACCTGGTAGTAGCAGAACACGACAATGCATCGATCAAGGCCGCGACGCTGAATACGATCGCCGCGGCACAGAAGATTGGCGGTGAGATTCACGTGCTGGTCGCGGGCCACAATGCGCAAGCCGCGGCCGATGCCGCAGCGAAGATCGCCGGCGTCGCCAAGGTACTGCTGGCCGACGCGCCGCAACTCGAAGCGGGTCTCGCGGAAAACGTCGAAGCGACGGTGCTGACGCTTGTGCAAGATGCGGCCAGGAACTACACGCACATCCTCGCGCCGGCTACCGCGTACGGCAAGAATATCGCGCCGCGTATCGCCGCAAAGCTCGACGTCGCGCAGATCAGCGACATCACCGCGGTGGAAAGCGCCGACACGTTCGAGCGTCCGATCTACGCGGGCAACGCCATTGCGATCGTGCAATCGGCTGATCCGATCAAGGTCATCACCGTGCGCTCGACCGGTTTCGACGCCGTCGCAGCCGAAGGCGGCAGCGCAGCGGTCGAAAAGATCGAAGCCGCGGCCGACGCAGGCATCTCGCAGTTCGTGAGCCGCGAAGTGACGAAGCTCGATCGTCCGGAACTGACGAGCGCGAAGATCATCGTGTCGGGTGGCCGGGGTCTGGGCAATGGCGAGAACTACACGAAGGTGCTCGAGCCGCTGGCCGACAAGCTCGGCGCGGCACTGGGCGCATCGCGCGCGGCGGTCGACGCGGGCTTCGTGCCGAACGACTATCAGGTCGGCCAGACCGGCAAGATCGTCGCGCCGCAACTGTACGTCGCGGTCGGCATCTCGGGTGCGATCCAGCATCTCGCCGGCATGAAGGACTCGAAAGTCATCGTCGCGATCAACAAGGACGAAGAAGCGCCGATCTTCAGCGTGGCCGACTACGGCCTCGTCGGCGATCTGTTCACCATCGTGCCGGAACTCGTGAAGGAACTCGGCTAAGCGCCGCGGCGGTTGAAACAGGCCGCCGAAAATAAGCGAAGGGCGCTGGACCGACCAAGTCCCGCGCCCTTTTTTCATATCAAGGGAGGAGAACCGAAATGAGCTATACGGCGCCCATCAAGGACATGCTGTTCGTGATGAAAGAACTGGCCGGACTCGAAGACATCGCGAAGCTGCCCGGCTTCGAAGACGCGAACCTCGACACGGCGCAGGCCGTGCTCGGCGAGTCGGCGAAACTGTGCGGCGAAGTGCTCGCGCCGCTGAACGTCGACGGCGATCGCAATCCGAGCAGTTGGAAGGATGGCGTCGTCACCGCGACGCCCGGTTTCAGGGATGCGTTCCGCCAGTTCGCCGAGGGCGGCTGGCAGGGTGTGCAGCACCCGCTCGACTACGAAGGGCAGGGGTTGCCGAAGCTGATCGGGACGCCATGCGTCGAAATGCTCAACGCATCGAATCTGTCGTTCGCGCTGTGTCCTTTGCTCACCGACGGCGCGATCGAAGCACTACTGACCGCCGGCAGCGAAGCGCAGAAACGGACCTTCGTGCCGAAGCTGATTTCAGGCGAATGGACCGGCACGATGAACCTGACCGAGCCGCAGGCGGGCTCCGATCTCGCGCTGGTGCGCACGCGCGCCGAGCCGCAGGCCGACGGTTCGTTCAAGCTGTTCGGCACGAAGATTTTCATTACCTGGGGCGAGCACGACATGGCGAAGAACATCGTCCATCTCGTCCTTGCGCGCACGCCTAACGCGCCCGATGGTGTGAAGGGCATTTCGCTGTTCCTCGTGCCGAAGTTTCTCGTCAACGAGGACGGCTCGCTCGGTGAGCGCAACGACGTGCATTGCGTGTCGATCGAGCACAAGCTCGGCATCAAGGCGAGCCCGACCGCGGTGCTGCAGTTCGGCGATCACGGCGGCGCGATCGGTCAGTTGATCGGCGAAGAGAATCGCGGCCTCGAATACATGTTCATCATGATGAATGCCGCGCGTTTCGCGGTCGGCATGCAAGGCGTCGCGATTTCGGATCGCGCGTATCAGAAGGCCGTCGCGTATGCGAAGGAGCGCGTGCAGAGCCGTCCCGTGGATGGCTCCGCGAAGCAGTCGGTCGCGATCATCCAGCACCCGGACGTGCGCCGCATGCTGTCGACGATGCGCTGCCTCACCGAGGCGTCGCGCGCGCTCGCGTACGTTGCGGCCTCGCACTGCGATATCGCGCATCGTCATCCTGACGACGCGACGCGTGCCAAGCATCAGGCGATCTACGAATACCTGGTGCCGATCGTGAAGGGCTGGAGCACGGAATTGTCAATCGACGTGACGAGCCTCGGCGTGCAGGTGCATGGCGGCATGGGCTTCATCGAGGAAACCGGCGCCGCGCAGTACTACCGCGACGCGCGCATTCTGCCGATCTACGAAGGCACGACCGCGATCCAGGCCAACGACCTGATTGGTCGCAAGACGCTGCGCGACGGCGGCAAGGTCGCGAAGGAACTGCTTGCTGGTGTCGCCGAAACGGTCGAAGCGCTCGGCGCGCAGCAGGGCGCGGCGTTCGCGTCGATGCGGACGCAACTCGCTGAGGGTCAGCGGGCGCTTGGCGCGGTCGTCGATTTCGTCGTCGCGAACGCGAAGGGCGATCCGAATGCGGTGTTCGCGGGCAGCGTGCCCTATCTGAAGCTCGCGGGCATCGTGCTAGGCGGCTGGCAGATGGCGCGTGCGCAGCTTGCGGCGGTGGCGAGGCGCGACGAGGATCCCGCGTTTCATGACGCGAAGATTGCGACCGCGCGGTTTTACGCCGAGCATATGCTGCCGCAGGCGGCGGCGCTCGAAGTGGCGATCGTCAGCGCGAAGGGTGGCGAGGGCGTGCTGGCTTTGTCGGAAGACCAGTTCTAAGCATGCCTCGGTGCCTGCCGCGATTGCGGCGGCACCTTGGAAAACAAACGGCGCCTCGCGAGGCGCCGTTTGTTTTTGCCGCTGCTGTTTGTTGCCGCGTGCGCTTGCGGTCAGGGCCGCGTCAGCGCACGCGCTCGACCTCACGCATACGCCGGCCGATGTTCGCCCGCGGTCTCGCCGAGATAGCGATGCACCGACAGATCGTCCGCGCGAATCGCCGGTTGCTTGCCCGACATCAGGTCGGCGAGCAGTTGGCCTGAGCCGCACGACATCGTCCAGCCGAGCGTGCCGTGGCCGGTGTTCAGGAACAGGTTCGGCACCGGCGTGCGGCCGACGATCGGCGTGCTGTCCGGCGTCATTGGCCGTAGACCGGTCCAGAACGTCGCCTTCGACGTATCGCCGCCGCCCGGGAACAGGTCGTTCACCGAAAGCTCGAGCGTCTTGCGGCGCGCCTCGCGCAGTGATTTGTCGAAGCCCACGACCTCAGCCATGCCGCCGACGCGAATCCGGTCATCGAAGCGCGTGATCGCGATCTTGTAGGTCTCGTCGAGCACGGTCGACACCGGCGCGGCAGCCGCGTCGACGATCGGCGCGGTGATCGAATAGCCCTTCAGCGGATAGACCGGAATCTTCACGATGCCGTCGAGGAAGCGCGTCGAGTACGAGCCGAGCGCGACCACGAACGAGTCCGCGCGCACCAGTTCGCCGCCGCACTGCACGCCGGCGATGCGGCCGCCTGCCATCGCGAGCGCGTCGATCGGCGTGTTGTAGCGGAACTTGACGCCCAGTTGCTCGGCGAGTGCCGCGAGTCGCGTCGTGAACATCTGGCAGTCGCCGGTTTCGTCGCCTGGCAGGCGCAGGCCGCCGGTGAGCTTGTGCGACACCGCAGCGAGCGCCGGTTCGGCCTTGCCGAGTTGGTCGGCGCTCAGCAGTTCGTACGGCACGTTGGCTTCCTGCAGCACGGCGATGTCTTTCGCGGCGCCGTCGAACTGCTGCTGCGTGCGAAATACCTGCAGCGTGCCACCGGTGCGGCCTTCGTACTGGATGCCGGTGTCGGCGCGCAGCGCCTGCAGGCAGTCGCGGCTGTATTCGGCGAGCCGCACCATGCGGCCCTTGTTCACCGCATAGCGCGGCGCCGTGCAGTTCTGCAGCATCTGCCACATCCATTGCAGCTGGAACGCGGTGCCGTCGAGGCGGATCGCGAGCGGCGCGTGCTTCTGGAACATCCACTTGACGGCTTTCAGCGGCACGCCCGGCGCGGCCCACGGCGACGCGTAGCCCGGCGAGATCTGGCCAGCGTTGGCAAAGCTGGTTTCGAGCGCCGGGCCGGCCTCGCGATCGATGACGGTCACTTCGTGACCGGCGCGTGCGAGGTAGTACGCGCTCGTTACACCGACGACGCCACTGCCCAAAACGACGACTCGCATAGCTGCTCCAGATATCCAAAAATTGAGTGAGGGCAAGGCGCGTTTCGCTGGATTCGATCTGCTTCGATTCAACGAGCTGCAACGTGAGGTGAAATGCCGTCTGCCCAGTGTTAACCGCTATACTATTAACAGTGAAGCAGGTTTTGTTATCGTATTTTCATCATTTTCAGCAAAAACACTATGCGTACCCAGCGCCATCCCGTGCGGGCTCTCGATAAGCTCGATCACAAGATCCTGCGGCTCCTGCAGCAGGACGGCCGTATGGCGATGAAGGACCTGGCGGAACGGGTCGGTCTGTCGGTGACACCTTGCATAGAGCGCGTCAAGCGGATGGAGCGCGACGGCGTGATCACCGGCTACTATGCGCGCGTGAATCCGGCCGAGCTGGGCGCGGCGCTGCTGGTGTTCGTCGAGATCACGCTCGATCACAAGAGCGGCAACATGTTCGACCAGTTCCGCCGCGAGGTGCAGAAGATCCCCGAGGTGCTCGAGTGCCACCTCGTGTCGGGAGATTTCGACTATCTGATCAAGGCGCGCATCGGCGAAATGGCCGACTACCGCAAGTTGCTCGGCGACATCCTGCTGCAGTTGCCGGGAGCGGTGCAGTCGAAGAGCTATGTGGTGATGGAGGAAATCAAGGAGACGCTGACGATCGCTGTTACCGACTAAGTGTCCGATCGCTGACGGGACTCGCCGCGCATCCCGCGGCCAACGAAGTGCTCGACAAACGGCGTAAATACTGTATATTTATACAGGTGTTTTGCGCCGTTTTCCTTTGGCGCTTTCTGTTTGCGTTTGCTTCGCGTGGCCCGCCGTGGATGACCCCGACACCCCTGACATTCCCGAATTTCCGATCGCGCCGCCGGCGCCTCGCAAGGGGCGCGGTGCGGTCACGAACCTGCAAGGCCGCTACGAAGTCGACCAGCGCGAGGCCGTCGATGACGGCTGGCAGGCGGCCGACGAAGACTGCGAGCCGAAGCTCCTGCGCACGCAGGTGTTCGAGGAGCGCGCGAAAACCATCCTCACACGCAACGCGTCGCCGGACATTCCGTTCAATGTGTCGCTGAATCCGTATCGCGGTTGCGAGCACGGTTGCATCTATTGCTTCGCGCGGCCCACGCACAGTTACCTGGGGTTGTCGCCGGGGCTCGATTTCGAAAGCCGCATCTACGCGAAGATCAACGCGCCGGAACTGCTCGAGCGGGAACTGTCGAAGAAGTCCTATGTGCCCGAGCCGATCGCGCTCGGCGTCGCGACCGACGCATGGCAGCCGGCCGAACGCGACTTGCGACTTACGCGTCGGGTGATCGAGGTGCTCAGCGAGCGCAATCACCCGTTCGCGGCGATCACCAAATCGTCTCTGATCGAGCGCGATATCGACCTGCTCGCGCCGATGGCGGAGCGCGGGCAATTCATGGCCGCGATCACGATCACCACGCTGGACGCCGACATCGCGCGCACGCTCGAGCCGCGCGCGGCCACGCCGTCGCGCCGCCTGCGCACGATCCGCACGCTAAGTGGGGCGGGCATTCCGGTCGGCGTCAGCATCGCGCCGGTGATCCCGTTCGTCACCGAACCGGACATGGAGCGCGTGCTCGAAGCGTGCGCGGAAGCGGGCGCCAGCAACGCGAGCTATATCGTGCTGCGGTTGCCGTGGGAGGTCGCGCCGTTGTTCAAGGATTGGCTGAGCGCACACTTCCCGGATCGGGCCGAGCGCGTGATGAACCGTGTGCACGACATGCGGGGCGGCAAGGATTACGACTCGTCGTTTTCGACCCGCATGAAGGGAGAGGGGTTATGGGCGGATCTGCTCAAGCAGCGCTTTCACAAGGCCGCGCGCCGGTTGGGGCTGAGCGGGCGTGACCGCGGCATTCTCGACATGTCGCACTTCCGCCGGATCGAGTCGCCGCGCGCCGAGCAGGCGAGCGCGCCGGCGCGTGACAATTCGCAATTGAGGCTTTTCTAGTGCGCAGGAATGCCTGCTGGGCCCACGGGTGTTACTGCGAAATCGCTTTGGCCGCTTCGACCTGGCTTTCGAAGTAGGTCTGGAACGCGAGCGCGAGACCGGTCATCAGCAGAAACGCACCGATGAGCAGCGAAAAGATCACGACGAAAATGACCGTCCAACCTGAGCGGCTTTTACGTTGCGTGTGGGCGTTGAATTGCGCATCCCATTTTTGGTCCGGACGCAGCCCGTAGACGAGCGCGGCCAGAAACGCAGCGAACAGTGAAACCGCACCGATCGACGCGAGCACCCAGCCGAGGATCGACGCGCGCTCGGTCGCGATCAGCAGCATCACGCCGGGAATGCCGATCAGCGTGCCGAGCAGATGCGTCCAGCCGAAGATGTCCCGGATGCCATACAGATAGAAGCGGTGGGCGCCGAGGCTGCCGAACAGGAACGCCAGCGCGGCGGTAAGCGTCTTGGATCTAAAGCGCGGGGAGGTCGAGGCAACGGTGGACATGAACGCGTGGGCAGAGTGACAGGCGGTCGAAAGGAGCGGTGTGCCGCAGGGCGCGGACCGACGCGCATTCTACGCCTGCGGCGGGCGGGTGGTTACGTTGAGGGCGAGCGCCCGCGCTGAAGGCGGGGCGGCGGAACGCGCCGGAACTGGCTGAAGACCAGTACAGCCGCTCAGCCAGACATGCATGCATCCGCGCTCTACGGCGCCGAATACGTGACGCGATAGATCGCGCCGGCGGTATCGTCGCTGATCAGTAGCGAACCGTCCGGCAACGGCAGCACGTCGGCGGGACGGCCCCACACTGATTCGCCGGGTTGCAACCAGCCTTCGGCAAAGACTTGCTGGCGTGCGTGGCTGCCGTCGGGGTCGGTGATCACGCGCACCACGCGGTAGCCTACCTTCTTGCTGCGGTTCCACGAGCCGTGCTCGGCGATGAAGATGTTGTTGCGGTAGTCGGCCGGAAACATCGGGCCGTCGTAGAAGCGCATGCCAAGCGCCGCCACGTGCGCGCCAAGCTTGACCACGGGCGGCGTGAAGTCGCTGCACGGATGATCCTTGCCGAACTCGGGGTCGGGCGTGTCGCCGCCGTGACAGTACGGAAAGCCGAAGTTCATGCCGACTCGTGACGCACGGCTGAGCTTGTCGCTCGGAATGTCGTCGCCGAGCAGGTCGCGACCGTTGTCGGTGAACCACAGTTCGTGGGTGACCGGATGCCACGCGAAGCCAACCGAATTGCGGATGCCGCGCGCGACGACCTCGTAGTGGCTACCGTCCGGGTCCATGCGGCCAATCAGCGCAAAGCGGTCCGGATCTCTCTCGCAAATGTTGCACGGCGCGCCTTGCGGCACGTACAGCTTGCCATCCGGGCCGAACGCGATGAATTTCCAGCCATGATGCGTGTCCGTCGGCAGCTTGTCGGTGACGACGACCGGTTTCGGCGGATCGTTCAGGTGCGAGTCGATCGCATCGAAGCGCACGATTTTCGACACGGCCGACACGTACAGCGCGCCATCGCGCCACGCGACACCGGCGGGCATCTGCAGCCCGGACGCGATCACGTGGCGGCCCGTCACCCGGCCGTTTCGCAGTTCGAGCGCATAGACGTGCCCGTCGTTGCTGCCCACGTACAGAATGCCCTTGGGCGATAACGTCATCGCGCGTGCGCTCGGCACGTCGTCCGACAACACCTCGATGTGAAAGCCCGGCGGCAGTTTAATTTTCTCGATGGGTAGCGCGGCGTTTGCCGTCAACGCCTGCGCGGTGAGCAACGTGGCCGCCGCCACGCGTAGAATCCGGCTGCGCGGGGTGCGCGAAAATCCAGCAAAGCGCACGATAAAAGCAAAAAAGGCGAATGGAAACAGGAGGTTCGGTTGGCGTTGCACACGCGCTCCTTCAGGTAATTCGGGCGTTTGAGCGGGTTCTCGCACCTCTTGTGGAAGGCCGGTGCGGCGCGGTTCCTCAGTTTATCCCGGTAAGTGTTTGTTATGGCGTCGGTTTCCCGCTATAATCGCGTGTTTCAGTCGTTCCGAACCCCGGTTTTCAAGGATTCTAGTATGGTCATCATCCGCTTGGCTCGTGGCGGCTCCAAGAAGCGCCCGTTCTACAACATCGTCGCCACCGACTCGCGCAGCCGTCGTGACGGCCGCTTCATCGAGCGCGTCGGTTTCTACAACCCGGTCGCTACGAAGGGCGAGTCCCTGCGTATCGCTCAGGATCGCCTGACGTACTGGCAAGGTGTTGGCGCGCAGCTGTCGCCGACCGTCGAGCGTCTCGTGAAGGAAGCCCAAAAGGCACAGCCGGCTGCTTGATATGGCAGCCCGCGGGCGTATCGTCGTCGGTTCGGCCGGCGGCTCGCGCAACTCGCGTGAGCAGTCCGATGCGCAATTTGTGTTACTGAAGCAGACGCCAAAGCCGGCTGCGAAGTTGTTGTCGAGGTTATTCGATGTCTGAGCGTGATTCCGGCAGTTCTGGTAGCGCCAAGGCAGCTTCGCGCGCAAAGGCGTCTGGTCAGGCGTCGTTTGGCGCATTCGTCCGCAAGCCGGTCGAACGAACCGACGGCAAGGTGAAAGAGGCGCAGACCAAGGTAGCGAACGCTGGTTCCGAAGCTGCAGAAATGCGCATCGAAACGGCGGCGAGCTGGCCGGCCGATGCGGTCGAAGTCGGCGCAATCGTCGACGCGTATGGTCTCAAAGGCTGGGTCAAGGTGGCCGCGCATGCGGATGCCGGGCAGGGCGGCGACGCCTTGCTGAGCGCGAAGCGCTGGTGGCTGCTGAAAGGCCAGGAGCGCAAATCGGCGCCGACCTTGCAGGCCAAAACGCATAGCGACAGCGTGGTCGCCCGTCTGGGTGGCATCGCTGACCGCGATGTGGCGCTGGCTTTGCGCGGCTCTCGCGTGTACATCAGCCGTAGCGAATTTCCGGCGCTCGAAGCCGACGAATTCTACTGGGTCGATCTGATCGGCCTGGATGTGGTGAATCTCGCTGGGCTCAGCCTCGGCAAGGTCGCCAGCATGATCGACAACGGCGCGCAGTCGGTGCTGCGCATCGAATATCCGGCTACCGATAAAAGCGGCAAGCCGATCGCAGCCGAGCGTTTGATCCCGTTCGTCGGCGTCTTTGTCAAGACGGTGGACCAGACGGCCAAGCAGATCGTCGTCGACTGGGAAGCTGACTATTGAAATCTATCGTTGAGTGGGGAGAGCGATGCAGTTCGATGTCGTGACGCTCTTTCCAGAAATGTTCCGCGCGCTGACTGACTGGGGTATCACCAGCCGGGCCGCGAAGCAGCAGCGTTATGGGTTGCGTACGTGGAATCCGCGCGATTTCACGACCGACAACTACCGCACCATCGACGATCGCCCGTACGGCGGAGGCCCCGGCATGGTCATGCTGGCTCGGCCGCTCGAAGATGCGATCAGTGCCGCGAAAACGGCGCAGTCGGAACAGGGCATCGGCGCGTCGCGCGTCGTGATGATGTCGCCGCAAGGCGCCACGTTAAATCACGAGCGCGTGATGAAGTTCGCGACCGAACCCGGTCTGATCCTGTTGTGCGGGCGTTACGAAGCGATCGACCAGCGTCTGCTCGACCGTGTCGTCGACGAGGAAGTCAGCCTTGGCGACTTCGTGCTGTCGGGCGGCGAGCTGCCCGCGATGGCATTGATGGATGCGGTCGTGCGTCAGTTGCCCGGCGTGCTGAACGACTCGCAGTCGGCGGTGCAGGATAGTTTTGTCGACGTGCTGCTCGATTGTCCGCACTACACACGTCCCGAGGAATACGAGGGCGTGCGGGTGCCCGATGTGCTGCTCGGCGGCCATCATGCGGAAATCGAAGCGTGGCGGCGGCGCGAAGCGCTGCGCAACACGTTGAACAAACGGCCCGATCTGATCGTGAAGGCCAGAAAGAAAAGAATGCTGAGCCGTGCCGACGAGGCGTGGCTCGCAAGTCTCGCGAAGGAAGAGCCGAAGGCCTGAGGCTCCGGTCTTTCGAGCGGACAAAAGGCGGTGCCGTACATGCGTGTGCGGTGCCAGATGTGAACCCATCCTCTATCGGGGCCGTAGCCCAACGCAGTAAGCGTGGGCAGGTACGAACGCCGACAAGATGGATCTAGGAGTCAGTGATGAATCTGATTGCAAAACTCGAGCAGGAAGAAATCGCGCGCGTTCTCGGCGAAAAGACCATTCCGGATTTTGGTCCGGGCGATACGGTCATCGTCAGCGTGAACGTGGTTGAAGGCACGCGCAAGCGTGTGCAGGCTTACGAAGGTGTCGTGATCGCCAAGCGTAACCGTGGTCTGAATTCGTCGTTCATCGTCCGCAAGATTTCGTCGGGCGAAGGCGTCGAGCGTACGTTCCAGACGTATTCGCCGCTGCTGGCAAGCATCGTCGTCAAGCGTCGCGGCGATGTGCGTCGTGCGAAGCTGTACTATCTGCGCGAGCGTTCGGGCAAGTCGGCTCGAATCAAGGAAAAGCTGGTCTCGAAGGACCGCGCTCCTTCCGAAGCGTAAATGCTGTAAGAAAAAGCACCCCTCGCGGGTGCTTTTTTCTTGGCCAGGTCAAAATAGCGGCATGTCCCCGCTCATCAGAGAGACCCGTTGATCCGCCCCGTCTTTGAGCCCGAAACTCTGCCTGTCATCGCGACGGGCGCCGATCTGCCACCGGTCACGGGCGAGCGTCTGACGCCCGATGCTCTACGGGCGCGCTTCGATCGGCAACTTGCCTGGACCCCCGAAAAAATTGCCGATGCGCCGTGGCGCAACACCGACCTCGACCCACGCGTGGCCGCGGTGCTGGTGCCGCTCGTCGTGCGCGCGCGAGGCCTTACCGTGTTGCTCACGCAGCGCGCGGACCATCTGAGCGATCACGCCGGCCAGGTGAGTTTTCCCGGCGGCCGCCAGGAACCGTTCGACGCCAATGCGACCGCCACGGCGCTGCGCGAAGCGCGTGAAGAGGTGGGCCTCGACGCGTCGCGCGTCGAAGTTCTCGGCGCGTTGCCCGACTATCTGACTGGCACCGGCTTTCGCGTGTCGCCGATCATCGCTCTCGTGCACCCGCCGTTCTCGCTGGAGATCGATCCGCTCGAAGTCGCCGAGGTTTTCGAAGTGCCGCTCGCGTTCCTGATGGACCCGTCCAACCACGAAGAGCGGCTGTTCCGCTACGAGGGCGGCGAGCGCCGCTTCTTCGCGATGCCGTATCCGCGCGGCAAATTGACGGTGGCTCCGGAAGCCGCCGAGCAGCACGGCGGGCAACACGCTCAGACGGCCACGCCAGCGGCCGTGCAAGGCGGCCATCATTTCATCTGGGGCGCGACGGCCGCGATGCTGCGCAACCTGTATCGGTTCCTCGCCGCGTGAGAGATATGACTCGCATCGACGCGCCGACGATGCGAGTTGCGCGAACGACGCACTTGTTGGCGCTTTGTCAGCGTCCGCATTCAGACTCATCCGACCCTGTGCTATCGTTATAAAACAATCGTAAAAACTTAAAAAGCACGGCGCATCGCATGACTTTTTTCTCCGTATTGCTGGCTCTGATCATTGAACAGGTACGCGCGCTATCGCCGAACAATCCGGTGTCTGCGTTGCTTCAATACCATGCGGAGTCGGCGGCGCACGGATTCGATGCTGGCAAGCAACGTCACGGTCTGCTCGCGTGGCTCGTCGTGGTGCTACCCTGGACGCTCGCAGTCGCGCTCGTCTATTACGTGCTGTATCACATTCACTTCATGCTCGCGTTCCTGTGGAACGTCGTGGTGCTGTACTTCACGCTCGGCTTCCGGCAGTTCAGCCACTACTTCACCGACATCCATCTCGCGTTGAACAACGACGACGTGCCACGCGCGCGCGAAATCCTCAACGAATGGACCGGGCTCGAGACAGTCGACATGCCGGTCAGCGAGATCGTGCGTCACACGTTGATTCACGCGGTGGTCGCGTCGCATCGCCACGTGTTCGGCGTGTTCTTCTGGTTCCTGATTCCGGTCGGCCCTGCCGGCGCGGTGCTGTACCGTTGCGCGGAATATCTGGCGCGCGCATGGGCGCGGCCGGCCGACGACCGCACCGTCGCATTTTCGAGCTTCGCGCAGCGCGCGTTCTTCGTGATCGACTGGGTGCCGGCGCGGCTGACGTCGCTGGGCTTTGCGATCGTCGGCAATTTCGAGGATGCGATTTACGCGTGGCGCAATCATGCGCGGCAATGGCCCGATACGAACGACGGCGTGTTGCTCGCCGCGGGTAGCGGGGCGCTCGGCGCGCGCCTGGCTGGGCCACTCGCGGAGCCGTCGAGCCTCGACGCGCTCGCCACCGGCGACGGCGGTCCGATGCAGGTCGGCGACGACTGCACGCCGCGCACGCTGCAATCGGCGGTGGGGCTCGTGTGGCGCGCGGTCGTGTTGTGGATGATCCTGCTGTTGATGTTGACCATCGCGGTGTGGCTCGCCTGAAGCGGCCACGCGCGCGCAGCACAAGAGAAAGCCGGGCGTTGCCCGGCTTTCTCAATTCCCGACGACGCCTCACCCCTTCAAAGGATCGCGCACAGTCCCGCATTGCCAGCACACGGTGAACTGCGCCTCGAGCATCTCGCCGCACTGCTGACATTGCCATAGAGGCGCGCCCGGTGCCGGTCCTCGCGACGCCGCTTCGATCAGCCGCCGCGCGACCGCCTCATCGCGTTCATCGACGAGCCACAGCTCCGGCGCGCATTGATCGGCCGGAATCTCGCCGAGCGCGCCGTTCAGATAGCGGTTATGCAGCTCGCAGGCGATGCCAGCGGTCTCCAGCACGTTGACCCAATGCTGTCCGATGATCAGGTTCGGCGCGCGCATCAGTTTCATGTCAGCGGACGATCTGGCTCGCCTCGTGCACGAGTTGCGCATAAAGCGCATGCCGTTCGCGGCGGATGCGGCCGTCGGCGACCGCTTCGAGGATCGCGCAGCCAGGCTCGTGCAGATGATGGCAGTTATAGAAACGGCAGTTCGGCAGCAGCGGCCGGAACTCGGGGAACGCGCGTTCGAGCCGGCCTTCGGTCAGATGGTGCAGGCCGAATTCCTGGAAGCCCGGCGAGTCGATCAGCGCGCCGGCCGCGCCGTTGACGTGATTCAAATCGGCCGTACCCTCCGACTGAGGCAGCGGATAAAGACGCGTGAACGTCGTCGTATGGCGCCCGCTGTTCAACGCGGTCGAGATCTCGCGCGTCGCCACTTCGGCATCGGGAATCAGCAGGTTCACGAGCGTCGATTTGCCCATGCCGGACTGACCGAGCAGCAGCGTCGCGTGACCGTGCAGATGTTCGGTCAGCGTGGCGCGTGCCGCCTCGGGCTGCATGCGGATCGACACTTCGAGCACCGGATAGCCGAGCGCGCGATACGGCTCGAGCCGCTTGCGCGCGCCATCCAGAGCAGCGGTGACGTCGATCTTGTTCAGCACGATCAGCGGCTTCAATTCGTTCGCCTCGGCGGCGACGAGTGCGCGGCCGAGCAGGTCCTCGCTGAAATGCGGCTCGGTCGCGAGCACGATCAGCAGTTGGTCGAGGTTCGCGGCGAACAGCTTCGACTTGTACTGGTCCGAGCGATACAGCAGATTGCGCCGCTCGCCGATTTCGACGATCACGCCTTGATCCGCCGAAGTCGGCTCGTAGATCACGCGATCGCCGACCGCGACCTCGCTGCGCTTGCCGCGTGGGAAACACTGTAGCAGCGCGCCGCCGTCTTCAGGGGCGACCAGATAGTGGCGGCCGTGCGCGGCCACCACGAGGCCGCCCGTGCGCGCGGCGTGCATGCCGGACCCGGCGCCGCGCGCCGCTTTCTTGGGAGCGCGGCCGCTCATGCGTGCTGCAACAGTCGGTCGATCCGCTGCGAGGCCGGCGGATGCGAGTAGTAGAACGCGGTGTAGAGCGGATCGGGTGTCAATGTCGACGCGTTGTCCTCGTACAGCTTGACGAGCGCGTTGATCAGATCGTGCGCGTCGGTTTGCGACGCGGCGAACGCGTCGGCTTCGAACTCGTGCTTGCGCGAGCTGAGGCTGCCGAGCGGCGTGACGAAGAACACGAGCACCGGCACCGCAAGGAAGAACAGCACGAGCGCGAGTCCGCTGTTGCCGCCAATGAGCGACGGCCGCACGCCGAGCCCTTCGTAGAACCATACGCATTGCGTCAGCCAGCCGAGCAGCGCGAGCATCGCGAGGCTGATCGCGAACGTGACGAGCATGCGCTTCATCACGTGACGGCGCTTGAAGTGGCCGAGCTCGTGCGCGAGCACCGCTTCGATCTCGCGGCCCGACAGCCGCGCAAGCAGTGTGTCGAAAAACACGATGCGCTTGCTCGCGCCGAAGCCGGTGAAGTACGCGTTGCCGTGCGCCGAGCGGCGGCTGCCGTCCATCACGAACAGACCCTTCGCGGCGAAGCCGCAGCGCTTCATCAGCGCCTCGATGCGGGTCACGAGCGCTTCATCCTTCAGCGGCTCGAACTTGTTGAAGAGCGGCGCGATGAAGGTTGGGAAAATCAGCAGGCCGAACATCTGGAACGCGACCCACACGACCCATGCCCACAGCCACCACAGGTTGCCCGCGCGGTTCATCAGCCACAGCACGACAAACAACAGCGGCAGGCCGAACGCGATACCGAGCAGCGCGCCCTTCAGACGGTCGAAGAAGAACAGGCTTTTGCTCATGCGATTGAAGCCGAAGCGTTGCTCGACGACGAACTGCCGGTAGTAGTCGAACGGCAGGTCGATCGCGCTCGTGATCGCGATTACAGCGGCAACCAGCGCAATCTGACCGGCATAGCCGCGGCCGAGCCAGTCGGAGATCGCGAGATCGAGCATCTGCACGCCGCCGAGCAGCGTGAGCCAGATCAGCACGGCCGCGCCGACGACGATCTCGACCATCGCGAGCCGCGTGCGCTCGACGGTGTAGTCGGCTGCGCGCTGATGCGCGGTGAGCGCGATGGTGTTCACGAACTGGCTGGGCACCTGTTCGCGATGCGCGACGACGAAGCGGATCTGCCGCGACGCGAGCCAGAGTTTGGTGCCGACCATCGCGACGACGGCGACGATGAAGAGGGCGGTGAAGTACAGGGTAGGCATCCGAGGATTCCGTGGTATCTATGCGAGAATTATATGTTTCTTCCCGCCTCAGGGCGGAGATACGGTTTAACGCGGCGGTTTAACGCATTAGCTCCGGGCAGCAGTTCAAGGCGGCGCTTCAGCGCAGCCGGCCCGGCTCGAACCGCGCGAATCCATTTCAAACGAACACATGCCGCGCCGCACGGGCTTGCAGCGAAGCCCGCGGCGCGGCCCTCAGGGTTGCCTTCATGACTGACATCCTCGCATCCACCGAACAGCCGCCGCTCGTGCGCAGCGACATGAATCTCGTCTGGCTGGACATGGAAATGACCGGGCTCGAGCCCGACACCGACCGCATCATCGAGATCGCGGTGGTGGTGACGAATTCGACGCTCGACAGGATGGTCGAAGGTCCGGTGCTCGCGATTCATCAGAGCGATGAGACGCTCGCGAAGATGGACGAGTGGAACCAGAACACGCATGGCCGCTCGGGGCTGATCGATCGGGTGAAGGCCTCGACGGTCAGCGAGGCCGACGCAACCGCGCAGATCCGCGAATTCCTCGGCCAGTATGTGCCGCCCGGCAAGTCGCCGATGTGCGGCAACTCGATCTGCCAGGACCGCCGCTTCATGGCGCGCTGGATGCCGGATCTGGAGAGCTTCTTCCACTACCGCAACCTCGACGTGAGCACGCTGAAGGAGCTGTGCCGGCGCTGGCAGCCGGTCATCTACAAGGGCTTCCAGAAGCGCGCGATGCACACTGCGCTGGCCGATATTCACGAGTCGATCGACGAACTGAAGTACTACCGCGAGCATTTCCTCGTGCCGTCGGCGCCCGACGCCGCCGCGAGCGCCAAATAAAGCGCGGGCCTGCACCTGCAGGCCCTGATCCGCCAACCTCAGTCCTGCCGCGGCGCGCGCTGCGCGCTCTTTGGCCGGAACGCCTTCACCACCTCGGCGTTGGTTTCCACGTAAGGCCCGCCGATCAGGTCGATGCAGTAGGGCACCGCCGCGAAAATTCCCGGCACCTTCACCGCGCCGTCATCGCGCAGGCCTTCCAGCGTTTCCCGGATCGATTTCGGCTGTCCGGGCAGGTTGACGATCAGCGCGGCGTGCTGATCGGTTTCCCGGATCACCGCGACCTGGCGCGACAGGATCGCGGTCGGCACGAAATTCAGGCTGATCTGCCGCATCTGCTCGCCGAAGCCGGGCATCTCCTTGGTCGCCACCGCGAGCGTCGCCTCGGGCGTCACGTCGCGGCGCGACGGACCGGTGCCGCCGGTCGTCAGCACGAGATCGCAGCCCACTTCGTCGACCAGTTCGATCAGCGTCGCCGAGATGGTCGGCGCATCGTCGGCGATCAGCCGCGTGACGACTTGCCACGGCGAGCTCAAGGCCGCGCCGAGCCACTCCTGCAGCGCCGGAATGCCCTTGTCCTCGTACACGCCCGTCGACGCGCGGTCGCTGATCGACACGAGACCGATCACGATTTCGTCGGGGTGGTTACGTTGCTTGCGTTGATCAGGCGTCGCGGTCGTCATCGTCGTGTTCCGGGGCGAGGTCAGCGTCTTCGGTTTCGTCGCCGGCGCCGGCCGCGTTCTTGATCCACTGGAACAGCTCGCGGAAGTAGCGCGGCGGCTTGCTCTGCTGCGCTTCCTTGCGCGCGTTGCGGATCAGCGTGCGGCCCTGCTGCGGGTCGGCGGCCGGGTGCTGGCGGATGAACTCGGTCAGTGCGGCGTCGTCGGCAAGCAGCTTTTCGCGGGTGCGTTCGATCCAGTGGAGCTTCGCCGTTTCCGTCTTGTTGACGCCGTTGTAAGTGTCGAGCGCGGTGCGCAGCGCGGCGGTTTCGGTGTCGAGCAGCGAGCGCATCACGCGGCCGACGTACTGGATCTGGCGGCGCTTGCCCTCATGATCAGTGATGCGGCGCGCTTCGCGCACGGCTTCGTCGAGCTTTTCGGGCATCGGCATGCGCTTGAGCGCGTCTTTCGGCAGCGCGACGAGCGCCGCGCCCAGATCCTGCAACGCCTGCATTTCGCGTTTGACCTGGGACTTGCTCGGACGATCGTAGCCGTTTTCGTCGACTTCCGTGACGACCGATTCGATCGGTTGAATGCGGGTTTTGCGTGTCATGCCGGTATTGTAACTTGCCGCGCCGGCCCGACCCGCGGCGGCGCGTACCTTGCTATGATCGCGGGATGCATTTATCCCGCACCCGCGCATCTCGCGCCGAACACGGTGCGCATACCCAGGGCCGCGCGGCCCCAACAGGACGGCAACCACAATGGCAGCAGACATGGACGTCAAGCAGCGCTTTTTTCCGCATACCCAGGATGAACTGAAGGAAATCGCCTCGGACATCCTCCGTCACGCGAAGGCGCTCGGCGGTACCGACGCCGCAACCGAAATCTCCGAGGGCGACGGCCTGTCCGTCTCCGTGCGGCGCGGCGAAGTCGAGACGATCGAGCACAACCGCGACAAGATGGTCGGTGTGACGGTGTTCATCGGCAACAAGCGCGGCAACGCGAGCACCTCGGACTTCTCGCCGCAAGCCTTGAAGGACACGGTCGCGGCCGCCTACAACATCGCGCGCTTCACCGCCGAAGACGATTGCGCGGGCCTCGCCGAAGCCGAGCTGCTCGAAACCGCGCCGCGCGACCTCGATCTGTATCACCCGTGGAATCTGTCGGCCGACGAAGCGGTCGAAATCGCGCGCCGCGCCGAAGACGCCGCGTTCGCGACCGATCCGCAGATCAAGAACTCCGAAGGCGCGAGCGTGTCGGCACAGCATTCGCAGTTCGTGCTGGCGACCTCGCGCGGCTTTCTCGCCGGCTACCCGTACTCGCGCCACTACATCGCGTGCGCGCCGATCGCCGGCAGCGGCCGCAACATGCAGCGCGACGACTGGTACACGTCGACGCGCAGCGCCGACGAGCTCGCCGATCCGGAAGCGGTCGGCCGTTACGCGGCGCAGCGCGCGCTCGCTCGCATCGGCGCGCGCGGCCTCGACACGCGCAAGGTGCCGGTGCTGTTCGAAGCGCCGCTCGCGGCGGGCCTGCTCGGCGCGTTCGTGCAGGCAACGAGCGGCGGCGCGCTGTATCGCAAGACCTCGTTTCTGGTCGACAGCCTCGGCAAGCCGGTGTTCGCGCCGCACGTGCAGGTGGTCGAAGATCCGCACGTCGCGCGCGCGATGGGCAGCGCGCCGTTCGACGAGGAAGGCGTGCGCACGCGTCAGCGCTCGGTCGTGAAGGACGGCGTCGTCGAGGGCTACTTCTTGTCCACCTACTCGGCGCGCAAGCTCGGCATGAAGACCACCGGCAACGCGGGCGGCTCGCACAACCTGTCGCTGCTCAGCTCGAACACGCGCGCCGACGACGACTTCGAAGCCATGCTGAAGAAGCTCGGCACGGGTCTCTTGCTGACCGAGCTGATGGGGCAGGGCGTCAACTACGTGACGGGCGACTACTCGCGCGGTGCGTCGGGCTTCTGGGTCGAGAACGGCAAGATCCAGTACCCGGTCGAAGAGATCACGGTCGCGAGCACGCTGCAGGAGATGTTCCGCCATATCGTCGCAATCGGCGCGGATACGATCACGCGCGGCACCAAGCAGACCGGCTCGGTGCTGATCGAGAGGATGACGATCGCGGGGCAGTAAGCCGCGCGGCGGCGCGTTCCGGCGCTGTCCCATATCAAACGAAAACGCCACGCAGCTCAACGTTGCGTGGCGTTTTTTTATTGCATGCGTGGCGCGTGCCGTCAGACGTCCTTGCGTTGATATGTGACGAATGCGTAATCGAAGTCGTTCGGCGCATTCGAGTGATGCGCTTCGCGCGCGATTTCTTCCCACACGCGCGGGTCGATCGCGGGGAAGGTCGCATCGCCGTCGAAGTCGGCGGCGATTTCGGTGACGATCAGCTTGTCCGCGTGGCGCAGCCCTTCGTCGTACAACTCCGCGCCGCCGATCAGAAACGCCTGCGGCGCCTGGTCCTGCGCGGCGAGCGCGAGCGCTTCGTCGAGATTGGTCGCGGTATCGCAGCCTTGAAAGCGCCGCGAGGCATCGCGCGTGACGACGATGTTGCGGCGTCCCGGCAGCGGCCGGCCGATCGATTCATGTGTCTTGCGGCCCATGATGATGGGCGCGCCCATCGTCGTGCGCTTGAAGAACTTGAGGTCTTCGGGCAGTCGCCAGGGCAACTGGTTGTCGCGGCCGATCACGCCGTTGCTGGCGCGAGCGACGATCAGGGTGAGCGTCGTCATCGAATGGAAAGAGGAGGGTAACCGGGCGATTCTACCCGACCCACCGATGCGCACCGATGCCCGCCCGCTGCTCACCCCTGCGCCACCCCGTCCGTGGCGAGCCCTTTCTTGTCGTCGGCGCCACCCGGTTCGCGCAAACCGTGCACGCCCATCAGCCGATACAGCGTCACGCGCGAAATGTTCAGATCCACCGCTGCCTCGTTCAAGCGGTGCCGGTGGCGCAGCAGCGCGGCCTCGATCGCGCGCTTCTCGGCTGCCTCGCGCGCCTGGGTAAGCGTCATGCTTTGCTGCTCGGTAAAACCGGCGAGGTCGAGGTCGTCGGCTGAGATCAGCTTGTTCTCGGCCATCACGATCGCGCGGCGCACGCGGTTGATCAGCTCGCGCACGTTGCCGGGCCAGTTGTAGTTGTAGAGCGCCTCGATCGCCGACGGCGTGAAGCCGCGAATCTTGCGCGCGTTGTCGGTCTTGAACTTGTGCAGGATGTGGTACGCGAGAATCTCGATGTCCCGCCCACGCGCGCGCAGCGGCGGCTCGTCGACGCGCAGCACGCACAGGCGATGAAACAGGTCCGCGCGGAACTGGCCGTCGCGCATTGCGCCGTCGAGATCCACGTGGGTCGCCGAGATGATGCGCACGTCGACCGGGATCGATTCGCGTCCGCCGAGCCGCTCGATCTTGCCTTCCTGCAGAAAGCGCAGCAGGCTCGCCTGGCTTTCGAGCGGCAGGTCGCCGATCTCGTCGAGAAACAGCGTGCCGCCGTCGGCAGCCTCGACTCGGCCGATCTTGCGCTGATTCGCGCCGGTAAAGGCGCCGCGCTCGTAGCCGAACAGTTCGGATTGGAGAAGGTGATGCGGAATCGCGCCGCAGTTGATCGGCATGAACGGCGCCTTGCGGCGCGGCGAGCGCTCGTGGATCGCCAGCGCGGTCAACTCCTTGCCGGTGCCCGATTCCCCCGCGATGAACACGCTCGCGTCGGTGTTCGCAACCTTGCGGATCGTGCGAAAGAGCTGCTGCATCGCCTCGCAGGTGCCGACCATTTCCTCGTCGCCCGCTTCGCTGGCGGGCGGCGGGAACTCCGGGTCGCACAGCGTGACCATGCCGAACGCGTGGCCGGCCAGATAGTCGATCGTCGCGTGCGCGACGGGCAGCTTCACGAAGTCGAAGCAGAAGTGGCGCACGAGACGTCGCACCAGCGGATCGCTGAGCCGCTCGTTGCTCGCGAGCGCGATCCAGCCGATCTGCTGCTGACGCAGGCTCGCCTCGAGTCCGCCGATGTCGCGCGGCGCGAAGCTCGCCAGATCGACGATGCCCGCGCACGTTATGTCCGGCTTCAAAAGCCGCCCGAGTTCGTGCGCCGAGCGCGCGGCCGCGACCTGCCAGCCGCGGCTTTTCAGATGCGCGATCAGCGTTTCGTCGGGGGTGCGCGCGACGTACAGCAGCTGTCGCGCGACGCCCGGCATCGCGGCGCTCGCGGGCGCGCCGGTTTCGTTGCTAGCCGGTGGCTCGACGGCCGGCGCCGCGGCGGCCCCGGCGGACGGCACCGCGGCGCGCTGCTTCGGCGCCGCGAGCGACAGATGCGATCCCGCTGCCGCGACGGAAGCCACACTGCTCAGATGAGGTGATTCACGCACGTTCGACCTCGTATCGTTGGCACGTCAGAAGGTGTACGGAAAGCGCACGCCGACCACGAAGTTCGGCGCGTCGGGTGTGAGTCCGATCGATACCGAGCCATTGATGGTCAGGTGCTTGTTCACGACGTGGTTCAGGCCAAAATTCATCGCCGCGGCCGTGGTTTCGCTGCCCGGCACCTTCTGGTAGCTGCCGCCCGGCGCCTTGGTCTCCGACTCGGGTTCGAGCGCCATCGTGAACGACACGCTGGCCGAATCCTTGTCGGAGAACGCGAGCGCGACGCCGCCGCCGAACTGCACGATGTCGCCGAGCTTGACCGTCGCCGGTTCGGTTTGTCCCTGCACCGACGAGATGTCCGCGAACGAACGCGCGATGTTGTAGGTGTAGGAAACGCTGCCGAACAGCACGACCGGGTCGTAGGTCTTCAGCACCGACAGACCCGCGGTGATGTTCCAGAAACCGGTGCCGGTCGGCAGTCGGGTCGGCGCGACGAGGTTGGTGTTGTTCGCGTCGATCTGCACGACTTTTTCGCCGAACGGCGAGCTGCCGGTCGGCGCCTTCACGCGCAGACTGCCGACCACGTCCGGCAGCGCATTGGTTTCCCTGACGAACTGGTAGTAGATGCCGAAATTCACGTCGCCGATGTCGTGACTCGACACCGTCGCGTCCGACAGCGTGCTGGCCGCGCCGCCCGCGCCGCCGACGATGAAGGTGCTGCGCCGGTACACGTACGGCACGTCGACGTCGACGTTGACGCGGTCGGACACGCCGTAGCGCGTGTCGAGGTCCGCCATCACCTGGTGCGACTTGGTCTGGCCGAGGTTGATGTTGCCGAGGAAGATCGCGTCGAGCGCGAGGAAGCCCGACAACTGCAACTGGCGACGGTCGTAGTAGGTGTCGCTGATGCCGAAGTCCATCGTCAGCTTGTGGTCGAACAGCGGCGCATGCTCGCGCTGCACGACCGCCTGCTCGGCCTGCGTGCGCACCGGTTCGCTCGCGCGCTGGGTCTGGCCGACCGCGCCGCTGCCGTCGGTGGCGGTGGGCAGTCCGCCGGCGCTGGCGGTGCCCGCGTTGCTGCCGTCCGGCGTCGGCGGATTGACCGGCACGCCGGTGGCGGTGCCGGTGGTGCCCGCCGGCGCGGGCGCGCCAGGCGCGATCTGCGCGAGCGGCGGCAGCGGCACAGGCAGGCCGTCGGCGCCGGGCTGCTCGGCCACCGCGCCGCTGCCCGCGGGAGCGCCGGCGCCCGGCACGCCGCGGCCGCGTTGCGCCATCTCGAGTTCGGTGACCTGGCGTTCGAGCGAATGGATCTGCCGCTGCTGCTCGTCGACGACGCGCATCAGCGTGTTCAGACGGTCCTCCACGGATTGACCGGCGAGCGCCTGCGCGCTCGCTGGCTGAGAAAGAGCCCAAAGCATGACGGCGGCCGGAATGGCCGCGAGAGCCATGCGCGGTGCCCTGGTCGATGACACTTTTTTCATTATTTGCTCCCCCGGTGGTCCGGCCGCGCGGTCCTGACTGCGCGGCCGTCTCTTTTCTGCTTGTGGTGCAACTGGCGGGTGGCGGCCCGCTCCGTTATCTCCTGTTTTGCAGTGCCTGCAGTACGCCCAACTGACGAAGCATCGAAGCCGACATCTGCTGGGTTTGCAGATGCAGTTGCAGGGCGTTGGCGACTTGCTGGTTATTGCCTGCGATCTGCAGCAACTGGGCGATCTGCCCGTTGCTCGGCGCGATGCTCTGGGTGGCGAGCCCAGCGGGTGTCTGCAGCGCGACGTTCACGCCGTTGCTGCCGAACGAAATGCCGGCTTTCACGGAGCCGGTCGAATTGCTGGCCGTCGCCGACGGCGCGTTGCCGGAGCCGGTCAGCGTCGCGGCGCTGTTGTTGAAGTCGATCAGCGCGGAGTTGGTGCCGCTGTTGCGATCGCCCGCGACCTGGCTAACCTGCGACACGCCGTTGACGCCGATGCTCTGGCCGCCGCGCGCCTGCGCATTCGGATTGGCGCCCGAATCGCCGGCATGGCCGTGCGCGCCGCCGGTCACGCTCGCGAACGTGCTGACGGAACTCGTGAGCTGGCCGCCACCGTTCTGTACCGCGCTCAGCGAGCCTTGAGCGAGCGCGCTCGCGCCGTTGGGCAACTGCCATTGCGAAATGACGTTCAGCACGAAGCCGGAGATCATCGTCGCGCCGGCGTATTTGCCGGTCTGGGTCGCGAGCACGTCGTCGCCGACCAGCTGCACTCGCAGCGGCTCGGCGCCCGGCGCGGACCGTGTCGAAACTTCGGGAGCCGGTGGCGAGGCGGCGCCCTCCGAAGCATGGGCAATGCTGCTTGCGCCACAGGCGATGGAGCAGAGCACGAACCCAAGCGGTGTCAGGTGTGACTTCATGGCGGGATCAGAACATGTCTGCCTTGTTCAAGCCGTACTCGAAAAAGGGCGTCGCGGCGGTGCCGGCCGCCAGCGCGGCGGCGCGCAGCTTCAGCGCGAGCGACTCGTTGTCCTGCAACAGCGGTGAATCCTCCCTGAAGGGTTTGCCGAGGACCGCGAACACGAGGCCGTTCCAGGTCTTCGCGAAGTCGTCTTCGAGCACGATGCGATTGCCGAGCGCCGGGTCCGCGATGAACACGCGGCCGTCCTGCGCATGCTTGACGATCACGAAATGCTCGTAGCCGTCGATGTTCATCAGGACCATCACGGGGATCTGAAGGTGGTGAAGCGCGTCGACGTTGACGCGAAAGCCGCGGCCGCGCAGTCCGATGGTCTCGACGAAGTGCTTCATGTCGAGCATCGAGAAGCCGTTCTTGACGACGACTTCGGGCGTCGAGAAAACCATCATCCGGCGGATCAGTTCGGTTTCCGGAATATCGATGCCGTAGCCATACTTGAGGAGGGTGGCGAGCGCCGCCGCGCCGCAGCTGTAGTCGAACTGCTGATTGACGATGTGGTTGTAGCGCAGGTCCTTCATCGAACGGACCGTCTTCGTCAATGGCACGCCGACGAACGTGGACGTGTCGATGCTCGACTGCGCCGCGGCGTGGTCCGCGCACAGCACGCAGCCTGCCAGCGCTACCGCGAACGGTAGCGCCGGGAACCCCTTGAACCCGGTCATGCTGGTCTCCTGCCCTTCCGACTGCTTTTGCTTTTTCTGCTTGCCCGCGGTCGTCGCGTCGTCGGCTTACTTGCCGCTGTTCAGCGCCGCGATGGCAAGGCCGTTGTGCTGCAAGTTGCCCGCGCCGCCGGCGATGTTCACGCCGATGTTGCCGGAGGCGCCTTTCAAAGTATCGGCGCCCAGACTTGCGGTGCCCTGGAATTGCCCGTGAACGACCATCGTGGCGGATTGCGAGTTGTCATCCGTCGCATCCATCGCGGTGGTCAGCGCCTTGCCCGGCGAGGTCGTCGTTACTGCGCCGGCAAGCGCGTTGTCCTGCGCGTTGCCGATGCCGGACGCGATGTTCACGCCGACGTTGCCCGTCACGCCCGACAGCGACCCGTTGCCGACCGACGCGTTCAGATTGAAGTTGTGGATCGCCGCGCTGCCGCCCGAGGACTGCACGTTGAAGTCCTGCGCGTTGCCGAACACGTTGCCGACGTCGACTGACGCGAGCGACACGTCGTTGCTCTGCGCGTTGTTGATGCCTTCCGCGATGTTGATGCCGAGGTTGCCCGACACGTTGCTGGCCGCGTTGGTGCCGGTGGTCGCGTTCAGCGTGGCGGCCGCCTCGTTGTTGATGTGCTGCGTGATCGAGCCGCGCGTCGTCACGTCGGTCGTCGTGAGGCCTTCGTCGATGCCCCATACGGCGCGGTACGCGTTGGTCGACGAAGAGCTGCTGCGCGAGTAGCTCGACGATTGCTCGCCGACCCTCGCAAAGCCGGAGCCTTCGCTCGCCTTGAAGCTCCAGGAACGGCTTTGCCCGGATGCTTCGCTCGCTTCGAAGGCGCCGGCGACGCCCGACGAGTTCGAGTAGCTCGACTCGCGATAACCGGCGTGCAGGCCGCCGTGGGCGCTGAACGAGCCGCTGCCGTGCGAGGGCGTGTTGTGGTCCTGATAGCTGTAGCTGCCGCCGATCGAGCTGCCCGCCGCGATATGGCCGCCCGAGTTCTGACTCGTGTGCGAGAAGCTGCCCGCGATGCCGGCTGCCTGCTGGCTCGTTTCATAGCCGCCGCTCGTCACGCTCGCACTCTGGCTGCCGTACGCATAGCCGCCCGAAGCTTCGAAGCCCTGCGCGCTCGAGCTCGACGAGGTATGGCTTTGCGTCGTGAACGCGAATGCCGTGCCGCCGCCTCTGACCGACGACCTGTTGTTGTTGATGGTCGTGGTCACGGTGCCGGTGGTGTAGGTCTGCGCCTGCGGATCGAGCGTCGCGTTGACGTTGACCATCTGATTGTTGTTGATCACCGCGTTAGCCGTGCTGGAGACATGCACGCAGCCAAACAGTCCGACCATACCCTCGACGCCGACCATCTCGCCGACGACCGTCGTATTGAACAGGTAGGCCTTCTGCGGCGCGGCAAGCACGCTGCCGGATGCGGCAACGAGAACGGCCGTGGCAATAAGAGTGCGCTTCATGATTCGCTCCGATACTTAAGTGTGGTCATTTAAAAAAAGTGCCCGCCGGGGGACGGAGCACAAAACTGTTTGCCGTGGCATTACCGGCGCCGGCTGCCTGGTTGATCTGCACGATTCCGCTCGCGTTACGGAAGGCATCGCTGGAAATGCTTGCCTCGCGCACGCCGTGAATCGTGTTCGACCGCCCCGGACTGCCGTTTTTCGGGGCCGTCGCGGATAGCTCCCCATCCGAGACGGTCTCGACTCCGAGCGCCGCAGTCCCGATCTGGGTGCCGTTGCGCTGCAGATTCCCTGCTCCGGCCGACTGGTTCACCAGCACCGCGCCGGATGTGTTCGAAAACGCATTGGCCTCGATCGACGCTTGCGCGCGCGGCACGTTGGCGACCACCGACGCGCTTTGCACGCTCGCGTTCGCGTTGCCGACGGCGGCGCCGTTCGTCACCGTGATCTGGTTGATCTGCGCGTTGTCGAGGCCAGCGGTTTCGTTGACCGAGAGCGCGCCCGTCGCGCCCATGCCCGCGCCGCTGCCGATCGTCGCGGTGGCGCCGACGACCGGCGCCGCCGCCGACTGCGCGTGGGCCTCGCCGGCGACGAGCGCAGCGACGCCCATGCACAGGCACGCGCAGACGCGCAGGGAAGTGCGCGCCGAAGTGAATTGCAGTGATTCGAGCGATGGCAGCGAGGGGCCAAGGCGCGTGTTCATTTCAGACCTCCGGGTGCGCCGCCGAGCACGTTCGATAGCGGCGCGAGCGCGCCCGTCACGGACGAGCTGATCGTGCCGCCGACGCCCGTCGCCGGTCCGCCGATGCCGCCCGCGTTCAGCGGGATCGTATTGCCGGTCGCCTTGCCGGAGAGGATCTGCGTGACGGCCTGCATGCCCGTGCCGCCGAGCACGCCGCCGGCGACGACGCCGTTCGAGCCGTGCGCGTTGGTCAGATCGGTGTCGCCGACGAGCGTCGCGATCGTCGGGTCGAACGAGTTGGCCGGGAACGTGGTGGCGCGCACCGCGACCGGGTCCTCGTCGCGCGGTACGGGGACGAACGCGTCGCGCGGCGTGACGCTGCGCTCGACGATGATGTCCCCCGGATTGGCGACCTGCTCGGCATACGCATGGCTCGCGAAGCAGGCGCTGACGAGGACGCTGGCGAGGAGGGCGGTGCCGGCCAAAGCGGTGCGCGGCAAGACGGGAGCGTTGCTGAACGACGCCGCCGGCAGCCCGAGGGCGCGCGGCGTCTGGTGGTTCCTGCTCATGTCCCGGTCCCTTCTCTGTTGTTGCTTGTGTCCCGCCGTCGTGGGGTGCGTCAACTTTCGCGCGGCCACCGGTCCCGCATTCCCTGGTTATTTGCTATCGGTTCGTTGCTTCGTCCTGCTCACTTGCGCTGGTATGTCGCGACGTTGCCCTGGGCGGCGCGTGCTGCATCGACGGGCACGGGCAGCGGCGAGGGCGGGGCGATCTCGTCCCACAACGTCACCTGGTTGCCGCCGCCTTGCATCAACTGTGGCGTCGCGGCGACCATCAGCATGCCGACCGCGCCGCCGCGTTGCCGCGACAGCATCTGGTCGTCGAGCGAAATATCGTTCATCGATGCAGCATCGCCAGCCCGGCTCGACGCGTTGGCGGCAAGCTGGCTGCCGTCCTCCGCGGCAACCGGCGAAGCAGTTTGCGGGCTGGCGGAGGCGGGGTCGGTGGCATCGTTGAAATCCGCCGGCGTGACGGAACGCGTCGGGGCGGCTGGCGTTGTCTGGGTGTCGGCACTCGCCGGCAGGGCGCTGAGCGCCAGGGCTGCGCAAATTGCGAAGAATGGTGCGCGGCGGCTTATCAGATCGATGCGGAATGCGAGTCGCATGATGTGTCTCCCTCGTGTTCGCCAATTAGCGAAACATGTGCCATCGCTCGCAATCCATTGATGCATCTGGCGCCCACCGGCGGAATGACAACTAATGCGTTCCAAATGGGGTAAAAACGTTGCAGCCCTGAAACGGGTCAGCAGAAAATACCTATAATTCGATAATCTGTAAGGTACGAACTACCGTCGCGGGAACGCCACGAAAAGCGCTTCCACTAATGTTTTATTTGTCGGCTGAATATATGGTGATCGGCCGCTAAACCATGATGGGCAAGGGGTCCATCGATTAAATTCGCATAATTGTTTTCGAAGCGGCGCACGTATAGTAAGCTCTCGAAAACAGCTTCAGATTTAAAAAAGGCCCATATCAGGCCGTCTCAAACACACACGCCGCTTTCTTGGGGATCAGCTGTCCGCACGGAATGGAATGGCCGTTCGGGTTTTGCGATTCGCGAATCCCGGACGAGTCAGCGTGTCTGAACCTCAGTTTCAGGTGCATGCGTCGTCCTTAACGTTCGTTGACGAGAGGATCTGAATAATGGAACCCGCAGCGCGGCAACTGATTTACGTTTCGCGTCACCCCAGCGCGGAACTGAATACGCGTTTTATGCAGCGTGGCTGGCATGTGGAAGTCGTGGGATCGGCGCGCGATGCGCGCCGGGCAGTGCGCACCGGCTCGGCAGCTGGCGGCCTGCTCGATTTGTCCAGTGATTTCCAGCCGCACGAAATCGCCGCTTTTGAATCCTGTTTGACCATGCCGAACGTCGGCTGGGTCGCTGCCACTGCGCCTGGCCAACTGCAAGACGCCGCGTTGCGCCGGCTCGTGCGCGACTACTGTTTTGATTACGTGACGGTGCCGTCTTCTGGCGACCGTATCGTCGACTCGGTCGGTCATGCGTACGGCATGATCTCGCTGAGCGACGCGACCCCGCACGACGGTTTGCAAGGCGCCGAGGGCGAGATGGTCGGCTCGTGCGACGCGATGCTCGCGCTATTCCGCTCGATCCGCAAAGTCGCGATGACCGACGCGCCGGTGTTTATCTCCGGCGAATCGGGCACCGGCAAGGAGCTGACGGCGGTCGCGATTCATGAACGCTCGGCGCGGCGCAACGCGCCGTTCGTGCCAATCAATTGCGGCGCGATTCCGCCGCATCTTCTGCAATCGGAACTGTTCGGCTACGAGCGCGGTGCGTTCACCGGCGCGAACCAGCGCAAGATCGGCCGAGTCGAAGCGGCCAACGGCGGCACGCTGTTTCTCGACGAAATCGGCGATCTGCCGCTCGAAAGCCAGGCGAGCCTGTTGCGCTTCCTGCAGGAGCGCAAGGTCGAGCGGCTCGGCGGACATACCGCGATCGATGTCGACGTGCGCATCATTTCGGCGACGCACGTGGACATGACCGCGGCGATGATCGAAGGACGCTTCCGTTCCGACCTGTATCACCGCCTCTGCGTGCTGCAGATCGACGAGCCGCCGCTGCGTGCGCGCGGCAAGGACATCGAGCTGCTCGCGCGACACATGCTCGAACGTTTCAAGAAGGATGCGAGCCGCCGTCTGCGCGGCTTCGCGCCCGACGCGATCGCCGCGCTTCATAACTACGGCTGGCCCGGCAACGTGCGCGAGCTGATCAACCGGGTGCGGCGCGCGATCGTGATGTCGGAAGGACGCGCGATCACCGCGCGCGACCTCGAACTCGCCGAATACGTCGAGATCGTGCCGGTGTCGCTCGCGCAGGCGCGCGAAGCGGCGGAACGTCAGGCGATCGAGCTTGCGTTGCTGCGGCATCGCGGGCGGCTCGGAGACGCGGCACAGGAGCTCGGCATCTCGCGGGTGACGCTGTACCGGCTGCTGTGCTCGCACGGCATGCGCCATATGGAAGGCGAGCCGATGTCGGCGCCGCACGGCGATTTGCCGGCGTCGGTGCAGCATCTGTAAGCGGCGAGGCTGGCGACGCGGCTTGTGAAGGTCTGGCGCGTCGCCTCGAAGCACTTTTGCGTGCACCTGTTTGCCGCTCGCATATATCGCGTACCCCGGCGTTTTCCTTTCCGTCTGATATTCCCCCTCGATATTTCCCATGCGGCGCGCCATGCCCCGGCGTCGTCCGGTCGCGCTTGTTAGAATCGGGCTTTGCTCAATTCCGTGAGCGCGCCTGATCGGGTTCGCGCCGCGTCGAAGGAAACCGCATGAAACAATACCTGGACCTCGTCCGCACGATTCTCGATACCGGCACGTGGCAGGAAAACCGCACCGGCATTCGCACCATCAGCATGCCCGGTGCGATGCTGCGCTTCGATCTGCAGCAAGGCTTCCCCGCGGTCACGACGAAGAAGCTCGCGTTCAAGTCGGCGATCGGCGAGCTGGTCGGGTTTCTGCGTGCCTCGCGCAGCGCCGCGGATTTCCGCGAGCTCGGCTGCAAGGTGTGGGACGGCAACGCTAATCAGAACGCGCAGTGGCTCGCCAATCCGTATCGCGAGGGCCCCGATGATCTCGGTGACGTGTACGGCGTGCAATGGCGCAAGTGGCCGGCCTATAAGGTGCTCGACGCCAGCGCCAGTGCGCAGCTGGCCGACGCGCAGGCGCGCGGTTTTCGCGTGATCACGCAGTTCGACGAAGATGGCCGCTCGAAGGTATTGCTTTACAAGGCGATCGACCAACTGCGCCAGTGTCTCGACACGATCATGCAGAACCCCGCCGATCGACGGATTCTGTTCCATGCCTGGAATCCGGCCGTGCTCGATCAGATCGCGCTGCCGGCTTGCCATCTGCTGTACCAGTTCCTGCCGAACGTGACGCGCCGCGAAATTTCGCTGTGCCTGTATATCCGCAGCAACGACGTCGGGCTCGGCACGCCGTTCAATCTGACCGAGGGTGCGGCGCTGCTGCACCTGGTCGGACGGCTGACGGGCTATACGCCGCGCTGGTTCAGCTATTTCATCGGCGACGCGCACATCTACGAGAATCAGCTGGATATGCTGCATCAGCAACTCAAGCGCGAGCCGTACGAGAGTCCGCGGCTCGCGATTTCCGATCGCGTGCCCGACTACGCGAAGACCGGGGTGTACGAGCCGGAATGGCTCGAGAAAATCGAGCCGGCGGATTTCTCGCTGATCGGATATCAGCATCACGAGCCGCTGACGGCTCCGATGGCGATCTGATCTCGGTGGAAGCGGGGCGATAGCGTTCGCCCCCGATATAGAAAAGCCCCGCGATGGCGTGTATCGCGGGGCTTTTTCGTTGCCGGAACGGCAGGTGTCCTGCTCAGCTCCTGTGATGGTCGTCGCGATTGCCGCCGCCTTGGTGCTGCTCGACGTGTTGCGGCTGCGGCTGGGGTTGCGGACGTGGCTGCTGCACCGGTTGGGGCCGCGGTTCGGGGCGTGGCTGCTGCATCTGCATCTGCATCTGTGGACGCGGCTCTGGCCGGGCTTGCGGCACCGGCATCGGCTGTGGTCGCGGCTCGAAATGCGGCTGCTGCGCCTGCTGCAACTGCGGCTCGGGCCGAGGCGCTTGCGGCATCGGCTGCGGACGCGGTTCGAAATGCGGCTGTTGCGCCTGCTGCATTTGTGGTTCGGCACGCGGTTGCTGCGGCGGGACGGCGCGCGGCGCCTGTTGCATCGCAGGCGGATGCCAGTTCGACCCACGCGCCTGTTGCTGCGCGGCCGGGTTTTCCGGCGGATGCGGCACTCCGGACTGCGGCGCGAAGCTCGGCTGTTGCGGGTGGCCGGGCTGTTCCATGCGCGGCGCCTGCTGCGCCATCGGCGGATGCGGCTGCGTCCATGCGGGCTGAGACCTGCCGACCGCGCCCCATTCCTTCGGCGCGCCGTGCTGCCCTGCGTGCGCTGCCGCGTCGGCTGGATTACCGCCGACTGCTTGCGGTGGCCGCGGCACACCATTCGACGGACGGCCCAGATTGCCCACGAGCCTGCTCTCGCCGGGCTGCGGCGGACGCCCGTTGCCGACCATCTGCGGCGGCATGCCCGCACGCGCTTGCGCAGGCGCTTCGCCACGCGGCACCACGGCGCCAGCTTCGCCGGGCCGCTGACCGGCCTGTTCGACGCCATGCGGCGCGTTGCCGCCCATTGCGCCAGGCGTATCAGGCGTACCTGGCGCACCTGCCGCCATCCCCGGCGGACGTCCCGGCACATGCGATTGCACGACCCGCACGTTCGCCATCGGCAGCGCGCCAGGTGCACCGGTCATATGCGCGGGTACCGAGGTGCGCACGACCGGCTGGCCGCCGCCGGGCACCCGGCCGCCGCTTTGCGCGAAGCGCTGCGCGAGTTCGTCGTGGAAAGCGGCGGGCATGACGGGATTGCGGGTCGCGACGACCGGCCGGCCGGCGACGCTCGCCGGTGGCCGATAGTTCGCACGCCGCAGATCCGACCCGAAGCTTTCGCGCACCGGCGCGATCCCCGGTGCGCCCGGATTGATTCGCGCGTTGCGCCACTGCGCCGGGTCGACCTTCTGCGAGAAGCGTCGGACCGGCTGACCGTGCACGAACGCGGTCGCCGGCACGGCCGTCACACAGCCCGGCACGCGATAGTTCACGTACGTGTTCACGTTGCGGTGGTAGTCGTTGTAGATCGTCGCGCGGTTCACGCGGTTGTAATACCCGGCGCTCCAGCGATCGTGATCGCCCCAATGCGGATGCCACGGCTCGCCCGGCCCGAGCGGAAACCACGCGACCCCCGCTGCGATGACGCCGCCGACCGCCAGGTTGACACCCCAGTCGGCGCCGCCGTCGTCATTACCGACGAACGCGACCAGCGCCGGTGCATAGGCCGGCGCCACGTCCGCTTCGAGCGGACCGGGCACCCAAGCCCACGCGCCGTCGATGTCGGCCCAGCGGCCGTAGTGGTACGGCGCGAAGCCCCAAGGCTGGTCGTCGACCCAAGTCCAGCCCCACGGCGCCTGCCAGACCCAGTGGCCGTCGTGATACGGCGCCCAGCCGGCCGGCGTCGCGTTCGGCACCCACACTGCGCCGTACTGCGGCGTCTCGCGCCATGTGCCGTTGGCATCGAGATCCTGGTAGCCGGGGATGTCGCGCGACACGTAGCGCGCCGACAGCGAGCGGTCTTCGGTGGCGTCGCGGCTGGCGGCCCATTGGTCGAGCTCGTCGGCGGCGGGCGCGCGGTTGTCGGCGAGTTGCTGCAGGTTGGTGCCGGCAAAGCGGATCTGCTCACCCGCCGCAATCGGCACCTGGCCGCCGTCGCCGTAAGCGATCGCGCTGCCGCTGCGCACGGTGACGGTCGTGCTGCTGCCGTCGGGGGCGACGTCGACGCGGTAGTCGCCGGGACCGTTCACGCCGAGCGCAAGATTCGGCGTGTCGATTTCATACGACGACCCTGGCGCAAGTTCGCGCACGCGTGTCGACAGCGTGCCTTGCGCGACTTTCAGTTGCGCGGTCGTGTCGTCGAGGTTGAGCACGTCGAGGCTCGTGTTCTGGCCGAGGCGCACCGCGGTCGAGCCGATGTGCAGCTCGGAGCGGGCGTTCTGGTCGTTCCACAGCTGGTCGCCGGTCGTCAGCGGCCGGTTGATCTGAGCATACGACCAGTCGGTCGCGCCGGCGGGCTCGGTGGTCACGGCCCCGGCCGTGTAGTTCAGACGCGCGATGCGCCCAGGCGGATCGCCCCCGGACGCTTCGCCGCCCGACCCGACGGCTACCGCGGCTGGTGGCGCAGGTGGCGCTTCCTGCGCGAGAGCGGTTTGCGCGGCGAGCGCGACGACCGCGGCCGCGATCAGCGTATAGCCGCTGGTCCGGCGATGAATCCCCGCTTGCCGCACTTGTTGCTTGGCGTGTGTCATGACTGATCTCCGGCGGACGCGGCAATCGGCCGGGTCCGTTCAGTCACTGTACCTGGCGCCTATGTTTCAAGGCCCGCACATTTGTAAGGTGGATTCGCTCGCCTGTAACAAAAGGTCTCGCGCGGGTCTCGCGCGGGTCTCGCGCGGGTCTCGCGGCTCCGCGGCAAAGCCGGTTCAGCGGTCTATCCGGCCAGAAACGCATCGAATTGCTGATGGCCGGCCGGCGTGACGCGCAGCACGCGCGGCCGCTCCGTCCGCTCGACCCAGCCATGCGCCGACCACGCGTCGAGCAACGCCGCGCCGAGCGCGCCGCCCAGATGCGGCCGGCGCATGCTCCAGTCGAGGCAGGTGCACGCGAAGCGCCGCCGCCGGGTCTTCTGCGCGGCGAGGTCGATGCCCCAGTCGGCGAAGCGGGCGGCGCCCTGCGCGGTCGCTTCGAGCGAGGCGCCGTCTTGCGTCAGCAACCCGCGCTCGAGCATGCGCTCGAACATCCGCACCGACAGCTCGCCGGCCATGTGGTCGTAGCAGGTGCGCGCAAAGCGCATTTCCAGCGGCACGGTGCGTGCGGGACGCGGCACGGAGCGCTGCGGCGCGCTGACTTGCGCGACGTTCGCGAGTGCTTCGATCGATGCGGCGATGTCCGCCGACGCGATACGGAAATAGCGATGCCGGCCGCGCACTTCGAGCGCGAGCAGGCCGCCGTCGGTGAGCCGTCCGAGATGGGCGCTCGCCGCCGATGGCGACAGCCCCGCGATCATCGTCAGTTCGCCCGCGGGGCGCGCGCTGCCGTCCATCAGCGCCCACAGCATCGCGGCGCGGCCGGGATCGGCGAGTAGCGCGCCGATGCGGCTCAGGCCGGGGAAGTGGTTCTGGTCGTCTAAGAGGGGGGCGGTCATCGCGAATCTCCTGAAGGGGCGGCAAAGGGCGCCGCCACGATTCCTACTCTACGCGCATCAGGTATTCGATGTTTCAGCTTTGCGTGAACAATCAATGTGACGGACGTGTCACGCTCGCCCGCGTTCCCGCGCCGTCTCGTGCCGCCAGGCTAGAATCGAAGCCTGTTCTTGCAGGAATTCGATGTGATGAAAACGCTTCTGGCCGTCGCGGCGACGGTTCTGCTGTTTACCGCCTGCGCAGGGGGCGGAGCCGGCTCGGGCTCGGCCGGCAGCGGCAGCATCAGCATGTACGGCACCATCGACCAAGGGATCACCTTTCACAACTAGGCCGACCGCCGGCCCATCGGCGTGCCGCGCGCCGCGTCTTCCATGCGACGCCGCGCCGCGCGCAATATTGCGCTCGTATAATCGCCTCCTTTCAATGCATCCGATTGACCGGAGTCAAGATGAGCACTTTTCCCACCGCACCGCTGGACCGTTCGGAAACCACCTTCCGCTTTCTCGCCGAGCCGACCTCGGTCAACTTCGGCGGCAAGGTGCACGGCGGCGCGCTGATGAAGTGGATCGACGAAACCGCCTACGCATGCGCGGCGGTATGGTCGGGGCGCTATTGCGTGACGGTCAGCGTCGGCAATATCCGTTTTCGTCGGCCGATTCTTGTCGGCAATCTGGTCGAACTGCGCGCGCGCGTCGTCGCCACGGGCCGTACCAGCATGCACATCCACGTGTCGGTGCACGCGGGCGACCCGAAGGGCGGTGAACTGCTGCAGACCACCGACTGTCTCGTCGTGATGGTCGCCGTCAACGAGAACGGCCATCCGGTGCCGGTCCCCGCCTTCTTGCCGGAGACCGAGGAGCAGAAGCGCCTTGCCAAGTACGCGATGGACGTGAAGGAAGCGCTCGACGCGATCGTCGAGCTGAAGCCGGAAGAAGTCGCGCAGGGGAAAATCTGAGCGCAGCGGGGCGGCGCGCGGCGCGCCCGTTTGCGCGCCTTCCGTCACGCCGCCTCGCGGATCATCATGCCGTGCGTCCGACCATATCGTTCGGTCGCACCCACTCGTCGAACTGCTGCTCGGTGACATAGCCGAGCGCCAGTGCCGACGCCTTCAGCGTCGTGCCTTCCTTGTGCGCCTTTTTCGCGATCTGCGCGGCCTTGTCGTAGCCGATGTGCGGATTGAGCGCCGTCACCAGCATCAGCGATTCGTTCAGCAAGGTATCGATGCGCTCGTGATTCGGCTCGATGCCGACCGCACAGTTGTCGTTGAAGCTCTGCGCGCCGTCGGCGAGCAGGCGCACCGACTGCAGCAGGTTGTGCGCGATCATCGGCCGGAACACGTTCAGCTCGAAGTTGCCGCTCGCGCCGCCGATGTTCACCGCGACGTCATTGCCGAACACCTGCGCGCACAGCATCGTCAATGCTTCGGACTGGGTCGGATTGACCTTGCCCGGCATGATCGAGCTGCCCGGCTCGTTTTCGGGGATCGACAGCTCGCCGAGACCGCAGCGCGGGCCGCTCGCGAGCCAGCGGATGTCGTTGGCGATCTTGTTCAGGCTCGCCGCTACCGTTTTGAGCGCGCCGTGCGCGAAGACGAGCGCGTCGGCCGCGGCCATCACCTCGAACTTGTTCGGCGCCGACACGAATGGCAAACCCGTCAGCTTGCCGATCGCGGCGGCGACGCTGTCGGCGAACTTCGGATGCGCGTTCAGTCCCGTGCCGACCGCGGTGCCGCCCTGTGCGAGCTCGTACAGGTGCGGCAGCGCCGACTCGACGTGCCGGATGCCATGCTCGAGCTGCGCGACATAGCCGGAGAATTCCTGGCCGAGCGTGAGCGGCGTCGCATCCTGCAGGTGCGTGCGGCCGATCTTGACGATATCGGTGAACGCTTTTGCCTTGCCGTCGAGCGTATCGCGCAACGTTTTCAGCGCGGGCAGCAGATGCTTGACGATCGCGTCTGCGGCGGCCACGTGCATCGCAGTAGGAAACACGTCGTTCGACGACTGCCCGCGATTCACGTCATCGTTCGGATGCACCTTGCGCGCTTCGCCGCGCTCGCCGCCGAGCAGCTCGCTCGCGCGGTTCGCGATCACCTCGTTGAGGTTCATGTTGGTCTGCGTGCCCGAACCGGTCTGCCAGACCGCGAGCGGAAATTCGCCCGGATGCTTGCCGTCGATGATCTCGTCGGCCGCTTGCATGATCGCGCGCGCCTTCTGCTCGTCGAGCACCCCGAGGCCGAGATTGACTTCGGCGGCCGCGCGCTTGATCACCGCGAGCGCGGTGATCAGTTCGGGCGACTGCTTTTCCGTCGAGATCTTGAAGTTCTGCAGCGAGCGCTGCGTCTGCGCGCCCCACAGGCGAGCGTTCGGCACCGCGATTTCGCCGAAGGTGTCGCGCTCCATCCGTACGTCTTCAGTCATGGTTGACTCCGCTTCTCAAAGTTCCGAGTTGACAGGCAATAACGAGAATAGACCGGTTAGCACATTCCGGTAAAAACCGGCCTGCGGATCGAAAATGTAGGTGCGTGTCTCGCCGTTCTCGACGTCGGTCCAGACGAGCGGCGACGGCGGCGCGCCGATCGAGCGCAGATAGGCGAGCTGGGCCGAGTCGGCGAGCGTTACGTGGTAGCTCTGCTCCGGCTGGGTCCCGCGCTCGAAGATTCTCGCGACCTGATTCGCCAGTTCGGGGCTGTGGATCACGAGCGCCAGCTCGGTGTTCAGATTGGCCGAGCGCGGATCGAGGTTCATCGAGCCGATCACGAGAATCTTGTGGTCGATCACGTAGGCCTTCGCATGCAGGCTCGCGCGCGAACGCGAGCCGACCAGCCCGACGTTCGGCGTTTCCTGGCGCGGCCTGAATTCGTACAGCTCGACGCCGGCCTTCAGCAGCGGCACGCGAAACGGACTGTAGCCGGCCTGCACGGCGACCGCGTCGGTGGCTGCGAGCGAGTTGGTCAGCACCGCGATACGGATGCCGCGATGCGTGAGCTCGCTGGCCGCCTGCACCCCCGCGGCGTGCGGCACGAAGTAGGGCGACACGATCAGGAAATCGTGCTGCGCGTCGCGCATCAGTTCGCGCAGCCGCGCGAGCGGCGGGCTCACGTAGTCCGGCGACGGATGCTCGATCTTCTCCGGCAGGTCTACCCGGAATTCCGCGTCCGCCCACGTGAGGCCGAGCTGCTCGCTCGTGATCTGCGCGGCAAGCGGCGTCGCGTTCAGCGGTTTCGCGTTGTACGGATCGGCGTTGGTGCGCCAGTGATGGCGCAGGTCGTCGCGCGTCTGGTCGAGTTCCTTCTGGTCGAACTTCTGCTTGTTCAGCGCACGCAGCGGATAGGCGAGCTCGCTGTTCCAGTAGTCGTCGAAACTCGCGGAGACGTCGGCGACGATCGGGCCCGCCGCGAGCACGTCGAGGTCGCGGAACTGCAGCGTTTCACTCGCGCTGAAGTACTCGTCGCCCAGGTTGCGACCGCCGACGATCGCCAGCTGGTTGTCCGCGATCATCGCCTTGTTGTGCATGCGGCGCGTGAAGTGGCCGATCTGCGTGAACAGGTTCGCGGTGCGCTCGAACAAGCCTTCCTGCGCGCTGCCGAACGGGTTGAACACGCGGATCTCGATGTTCTCGTGCGTGTCCAGCCCCGCCATGATGCGGTCGATGTCCTTGAAGTTCAGGTCATCGACCAGCATGCGCACCCGCACGCCGTGATCGGCCGCATATAACGCGGCGCCGAGCAGCAGCTTGCCGGTGGTGTCCTCGTTGGCAATGTAGTACTGCATGTCGAGGGTTTTGGTCGCCGCGCGCGCAAGTGCGATGCGCATTTGCAGCGCGTCGGTGCCGTTCGCCAGCACACGGAAACCCGACTGCTCCGGATGCTTCGCCTCGAGCGGCGCGAGCGCTTCACGCAGCGGCGTATCGGCGGTGGCCGGCAGCGCGTGCGTCACCTGGCGGTCGAACGCGGTGGCGGGCGGCTTCGTCGCGCAGGCGGTCAAAAATGCCGCCGCGCAACAGAGCAGGAAGATTTGCCTCGTTGTGCTGACTATCGAGCGGCGGCGCGCGGCCCGCCGATGTTGTTCGAATTGGCCCTGCACGCTGTTTTCCCCTCGTTGCAAGCTTTTCGCGTGGCGACAGCGAAGGCCTGTGCACGCTGTCGAGAAAATCATTCTAAGGGAATTGGGGCGCGGGTTGCGCGTACGTCGGCAAACGCAGCGCAGTGCCGCGCGCTGGTCGCGAGGGCGCCGCGGTTCGGTGATCGATCGCCTGCTGCAAACCGCGGCGCGCGGAGGCTGTTATCAGACGCGCTCGACGTGCAGCGCGCGCTCGCCATCGGGATGCGTCGAGCCTTTCGCCGGTCGGCCCGCCCACACGCCCGCGAGCAGCGAACCCGACAGGTTGTGCCAGACCGAGAACAGCGCGCCTGGCAGCGCGGCGATCGGCGTGAAGTAGAGCTTGCCGAGCGTCGCGGCGAGGCCGGAGTTCTGCATGCCGACTTCGATCGCGAGCGTCCGGCAGACGGCTTCGTCGAACCCGAGCAGACGGCCGCCCCAGTAGCCGCCGAGCAGGCCGATGCCGTTGTGCAGCACGACGCCGACCATCACGAGGAAGCCCACCGACGCGATGCTCTTCTGCGTGCCGCCCACCACTGCGCCGATGATCAGCACGATCGCGACCATCGACACGAGCGGCAGGATCGGTTCGATCTTGCGCACCAGCTTACCGAACAGATGATTGACGACGAGACCGACGACGATCGGTAGCGCGACGATCTGCAGGATGCTCATCAGCATGCCGTGCACATCGACGGCGATCGACGCGTCGACGTAAAGGCGCGTGAGCAGCGGCGTGGCGAATACGCCGACGAGCGTCGACAGCGCGCTGATCGTCACCGACAACGCGACGTCGCCGCGCGCGAGATAAATCATCACATTCGACGCGGTGCCGCTCGCGACGCTGCCGACCAGCACCATGCCGGCGGTCAGGTCGGGCGGCATGCGCAGCGCCTTCGCGATGACCCATGCGGCGAGCGGCATCACGAGGTAGTGCAGCACGATGCCGGCGATCACGGGCGCGGGGCGCGTGAACACGCGCAGGAAATCGCCGGCCGACAGCGTGACGCCCATCGCCAGCATGATGATCGTGAGGAGCGTGGTGACGTGCGGCGCGACGCCGGAAAAAGAGGCCGGCGAGAAGTACGCGGCGACCGAGACGAGCACGGCCCAGAGCGGGAACAGGCGGGTGACGCGGGCAAGCATGGCGGGTGGTCCTTGGTTATGTTGTATCGCGAGAAAGCGGGGGCCGCGGCGCGGCCGGGTGTCGGCTGGCGTTGCGGCGTTCGTCGCGCCGAAGCGGGTGAAGCGGCTACGGCATGCGCCGTAGCGAAAGCGCGGCAAACACGGGCGGCCAATCGAAGCCGCACGCGTCGCGGGCAATGGTGGGTGCTCCGGCGGCGCCAGTCCGGCTTTTGCCTTGGTGAGGCGCGCCGTCGTGCGGTTCCTGGCGCGCGAGCGCGGGTTAGCGCTCGCGTGCAGCGGCGGGCATTTTACCTTTTACAGTGAGTGCTTCAGGAGTGAGACTTGCCGCTGCGCCGCTCAGACCGAGTGCGCGGGCGGTGTGATTGACGCCACCGTCGGCGGTTGCCGGCCGCTCAGCTTGTGAAACCGCAGTGTCATCAGCAGCGCGACGCTCGCGAGGCCTGCCGCCAGCCCCCACCACAAGCCGCGCGCGCCGAGGCCGGCGTGAAACGCGAGCAGATAGCCGGTCGGAAAGCCGATCACCCAGTAGCCGAACGCGGCGGCGATCATCGGGATGCGGGTGTCTTTCAGGCCGCGCAGACAGCCGGAGCCCACCGCCTGCATCCCGTCGACGATCTGGAAGATCGCCGCCACGCCTAGCAGCGAACTGGCGAGCGCGATGGTCGGCGCGTTGGCCGGGTCGTCGAGATGCAGATACAGGCCGACGATCCAATGCGGCGCGGCGATCAGCACGAGACCCGACATCGACATGAAGCCGACGCCGAGCGCGAGCGCGACGAAGCCCGCGTGGCGCGCGGCGAGCGGCTGACCGGCGCCGGCCCAGTAGCCGACCCGCACATTGGCCGCCTGGCCGATCGACAGCGGCACCATGAACGCGACCGACGCGACGTTCAGCGCGATCTGATGCGCGGCCAGTTGCGATTCGCCGAGCAGGCCGACCATCAGGCCGGTGGCAAGGAACAGCGTCGACTCGACGCCGTAGGTGATCGCGACCGGCCAGCCGATGCCGAACAGCTCGCCCATCAGCGGCAGCTTCGGCCGCGTCGCGACGACGAAATGCCTGAAGCGCGGCCGCAGATGCAGCAGCGCCATCAGCACGAGCGCGGTCAGCCACACGGTGATCGTGGTCGCGGCCGCGGAGCCGAGAAAGCCGAGCCGCGGCAGCCCATACGCGCCGTGAATCAGCCCGTAGTTCAGAAAGCCGTTCACGCCGACGCTCACGATCGACACCCACAGCAGCCGCCGCGCCGCGCCGATCGCCGGCAGGAACGAGCGCATCAGGCCGACGCCGATCAGGCTCGCGGGCGCGCCCCAGCGCAGCACCGCCGCGTATTGGCCGACGTTGTGCGCGAGCAGGCCCGGCTCGCCGAACGCGAGCAGGATGTGCGACGCGAACGACAACAGAATGAACGCCGGCACCGCCAGCAGCACCGACAGCAGGAAACCGGTCCAGTAGATATGCGGCACGCGGCCGTCGTCCTGCGCGCCGCGCGCGTGCGCGACGCTGACGCTGACCGAGGTCAGCACGCCCTGCAGCAGCGTGACGACCACGAAAAAGAGGTTCGCGCCGAGACCGCCGGCGGCGAGCGCGTCGGGGCCCAGCGAGCCGAGCAGGATCGTGTCGGTCACGCTCATCGCCATCTGCGACAGTTGCGCGATCGCGAGCGGGGCGGCGAGCCGCGCGGTGTCGGCCGCGTGGCGGGATAGGGTCGGCGGCCGGCTGGCCGCGTGGGCGAAGCTGGGTTGAGTCATCGAATGCCTGGCGGCGAAAGTTGGCAACTGCGGCGGCAACCGCAGTGGCGACAGCGAGAGGCGGGCGCAAGCGGCGCCGCATTGCATCGCGCCGCGCTCCGACGGGCGGTGGAGCGGCGGGGCAGCGGGCGGAGAAATTCCGCGGCGCGGCGGCGAGCCGGTCAGCCGACTCCTCGCCCATGGCGCGGTCCGTCGTTTACCTGTCGAAACCGACAGCTTATTGCCTCGCCCGGGCGATGTCGATGGACAACGCACAGTTCCGGTGCGCGGCGTCCTGCGAATTTCCGGAGTGGCTCAGCCTTCGTGGACCGCGATCCGCGTATCGCCGAGCAGCACGACCTGGCCCGCGCGGATCTTGCAGGTCTTGCGGGTCTCGACCCGGCCATCGACCATCACGGCGCCGTCCGCGACCATCATCTTCGCGGAACCGCCGCTATCCGCGAGGCCCGTGATCTTCAGCAGATTGTGAAGTTCGACGTACTCGCCGGTCAGCGTGAAATTGAGATTGGGCATGACGTTTGCGCCTTGGGCACGGGGTCGCGTTGGGGTTCGCATCATAAAGCAAGTGCACGGCGGCGCGGCGGCGCGGGGCTGTCCCCGCCTGTGCTGGATGCATCGAGCGAGCCATCGCGCAAGCAAATGAAAGTAGATGTTATTCAGTTGTGGAGAGTGAAACGTTGCGTAACGCTGGTCGCGCCGGATGGATTTCACTCCTAAAGTCCACCTCAGCAGCAAAGCCCGCTGGTATTCCGGGATCGCTCCCCGGCCACCCATCCAGCGACGCATAGACCGGGCGGGGCGCGTGGGCCATTCCATCATCACGACGCCAGAGAGTCCGCCCGTGTCACAACCAAGTCTAGAGAGGATAGCCATGACCCAGATTCGTACGCTCCTGATCGGTACCGCCCTCACCGTTTTTGCCGCGACGGCCGCCGTCGCGCAGACCGCGCAGCCGGCAACAGGCATCGGCGGTCAGGCGCAGATCCAGAGCCAAGGGGCCGCCGAGATGGCGCCGCCGTCCGCGGCCGGCGCCCAAGGCATGCAGGCCCCGCCGTCGGCGCAAGGCATGCAGCAAGTCCCGGGCGCGCCCGCCGCGCAAGGCGTCGCCGCGCCGCCGCCGGGCCGTCTGACGGCTTCGGGCTCGACCGACCCGCTCGTACAGAAGCGCGACGCCGACGCGAAGGCCAACGCCGAGTATCGCGCGGCGAAAAAGTCCTCGAAGGCGGAACTGAAGGCTGAGCAGAAGGCCGCGAAGGACCAGTACAAGGAGCAGGTGCGCGGCGCGAAGCTGAACCAGAAGGCGGACAAACAGAGCGCCAGCAACGAAATGAAGATGGAGATGGAAGGGCAGGCTGCCGCGCAGACCGACGGCCCGGACGTCAAGCATTAAGCCCTGCTGGATGCCGCGGCGCGTGGGTCGGCGAGGCTCGCGCGCCGCGGGCGTCTGGCACTTTGCAAGCTGTGCCTCAGGGAGAACCCAGATGAACATCGACCGTTCCAGCCGAACCCGCATTTACGCCGCGCTGATCGCGGCTTGCCTGTCATCGGCCGTGCTCGCGCAGACCGCGGACCCGGCTTCGGCGCCCGCCACGCACGCGGACAAGAAGGCCGTGAAAGAGCAGGCGAAGGCCGACAAGAAAGCCGCGGTCGCCCAGGCGAAAGCGGACAAGACCAAAACCGACGCGCAGGCCAATGCCGACAAGGCCGCCGCTGAGGCCAACGTGAAGGACGCGAAGAAGCAGTAGTAGCGCGCGGCGTAGACCGCCAGGCAGGCGCCCCAAAAAAGGGGCGCTTGTCGCATTGGGTTGTATGGATATACAGTGTGCGTCGCATCCTGAAAATCCATCCAACGCGCAAAAACCGCTCAGTGTCCACCGTCGCCGAATCCGCTCCGTCGTTCGATACCGCCGCCTGGCTCGCAAAGCTCAACGACGCCCAACGCGAAGCCGTCGAATACGGGACCGACACGCCCGACGCGCTGCCCGGCGCGCTGCTCGTGATCGCGGGCGCGGGCTCCGGCAAGACCAACACGCTCGCGCATCGCGTCGCTAATCTGGTGGTGAAGGGCGCCGATCCGCAGCGCATCCTGCTGTTGACCTTCTCGCGCCGCGCGGCACTCGAAATGACCCGCCGCGTGACACGCATCACCGGCGCCGCGGCTTCCACCGTCGGTGCACGCGCCGCGCTCGCGCAAGGGCTGACGTGGGCGGGCACGTTTCACAGCGTCGGCGCGCGGCTGTTGCGCGAATACGCGGATCTGATCGGCCTCGCGCCCGCGTTCACGATCAACGACCGCGAAGACTCCGCGGACCTGATGAACCTCGTGCGCCACGAACTCGGACTGTCCGCGAAAGAGCGGCGCTTTCCGGCGAAGGGCACCTGCTTCGCGATCTACTCGCGCGTCGTCAACACCGGTGCATCGCTCGGACAGGTATTGGACAGCGCGTTTCCGTGGTGTCGCGAGTGGGAGGACGATCTGCGCAGGCTGTTCGCCGCGTACGTCGACGCCAAACAGAAGCAGAGCGTGCTCGACTACGACGATCTGCTGCTCTACTGGTCGCACATGGCCGCCGAGCCCAGCATCGCGGCCGATCTGTCGGCGCGCTTCGACCATGTGCTGGTCGACGAATACCAGGACACCAACCGCCTGCAGGCGTCGATCCTGCTCGCGCTGAAACCGGACGGCCGCGGCCTGACCGTGGTCGGCGACGACGCGCAGTCGATCTATTCGTTTCGCGGCGCGACCGTGCGCAATATCCTCGATTTCCCCACGCAATTCGAGCCGCCCGCGAAGCAGGTCACGCTCGAGCGCAACTATCGATCCACCGAGCCGATTCTCGCCGCGTCGAACGCGGTGATCGAACTCGCGAGCGAGCGCTACACGAAGAATCTGTGGACCGACAAGGCGTCGGCGCAGCGACCGCGCCTCGTCACGGTCGCCGACGACGCCGCGCAAGCTCGCTACGTCGTCGAGCAGGTGCTCGAAGCGCGCGAGCAGGGCGTCAAGCTGAAGTCGCAGGCGGTGCTGTTCCGTGCCGCGCATCACAGCGCCGCGCTCGAGATCGAGCTCACGCGCCGCAACATCCCGTTCGTCAAATTCGGCGGGCTCAAATTTCTCGACTCGGTGCACGTGAAGGACGTGCTCGCGGTGCTGCGCTGGGCCGAGAATCCGCGCGACCGCGTCGCCGGCTTTCGCGTCGTGCAGCTGCTGCCGGGCGTCGGTCCGGCCACCGCGGCGAAGGTGCTCGACGACATCGTCGCGCGCGCGGATGGCGGCGATCCGGTCGCGACCGCGGGCGGTGTGCTGGCCGCGTTTGCGGCGCCCGCAAGGGCGCAGGAAGACTGGCATCCGTTCGTCAAGCTGATGTCGAGCGTGTATGGCCGGCAAACGCCGTGGCCGGCCGAGTTCGAGACGGTGCGGCGCTGGTACGAACCGCATCTGGAGCGCAATCACGAGGACGCCGCGATCCGTCACGCGGACCTGCTGCAGATGGAAAGCATTGCGGGTACTTATCCGTCGCGAGAGCGCTTCCTGACCGAGTTGACGCTCGATCCGCCCGACGCCACCAGCGACGAATCCGGCGTGCCGCTGATCGACGAGGATTACCTGATCCTGTCGACGATCCATTCGGCAAAGGGCCAGGAGTGGCGCAATGTGTTCGTGCTGAATGGCGTCGACGGCTGCATTCCGTCCGATCTGGGCACCGGCAGCGACGAGGAAATCGACGAGGAGCGGCGCCTGCTCTACGTGGCGATGACGCGCGCGAAGGAAGACCTGCATATCGTCGTGCCGCAGCGCTTTTACGTGCACAACCAGACCCATCTGGGCGACCGCCATGTGTGGGCGTCGCGCACGCGCTTCATCGCCACGCCGATGCTGCCGCTGTTCGACGCGTACGCATGGCCGCGCGTGCCGGTGGCGAGCGCGCCGAGCGCGGCGGGGCTCGCCGCGGCCGCGCAGGCCAGGATCGAGATCGCCGCGAAGCTCAGGAAGATGTGGGACTGAGCGGCCGGCGCCGCTCGGGTCAGTCGAAGCTCAACGCGGCTGCCGCTGCTGTTGCTGCGCGACCGGAGGCGGCGGCACGAAGAAATTGCGCAGCCATGCCGCGAGCCGCGAGAACACGTCGTACGGCTCCTCGACGAAAATCTCCGGCTTCAAAAGCCGCAGATACTCCATGATCTGCTGCGCTTCCTGCTTCTGGAACGTGCCGTGCGAAATGCCGAGCCGCAACAGCCCACGCAGTTCGCCGAGCTTCTCGCGCGCGGTACTGCCGACGCTCGTCTCGCACGCGATCTTCGCCTCGTAGACGCGCTGGCGCAGCGATTCGACCAGCCGCCATGCCGGCGTCTGCATCACTTCCTCGAGCGCCTGGATGTCCTGCACCGTGCTCTTGATCTGCGCGGCGAGCGGATCGACCAGCGTCGCGTCGCCTTCCGCTTCCTTGACGATCGCGGCGGCCCAGTCGCGGCATTGCTTGGTGAGCTCCTCGGGCGTCCATTCCGAGCGCGCCGCGAAACCGAAGCCGAACTCGCTCGCCTGACGCATCAGGATCGACACGACGTCGGGAAACTCCTTGTCGAGCGTGCGTTTGGCCCATGCGTACTGGCCGCCTTGCAGCATCCGCTGCACCGCGTGCTCGGTGAGCGGCACCATGTTGTCGAGCAGCTTCGCGCGCAAGAAATCTTCGAACGACGGCGTCGCGAACTGCGGATCGAGCTTCAGCGAGACCCGCAAAAAGGCCTCGAAGTCTTTGCGCAGCGAAGCGACGGTCTCGTCCTTCAGTTTCAGGGTGATTTGACCCATGTGTTATCCCGTTTAATGCGGCCGCGCGCGGCGCGCCGTCGCACGATCGCCCGGTCACTCCCGGACCGAGGCGACGCGACGCCGGCTGCCGACGCGCTCGATTTCAAGCTGTTGCCGCGTAACCAACGGGACGACTCCCGATGAGCGGACCTCGACTGCATATCGGCGGGGTGGCGGGAAACTTGAGGGCGGCCCGGCGACGGTTGCGGGCTTTGGAGGGAAGCTTCGGGCGCTTGCGCGCCTCGCTGCCGCTGGGAGAGGGGGGCGCGGTCCGCGATGCGTCGACGGACCGCTGACGAGTCGATGAGCGTGGAGAAGGGCGCGCTTACTTCAGCACCACGCACTGCCACACGAAGAACACGACGAGACCGACTGCGATCGTCAGCAGCGGCCTGCGCGTCACGGCACTGACGACGATCGCGGCGAGCGCGCCGACCAGCTGCGGATTGCGCCAGGTCAACTCGGCGTTGTTGCCGTGCGGCGACACGGCCATCGGGACGATGATCGCGGTCAGCACGGTGACCGGCACGAAGCTGAGCGCCGTGCGCATCAGCGGCGGGAACACGAGGCGCTCGCCGAGCACGAACACGGCCGCGCGGATCAACCACGTAATCGCGGCCATGCCGACGATCAGAACGACGTAGTTCATCGCGTCGCCTCCACCGGACGGCGCGCGCCACGCAGGTTCAAACGCGACATCGACAGCAGCACGCCGACCGCGACTCCCGCGAACACCGCGCCGAGCAGGCCGAGCTTATACGGCCACGCTTGCCAGAAAAACGCCAGCGTGCCGGCGGTGACGGCCGCCGCGATATAGCGCAGCGCGACGAGTTGCGGCACGACGATCGCGATGAACGTCGCGACCATCGCGAAGTCGAGGCCGAGCGACTGCAGGCCCGGGAAGGCCGCGCCGAACAGCAGGCCGGCGACGGTCCACAGCTGCCAGTTCAGATACATCGCGACGCCGGCGCCGAAGAAGTAGTACGGACCCACGGTACCCGGCTCGCGATGCCGGTAGTGCTCCCACGCGACCGCGAAGACTTCGTCGGTGAGCAGCGCGCCGAGCGCCCAGCGCCAGCGCTTCGGCAGATGCGCGACGTGCGGCGCGAGCGTGGCGCTATACAGCACGTGACGCAGATTGACGACGAGCGTGGTCGCCCAGATTACGGCGAAGCTCGCATGTCCGGCGATCAGCCCGAGCGCGATGAACTGCGCGGAACCCGCGAAGACGACGAGCGACATCAACTGGCCGTGCCACAGATGCAGCGGGCCGGACGTCACGAGCGTGCCGAAGATGACGCCGAACGGCGCGGCACCGACCATCATCGGAATGATGTCGCGCGCGCCGGCGGCGCATTCTTTGAGATGGCTGCCGCGGGTGGGCTGGCCTTGGGTGGAATCGGTCAATCTGAGCCTCCTTGATTTCGGAAGCATAGCGACTGACGGGCATTCGGACTTGTACGTTCTTGCGGCGGGTTGCCGGCGGGGGCTACGGCGTAGCGGGGGATGGCTGATGAAGGGCTGGCGCAGACAGGCGAATTGCGGCGCGATGCTCACTGCGTGCCGCGCACGCGACGGCGGTGCCGCATCGCGCGTTACGAGCCGCGCTGCGTTCCTTGCCATTGGCCCGGCGGCACGCCGAACATGCGCCGGAAATGCCGCGTGAAATGGCTCTGATCGGTGAAGCCACTTGCGGCGGCGACGTCGGTCACCGGGACACCGGCGCGCAACGGCGCGAGCGCGCGCTGCAGGCGCACCTGATTGCGCCACGCATGAGGCGGCAGGCCGGTCGATTGCGTGAATAGCCGCGCCGCGTGGAACGGCGACAGACCCGCCGCCTTGGCGACCTCGGCGAGCGTCACCGGTTCGACGAGGTCACCGGTCAGCCGCTCCTGCATCAATGCGACTCGAGTGTCGTCGGTCGCGACGCGCGCGGAGGCGGGGCGCGTCTGCGCATAGCGGACCAGCAAGGTTGACAGTGCGTCGAGCATCGCGGCTTCGGCGGCGAGCGCGTCGTCGCCGGCTTCGAGCAGACGGTGCGCGTGCGCGAGCCGCATCGCGAGATCGGGATCGCGGATCACGCCGGGCGCAAACCACGGCAAGGCCTGCGGCTTGCCGGCAACCTCGTCGGCAAGCGCGCGGAGGAACTCGACCGGCGCATACATCACGCGATACCGCCAGCCCGCCTCGACCGCCTTCGACCCCGTATGCAGCTCGCCCGGATTGATGATCGGCACGCTGCCCGCTTCGGCGACATGGTTCTCGCCGCGATACCGATAGCACTCCGCACCCGCGACGATCACCGGGATCGTGTAGGCGTCGTGCCAATGCGGCGCGAACTCGTGGTCGTGGTATTCGGCGGTGAGCAGATCCGCGCCGGGCAGTAGCGGCGTGCGCCAGTAGCGGGCGGAATCGCGGAAACGAGAGGTGGCGGTCATGACGAAAGTCCAGCTGGACTGGTCAGTTTAACGCGTCGTGGGCGGGTACGGCGGCGGGCGCGCAGGCGCGCTGCGTCGCGCCGCGTGCCACTCGCGCCGTCAATTGACGGTACTTGCGTTACTTGAGCGGAATCGTCGTGCCGGTCGGCATCGGCACGGCGCTCACGCTGTTTTTCGCGCTGCCGCTGACCACACGGTCGCTGTAGGTCAGATAGACCAGCGCGTTGCGCTTCGTGTCGACCACCCGCACCACGTGCAGCGACTTGAAGATCAGCGACATGCTGACCGAGAACACGTCGTCCTTCTGCTTGATGGGGCCGGTGAAATGCAGCTCCCCGACCTGGCGACACGCGATCGACGCCTCGGTCGGATCTTCGGCGATGCCGAGCGTGCCTTTGACGCCGCCGGTCCGCGCCCGCGACACGTAGCAGGTGACGCCTTGCACGACGGGATCGTCATAGGCTTCGACGACCACGCGGTCGGAGCCTGTAACGTGAAAATTCGTATTGACGCTGGCGATTTCTTCGCCGTGCGCCGAAGAAAGCAGCAGGGCGCCGATCGCCGTGAGCGCGATGTGTAGCGAGGTGGATTTCATGAGCGTGCCGGTTGAGTGTCTAGAGTGAGCCGGCGCCAGAGGGGTGAAACGTGCGCCGTGAAGCCGCCATCGTATAACGGCGTGCCGCGCACGTGAGATGGGCGATCGGGGCGCAAAAACAAAAAGGCCCGCACGGATGCGGGCCTTTCAATTTTTTGGCTCCTCGACCTGGGCTCGAACCAGGGACCTACGGATTAACAGTCCGGCGCTCTACCGACTGAGCTATCGAGGAACAGCAGTACAACTTGATCTACATAAAAAAACCCGTCTTGGTTAACGGGCTTTTGCAATTCTTGGCTCCTCGACCTGGGCTCGAACCAGGGACCTACGGATTAACAGTCCGGCGCTCTACCGACTGAGCTATCGAGGAACAGAACAACAACAGCAGAGAAGCGAAATTGTAGAGGCGGCTTAAACGCCTGTCAATACCTCTGCGTTCATCTTCATATTAATTCCTGCTCAGCGCGCGAGCAACGCGAGCTTATCCTTCACGTCCTTGAATTCCTCGGCTTCCGGCAGCGGTGCCTTGGTCTTCGTGATGCTGGGCCACGCTTTCGCCAGGTCGGCGTTCAGCGCGATGAAGTCCTGCTGGTCGCCCGGCACGTCTTCTTCGGCATAGATGGCGTTCACCGGGCACTCGGCTACGCACACGGCGCAGTCGATGCATTCATCGGGGTCGATCGCGAGGAAGTTGGGACCTTCGCGAAAGCAGTCCACCGGGCACACATCGACGCAGTCGGTATAGCGGCACTTGATGCAGCTTTCGGTCACAACGTGAGTCATTCAGGCAGCTCCTGCATGCGGAATCAGGGAAGGCGCGGACGCCAAAAGAGTTATTGTAACTTAACGTCAACAGGCAGATGAAACATCGGCCTGTGCGTCTTATATGTTTTTGTGATTAGTTTATGAGGTGCCGCAAATGGCCGCGGACAGCCGGCGCAAGCCGGTGGCACGATGGATGCGGACGCATTCGGGTAACATGCGTCAGGTTGGCGCGCCGCTCGGTTCAGCGCGTCCGTTGCAACGGTGCCGTGAGCCCGTTTCGTTTTTTCAGCGGTCCAGTTCGTACCATCATGATTATTACTTCGCTGCTCGATACCGATCTGTACAAGTTCACGATGATGCAGGTGGTGTTGCATCACTTCCCCGCCGCGAACGTGGAGTACCGCTTCCGCTGCCGCACGCCGAACGTCGATCTGGTGCCCTACATCGGCGAGATTCGCGACGAAGTGCGCAAGCTCTGCGAACTGCGTTTCACCGACGATGAGCTCGACTACCTGCGCCGCATGCGCTTCATCAAGGGCGACTTCATCGAGTTCCTCGCGCTGTTCCATCTGAACGAGAAGTACATTTCGATCACGCCGTCGCTGAAGGGCAATGGCGAAATCGACATCGACATCAAGGGGCCGTGGCTGCATACGATCCTCTTCGAAATCCCGGTGCTCGCGATCGTCAACGAAGTCTATTTCCGCAACACGCAGCAAACGCCCGACTATCACGTAGGCCGCGGCCGTCTGCTCGACAAGATCCAACTGCTCGGCGCGCGTCCCGAATACGCCGACTGCAAGATCGCCGATTACGGCACGCGCCGCCGCTTCTCGAAGCAATGGCACGAGGAGGTGATCCTCACGCTGAAGGACGGCCTCGGCGAGCAGTTCGCCGGCACGAGCAACGTCTTCTACGCGATGAAGCACAGCCTGACGCCGCTCGGCACGATGGCGCACGAGTACCTGCAGGCTTGCCAGGCGCTCGGTCCGCGGCTGCGCGACTCGCAGATCTTCGGCTTCGAGATGTGGGCGAAGGAATATCGTGGCGACCTCGGAATTGCACTCTCCGACGTGTACGGCATGCAGGCGTTCCTGCGCGACTTCGACATGTACTTCTGCAAGCTGTTCGACGGCGCTCGCCACGATTCTGGCGATCCGTTCGACTGGGGCGAGCGCCTGCTCAAGCACTACGAGGCGAATCGCTGCGACCCGCGCACCAAGGTCCTCGTGTTCTCCGACGCACTCGACATCCCGAAGGTGCTGCAGCTCTACGAGCGCTTCCGCGGCCGCTGCAAGCTCGCGTTCGGGGTGGGCACCAATCTGACCAACGACCTCGGCTACAACCCGCTGCAAATCGTGATCAAGATGGTCCGCTGCAACGGTCAGCCGGTCGCGAAATTGTCCGATTCGCCGGGCAAGAACATGTGCGAGGACAAGGCGTATCTCGCGTATCTGCGCCAGGTGTTCGGCATCGCGCAGCCGGAAGAAGAGGCGGCCAAGTAGCGCGCTTCGCGGCCTGCTTTTCGGTTCATCGCCTGTTCATGATCTGCTCGCGTTCGGGGTGGTGCGGCGAACAGTGTCGCCGCACTCCCGACGCCCGGCAATGTGCCGTTCGGCCAGGGTGTTTGCGTGGAAGGCCACCGGTATAATCCTCGCCATATCGCACGGCTGTCGACACGAGGATTTCGCCCATGGACACATCGATTGCCCGCCGCAACATCCTGGCGCGCATCCGCGCCGCGCAAGGGCGCGAGCCCGAACCGAGCGCCGCCGAGCGCGAAGCCGCGGCGGACTATCTCGCGCGTCATCCGGCCGGGCCGCGTCCGGACATCCCCGCCGATCTGCGCGCGCAGTTCATTGAAGAAGCGCAGAAGATGGCGACCACCGTCGACACCGTTCAAACCCTCGCCGATGTGCCCGCCGCCGCGCATCGCTATCTGATGCAACACGGCTTGCCGTTGCAGGCTATCGCATGGCAAACGCTGCGCGATCTGCCGTGGGCCGAAGCCGGCCTCGCCGTCGAATTTCGCAAACCTAAAGACAACGACGTGGTCGGTCTCACCGGCTGCTTCTGCGCGACCGCGGAGACCGGCACGCTCGTGTTGCTGTCCGGACCCGAGACGTATGCGTCGGCCGGGCTGCTTCCGGAGACGCATATCGCGATCGTGCCGGCGTCGCGCATCGTCGCGGGTCATGAGGAGGCGTTCGGTCTGATTCGCAAGGAGCGCGGTGAGCTGCCGCGCGCGGTCAATTTCATATCGGGGCCGTCGCGCACCGGCGATATCGAGCAGACCATCGTGTTGGGCGCGCACGGCCCTTACCGGGTGCATGCGATCGTCGTGCAGGATGCTTGAACGCGTCGCGCGGCGGCTTGCTGACGCATATGCGACACACGCGGTATCCGTCGTTCGTGCGTTGGCAAACTGTCGCGCGTCCTGTTTCGGCATGAGTTCGCTGTCTGGTCGCGCGGGCCTGTGGCTCGCCGTTGCCCCCATGCTCGCGCTGTGTGCGCCGTCCGTGCAGGCCGCGACGCTCGACGGTGCGCGCTTGTCGGCGCTGTGGGGCTTGCCCTTCGCGGGTGTGCTGCTGTCGATCGCGATCTTTCCGCTGATCGCGCCAGCCTTCTGGCATCACCATTTTGGCAAGATCGCCGCGGCGTGGGCGCTCGCGTTCATCGTGCCGTTCGCCGTGAGCTTCGGCACGAGCGCCGCGTTAGGCGCGCTCGCGCATGCCATGCTCGACGAGTACATCCCGTTCATCATTCTGCTGACCGCGCTCTACACCGTCGCGGGCGGCATCTGCGTGCGCGGCAATCTGCACGGCACGCCGCGCCTGAACACCGCGATTCTCGCGCTCGGCACGCTGCTCGCGAGCGTGATGGGGACGACCGGCGCGGCAATGCTGCTGATCCGCCCGCTGCTGCGCGCCAACGACAATCGCCGCCATGTGACCCACGTGGTCGTGTTCTTTATCTTCCTCGTCGCGAACATTGGGGGCGCGCTGTCGCCGCTCGGCGATCCGCCGCTCTTCCTCGGCTTTCTCGAAGGCGTGAGTTTTTTCTGGACCACCACGCATCTCGCGGCTCCGATGCTGTTCGTGAGCGGCATGCTGCTCGCCGCTTTCTACGCGCTCGACTCGTACTACTTTCACCAGCGCGAGGAGCAGCGTTCGGCCTTCCTCGATCCGACGCCCGACGGCGCGCCGCTCGGTATCGATGGCAAGATCAATTTCGTGCTGCTCGCCGCGGCGATCGCGCTCGTGCTGATGAGCGGACTGTGGCGCCCGCAAATCACATTCGACGTACTGGGCACCCACGTCGCGTTGCAAAACATCGTGCGCGACGCCGCGCTGATCGTCGTCACGCTGCTGTCGCTCGCGTGGACGCCGCGCGCCGCCCGTGCCGGCAATGACTTCAACTGGGCCCCGATCGAGGAAGTCGCCAAACTGTTCGCCGGCATCTTCGTGACGATCGTGCCGGTCATCATGATCCTGCGCGCGGGAGAAGCCGGCGCGTTCGCGGGCATCGTCCATCTGGTCAACGATCCGTCGGGCGAGCCGCGCGACATCATGTACTTCTGGGCGACCGGCCTGCTATCTTCGTTTCTCGACAACGCGCCGACCTATCTCGTGTTCTTCAATTTGGCCGGCGGCGACGCGCAGACGTTGATGACCACCGGAGCAACCACGCTCGCGGCGATTTCGGCCGGTGCCGTGTTCATGGGTGCCAACACCTATATTGGCAACGCGCCGAACTTCATGGTGAAGGCGATGGCGCAATCGCGCGGCGTGCGCATGCCGAGCTTTTTCGCGTATATGGGCTGGTCCGGCGCGATGTTGCTGCCGTTGTTCGCGCTGACCGGCTGGCTCTTTTTTCGACGCTGACTCTGCAACGCCGAGGCACTCCCTCGACGTGCGATACGGAGACTTGCAATGCAGAAAATCCTCGTTGCCCGTTCGATCTTTCCCGACGTGATCGACCGGCTCAAACAATACTTCGACGTCGACTGGAACGAGGGCGACGTGTTGCCCGCCGACGAGCTGAAGCGCCGGCTCGCGGACAAGGACGGCGCGCTGACGGCCGGCGAGATGATCGATGCGGCCGTGCTCGCCGCGGCGCCGCGTTTGCGCGTCGTGTCGAACATGGCAGTCGGGTACAACAACTTCGACATGGCCGCGTTCAACGCGGCGAACGTGCTCGGCACCAACACGCCAGACGTGCTGAACGAATCGACCGCCGACTTCGGCTGGGCGCTGATGATGGCCGCCGCGCGCCGCATCGCCGAGTCGGAGCACTGGCTGCGCGCGGGGCTCTGGCAGAAGTGGAGCTACGACGGCTTTCTCGGCAGCGACCTGTACGGCTCGACGCTGGGCGTGATCGGCATGGGCCGCATCGGCCAGGCGCTCGCGCGTCGCGCGCAGGGCTTCAACATGCGAGTCATCTATCACAACCGCTCGCGCGTCGCGCCGCAAATCGAGGCCGAGCTGAACGCGGAATACGTGTCGAAAGAGGATCTGCTGCGGCGCGCCGACCACGTCGTGCTGGTGCTGCCGTACACGAAGGACAACCACCACACGATCGGCGCGGCCGAACTCGGGCTGATGAAGCCGAGCGCGACGCTGACGAACATCGCGCGCGGCGGCATCGTCGACGATGCGGCGTTGGCCGACGCGCTGCGTGACAGGCGCATCGCGGCGGCCGGTCTCGACGTGTTCGAGGGCGAACCGAATCTGAATCCGGCGCTGCTCAGCGTGCCGAACGTGGTGCTGACGCCGCACATCGCGAGCGCGACCGAAACCACGCGCCGTGCGATGGCGAACCTCGCCGCGGACAATCTGATCGCCGGGCTCGGCGCAGGACCGCGCGCCGGTCAGCCGCCGAATCCGATCAACCCCGACGTGATCGGCAAGGCGCGTTCATGACGATGATTCTGGTGGCGGCCGTCGCGGTGCTGGCGGTCGCCCTCGTGATCGCATTGGCCTTGCTGGTGCGCGGTCATGACCGCACGGAGCAGCACGAGCAGTTCGAGATGCTCAACGAACGCGTCGATGCCGTCGTCGACGCCCAGGTGCATACCGCCGAGCGGCTCGAGCGGCAACTGCGCAACGACATCGCCGAGACCGCCCGTGTATCGCGCAGCGAGCAAAGCGGCGGCTTCGCGCAGTTTCAGCAAACCCTCGCCGCGCAGTTCGGCAGCATGACGACGGTGCAGGGCGGCAAGATCGACGGCTTTGCGCAGCAGCTGGACGCGGTGCGTCACAGCCTGCAGGCGCAGGCGCAGCAGGCGCGCGACGAGCAGGGCCGCTCGCTCAAGCAGTTCGGCGACACGCTGAGCCTGCAGCTCGGGCAACTGACCGAGGCGAACGACCGGCGCTTCGCCGAAGTGCGCGCGACGATCGAGCAGCGTCTGAAGGACATCGAGGCGAACAACGCGACGCGGCTCGAGGAGATGCGCCGCACCGTCGACGAAAAACTGCACGCCACACTGGAACAGCGGCTCGGCGAATCGTTCAAGCTCGTGTCCGACCGGCTCGAACAGGTGCATCGCGGGCTCGGCGAAATGCAGACGCTGGCGGCGGGCGTCGGCGATCTGAAGCGCGTGCTGACCAACGTGAAGACGCGCGGCACGTGGGGCGAAGTGCAGCTCGAAGCCTTGCTCGAACAACTGCTGACCACCGATCAATACGCGAAGAACGTCGCGACGGTGCCGAAGAGCGCCGATCGCGTGGAGTTCGCGATTCGGCTGCCGGGGCGGCCGGAACCGGGTGGCGCGAACACGCCGGTATGGCTGCCGATTGACGCCAAATTCCCGCGCGAGGACTACGAGCGGCTGATTGAAGCGCAGGAGCGCGCCGATCCGGTCGCGGTCGAGGAAGCATCGCGCGCGCTTGAAGTGCGGATTCGCGCGGAGGCGCGCACCATCGCGGAGAAGTACGTGGCGCCGCCGCATACGACCGACTTCGCGCTGCTGTTTTTGCCGACCGAAGGCCTGTACGCGGAAGTGCTGCGCCGGCCGGGGCTCTGGGATCTGCTGCAGCGCGACTATCGCGTGACGATTGCGGGGCCGACCACGCTGACCGCGTTGCTCAATAGTCTGCAGATGGGTTTCCGCACGCTCGCGATCGAAAAGCGTTCGAGCGAGGTGTGGCAGGTGCTCGGCGCGGTGAAAACGGAGTTCGGCAAATTCGGCGACGTGCTCGCGAAGACCAAGGCGCAGCTCGAAACCGTCACACGTTCGATCGAGGCCGCCGAAACGCGCACGCGCATGATGAACCGCAAGCTGCGCGACGTCGAAGCGTTGCCGGGCGAGGAGGCGAGTGGGCTGCTCGGCGATGCGCTCTCGGGTGTGGAACCCGATGAGCAATGAGGGGCGAGGCGCTGGAATTCAGGCTCTTTCAGCTAGCCGCTCCAGCGCATCGCCCGTCACGCTTCTTCCGGCGCGTCGGCCAGATGGATTTCGATACCACCGAAGCGCGACGCGACCCAGTTGTAGGCGTGGCACGCGATCCACAACAGGACGAAGCCGAGGATCGCGTTCAACAGCAGCGCGCTGAACACGGTGCTCAGCTCCACCGAGCCATAGCGCACGAACGCGACCACCACGCCGAGCAGCACGATCGGCACCGAGAATGTCAAATACACGAGGATCAGCGCTTTGGCCGTCTGTCCTGGTGCGATGAACGAGATCTGTTTTTTCATGTAAGTCAAACCCCAGTGTGTCTTAGTAGTGGTAGTGGGTGGAGTGCGGATCAGATGCTGAGGTGATGTCATGCGATCGATGCGTCGCCTGGAACGTCAGATGAGACCGTCGAACAGCATGATCGACACGCGATCGCCGACGTCGATTTCGCCCTCGTCGTGGCCGAGCACGATGAAGCAGTTCGCTTCGCTCATCGAGCTCAGCACGCCGGAGCTTTGCGAACCGGTCGGGCTCACGTGCCAGTGTCCGTGCGCGTCCTGTTCGGCGATGCCGCGCTGGAATTCGGTGCGGCCCGCGCGCTTGTCCAGCGCCACGCGGCTCGTCGCGTGAATCACCGGCAACGGCCGCGGCGTCGCGCCGGCCATCAGCAGCAGCGCTTCGCGCACGATCTGATAGAACGTCACCATCACGGCGACCGGATTGCCGGGCAGGCCGAAGAATAGCGCAGGTTTGCCGAGCCCCGGCTGTGCACCGGACCACAGGCGGCCGAACGCGAGCGGCCGGCCGGGGCGCATTGCGAGACTCCAGAATGCGACGTCGCCGAAAGTCTGCAGCAGTTGCTTCGTGAAGTCCGCTTCGCCGACCGACACGCCGCCCGAAGTCAGCACCACGTCGGCATTGGCCGCGGCGCTGCGCAGCGCGGCTTCGAGCGCGGCCGGCTCGTCACGCACGACGCCGAGATCGAGCGCGTCGACGTTCAGGCGCCGCAGCATCGCAAACAGCGTGTAGCGGTTGCTGTCGTAGACCGAGCCGGCGTCGAGCGGCTCGCCGAGCGAGCGCAGCTCGTCGCCGGTCGAAAAGAACGCAACCCGCAGACGCCGCCGCACGCTGACTTCGCCGATGCCGAGCGACGCCAGCAGGCCGAGGTCCGACGCGCGCACGATGCGCCCGGCATGCAGCGCGACGTGGCCACGCGCGAGATCTTCGCCGGCGCGACGGCGGTTCGCGCCCGCCGGCACCGCGCTGGCCGCGAAGCGGATCGAAGGGGAATCCGCGTTATCGCGCTCGACCCGTTCTTGCGGCACGACGGTGTCGCAGCCGGAGGGCATGCAGGCGCCCGTCGTCACGCGCACGCACTGGTTCGCCGCGACGCGGCCCGTGAACGGATGGCCCGCGAGCGCCTTGCCGGCGACCGTCAGCTCGACGCTGTCCGCGCCGCCTCGCGTACCGGCCGCGAGCGCCGCGTGATTGAACGCGTAGCCGTCCATCGCGGAGTTGTCGTGCGCGGGCACGTCGATCGGCGACACGATGTCGGCGGCGAGCACGCGCTCGAGCGCGTCGCGCAATGCCACGCGCTCGACGGCCGCGACGGGCGTCGCCCACTGCCGGACGATCGCCTGAGCGGCCGGGACGGGTAGCGCATGAGGATCGTACTGCGCGACGCAGCGTGAAAAGTCGTTGAACGTGGTCATGAATGGCTGGGCGTCGCGACCGGAGACGGGCGCGGCTATTGCCGTGCGGCCGGAGCGGATGTCAGCCGGGGCCTCGATTACGTTCGAGGTCGGCGAGTTCTTGTAACGAGTTGGCATTGTAGAACGCGCGCTCGTCGGCAAAGACGACTTCGACCGTCTTGTGGCGCGCGTACCACGCGCGGACCTTGCGTTCCCCGGCGGCCAGAAACGCGGCCAGGTCGTCCGCGACGGCGGTGCGCATCAGCGCGAACACCGGGTGCAGCGTCGTCTCGCCACGGATGTCGATGGTGGTGACGGTCACGATATCGGCGTGGTTTGCGTCGAGCGCATCAGCGAGGCGCGCGGCGAGGTCGGCCGGCAGCCATGGCGAATCGCAGGGCACGCTCAGCAGGTAGGCCGTGCCGGCGGCACGCAGTCCGGCGAGCATGCCGGCGAGCGGGCCGGGAAAGTCGGGGAGCGTATCAGCGACGACCGTCGCGCGATACGGCGCGCCGAGCGCGGCATAGATGTCGGCATGGCGGTTCGCGCTGATCATCAGCGGGCCGGTCTGCGGCGCGAGACGTCGGAGCACGTGAGCGGCGAGCGCTTCGCCGTGCAGCGGTTGCAGCCCCTTGTCGACGCCGCCCATGCGCGTGCCGCGCCCGCCCGCAAGCACGAGGCCGGTGATCTGTTCGCGGGGGATGGACATGCGCCGGCCGCTCAGCCGCCGATGTAGGACATTTCGACGCGACGCCCGGCCGGCTCGCTCGAATCGGCCGGCTGGCTGCCGCGCAGCTGCGAGTAGCGGTCACTGCGGCCCTGCCAGATTTCGGCGACGGCGGTGGCGATCTCGGCATCGCTCGCGCCGCCGCGCAACAGCGCGCGCAGGTCATGCCCGCTCGATGCGAACAGGCACAGGTACAGCTTGCCCTCGGTCGACAAACGCGCGCGCGTGCAATTGCCGCAGAACGCGCGGGTCACGCTCGAAATGACGCCGATCTCGCCGCCGCCGTCGACATAGCCCCAGCGTTGCGCGGTTTCGGCGGCGCTGTGCGCTTCGAGCGGAACGAGCGGGAAATGTTCGGCGATGCGCGTGACGACGTCGGCGGAAGGCAGCACTTCGGTCATGTTCCAGCCGTTCGAGGTGCCGACGTCCATGTACTCGATGAAGCGCAGCACCGTGCCCGTGCCTCTGAAATGACGCGCCATCGGGACGATTTCGCCGTCGTTGGTACCGCGTTTGACGACCATGTTCACTTTGATCGGCGCGAGCCCGACCGCCTGAGCGGCGGCGATGCCGTCGAGCACGTCGGCGACCGCGAAGTCGGCGTCGTTCATGCGGCGAAACAGTGCGTCGTCGAGCGCGTCGAGGCTGACGGTCACGCGCGTGAGGCCGGCGTCCTTCAGGCTGCGCGCCTTGCGCGCCAGCAACGAGCCGTTGGTGGTCAGCGTGAGATCGAGTGGACGGCCGGCGGGGGTGGTCAAGCGGGCGAGCCGGTCGATCAGGAATTCGAGGTTCTTGCGCAGCAGCGGCTCGCCGCCCGTCAGGCGAATCTTCTCGACGCCATGCGCGACAAACAGTTGCGCGAGCCGCTCGATCTCCTCGAAGCTCAACAGCGCGCTGTGCGGCAGGAACGCATAGTCCTTGTCGAACACCGCGCGCGGCATGCAGTAGACGCAACGGAAGTTGCAGCGGTCCGTCACCGAGATGCGCAGATCGTGCAGCGGACGCGCGAGCGCATCGTGCAGCGCGCCGCTAGGCGTCTGCTCCGGGCCGGTGATGACCGGCGCCGCGCTGAGATCGGCAACAGGAATGATGCGTCGTGACATGAAGTGCTTCGTCAGAGGCTTTATCGGACGGCGGATGATTAATTCTATCGGAAATGCCCGTGGTGGCAGGCGGGCGGCGCGCGTTGTGGGGGTTTACGGGGAGCGACGTGACGCGGCTCGCGACCAAGACAGAACGGCGCAAAAAAAAGCCCGCCGGAAAGGGCGGGCTTTTTCAAGTACAACGACGCGGCTTACTGCGGATGCTTGATCGTTTCGACCTGTTGCATCGGCGTGTTGTCGACCGGCGGCAGCGCCTTGCGCTCACGGACCACACGCGGCGGCTTGACCGTCTGCGCCGCCGCTTCCTGCGCGGCACGCAGTTTGTCGGCGTCGGTGTTCACCCAGATCAGGCCAACTTGCTCGAGGATCGGCTGCAATGCATCGGCCGATGCGGCGGCGGGCGCTGCGCTGCGCACGGGAGCCGGCTGCGCGGCCGCGGCGACGGGCGCCGGTTCGGCCACGGCCGGTTCCGGTGCGACGACCGGTTGCGGCTCGACGATCTCGGCCTGCGGTGCCGGCACGGCTGCCGGTGCCTCGACGATCGTGGCCGGAGCCGCGGTGTCGAGCGCAGCCGGGGCGGCTTGCGGTTCGGTCGGGACGGTCGGCTGCACTTCCAGCGCCGGCTCGACTGCCGGCGATTCGGCATGCGCGGCAGGTTCGACCGGAGCAACCGGCGCGACCGGTTCGCTCGCAGCCGGCGCGGCTTGCTCTGCTTGCGCCGGCGTTTCGATAGCCGGTTGGGCCGCCACCGGAGCTTGGTCGACTGGCACGACCTTTTCGGTCTTCGCGGCATGTTCCGCGGCGAGAGCTGGCGTTTCGGCTGCCGCATGCAGTTCGGTCACGACGGCGCTTTGCGTTGCGACAGCGGCGACCACCACTTCGACCGGGGTCACGTCCTTCGCTTCGCTGGCCGCACGCGTGTGCTCGACAGGCTGCTCGATACGCACCGGCGCTTCGTCGCTGGCGGCAACGTTGTCACCTTCCGCTTCCGCGACGTCCGCCGCGAGGTTGCCATTCACGTCCTCTTCACGCTCGCGACGACCACCACGACGGCCGCGACGGCGACGACGACGCTCTTCACCGTCCCGTGCGACCGCTTCCTGATCGACCGGCACGCCGTTTTCACCGGCTGCGGCGCGGTTGCGGGCGAGTTCGTCGGCGGCTTGCGTGTCGGTTTGCGTCAGCGCCGCGGCGGCTTCCGCCTGCGGCTTGCGACGCTCGCCACGCTCGACGCGTTCAGCGCGTTCGCCACGCTCGCGGCGCTCACCGCGTTCCTGACGTTCGGCGCGTGCCGTGCCTTCGACTGCTTCCGCGCGCTCGGCGCCGCGGGTATCGCGTTCGCGTGCTTCACGCGGTTCGCGAGCCTCACGCGGTTCGCGGCCTTCACGAGCCTCACGCGGTTCGCGTTGCTCACGCGGCGCGCGCGGCTCACGGCCCTCGCGTGCCTCGCGGCCTTCGCGTTCCTCGCGACGCTGCGACGGCTGCTGAGCTTGCGCCTGACGGCCGCCGGTGACGCCTTCGCCACGCGCTGCCGCGTCGCGGCCGCCTGCGCCGCCACGGCGATTGCGGTTGCGATCGCCGCCGCGCTCGCCGGTGCGCTCACCGCGCTCGGCGCGTTGCGGACGGGCCTGCTTGTCGGTCGTGGCCGGTGCGGCAGGTGCCGGAGCGGCCGGCTGCATGCCGAACAGATTCTTCAGCCAGCCGATGAAGCCGCCGCCGGCCGGCGTCACCGCGACCGGAGCGGGGGTAGCCGCCGGGCGGACCGGCGCGCTCGGAGCCGGCTTCTCGGGCGTGATGCCCTTGACCGCCGCTTCCTGCTTCGGCTTCACTTCCTCGGTGCGCTTGCTGTAGCCGGTTTCCGATTCGAGCTCGCGGGCTGCTTCTTCGGCCATCTTCCACGATGCGCGCGGATCGTCGAGGCGCGCGTCGTCGTGACGCAGACGCTCGAGCTTGTAGTGCGGCGTATCGAGGTGCTTGTTGGGGATCAGCACGACGTTGACCTTGAAACGCGACTCGATCTTGTTGATTTCGGCGCGCTTCTCGTTCAACAGGAAGGCGGTCACTTCGACCGGCACCTGGCAGTGGATCGCCGCGGTGTTTTCCTTCATCGCTTCTTCCTGAATGATCCGCAGCACTTGCAGCGCGGACGATTCGGTGTCGCGGATGTGACCCGTGCCGTTACAACGCGGACACGTGACGTGACTGCCTTCCGACAGCGCCGGACGCAGACGCTGGCGCGACAGCTCCATCAGGCCGAAGCGCGAAATCTTGCCCATCTGGACGCGGGCGCGGTCGTGCTTCAGCGCGTCTTTAAGACGCTGCTCGACTTCGCGCTGGCTCTTGGCCGATTCCATGTCGATGAAGTCGATCACGATCAGCCCGCCCAAGTCGCGCAGACGCAGCTGGCGGGCGACTTCGTCGGCGGCTTCGAGGTTCGTGCGCGCGGCCGTTTCCTCGATGTCGGCGCCCTTGGTGGCGCGCGCCGAGTTCACGTCGATTGCGACGAGCGCTTCGGTGTGGTCGATGACGATCGCGCCGCCCGACGGCAGCGGCACCGTGCGCGAGTACGCCGTTTCGATCTGGTGCTCGATCTGGAAACGCGAGAACAGCGGCACGTCGTCGTGATACCGCTTCACCTTGCTGACATTATCCGGCATCACGATGTCCATGAAGGCGCGTGCCTGGTCATGGATTTCGGTCGTGTCGATCAAGATTTCGCCGATATCGGGCTGGAAGTAGTCGCGAATCGCGCGGATCACGAGGCTCGATTCGAGATAGATCAGCATCGGCTGGCCGGCCGTGCCGCTTTGCGACGCGGCTTCGATCGCGCGCCATAGCTGCATCAGGTAATTCAGGTCCCATTGCAGCTCTTCGGCGCTGCGGCCGATGCCGGCCGTGCGCGCGATGATGCTCATGCCTTCCGGCAGTTGCAGCTGCGCCATGGTTTCGCGCAGTTCCTGACGGTCGTCGCCTTCGATCCGGCGCGACACGCCGCCGCCACGCGGGTTATTCGGCATCAGGACCAGATAGCGGCCGGCGAGCGAGATGAACGTGGTCAGGGCCGCGCCCTTGTTGCCGCGTTCTTCTTTTTCGACCTGGACGATCAGTTCCTGACCTTCCTTCAGCGCGTCCTGGATGCGTGCAGAACGCATGTCGACGCCATCGCGGAAGTACTGCCGGGCGACTTCCTTGAACGGCAGGAAGCCGTGGCGGTCTTCGCCGTAGTTGACGAAGCAGGCCTCGAGCGACGGCTCGATCCGCGTGATGATGCCCTTGTAAATATTGCCTTTGCGCTGTTCGCGCCCGGCGGTTTCGATGTCAATGTCGATGAGTTTTTGCCCATCGACGATGGCGACGCGCAGTTCTTCCTGCTGCGTCGCATTGAACAACATTCGTTTCATTGAACGGCTCCAGAGCGGCCTCGCCGGCCCAGCTGCGCGGTTGTCAGTCGCGAGAGCGTAAAGGGCAGGCGTGCCGCGTCTTATTGTGTTTTCACAAGCACGCTGGAGCGGGAAAGATGGCGGGAGAATTGCCTGAGAGGGCCCGGCCCGATGGAAAGATGGGCACGGTGCCGCAGGGCACATGCGAACACGGCTTCAAATCATGGCCTGACACGCCGCGTTTAGCCAGCAGACCTTCATAAGTCTTCGTCCTGTGAAGCGGGCGCGCCAACTGGGCGCGCGAGCGAAGGGACGAAGTCCGCGGTCATGCCGCAACGGGAAGTTCGCGCAGGCGGCGCGTCTTTTCCTGCTGGGGGTGTCTCGCCTTTCTTTTGACGTCGCCATGTCTTGTACTTTCTACAAGACGCCTCGGGCGCACGCCGTATTTTCGCGACTTGCAGCTCCGTCCAGCAGGGCGTCATACCACCCGGATCACGAAGCTGGAAGCTAAATTCTTTTTTACCAAAATTCCGTTACCGTCGAAGCCGACCTTGACCGAACGCGCCTGCGGGCGCCGTCCCTGCCGGGTGCTGACTTCGTGCGTGCAACTTGTTGCATCTCGTTTTCAGGGTGAGCAACCAGACCCCGGCGCAAGTAAAATAACGGTTTATCGCTTGCGCTCGCGCAATCCACCCGCATTCCGGACGCTGTGCGGACACCGCGCCGGCCGTCGCGGACTGCTGGGCAAATTATATTCAGAATGAAAGAGTTAGGCAAAACATCCCAGAGATCGGTTGCAGGCGCGGTCGAAGGCTCGATTTCGGGCGACCAGGTTTCGCTGATCGAAATCGACGACCGATCGGCTGGTCAGCGCATCGATAATTTCCTGCTGCGCGTCTGCAAGGGCGTGCCGAAAAGCCATATTTACCGCATCCTGCGCAGCGGCGAAGTGCGCGTGAACAAGGGCCGGATCGATGCGCAATACCGGCTCGAACTGGGCGATCTCGTGCGCGTACCGCCGATCCGCGTCGCCCAGCCGAATCAGGCCGCAGCCCACGTGCCCGTCCCCGCGGCGGGCTTTCACATTCTGTTCGAAGACGAGCATTTGCTGGTGATCGACAAGCCAGCCGGCGTCGCAGTCCACGGCGGCAGCGGAGTCGCGTTCGGCGTGATCGAGCAGATGCGCGCGGCGCGGCCCCAGGCGAAATTCCTCGAACTCGTGCACCGGCTGGATCGCGAGACCTCGGGCATCCTGATGCTCGCGAAGAAGCGCGCGGCGCTCGTCGATCTGCACGAGCAGATCCGCGACAACCGGATGGATAAGCGCTATTACGCGTGCGTGCACGGCGAATGGGCCAGCGACTGGGGGCGCCGTCGCGCGGTGAAGGAGCCGCTGCACAAATACCTGACCGCCGACGGCGAGCGTCGCGTGCGCGTGCAGGCCGATGGCCTCGCTTCGCACACGATCTTCAATCTGGTCGACCTCTGGCCCGAATACGCGCTGTTGGAGGCGGAACTGAAGACTGGGCGCACGCACCAGATTCGCGTGCATTTGCAGCATCTGGCGCTACCGATCGTCGGCGACGCCAAATACGGTGATTTCGCGCTTAACAAGGCTCTTGCGCGCGCGAACGCAAAGCCCGGGATCAAGCGTATGTTTCTGCACGCTTACCGGCTCAAGCTCACGCATCCGGCCACCGGCGCGCCGTTGCAACTCGAGGCGCCGCTGCCGGCCGACTGCCGCGGCTTTATAGAACAACTCAACGAACTACGCACTGGGTCCAACCCGGAGACGACCTTGCATGGCTAGAGAGCAATTTGACCTGATCGTGTTCGACTGGGATGGCACGCTGATGGATTCGACCGCGCATATCACGCGCAGCATCCAGGCGGCGTGTCGCGATCTCGGCCTGCCGGTTCCCGCCGACGAAGCCGCGAGCTATGTAATCGGCCTAGGCCTGCGCGACGCACTGCAGATCGCCGCGCCGACGCTCGATCCTGCCGACTATTCGCGGCTTTCCGAGCGTTATCGCTTTCATTTTCTGGTAAAGGACCAGACCACCGAGCTGTTCCCCGGCGTGCGCGAAATGCTTCAGGAGTTGCGCGATGTCGGCTATCTGCTCGCGGTCGCGACCGGCAAGAGCCGCGTCGGGCTCAATCGCGCGCTCGATCAGGCACGTCTGACGAGCCTGTTCGACGGCACGCGCTGCGCTGACGAAACGTTTTCGAAGCCGCATCCGGCAATGCTGCACGAGCTTACCCGCGAACTGGGGCAGGATACGGCGCGCACGGTAATGATCGGCGATACGACGCACGACTTGCAGATGGCGCTCAACGCCGGCGTGGCGGGCATCGGCGTGACCTACGGCGCGCATCCGGCGAATTCGCTGAATGCGATGTCGCCGAAGTTCGTTGCTTCGAGCATCAACGATTTGTCCAGCTGGCTGCGGGAGAACGCATGAGCGCCGACGGCGTGAATGCCGCGACGGCCGCGGCTGCGCAGGCAGTGCGCATTTGCGCGGCCGAGGAGCTGGTCGACGGTGGCGAAGGCGTCCGGCGCGACGCGCGGCTCGGCGGGCAGGATGCCGTGGTGTTTTTCGTCCGCTATGATGGCTGCGCGTACGGCTATCTGAACCGCTGCGCTCACGTGCCGATGGAGCTCGACTGGCAGGAAGGGCAGTTCTTCGAATCGTCCGGCTTATACTTGATGTGCGCGACACATGGCGCGATTTACGCGCCGGATACCGGCAAATGCGTCGGTGGGCCGTGTCGCGGGGGCAGATTGCGGGCCGTGCAGGTCGAGGAACGCGATACGCCTGAGGGTCGTGCGGTATTCTGGTTGCCTGACGGCGAATTGCTGCCGGTCACGCGCTGATTTCCTCTCCAATTTTTCCACTGTCCGCATGTCCGACAATTTGACCCCCGGAAAGGACCCCTCCTCGGGAGGCCGCTCCGGTGCAGCCGCCGACCAGCCCGGCTGGGAGCGTGCCGCGCTTGAGCGCATCGCGCTCGCTGCGATCAATGAGCAACGCGCCGCGCGGCGCTGGCGGATTTTTTTCCGTTTCCTGTTCCTCGGAGTGCTTGCACTAGTAGTGTGGGGCGTGCTGAGTTTTTCGGGTGAGCGGGTCGCCACGACTGGCCGACATACGGCGATGGTGTCGCTTGACGGCGAGATCTCGACGGATACAAACGCGAACGCACAAGATGTCAACACTGCCCTCGATTCCGCATTCGAAGATTCAAATACCGCCGGCGTGATTCTCTATTGCAACAGCCCGGGCGGCAGTCCGGTCCAGGCAGGCATTATCAACAGCGAAGTTCGGCGATTGCGCGGGAAATATCCGTCTATTCCGCTGTATGTCGTAGTTGGCGACATGTGCGCATCAGGCGGCTACTACGCGGCCGCCGCGGCGGAGAATATCTATGTAGACAAGGCGAGCATCGTCGGTTCGATCGGCGTGCTGATGGACAGCTTCGGTTTCACCGGTCTGATGGACAAGCTGGGGATTCAGCGCCGGCTGCACACCTCGGGTGAGAATAAGGGCTTTTTCGATCCGTTCTCGCCTGAAACGCCGAAGATGGACGAACATGCGCAGGTTATGCTCGATCAAATCCACTCGCAGTTCATCGATGCGGTGCGTCAGGGGCGCGGCAAGCGTCTGCATGAGACACCGGACATGTTCTCGGGTCTGTTCTGGACGGGGCAGAAGAGCGTCGAATTGGGCCTCGCGGACGGTTTTGGTGATCCGGATTACGTCGCGCGAGAGATCTTCAAGGCGCCGGATATTGTCGATTACACGGTAAAAGAGAGCATTACGGACCGCGTTGCGCGCAAATTCGGCGCTGCGGTCGGCGCCGGCGCGGTTCGGGCGATGGCGCTCGGCGCAAAAATGAATCTGCGTTGAACGCGCAGTAATAAAAGAAGCCCGCGTGGTCGGCTTTGGCCGATTGCGCGGGCTTTGTCTTTGCGGGCACGTTTCCGGGCGGCCTGGTGTTCGCTGTCTGCCCCGTACTCGCGCTCAGGCCGCCAGAATCAGAAAGATCGCCGGCCGCTTATGCAGGTCGATCTCAGGCTTCTTTTTCCAGTCCGCAACGCTCCGGCTTGCGATGACTTCGCTCGGCAGCGTCAGATCGACCGCCACACAGACGAGCGTCGACGGCGCGCAGGTCGCGAGCAACGTATCGAGCAATGCGCGATTCCGGTACGGCGTTTCGATGAAGATCTGCGTTTGCTTGCTCTTGCGCGACTGTTGCTCGAGATCGCGCAGACGTTTGGCGCGCTCGGCGGCGTCGACGGGCAGGTAGCCGTGAAACGCGAAAGTCTGGCCGTTCAGCCCCGACGCCATAAGCGCGAGCAGAATCGAACTCGGTCCGACCAGCGGCACGACTTTCACGCCGCGCTCGTGCGCGCGTCGCACGAGTATTGCGCCTGGGTCCGCGACTGCCGGGCAGCCAGCCTCGGAGACGAGGCCTGCGTCGGTGCCCGAGAGCAGAGGCGCGAGCAGCTTGTCGATTTCCCCGCCCGGCGTATTGACGTTCAGTTCGTGAATCTCGATCTCCTGAATGGGCCGTTTGGTGCCGACTTTTTTCAGGAACGCGCGCGTGGTTTTCGCGTTTTCGCCAATGTAATAGTGCAGCGACGCCGCACGGGCGCGCACGGGCGCGGGCAGCACCAGCTCGAGTGCGCTTGCGTCGCCTTCGCCGAGTGTGTTCGGAATCAGATAGAGCGTACCGGTCATCATGCCCCCAGAAGCGGATAGTCGGCCGCGAGCAGCATGTGCGACAACGCGATGAGCGGCAGGCCGACGAGCGCGGTCGGGTCGTCGGAATGGATCGCCTCCAGCAGCGCGATGCCGAGTCCTTCGGATTTGGCGCTGCCGGCCACGTCGTACGGCGTTTCGGCGCGCAGATAGGCGTCGAGCGCCGCGTCCGGCAGGTTGCGAAAGCGCACGCGGGTGATCACATCGACGGTCTGCGCGCTGTCCGTCGCGCTGTCGAACAGACACAGTGCGCTATGGAACAGTACCTCGCGACCACGCATCGCCTGCAACTGCGCGAGCGCCCTGTCGTGCGTGCCGGGTTTGCCGATCTGCAGGCCGTCATAGGTGGCGACCTGGTCGGAGCCGATCACGAGCGCGCGTTCGGCTGCGGCGAGGCCTTTGGCGACCGCGCGCGCTTTGGCTTCGGCAAGGCGCAGCGCAGTGGTATCGGGTGTTTCACCGGTGAGTGGGGTTTCGTCGATCGCGGGCACGACGATGTCGAACGGCACGCGCAGGCGTTCGAGCAACTCGCGGCGATACTGCGAACTCGACGCCAGAATCAGGCGTGGCGGGCGTTTGGAGGAATCAGACATGGTTTGCGGGCAACGGAAGAGGCAGGTCGTACGGGGTCGCGCGAGGCTCGTGTGCGTACGGGCTTAAGTGTTTGACTCGAAAAGACAAAACGGATATGATTTTGGGCTTTTCACGGTATGCTTGCGCCTGAAGGGTCTCGGCGCGTTCAGCGGCTTTCGGCAGCCGGAAGGTCGAAGAAAGCTCAGCAGGTTGAACGCAATGGCCACTGGCCCCCACAGGCTGCCTCGCACACCGGATTATCTTCGCGGCGGATCTGATCGTCCTTCGCGAATCACCCCGGCAACTTGCTTGCCGATGCAGGAGCGCACATGACTCAACATCCTGGCAAACCTGCAGGTCCGTCCGACCCGCATGAACTCGATCTGTTCGAATTTGCGCGAAGTGGGCGTCAGGCTGCGGGCGTCGTGCGCGTCTCGCAACTGCCGCGCATGTTAAACGAAGTACCGGCGGAAGCGCCAGATCGCGACACCGCGTTCACATGGCAGGCCGAAGGGACGACGCAGCCGGAATTGCAGGACGACGGCACCGAAGGTCCCCAGCCGTATCTGCGGCTGGCGATTCATGGTGCCGCGTGGCTCGAATGCCAGCGGTGCTTGACGCCGTATTCGCAGGCGTTCAACGTCGATGCAACTTACCGGATCGTCAGTACGGAGGCGGAAGCCGAAGAGTTTCCGCTCGACGAGGATGAAGTCGAGGTGATCGTGGGCTCGCGCCAGTTCGATCTCATCGACTTGATCGAAGAAGAGTTGCTGCTTTCCTTGCCGCTCGTGCCGAAACACGAGGTCTGTCCTGAAGTGCACGAGAGCCTTGTCTCGGGTGCGGACGGCAGCGAAGGGGAGGGTGACGAAGCCGCGCAGCACGAAGCTGGCGATGTCGGCGAGCCGGATCAATCCGGCGAGCGGCGCAATCCGTTCGCGGCGCTCGAGAGTCTGAAACGCGACGAACCGGGCGGCAAGAAGCACTGAATAGTTGCAGGGGGCGCGATGCTGGCGCATTGGCCATTCGGCCAGTGGTTAAGTCCGTATCGGGCTGTGTTAGAATTCGGAAAATTTTTTGGAGTTTTAGTCATGGCAGTTCAACAAAACAAGAAGTCGCCGTCGAAGCGCGGCATGCACCGTTCGCACGATTTCCTGACGGCAGCGCCGCTGGCCGTCGAGCCGAGCACGGGCGAAGTGCATCTGCGTCACCACATTAGCCCGAACGGCTACTATCGCGGCAAGAAAGTCGTCAAGACGAAGAACGACTAATCGTCGACTGCGATGCGCCCTGTGGCGTTTCGCGTAGCGATCGGCTCGCTTGACATTTTCCCGGTTCGGCAAAAAGGCGGCATTCAACTGCCGCTTTTTTGTGTCTGAAATTCGTCGCACTCCATGACAGTAAAGCTCACGATAGATTGCATGGGAGGCGACCACGGCCCGTCCGTGACCGTTCCCGCTGCCGTCAACTTCGTTCGTTCGCATCCCGATGCGCAGTTGCTGCTCGTCGGCATTGAAAGTGCGATTCGTGCGCAGCTGAAGAAGCTCAAGGCTCAGGATCTGCCGGCGCTGACCGTCGTGCCTGCTACCGAGGTCGTCGCGATGGACGATCCGGTCGAGGTCGCGCTGCGCAAGAAAAAAGATTCGTCGATGCGCGTGGCGCTGAACCGCGTCAAGGAAGGCGAGGCGCAAGCCTGCATTTCCGCCGGTAACACCGGCGCACTGATGGCGGTCTCGCGTTATGTGCTGAAAACGCTGTCGGGTATCGAACGCCCGGCCATCGCGTTCGCCCTGCCCAATCCCACCGGCTATACGATGATGCTCGACCTGGGCGCCAACGTCGACTGCGAGCCGCAGCACCTGCTGCAGTTCGCCGAGATGGGACACGCGCTCGTGTCCGCGCTCGAAGGCAAAGAGCGGCCCACCATCGGCCTGCTCAACATCGGCGAAGAAGTCATCAAGGGCAACGACATCATCAAGCGCGCCGGCGAACTGCTGCGTGCGAGTACACTGAACTTTCATGGCAATGTCGAAGGCGACGACATCTACAAGGGCACCGTCGACGTAATCGTCTGCGATGGCTTTGTCGGCAATGTCGCGCTGAAGACGTCGGAAGGTCTCGCGCAGATGCTGTCCAACATCATCAAGGAAGAGTTTGGCCGTTCGTGGCTGACCAAGGTGATGGCGGTGCTTGCGCTGCCGGTATTGATGCGCTTCAAGAAACGCGTCGACCATCGGCAATACAATGGCGCCGCGCTGCTCGGCTTGCGCGGTCTCGTGATCAAAAGCCACGGTTCCGCCGATGCCTACGCGTTTGAGTGGGCTATCAAACGCGGGTATGATGCCGTCAAAAACGGCGTGCTGGAGCGCCTTGCGCGAGCGATGGAAGAGAACGCAGGTTCTCTCGAACAGGCGGCGCGCGACGCAAGCGGTGCGGGTCACGCAAGCCCGATCGCAGGCCAGCCGGCCGAGCCCTACGCTGCGCAATCCTCGAAGGCATAATGGCTCAATCCACAATCTACTCCCGCGTGCTGGGCACCGGCAGCTACCTGCCGTCCAACCGCGTCACCAATCAGGATCTCGCTGAGCGTCTCGCCAAGCAAGGTGTCGAAACGAGCGACGAATGGATCGTCGCGCGCACGGGCATCCATGCCCGCCACTTCGCCGATCCCGACGTCACTACCAGCGACCTCGCGTTGATCGCCTCGCAGCGCGCGATCGAAGCGGCGGACATCGATCCCCAGTCCATCGATCTGATCGTCGTCGCCACTTCCACGCCGGACTTTGTGTTCCCGAGCACCGCCTGCCTGCTGCAGAACAAGCTCGGCATCAAGAATCAGGGCGCCGCGTTCGACGTGCAGGCGGTCTGCTCAGGCTTCGCTTACGCGGTCGCGACAGTGGACAGTCTGATTCGCACCGGTCAGCATCGCACGGCCCTCGTGGTCGGCGCGGAAACCTTCTCGCGCATCCTCGATTTCAACGACCGCACCACCTGCGTGCTGTTCGGCGACGGCGCCGGCGCGGTGATCCTGCAGGCCTCCGACGAACCGGGCGTGCTCTCGAGCGCGCTGCACGCGGACGGCAGCCATTCGAACATTCTGTGCACGCCGGGCAACGTGAACGGCGGCGTGGTCGCTGGCAGCGCGTTCCTGCACATGGACGGTCAGGCGGTGTTCAAGCTTGCCGTCAACGTGCTGGAGAAGGTCGCAATCGAAGCATTGGAAAAAGCCGATCTGAAGCCCGAGCAGATCGACTGGCTGATTCCGCATCAGGCCAATATCCGCATCATGCAAAGCACCTGCCGCAAGCTCGGCCTGCCGCAGGAGCGCATGGTCGTCACGGTGGGCGAGCACGGCAATACGTCGGCGGCGTCCATTCCGCTTGCACTCGACGTCGCGGTGCGCGACGGCCGCATCAAGCGCGGCCAGAACGTGCTGATCGAGGGCGTCGGCGGCGGCTTCACGTGGGGCGCGTCGGTCATTCGCTACTGAGCGCGACGACGCATCGTAGGGCGTAGCTGGCGGCGCCTGCGCGGCCGGAGTAATACCGTGCGCCATCGGGCAGCCGCGGCCGGCAGCCACATCATCCGATTAAACAGATTTTGGGGACGATATGAAATTCGCGTTCGTTTTTCCTGGGCAGGGCTCGCAGGCGGTCGGCATGCTCAATGCATTCGCCGGTCACTCAGTCGTGCGTGAGACGGTTCAGGAAGCCTCCGACGCACTCAACCAGGACCTCGGCAAGCTGATCGCCGAAGGCCCCGCCGAAGATCTCAATCTCACCACCAACACCCAGCCGGTCATGCTGACCGCGGCCTACGCTACCTATCGCGCGTGGCAGCAGGCGGGCGGCCCGGCGCCGGCGATCGTCGCCGGCCATAGCCTCGGCGAATACACGGCGCTCGTCGCGGCCGGCGCGCTAGCTTTCCGCGACGCGGTGCCGCTCGTGCGTTTCCGCGCGCAGGCGATGCAAACCGCGGTGCCGGTGGGCGAAGGCGGCATGGCCGCGATTCTCGGCCTCGACGACGACACGGTGCGCGCGGTCTGCGCGGAAGCGTCGGTCGCGGGCGTCGTCGAAGCGGTCAATTTCAATGCGCCGGCGCAAGTCGTGATCGCGGGCCACAAGGCCGCGGTCGAGAAAGCCTGCGAATTCGCGAAGGCGAAAGGTGCGAAGCGCGCGCTGCCGCTGCCGGTGTCGGCGCCGTTCCACTCGTCGCTGCTCAAGCCGGCGTCGGATCAATTGCGCGAATACCTCGCGAGCATCGACGTGCAGGTGCCGTCGATTCCCGTCATCAACAACGTCGACGTCGCCGTGGTCAACGAGCCGGCCAAAATCAAGGACGCGCTGGTGCGCCAGGCGGCTGGTGCGGTGCGCTGGGTCGAATGCGTGCAGGCAATGGCCGCGCAGGGCGTCACGCACGTGATCGAATGCGGCCCGGGCAAGGTCCTTGCGGGTTTGACCAAGCGCATCGACGGCAATCTCGCCGGCGCATCGGTGTTCGATCCGGCATCGCTCGAAGAAACGCTGAAGCTCGTGACGGCAGGCTGAGCGCTTTCGCGAGCGGGTATCGGCAGAGCCGTGCCGCGCTGGCGCGGCATCCCTCGACAGACGAATCAACAAGAATCAATGGGCCCTATTTGAAGGGCATCCGGACTGACAGATGGAAAAGACTCTCGACAAGCAGATCGCAATCGTAACGGGCGCATCGCGCGGCATCGGCCGTGCGATCGCGATGGAACTCGCGCGTCAGGGCGCGACGGTCATCGGCACCGCGACCAGCGAAAGCGGCGCGACGGCGATCACCGAGGCGTTCAAGGCGGCCGGGGTGAGCGGCCGCGGCGCGGTGCTCGACGTCAACGACGCGGCCGCGGCCGAAGCGCTGATCGACGGCACGGTCAAGGAATTCGGCGCGCTGAACGTGCTGGTGAACAACGCCGGCATCACGCAGGATCAACTGGCGATGCGCATGAAGGACGACGACTGGGACGCGGTGGTCGACACCAACCTGAAGTCGGTGTTCCGTCTGTCGCGTGCGGTGCTGCGCCCGATGATGAAAGCGAAGGGCGGCCGGATCATCAATATCACGTCGGTGGTCGGCTCGGCCGGCAACCCTGGCCAGATCAACTACGCGGCCGCGAAGGCGGGCGTCGCGGGCATGACGCGCGCGCTCGCGCGCGAGATCGGCAGCCGTGGCATCACGGTCAACTGCGTGGCACCTGGCTTCATCGATACCGACATGACCAAGGCGCTGCCCGAAGAGCAGCAGACCGTGCTGAAAACGCAGATTCCGCTCGGCCGTCTCGGCAGCCCGGAAGACATCGCGCACGCGGTCGCTTTCCTCGCGTCGCCGCAAGCGGGCTACATCACCGGCACGACGCTGCACGTGAACGGCGGCATGTACATGCAGTAACCAAATTCGGTTACTATCCGCGCCTTGATGCGTTCGCAGAAGCACGAGGCGCATGCGTTGACAGGAACCCGAAGCGCCGCTTTTTTGCCGGGTCAAACCTGATAAAATGCGCGCACCTGTATTTTTGAACTTCTTTTCCCTTGGAGGGGTAATGGACAATATCGAACAGCGCGTCAAGAAGATCGTCGCGGAACAACTGGGCGTTGCGGAAGCGGAAATCAAGAACGAAGCGTCGTTCGTGAACGATCTGGGCGCCGACTCGCTGGACACCGTTGAACTCGTGATGGCCCTCGAAGACGAATTCGGCATGGAAATTCCGGATGAAGAAGCCGAGAAGATCACCACCGTTCAGCAAGCGATCGACTACGCTCGCGCGAACGTCAAGGCCTAAGGTCATTCGCGCCTGCGTTTCTGCACGGGTCGCGCATGACGCCCTGCCGTGCCGCTTGCCGGCGCCAGCAGGGTCGGCGCCATGGGGTGTGTCCATTGACACGCCATACGCCACGCCGCTTGCCACGCAGGAGCCAGCGATGTTGACAGCGCAACTTTCCGCGCGATTGCCGACTTAAACAGCCACAGGGCACACAGGGCGATTCCTGTGGGCGCTGTGGCTTTTGCTTTTGTCATCTATGAAAAAGGGGTTACCGTGAGCCGCCGTCGTGTTGTTGTTACAGGCCTGGGGCTGATTTCGCCTGTTGGCAATAATGTTGCCGATGGCTGGGCCAATCTGGTCGCCGGCAAGTCTGGGATTGCCAATATCACGAAGTTCGATGCGTCGAACTTCTCGACTCGTTTCGCCGGCGAGGTGAAGGGCTTCAATATCGAGGACTACATCCCCGGTAAGGAAGCGCGCCACATGGATACGTTCATCCACTACGGCGTGGCCGCGGGCATCCAGGCGATGCAGGACAGCGGGCTCGAAGTCACCGACGAGAATTCGGAGCGCATTGGCGTGGTGGTCGGTTCGGGCATCGGCGGTCTGCCGATGATCGAAATCACCCAAACCGAATTGCTCAATCGCGGCCCGCGCCGCATTTCGCCGTTCTTCGTGCCGGCTTCGATCATCAACATGATCTCCGGCCACCTGTCGATCAAGTTCGGCATCAAGGGTCCGAATCTGTCGATCGTCACCGCGTGCACGACCGGTCTGCACTGCATCGGCGAGGCTTCGCGCCTGATCGAATACGGCGACGCCGACGTGATGATTGCCGGCGGCGCGGAATCGACCGTGTCCCCGCTCGGTATCGGCGGCTTTGCGGCGGCGCGCGCGCTGTCGCAACGCAATGACGACCCGGCAACCGCTAGCCGTCCGTGGGACAAGGACCGCGACGGCTTCGTGCTCGGCGAAGGCGCGGGCGTGATGGTGCTCGAAGAATACGAGCACGCGAAGGCGCGTGGCGCGAAGATCTACGCGGAAATCGGCGGCTACGGCATGAGCGGCGATGCGTACCACATGACAGCGCCGCTCGAAGACGGCGACGGCGCACGCCGCTGCATGCTCGCAGCGCTGAAGAACGCGGGCATCAACGGCGATCAGGTGAACTACCTGAACGCGCACGGCACGTCCACGCCGCTCGGCGATCTGGCGGAAACGACCGGCATCAAGCGGGCGTTCGGCGACCACTCGAAGGACATGGTCGTCAATTCGACCAAGTCGATGACGGGTCACCTGCTGGGCGGCGCCGGCGGTCTGGAGTCGGTGTTCACGGTGCTCGCCGTGCATCACCAGGTCTCGCCTCCGACCATCAACATCTTCAACCAGGACCCGGCCTGCGATCTCGATTACTGCGCAAATACCGCGCGGGACATGAAGATCGACGTCGCGCTGAAGAACTCGTTTGGGTTCGGCGGCACGAACGGCACGCTGGTGTTCAAGCGCGCCTGATCACGGGTGACGCGTCAGTTCGCGACGCCGGCTTCGCCGGCGCTTTCCCCCGCACCGGCAACGTTGAGCAGGACAACGCAGCGGATTGCGTTGCGTCGCTCTGTCGCAATGCGTGCCGCGGCGGGGGCGTTCGTGCTGATTGCGACGTTAGCCGTTTATACCTGCCTCGCGCCGCGCTTGAGCGCGTGGCAGGCCGCTGCGTTGACGCTCGCGGTCGCAGCCTTCCTTGCACTGTGCGCGGCTAGGCATGACGCGGCGCAGCCCGTTGCGCTGCATATCGCGATGGGCGAGATTTCCGCCTGGAACCGCGCCGGTGAATTGCTCGCGCGAGGTCGCGTCGTCGGTTGCGCGCAGTGGAGCAGCCGTTTGTTGGTGCTCGCGCTCGCGCCCGAGAGAGGTCGAAGGCGTGGCCTCATGCGTGCGTCGCTGGGCCGTACGCGCTCCCTGCTGCTCGCCGCCGACGCGCTGCCGCCCAATGTTTTCCGCGAACTTTCCGTGCTGGGCCGGCGTGCGGCCGGCGCCTGACTGTAACGACTGTAACCGCTGTTACCGTAGTAACGTGCCCTCACGAGGGGGGCGCTACAATGGTCCCCCGCCATGCGCCCTATAGTTAACGGATTTATCAGGTGAGCGAAAAAGAAATTGATCAGGTGCTGGTCGAACGCGTCCAGAAGGGCGACAAGGCCGCGTTCGAGCTTCTGGTCTCCAAATACCACCGCAAGATTCTCCGGCTGATCTCGCGTCTCGTGCGGGATCCCGCCGAAGTCGAAGACGTCGCACAGGACGCATTTATCAAGGCGTATCGCGCGTTGCCGCAGTTTCGCGGCGAGTCGGCGTTTTATACGTGGTTGTACCGGATTGCGGTAAATACCGCGAAGAACTACCTTGCCACCCAAGGCCGGCGTGCGCCGACCTCGACCGAAGCGGATGCTGAAGAAGCTGAAACTTTCTCCGACGCTGACCAACTAAGGGATATCAACACGCCTGAGTCGATGTTGATGAGCAAGCAGATCGCCGAGACGGTCAATGCTGCGATGGCGGTTTTACCGGAAGAATTGCGCACCGCCATTACTCTTCGAGAAATTGAGGGTTTGAGCTACGAGGAAATCGCTGAGATGATGGGTTGCCCAATTGGCACAGTCAGATCACGAATTTTCCGCGCTCGCGAAGCCATTGCGGCAAAATTGCGACCATTGCTTGACACACCCGAAGGCAAGCGCTGGTAGAGGCTTTTGAACGTCCAGCAGGCTTGGCGGGGCAGCGGCGCAATATCTGGATTAGTGGTGTCACTACGGGGTATTTGGAAGATGGGGAGCATCATGGGGTCGGTCTCGATGCAATCGCAAGCGGGCTCGCGCGGCGAGCGTCTGTCCGCTTTCGTCGACGGTGAATTGTTTGGCGAAGAGCATCTGAATCTGGACAAGTTTCTTGCGGAACTGGACGGCGATGATCGCGCCGCCTGGTCGAGCTACCACCTGATCGGCGACGCGCTACGTTCCGACGATCTGGCAGTCAGCCCCGCACGGAGCAGCGCCTTTCTCAGCGGTTTTGCCGCGCGCCTCGAAAGCGAGCCGCATGTGCTGGCGCCAGCCGCCGCGTCCGCGTCGGTCACGCGCCGCCTGCTCGGGCTGCGCCGGCGAGTCGTGCCGGCTTTTGCCGTCGCTGCCGCGGCCGCTACCTTGACCTGGATCGTCGTGCCGCAGCTGCAGGGCGTGCCGGGTGGTCCGGGTGCCCAGCTTGCTTCGCTCCAATCGCACGCCGACCCGGTGCAGCGTGTCGCCATGGCCTCGGTGCCCGCGCAAGACTCCAACATCATTCGCGACGCGAGCCTCGATCAATACCTCGAAGCTCATCAGCAATTCGCGCAGCAACCGGCGATGGCTGGCTCGATGCCGGTGATTCGCGCTGCCTCAGTCTCCACGCAGGGCCAATAGTTTGATGCAGATTCCGCGGTTCAATAAAACGACTATCTGGGGGCGGTTGCCAGCATTTCTGTTCTGTGCAGCCGTGTTGTTGTCCGCTACACCGCGGGTCTTCGCTCAAGACGATCCGGTCGTCGCCCGTCGCACGGCCGCGGAACTGCTCGACCGCATCCATCAGGCCGCCCAGCAGCAGAACTACGAGGGCGCCTTCGTCTATCAGCGCGGCAATTTCGTGCAGACGTCGCGCATCGCGCATTACTCCACGCATACGGACGGCGAGTTCGAGCAGCTCGAAAGCCTCGACGGCAAGCCGCGCAAAATGCTGCGCCACAACGACGACATGTACACGTTCCTGCCGGAACGGCGTATCGTGGTCTTCGAAAAACGGCAGAACAAGGATTCATTCCCCGCGCTGCTGTCGGTGAACGGCGAGCAGGTACTGTCCGTCTACGAGCCGAAGATGCTGGCCGATGACCGCGTCGCGGGCGTCGACAGTCTCGTGATGGAACTCGATCCGAAAGACGCGTACCGGTTCGCGTACAAGCTGTGGGCCGACAAAAAGACCGGTCTGCTGCTGCGCGCGCAGACGCTCGACCCGAGCGGCCAGGTGCTCGAGCAACTGTCGTTTTCGCAGGTCCGCATCGGCGTGCCGGTCGACAAGGCGGGCATCGTCAACGGCATCCGCAATCTCACGGGCTGGACGGTCGTGCGTCCGCCAGTCGAGCCGGTCGACATGGCCGCGCAGGGTTGGCTAATCAATCCGTCGGTGCGGGGGTTCCATATCATCCGTCAGTTGCGCCGTCCGATGGCATCGCGCGAGGCGGGGCAGCCGCCGATCCCGGTCGACCAGGCCGTGTTTTCCGACGGCCTCGCGGCGATTTCGGTTTTCGTCGAGCCGGTCGAGAACAACACGCGCAAAGAGGGCACGGGCGATAGCGGCGCGACGCACGTCCTGGTCAAGCGTCAGGGTGACTTCTGGATTACCCTGCTTGGTGAGGTGCCCCAAACCACATTGCAGCAATTCGCGTCTGCCATAGAATACAAAGCTCCGAAGTAACCCTTCCGAATCCTGAAATCCCTCGGCTTGCTACGATATGACGACTTTCTCGGTGCGCAAATTCCTCGCGGCCGTAGTGGTGGCGGCGTGTTTGCCGCTTGTGCCGCATATGGCATCAGCGGCTCCCGCTGCCAATCTGCCCGACTTCACTGACCTCGTCGACAAGGTCGGCCCGGCGGTCGTCAACATTCGCACGACAACGCGCGTGTCGAACGGTAGTTCCCGCGGCGGCCTGCCGCCGGGTATGGACGACGGCGATATGTCGGAGTTCTTCCGGCGCTTCTTCGGGATTCCGTTGCCGCAGTCACCGCAATCACCGCGCGGTGGTGATAACGGCGGTGGCGGTGGAGGGGGGGGCGGCAGCGGCGGCAGCCCGGATTCACAGGACAACACCGACCCCGAACAGAACAGCGGGGTGGGCTCGGGCTTCATCCTGTCGGCGGACGGCTACGTGATGACCAACGCTCACGTCGTCGACGACGCGGACACGATCTACGTGACGCTGACCGACAAGCGCGAATTCAAGGCGAAGCTGATCGGGGTCGACGACCGTACCGACGTCGCGGTCGTGAAGATCAACGCGTCGAACCTGCCGACCATCACGATCGGCGATTCGAACAAGGTGCGCGTCGGCGAATGGGTCGTCGCGATCGGGTCGCCGTTCGGTCTCGAAAACACGGTGACGGCCGGTATCGTCAGCGCGAAGGGACGCGACACCGGCGACTACCTGCCGTTCATCCAGACCGACGTAGCCGTCAATCCGGGCAACTCGGGCGGTCCGCTAATCAACATGCAAGGCGAAGTGATCGGCATCAATTCGCAGATTTACAGCCGCACCGGCGGTTTCATGGGCATTTCGTTCGCGATTCCGATCGACGAAGCGATGCGGGTGGCCGATCAGCTGAAGAGTTCGGGCAAGGTGGTGCGCGGCCGCATCGCGGTGGCGATCGGTGAAGTGACGAAAGACGTCGCCGATTCGCTCGGCTTGCCGAAGGCGCAGGGCGCGCTCGTCAGCAGCGTCGAGCCGGGCGGCCCGGCCGACAAGGCCGGCGTGCAGCCGGGCGACATCATCCTGAAGTTCAACGGTCATTCGGTCGACACCGCCACGGACCTGCCGCGCATGGTCGGCGATACGAAGCCGGGCACGAAGACGTCGATCTCGATCTGGCGCAAGGGTCAGACGCGTGAACTGCCGATCACGATCGCAGAAATGCAGGCGGACAAGGTCGCGAAAGCAGATCAGAAGAAGCCGCAGGCGCCGAAGCAGCGCGCGACCAACGCGCTTGGCATCGCGGTCAGCGACATTCCCGCCGATCAGCAGAAAGCGCTGAAGATCCAGAACGGCGTGCAGATCGACGCGGTCGACGGTCCAGCAGCCCGTGTCGGGCTCCAAAAGGGCGACATCATCCTGCGGGTTGGCGACATGGATGTGACGAGCGCGAAACAGTTCGACGAACTGACCTCACACCTCGATTCGCAGAAGATGGTCGCGTTGCTGGTGCGTCGCGGCGACAACACGCAGTTTGTGCCGGTCCGTCCGCGCAGCGCGCAGAAATGACGATGACGGCATCGCTCACGCTCTATGGGCGCGCGTGGTGCCATCTGTGCGAGGACATGCGCGCCGCGCTCGAGCCGTTGCTGGCCGAGTTCGGAGCGCAACTGGCGGTGATCGACGTCGACCGCGATCCGTTGCTCGAAGCGCGTTACAACGAGTTGGTGCCGGTGCTGGTATGCGATGGCGTCGAGTTGTGCCACTACCATCTCGACGAAGTACGCGTGCGGGCGGCATTGGCCGCGCATGCGTCGCGTGTGGCGGCGGCACCCTGATATGCATCCGCGCGGCATAGTGATTCGCGCGATCCATGCGCATGTTTTTGTCGTGACTCGCTGCGATGCGCACGGTAAATTCCTCGCCTCCTCTACGTAGTCTTGAGGCCCGCGCTATGCAAGATGCGCCGGCCGAGGGGCTTTTCGGCTAAAATAGACAGGTTTTTCACCTACTTACAAGGCGTGCTCCGCTATTGTCCGGGCGCGCCTTTTCGCTTGATCGGCACTGAATGGATCATATTCGTAACTTCTCGATCATTGCGCACATCGACCATGGCAAGTCGACGCTCGCCGATCGCATCATCCAGATTTGTGGTGGTCTGTCCGACCGCGAGATGGAAGCTCAGGTGCTCGACTCGATGGATCTCGAGCGCGAGCGCGGCATTACCATCAAGGCGCAAACCGCCGCGTTGTCGTATCGCGCGCGCGACGGCCGAGTCTATAACCTGAACATGATCGACACCCCCGGGCACGTCGACTTCTCGTACGAAGTCAGCCGCTCGCTGTCCGCGTGCGAAGGTGCGCTGCTCGTCGTCGACGCGAGCCAGGGCGTGGAGGCGCAAACCGTCGCCAACTGCTACACGGCCATCGAACTTGGCGTCGAAGTGGTGCCGGTGTTGAACAAGATCGATCTGCCGGCGGCGAACCCCGAAAACGCGATCGCCGAGATCGAGGACGTGATCGGCATCGACGCGACCGACGCCACACATTGCAGCGCGAAGACCGGCCTCGGCGTCGAAGACGTGCTCGAAGCGCTGATCGCGAAAGTACCGCCGCCGAAGGGCGATCCGGAAGCGCCGCTGCAGGCGCTCATCATCGACTCGTGGTTCGACAACTACGTCGGTGTCGTGATGCTCGTGCGCATCGTCAACGGCACGCTGCGTCCGAAGGACAAGATCCGCCTGATGGCAACCGGTGCGCAGTATCCGGTGGAACATATCGGCGTGTTCACGCCGAAGTCGAAGAATCTCGAATCGCTGTCGGCGGGGCAGGTGGGCTTCATCATCGCCGGCATCAAGGAACTCGCGGCGGCGAAGGTCGGCGACACGGTTACGCTGGTGAACCAGCCAGCGGCCGAGCCGCTGCCGGGCTTCAAGGAGGTGAAGCCGCAGGTGTTCGCGGGTCTCTATCCGGTCGAAGCGAACCAGTACGACGCGCTGCGCGACTCGCTCGAAAAGCTGAAGCTGAACGATGCGTCGCTGCAGTACGAGCCGGAAGTGTCGCAAGCGCTTGGTTTCGGGTTCCGCTGCGGCTTCCTCGGTCTGTTGCACATGGAAATCGTGCAGGAACGTCTCGAGCGCGAGTTCGACATGGACCTGATCACGACGGCGCCGACCGTGGTCTACGAAGTCCTGCAGCGCGACGGCACGACCCTGATGGTCGAGAATCCGGCCAAGATGCCAGAGCCATCGAAGATCGAGGAAGTGCGCGAGCCGATCGTCACCGTGAACCTGTACATGCCGCAAGACTACGTCGGCGCGGTGATCACGTTGTGTACGCAGAAGCGCGGCAACCAGATCAACATGCAGTATCACGGTCGTCAGGTCCAACTGACGTACGAAATCCCGATGGGCGAAGTCGTGCTCGATTTCTTCGATCGTCTGAAGTCGATTTCGCGCGGTTACGCGTCGATGGATTACGAGTTCAAGGAATACCGCGCGTCGGACGTCGTGAAGGTCGACATGCTGATCAACGGCGACAAGGTCGATGCGCTGTCGGTGATCGTGCATCGCTCGCAAAGCCAGTATCGCGGCCGCGAAGTGGCAGCGAAAATGCGCGAGCTGATTCCGCGTCAGATGTACGACGTAGCGGTTCAAGCCACGATCGGTTCGAACATTATCGCGCGCGAAAACATTAAAGCGTTGCGTAAGAACGTGCTGGCAAAATGCTACGGCGGTGATATCACGCGTAAGAAGAAGCTGCTTGAAAAGCAGAAGGCAGGCAAGAAGCGAATGAAGCAGGTGGGCTCGGTTGAAATCCCGCAAGAGGCTTTCCTCGCTATTCTGCGTGTCGAAGACAAATAAGTTGAATAACGGAACCCTATGAATTTCGCGCTGATTCTTTTTGTGCTCGTCGTTTTGACGGGTGTCGCATGGGTCGCGGACAAACTGGTTTTCCTGCCGAAACGGCGCCGCGAGGCAGAAGCAGCAGTCGCCGAATTCGATCGTCAGCAGGCGCGCATCGGCGAGCGTTTCGCCGATGAAAACGCCGCGCAAACCCGCGCGCGTTTGCGTGACGACAAGCTGCGTCAGCCGTGGTGGCTCGAATATACGGCGAGCTTTTTTCCGGTGATTCTGGTGGTGTTCGTCGTGCGCTCGTTCGTGGTCGAGCCGTTCAAGATCCCATCCGGCTCCATGGTGCCGACGCTGCTGGTGGGCGACTTCATCCTCGTCAATAAATTCGAATACGGTCTTCGTTTGCCGATCACCAATACGAGGATCACGCAGGGCCGTCCGGTCCAGCGCGGCGACGTGGTGGTGTTCCGTTATCCGAAAGACGAATCGGTCGACTACATCAAGCGTGTGATTGGCCTGCCGGGCGATGTGGTCGAGTATCAGGACAAGAAGTTGACCGTCAACGGCAAGCCGGTGCCAGAAACGCCGCTGCCCGATTATCTCGACGAAGAGCGGCTCGGCTATGCGAAGCAGTTCCAGGAAGATATCGACGGCCGCAAGAACGCGATCCTAAATAATCCGGCGGTGCCGCCGTTCATCGTTGGTGCGGAAGACTTCCCCTATCGCGACAACTGCCAATACAACGCACGTGGCGTGATCTGCAAAGTGCCGCCGGGCAACTTCTTCATGATGGGCGATAACCGAGACAACAGCGCGGATAGCCGGTACTGGGGTTTTGCGCCTGAACGCAATATCGTCGGCCGCGCATTTTTCATCTGGATGAACTTCAGCGATCTGCGACGCATCGGCTCCTTCCAGTGAGTCGAGTGCATTGATCGCTTCGTGATCACTTCTCATGAGCGATCACACGCCGCGCGAATAACCGGCACCGGTTATCTCGGTCGCGGCGTGTTGTCATGCTACTTTAAGAACTCGCGGTAACGTCGCTTCACCACGCTTTTTCCTCTGGCGCCCCGCCTTTCCGCCGGGTCAGGCGCCCGCGTTATACTCTGCCCATGCCTCTATCTCCGTTGGAAAGCCGTTTGCGCTATGAATTTCGCAATGCGGAATTGCTGCGCCAGGCTTTAACACACCGCAGTCACAGCTCCACGCACAACGAACGGCTCGAATTTCTCGGCGACTCCGTTCTGAATTGCGCGGTGGCTGCGCTTTTGTTCCAACGTTTCGGCAAACTCGACGAAGGCGATCTGTCGCGCGTGCGTGCCAATCTGGTCAAGCAGCAGTCCCTTTACGAGATTGCTCAGGCACTCAATATCTCCGAGGGCCTGCGCCTCGGCGAGGGTGAATTGCGCAGCGGCGGCTTCCGCCGGCCGTCCATCCTCGCGGATACGCTGGAGGCGGTGCTCGGTGCGATATTTCTCGACGGCGGCTTCGACGCTGCGCAGACGGTCATCAAACGCCTCTACGTGCCAATCCTCGACCATATCGACCCGCGTACGCTCGGCAAGGACGCTAAGACGCTGCTGCAGGAGTATCTGCAGGGCCACAAGATTGCGTTGCCTACCTATACGGTCGTCGCCACCCATGGTGCGGCGCACAATCAACAATTCGAAGTCGAATGCACGGTGCCAAAGCTCGACGTCAAGGTGTCCGGCTCGGGCGCGAGCCGTCGCGCGGCGGAGCAGGCGGCCGCAAAGAAAGCGCTCGACGAAGTAATGGCCGCGGCGCCTGCCGTAGTTGCGAAGCCGAAGCGTTCGAAAAGCGCGCGCGCCGCGAAAAACGCCGAGCAGGAAATCGTGCCGGGCGTGACCGGCGTGCAGGCCGCACTGGATTTACGCACACCGGATCGCAAGAGCGCGCGCGGCGAAGGGCGCGCGCCTGCTGCGGTTGAAGCCCACGCCGACAAGTCTGCCGTGGAAAAATCAGCGGTTGAAAGGCCTGCAGCCGAGCGTGCAGCGCCGGGCGCCGCCGGTGCGCCGTTGGCCGTCATCCGTGCCGCGCATGTGGAGTACAGCGGACATGACAAGCCGGAGCGCGCCGAGAAATCCGAAAAGGCGGAGAGAGCCGACAAGGTTTCGGTGCACTCAGGCGAGAAACCTGTCGACAAGCCGGCCGAAAAACACTCAGCGGACAAAACCCCCGACCTCAAAGCCGACGCGCCGTCACACGCGCGCAGCGCAGAGCGTCAGCGTAACCGCGAAGCCGTGCCGGGCACTCCCTCATCGAGCGTTTCCGCCGCGCCCGCGTCGGTTGTCTCGGCGGTCCCGGCGGCACCTGCCGAACACGAACCCGGCGTCGCCGGCGCGGTGCAAACGCGCGTCGCCGATGCGGGCCATTGATTGCCATCGGCGTGCGCGTCGCGCGCGCCGACCTGAACCTGCCGTAGTCCGAATATGAACGCTCCCACTCCCACTGGTTTTCGCTGCGGCATGGTCGCGATCGTCGGCCGCCCGAACGTCGGTAAGTCCACGCTGATGAACGCGCTGGTCGGCCAGAAAGTCAGCATCACGTCGCGCAAGGCGCAGACCACGCGCCATCGCATCACCGGCATCAACACGCTCGAAGACGCCCAGTACATCTTCGTCGACACGCCCGGTTTCCAGACCAAGCACAGCGGCGCGCTGAACCGCTCGCTGAATCGCGCCGTCACGTCGACGCTGACCTCAGTCGATGCGATCCTGTTCGTCATCGAAGCAGGCCGCTTCGGCCCCGACGACCAGAAGGTACTCGACCTCATCCCGGCGAAGGTGCCGACGTTGCTGATCGCGAACAAGCTCGATCGCGTGTCGGATAAAGACTCGCTGTTCCCGTTCATGCAGCAGATGAGCACGCTGCGCGAGTTCAACGAGATCGTGCCGCTGTCGGCGAAAAATACCGACGACATCAAGCGTCTGATGGCGACCATCAAGCCGTTCCTGCCGGAAGGCGAGCCGATCTACGGCGAGGACGACCTGACCGATCGCAGCGAGCGCTTCCTTGCGGCCGAAATCCTGCGCGAGAAAGTCTTCCGCTGGACCGGCGACGAACTGCCGTACACCAGCACCGTGCTGATCGACAAGTTCGAAACCGAAGGGCGACTGCGCCGTATCTTCGCGACGATTCTCGTCGATCGCGACACGCACAAGGCGATGATCATCGGCCAGAAGGGCGCGAAGCTGAAGCAGATCAGCACCGAGGCGCGCCTCGACATGGCGAAGCTGTTCGACGGGCCGGTGTATCTCGAGACCTTCGTCAAGGTGAAGAGCGGCTGGGCCGACAACGAAGCCGGGCTTCGTGCGTATGGGTACGAATGACGCGTGGATGACGCTCAATTCAGACGAGGCTCCGGACCAACCGGAGCACGAGCCGTCGCGGCCCGCGCGTAGCGCGAGGAAGTCGTCGGCTCAGGCAAAAGGCGCGAATAGCGCGAATAGCGCGAATAGCGCGCCCGCCGACGATGGCGAGCCGCGCAAAGCGCCAACGCGTCGCGCGCCGCGCACCTCCACATCCGAATACCGGATCACCGAGCAGCCCGCGTTCGTGCTGCATAGCTACCCGTATCGCGAGACCAGCCTGATCATCGACGTGCTGTCGCGCGATCACGGTCGTCTCGCGCTCGTCGCGAAGGGCGCAAAGCGCCCGCACTCCGCGTTGCGCGGCGTGCTGCAAACGTTCCAGCCTTTGTCGCTCGCATGGTCGGGCAAATCCGAAATGCGCACGCTGACCGGCGCCGAGTGGGTCGGCGGCATGCTGCCGCTGACCGGGGACGCGCTGCTGTGCGGTTTCTATGTCAACGAACTGCTGGTGCGCTTCTGTGCGCGCGAAGACCCGCATCCGCAGTTGTTCCATCACTACGTCGTCACGCTGACGCGTCTTGCGCACGATGAGCCACCCGTGCAGGTGCTGCGCTCGTTCGAACGCGTGCTGCTGCGCGAGACCGGCTACGCGATGGCGCTCGACCGCACGGTCGCGCGCAAGGCCGTGCTCGCCGACGGCCGCTACGTGTTCGATCCCGAGCGCGGCGTGCGCGAGGCATCGGACGAATGGCCCGCGCAGTGGCCGGTGGTATCGGGACAAACCTTGCTCGATATGGAAAAGGACGATTACCATCGAGCGCAGACCGTCGCGCAAAGCAAAACGCTGATGCGCTTCCTGCTCAACACCTATCTCGGCGGCGCGCCGCTTGCCACCCGCCAGATCCTGATCGACCTGCAGAACTTATGAGCTTCTTCCTGACTTCGCCGACCGTGATCGACCTCGGCGTGAATATCGACCACATTGCCACGCTGCGCAACGCGCGTGGCACGTCCTATCCCGATCCGATCCGCGCCGCGCTGATGGCCGAAGAAGCCGGCGCCGATGCGATCACGCTGCACTTGCGCGAAGATCGCCGGCATATCGTCGACGCCGACGTGCACAAGCTGCGTCCGCTGCTGAGAACGCGTATGAATCTCGAATGCGCGGTCACGGCCGAAATGCTCGACATCGCGTGCGAAGTGCAGCCGCACGACGTGTGCCTCGTGCCGGAAAAGCGCGCGGAGCTGACGACCGAAGGCGGTCTCGACGTCGCCGGCCAGTTCGAGGCGGTGCGCGCCGCATGCACGCAACTTGCGGATGCCAACTCGCGCGTGTCGCTGTTCATCGATCCCGACGAAACGCAGATTCGCGCCGCGCACGAAGCCGGCGCACCGGTGATCGAGCTGCACACCGGCCGCTACGCCGAAGCGCATGATCCCGCCGAACAGCAGCGCGAATACGAGCGCATCGTGCGGGCGGTCGAATTCGGCACGACGCTCGGCCTCAAGGTGAACGCGGGCCACGGCCTGCACTACACGAACGTGCAGCAGATTGCGGCTATCGACGGCATCGTCGAACTCAACATCGGCCATGCGATCGTCGCGCACGCGATCTTCGCGGGCTGGGACAACGCGGTGCGCGAGATGAAGGCGATCATGGTCGCCGCGCGTCTCGGCGCGCGCGCGTAACCCAATCTCGCGACGGACGCACGCATGGCAATCTACGGAATCGGCACCGACATCGTTCAGGTCAGCCGTGTCGCAGCGGTGATGACTCGCACCAATGGCCGTTTCGCCGAGAAGGTGCTCGGTCCCGACGAACTTCGCGTCTATCACGCGCGTCAGGCCCGTTCGGCGGCGCGCGGTCTCGCGTTTCTCGCGACACGTTTTTCGGCGAAAGAGGCGTTCTCGAAGGCAATCGGCCTCGGCATGCATTGGCCGATGAGCTGGCGCGCGTTGCAGACGCTGAACCGGCCGAGCGGCGAGCCGATGGTGCTCGCCTCCGGCGAGCTGGCCGATTGGCTCGACGCGCGCGGCATCACGGCGCGCGTGACGATCAGCGACGAGCGTGATTACGCGGTGTCGTTCGTGATCGCCGAGACGCAGCGGCCGGACGAGACGGAAAGTTCGTTTGCCGCGCCGGCGTCGCGGGCTTCGTCCGCGCACTCCGCCACCGAATAAAAACGTTGAACGCGGCCGCTGACGGTCGCGTTTGTCTTTGCGTCAGACTCTTTTCCAGCGGAATTCGATGAAAACCACACCCGGACCGGTGATGCTCGACGTGGTCGGCAAAACGCTGAACCGCGATGACAAAAGGCGTCTCGCTCACCCGATGACCGGCGGCGTGATCCTGTTCGCGCGCCACTATGAGAGCCGCGCGCAACTGGTCGCGCTGACCGATGCGATCCGCGCGATTCGCCCGGATCTGCTGATCGCGGTCGATCACGAAGGCGGCCGCGTGCAGCGCTTTCGTACCGACGGCTTCACGGTGCTGCCGTCGATGGGCAAGCTCGGCGCGTTGTGGGACGAGGACGTGCTGCACGCGACGAAGGTGACGACCGCGGTCGGCTACATCCTCGCCGCGGAATTGCGCGCATGCGGTATCGACATGAGCTTCACGCCGGTGCTCGACCTCGACTATGGGCACTCGCAGGTGATCGGCGATCGCGCGTTCCATCGCGATCCGCGCGTGGTCGCGCTGCTCGCGAAGAGCCTCAATCACGGTCTCGCGCTCGCCGGCATGAGCAACTGCGGCAAGCATTTTCCAGGGCACGGATTCGCGCAGGCAGATTCGCACGTTGCGATGCCCGTCGACGAACGCCCGCTCGACGAGATCCTCGGCAACGACGTCGCGCCGTACGACTGGCTCGGTCTGTCGCTTGGCGCGGTGCTGCCCGCGCACGTCGTCTATCCGGCGGTCGATGCGAAACCGGCCGGCTTCTCGCGCATCTGGTTGCAGGACATCCTGCGCGGCAAGCTCGGCTTCGAAGGCGCGATCTTCAGCGACGATCTATCAATGGAAGCCGCGCGCCAGGGCGGCACGCTGACCGAAGGCGCGCAAGCCGCGCTGGAGGCCGGCTGCGACATGGTGCTGATCTGCAACCAGCCGGACGAAGCGGAGAAGGTGCTCGACGCACTGCGCGTCACGCCGTCGAAGGAATCGCTGCGGCGGCTGAAGCGCATGCGGCCGCGCGGCAAGGCGCTCACGTGGAGCAAGCTGATGGCCGAGCCACGGTACGCCGAAGCGCAGAAGCTGGTTCGCAGTACCTTTGCATAAATGGCAATGGCGCCTTGAAGCAATTCAAGGCGCCATTTTTTTATCAGCTCCGACTCGCTCGAACCGCCGTCGAGCAATCGCTCAGTTCAAGCGCATGCGCTGCAGCTTGTTGTAGAGCGTCTTCGGGCTGATTCCCAGCAACGACGCGGCGCGATGCCGCGTGCCGCCGACCGCATCGAGCGTCGCTCGAATCAGCATTTCTTCGACATCCGCGAGCGGCGTGCCGACCGTCACCTGAACGCGGCTGCCGTTCAGCTCGCGGCCGTTGGCCGTGCCAGCTTCGTCGGCGCGCAACGATTCGATCACGTCGCCGGATGCCTGATAGGCGCGCCGCACGCGTTCCTGCAGCTCGCGCACGTTGCCCGGCCAGTCGTACGCGAGGCATTCGCGCAGGAAGTTCGGCCCGGCCTGCTTCGCGACCTCGGGCGTGCCGCGCGCGGTCGCTTCCACATTCAGTTCGTCGACGACTGCCTGCGCGATCAGCACCGGATCTTCGCCGCGCTCGCGCAGCGGCGGCAGGTTGACCGCGGCGGCTTCGAGACGCAGCGCGAGGTCCTGATGCAGCGAGCCGTCCGCGACCGCCGCGCGCGGCGGTTTGCGCGTCGACGCGATCAGTCGGAAGTCGGTCACGATCTGGTTGCTACCGCCCACGCGCATAAAGGTCTGCGAATCGAGCGCGCGCAACAGCGCTTCCTGCTGCGCGCGCGGCAGCTCGGTGATTTCGTTGATGAACAGCGTGCCGCCGCTCGCCTGTTCGAAGAGGCCTGGCTCGCGCTGCTCGGCGCCGCCGAATGCGCCGCGTTCGTGGCCGAACAGCATGCTGTCGAGCGAGCGATTGAGGCCGCCGGCGGCCGCGCCGCGGCAATCGAAGGTGACGAATGGGCCTTTGCGACGGCGGCTCATGTCGTGCAGCGTGTGCGCGGCGATCTCCTTGCCGGTGCCGGCTTCGCCGGAGATCAGCACCGCCGCTTCGGTCGGCGCAAGCCGCTCGATCGTGTCGTACACGTGCTGAATCGTGCTGCTGCGGCCGAGCATCGAACCGAAGCGTCCCAGTTGACGCAGCGATGCACGCAGCGCCTGGACTTCCTCGGTCAGTTCATAAGGCCGCGGAATGCGCGCGAGCAGGCTGCGCAGACGCGGGATGTTGACCGGCTTCAGCAGATAGTCCCAGATACCGTGCCGCAAGCCCTCGATCGCACTCTCGACGGTCGCATTGCCGGTCATCACGATCACCGGAAGCGCGCCGCCTGGCGGATGCGCGGGCAGATGCTGCAACAGATCGAGTCCGCTGCCATCCGGCAGATTCAGGTCGACGAGCACGACGTCCGGAATGAAGCGCGTCAATGCGCCGCGCGCCTCGGCGAGCGTGGTCGCGGTGTCGACTGAAAAGCCGTCGGCGGCGAGGATTGCCGACAGCCCGGACAGGCTATTGGGATCGTCTTCAACAATCAGGGCGTGTGGCATGGCGAGCGCAATTTTATGAATGGGTTGAATGCCCGGCGCGCCGCCAACACTGATGGCGCGCACCGCGGGCTCCTGGGGGCTCGATGACAGGGCTAAACGAACGGTCCTTGTACGGTGAAAAAACGACAGCCGCCGGCAATGCGTCTTGAGCGGCGCGGGCCGGCGCCTGTAGTTCCTTCACTGCTCCTGTCAGAAATCCCGGTTGCTATCGAAAAACCGGCGCACTTCGAGTTCCGCCTGTTCGCGGGTTTTGCCATAGCGTTCCTGAATCAGACCGGCGAGCTTGTCGGCCCGGCCTTCGGCCTTGGTCAGTTCGTCGTCGGTCAGTTCGCCCCATGCGGCCTTCGCCTTGCCGACCATCTGTTTCCATTTACCTTCAGCAATGTCGTTGTTCATGGTGGCTCTCCCAAGGTGGAAATTGAGCGGTACTCGCGTAACTCTCTCCACCTAGCAGGGATCGTGCCAAAAAGCTTGGATGAAATGGATCAAGGGCCTGCCGCGCGCGCGACGCGAATTCAGGATGTCGCGATGGCAATTTTGAGAAATTTGCCGGTAAAGTTTTCCTAAACCATACACGGCGCGACAGAAAAGAAAAAGCGCCCAAAAATTGAGCGCTCTGGGTGCAGGCCGGCAGGGCGCCGGCGCTGGCGGGGTGACGCAGGCCGCCGTTTAGGCGCGGCTGCGGTACTCGTGCGTACGGGTGTCGATTTCGATCTTGTCGCCGATGTTGCAGAAGAGCGGCACTTGCAGTTCGAAGCCGGTGTTCAGCTTGGCGTTCTTCAGGACCTTGCCCGACGACGTGTCGCCCTTGACTGCCGGTTCCGTGTAGATGATTTCGCGAACCAGCGTGGTCGGCAGTTCGACCGAGATGGCCTTCTCGTTGTAGAACACGACTTCGCAAGCCATGCCGTCTTCGAGGTAGTTCATCGCGTCGCCCATCATTTCGGCTTCGACTTCGTACTGGTTGTAGTCGGCGTCCATGAACACGTACATCGGGTCAGCGAAGTACGAGTACGTCACTTCCTTGCGCTCGAGCACGACGACGTCGAACTTGTCGTCCGCCTTGTACACGGTTTCCATTCCTGCGCCGGTCAGCAGGTTCTTGAACTTCATTTTGACGACGGCGGAGTTACGGCCCGATTTGTTGTATTCGGCCTTTTGCACGACCATTGCGTCTGCGCCGATCATCACGACGTTGCCGGTGCGGAGTTCCTGTGCGGTCTTCATAAAACTGTCCTGTACGAGATAAATAGCTTAACTGTTGCTCAACGGCATAGGTGCCAAGCGGCTTCGGCGTTTCGCCACCGCCTGCCGCGCGCCGCTCGAAGCGACCGCAGCCCGGATGCGTGAAACGGGACCGGCTCACGGCGAAAATCGCGGCGTGATGCCCCGGCGTTTCCACCTGTCCGTTACCTGAGTTTTTACCCTGTTCGGGCGTGTACACGAGTGGCGCCGATCTGCAACACGCCCAAACATACGTCCCTTTTTTGACATTCGCGTGCCCGACCAGGAGATCGGGACACGTGCTGTGTTTTTCGAGGGGACCGGTCAGACGGGCTGACCATGGGGTTATTGCTCGAATCGGGCCGCGCTTGCGTCGTCGGCCGTTGGATAACCGCTTATTTTAACTGAGTTTTTGCGAACGAGGTCAGATTTCCGGCGAGATCGCCGACTTGCGCGAGTTCGACCGCCCAGGCGGCGGCGCGCCGCTTAAGCGCCGGATAGTGGCGCTGGAATTCCGCCCAGTCCGGCTGACCCGCGCCGTTCCACGCGTGCCAGAAACGCCCGAGCGCGGCGCGGGCGTCCCTGGACAGCGTGCGCGTGTAGTGCGCGAGCGCGGCGTCGAGCTTTGGCAGATGGGCGTCGTCGGCCTGCGGATAGATGTGCCAGACGAACGGCCTGGCGGCCCACTGCGCGCGCACGAACGAGTCCTCGCCGCGCACGAAATTGATGTCGCTCGCCCATAGGAGTGCGTCGTAGCCCGGCTGTTCGGTGAAGGCGAGTGCGTGCGCGCTGAGGTTGCCGCGCGTCGCATGGGTGCCCGCCGCAAACGACGGTAGGCCGAAAAAACGCGCGAGCGCGCCGGAAATGCGACCTTCGGGCACCAGCAGCACGATCGGGCTTGCGCTGTCGTGCCATTGTTCGAGCAGACTGTCGACGGCCGGGTTTTCGTATGCGAACAACGACACGACGGTCGCGTCGGCGGGCGGCGGCGCGTGGCCCGTGACGTTGCGCCACCAGTCGGTGCGCGCGGCCGGCGAGCCTTCGAACGCGGCGCGCGCCGCGTCGAGATCGCGCTCCTTCAAGACGCCACCGGTGCCGGGGCCGAGGCCGGGAAAAAAGAAGATCTTGCTGAGCGCGTAGCGCGGATGCGGCGACGGCCGCAAATGAAAATCGGCGATCCAGTCCTCCGCGCTCAAATATTCGAGGTTGAACCACAGCGGCGCGCGCGCACGCTCGGCCATCGCCGTGATATAGACGGGAGGCAGTTCGCAGCCGAACGCCTCGATCACGACGTCGGCGACTTCGAGCGTGTCGCCCGCATGGGACGGCTCGTGCCAATGCTCGATGACAATGCCGTCGAGCGTTTGCCGCGCACGCTCGAGCACGAGCGACGGGCACAGCCTCTTGAACGCATGCAGATCGTCGACGAACACGCGCACCTGCCAGCCATGCTCGTGCGCGAGTTGGCGCGCGAGGCGCCAGCACACGCCGATGTCGCCGAAGTTGTCGATGACCGCGCAGAAGATATCGCAGGCGATCGGGTTGGCAGGGGCGGCGGGTGATCCGGAAGCGGGTGCGACGGAGGACATGGCGGCTCGGCTGGCTCGGTGACTCCGGCGACGCGGAGCGGGTTCGAACGAACGCGGAATGTTCTAAACTGGCGATTCTAAAGCCTCGCTCGCGATCGCGCGCGCCGTTGGTCCGCCACGCGGACCGCATGGCGCGACGCGCGACACGACCCCCGGTGCATGGTGCCGGGCACCCGCCGGCGCAATCGGCGCAATCGGCGCAATCGGTGCAAGCGGCGAGGCAGCGCGAGACAGTCCCACCCCAATCGATCCCGCATGACCGAACCCGAAGCAACCGACGCCCCCGACACCTTCGAGCCGAAAAAAGTGCTCGGCCAACTGCCGCATCTGCCCGGCGTGTACCGCTATTACGACATGAGCGGCGTGGTTCTCTATGTTGGCAAGGCGCGCGATCTGAAGAAGCGCGTATCGAGCTATTTCACCAAGACGCAGCTGTCGCCGCGTATCGCGATGATGGTCACGCGCATCGCGCGCATCGAGACAACTGTCACGCGTTCCGAGGCCGAGGCGCTGCTGCTCGAAAACAACCTGATCAAGGCTCTCACGCCGCGGTACAACATCCTGTTTCGCGACGACAAGTCGTATCCGTATCTGAAGCTGACCGGCCACAAGTTTCCGCGCATGGCCTATTACCGCGGCTCGGTCGATCGAAAGAACCAGTACTTCGGTCCGTTCCCGAGCGCGTGGGCGGTGCGCGAGAGCATCCAGATCCTGCAGCGCGTGTTCCAGTTGCGCACCTGCGAGGACTCGGTGTTCAACAACCGGACGCGGCCGTGTCTGCTGCATCAGATCGGCCGCTGCACGGCGCCGTGCGTGGCGAATATCAGCGAAGAGGACTACGCGCGCGACGTCGCCAACGCGTCGCGCTTTCTGCTCGGCCGCCAGGGCGAGGTGATGAAAGAGCTCGAGCAGAAGATGCACGCGTTCGCGAGCGAGCTGAAGTTCGAACAGGCCGCGGCGGTGCGCAACCAGATGAGCTCGCTGTCGACGGTGCTGCATCAACAGGCGATCGAAGTCGGCAGCGATAGCGACGTCGACATTCTCGCGGTGGTCGCGCTGGGCGGCCGCGTGTGCGTGAATCTCGCGATGGTGCGCGGCGGGCGGCATCTCGGCGACAAGGCGTACTTTCCCGCGCACGTGGAGAGCGCGTTGACGGCGGAAGAAGGCGGGCTGGAAGAAGACGGCGATCAGGACGATGCATCGGCGGGTGGGCAAGCAGTCGCGCCGTCGGCCGCAGCGGCGAGCGCCACGGCCGATGCGCTCGCGATCGCGCAGGACATGCCATCGGAAGACGAAGACACCGATGGTAGTGACGAAGAAGCGCTCGACGAGGCTACCGAAGCGACCGCGGACGCCATCAGCGACGAAGGCACGGACGAAGGCGCCGACGGGAACCCACAATCCGGCCCGGCGGCGAAGGGGCGCAAAGGCCGCGCGCCCGGCGGCGTCGAATCCGAAGTGCTCGAAGCGTTCATCGCGCAGCATTACCTCGGCAATCGCGTGCCGCCGGTGCTGGTGGTTAGCCACGCGCCGGCGCGCGAGCTCGTCGACGTGCTGATCGAGCAGGCGGGTCACAAGGTGAGCGTGCTGCGTCAACCGCAAGGTCAGCGACGCGCGTGGCTCGCGATGGCCGAGCAGAACGCGCGGCTCGCGCTCGCGCGGCTGCTCTCCGAGCAGGGCTCGCAGCAGGCGCGCACGCGCGCGCTGACCGACACGCTCGGCATGGAGTGCGACGACCTCGCGCATCTGCGCATCGAATGCTTCGACATCAGTCACACGATGGGCGAGGCGACGCAGGCGTCGTGCGTCGTCTATCACCACCACAAGATGCAGTCGTCCGAGTATCGCCGCTACAACATCACCGGTATCACGCCCGGCGACGATTACGCGGCGATGCGCCAGGTGCTCACGCGCCGCTACGAGAAGATGGTCGCGCAAGCCGCCGCGAACGCGAGCGACGAAGCCGCCGAATCGCAAAGCGACGCGGCCGCCGATCCGTCGCTCGCCGCCGATGCCGCCGAGCCGGCCGCGGCCGGCGGCGTGCTGCCGACCATCGTGCTGATCGACGGCGGCAAGGGGCAGGTGGAAATCGCGCGGCAGGTGTTCACCGAGTTGGGGCTCGATACCGGCATGCTGGTGGGCGTCGCGAAGGGCGAGGGGCGCAAGGTCGGTCTCGAGACGCTGATTTTCGCCGACGGCCGTGCGCCGCTCGAACTCGGCAAGGAAAGCGCCGCGCTGATGCTGGTCGCGCAGATCCGCGACGAAGCGCACCGCTTCGCGATCACCGGCATGCGCGCCAAACGCGGCAAGACGCGCCAGACCTCGCGGCTCGAAGAACTCGAAGGCGTGGGGGCCAAGCGGCGTCAGCGCCTGCTCGCGCGGTTTGGCGGCTTGCGCGGTGTGGTGGCGGCGAGCGTCGACGATCTCGCGAGCGTTGAAGGTATTTCGCAGGCGCTCGCCGAGCAGATCTACCGGCAACTGCATTGAATCGACGAGCCGCGCCGCGCTGTTATCGGCACGACGGCTCGCTGGAACTGACGCATCGCGCTGCGCAAGCGCCGGCTGGCGCCGGGTCCGCACCCTTGCCGGCCCCGGGCCGCTTGCCGCTTCCGCGCGGCCATGCCCGGGCCGCTTGCTTGTGGCAGGCCTTGTGACACGGCACAATTGCAACTCACTTGTCAGACGCTGCGCCTGCCCCCATGCCGTTTAATTTCCCGATATTCCTGACCTGGCTGCGGATCGTGCTGATTCCGCTCGTCGTCGGTGTGTACTATTTACCTGACATGATGATGAGCCCCGCGCACCGCAATCTCGCGGCCGCGACGATCTTCATTCTGGCGGCGCTCACCGACTGGTTCGACGGCTTTCTGGCCCGCAAATGGAATCAGACCTCGGCATTCGGCGCGTTTCTCGATCCGGTCGCCGACAAGCTGATGGTCACTGCGGCTCTGCTCGTGCTCGTGCAACTCGCGCGGATCGATTCGGCGATCGCGCTCGTGATCGTCGGACGCGAAATTGCGATCTCGGCGCTGCGCGAATGGATGGCGCAGATCGGCGCTTCGAAGAGCGTTGCTGTGAACTCGCTCGGCAAGTTCAAGACCGCGTGCCAGATGGTCGCGATTCCGATGCTGCTGTTCTATGGTCCACTGCCGCTCGGCGGCGGCGTGACGGTCGACACACGGGTGTGGGGCCTGTGGCTGATCTATCTGGCCGCGTTCCTGACGATCTGGTCGATGCTGTACTACATGAAGCTCGCGTGGCCGCAGATTCGCGAGCGCGGTGGTGTCGCGTGATGGCGTGAACAAAAGGAGCGCGCGGACGCAAAAGTGTGTTCGAACCCTTCGCTACTACGAGCGAAATATTTCTTTAAAACAGATGGGCCAAAAGGGGTTGACACGTTTCAGTCGTTTCTCCATAATCTCGTTTCTCCGATGCACGCAACGAGAAACACCGGAGACGCGGTAAGGCAGTAGCAAGTAAATGCAGTACAACGCGGGAATAGCTCAGTTGGTAGAGCGCAACCTTGCCAAGGTTGAGGTCGCGAGTTCGAGCCTCGTTTCCCGCTCCAGTTTTCGAAGCATCGCGTTGTTTGGCGAAGTAAAAAACGCAGCGCGGTGTGAAGCAGTTCAATGCGGGAGTAGCTCAGTTGGTAGAGCGCAACCTTGCCAAGGTTGAGGTCGCGAGTTCGAGCCTCGTCTCCCGCTCCATACATCAGGGGAAGCAACGCTTCCCTTTTTGTTTGGAAGGCCGGTCGTTCTGAAATTTCCAGAGCTTCGGTTCTTCTGGTGACCACCAGATAAATCTGCGAACCCGTGTCTAGGTTCCAGTCCGCTTGCGGCGCGATAGCAAAGCGGTTATGCAGCGGCCTGCAAAGCCGTTTAGGCCGGTTCGACTCCGGCTCGCGCCTCCAGTCTTTGATGTAAAACAAAAGCCCCGACTTGTCGGGGCTTTTGCTTTTCTATTCCTCTTTCGCCAGCATTTGCCGACCGTCGTCAGCGATGTGAGCGGACCGGTCGATTCCATCGCGCGCTGTAGACGTCGCTTCGAATCAATCAGAAACGGAGAGTGGATTTGATCGACGGCAGGGCAGCGTTGTTCTGGACGTAACACGACCGCATTTTTCGGTGTATCGCTATTACCGCGTTTGACTCCGACTCACACATGAGCAGCGCATTCCGATTGGCGGCGTGTCCGGCTCGCGGAGAAGGACAAAACACGTCGGCGCGCCGCATCCGGAACGGACGATAGAATCACAGCATCGTCATCGCCCGCTCTCATTGAAGCCGCATGTATTTCCAACTCACCGGCACGCAGGTCCGCTTGCTCGGCTCGATGCATCTGTTTCCCGTGACGAGCCGTCGAACGCCGCCATGGATCGCCGAGGCCTATGACTGGGCTGACGCGCTCGTATTCGAGTCCGATCCAGCGACGATCCTGCCGTTTCTCAAAGCCGACGCACACCCCGCTGCCGCACAACTGCGGCCCTTGATGCGCGATGAAGCCTGGACGCAACTGCAGGCGCTATGGCCAACCGATGATCTGCTCGCGCCGCTTGAAACACTGCGCCCGTGGGCCGCGCTGATCGTCGCGCCGACGCTGCTGCAGCAGGTCGTCGAGGGTGTCGAGCCGCGCATGTTGCGCTCGGCGCTCGCGCAGGCGAAGCCGTATCGCTATCTCGAGTACGCACAGGACGTCGCTGTCACGCTCGAATCGATTCCGCTCGAAGCGATTGCCGCCGCGCTTGAGATGCTGATGGCCGATCGCGGCGAGCCGCAGCGCACGCTCGAGCGGATGCACGCGGCGTGGCTGGACGGCGATCTGCAAGCGATACAGCAAATCGCCGTCGAATCACCGATGTTCAATCTGCCCGGCATCCGTCAGGCGATCCTCGACGTTCGCAATCGCGCATGGGCCGCGCGGCTGAACGAATTGCTGGACGTGCGCGAGCGCACGCTGGTGGTCGTCGGCGCGCTGCATCTGTGTGGTCCCGACAATCTGCTCGACTGTCTCGCGCGACCCGTGCAAGCAGTGTTCTGAACGCTTGCGCGGATTTCGCGACTGCACACCGCCGTGTCGACCGCCCGGACGGCCGGCCGTTTCGTCAATTCCACGCGCCGGAATGCCGCTATACACTAATCCTTACCCCTTAGAACATCCGACACCCGCAGACCTCACTCCATGCTCGTTCCTCCGATCCCCAGCAATGAAAGCGCCCGTCTCGACGGATTGCACGCACTGCATATTCTCGACACGGCGCCGGAAGAGCGCTTTGATCGCCTGACCCGCCTCGCGCGGCGGCTATTCGGTGTACCGATCGCCGTCGTCAGTCTCGTCGATGCGAACCGGCAGTGGTTCAAATCGTGCATCGGCCTGGAGGTGAGCGAGACCTCGCGCGACGTGTCGTTTTGCGCGCACGCCATTCTCGGCGACGATATTTTCATGGTGCCCGACACGCTCGCCGATCCGCGCTTCAACGACAATCCGTTTGTCACCGACGAACCGCACATCCGCTTCTACGCAGGCTGCCCGCTGCAGGTTGCGAACGGCGGCAAGGTCGGCACGCTGTGCCTGCTCGACACGAAGCCGCGCATGCTCGATGACGAAGATCGCGCGTTGCTGCGCGACCTCGCGCGCATGGCCGAACAGGAACTCGCCGCGATCCAGCTGGCCACGCTCGACGACCTCACGCTGCTGTCGAACCGACGCGGTTTCGAAGTGCTCGCACAACACGCGCTGAACGTTTGTCGGCGCATGGATAAGCCGGCGTCGCTGCTGTTCTTCGATCTGAACGACTTCAAGCAGATCAACGACACGCTCGGACACGCCGAGGGCGACCGCGCGCTGCAAGCGTTCGCCGAGGTGCTACGCGCTGCGCTGCGCGAAAGCGACGTGATCGGGCGGCTCGGCGGCGACGAGTTCGTCGCGCTGCTGACCGGCGCCAGCAACGCGGAGACGCATGAAGTGACGCAGCGTCTCGAGCACCTGCTCGACCGGCGCAATGCCGAGTTGCTGCGCGGCTATCAGATCCACTTCAGCGTCGGCCAGGTCACGTACGAGCCGACGCGCCACGGCACGGTCGCCGAACTGCTCGCCGCGGCCGATGCAGCGATGTATAGCCACAAGCAGGCGTCAAAGGCGCGCTCGGCGCAACGGCACTGACGGGCGGCCGACTCGCGGCCAATCTCAAGCCGACCCGCGCGATGGCCCAACACAGGCACGCGCGGCATAATTGCGGATCGTTGCCCGCGCTGTCGCGCATTGACCTGAAAGCTACCGATGACTGATTTGCAGCACACCGCCGCCGCGCGGCTCGCCCAACTCGAATGGCGCTGGAAGCCGTTCGCGGACCTCACGAGCGTCGAAGTCTATGAGATGCTGGCCGCCCGCAGCGCGGTGTTCGTCGTCGAACAGAACTGCGTGTATGGCGATATCGATGGGCTCGATGTCGAAGCCTGGCATCTGCTCGCGTATGGCACCGGCGGCGACGCGGCGCTGCCGCCATTGGCGGGCTATTTGCGCGTGTTGTTGCCCGATGCGACGGATGCCGACATACGGATCGGCCGGGTGTTGACCACCGCGTCGTTTCGCGGCATCGGTCTCGGCAATACGATGCTCGAACGCTCGCTCGCGCATATTCGTGCGCAGTGGCCCGATACGCCGATCCGTCTGCACGCGCAGGCGCATCTGCAAGGCTTTTACGGTGCGTTCGGCTTCGAGCCGGTCTCGGAGATTCACGACGAAGACGGCATCCCGCATGTGTGGATGCGTTCGCCCTGAACGCGAGCGGGTCAGCGAGGCCCGTTCGCGGTCGTCGACGCCGCATGCGTGAGCCCGCGCGCCGCTTTCGCACGCCGCTCGGCGCGCAGTCGTCCGCGCGCCGACAGCCGCATCCAGTGACGCAGCGCGATCAGCGCGCCGACCACGCTCATCATCGAACCCGGAATCCATAGCAGGAGCCCGCCGATCTGCTGATCGCGGATCGGGCTCAGCCATGTGAACGCGCGGCCGCAGATCGAATAGATCGGATACAGCTCGTGCGGCGTAAAGAAGATGAACGCGCCGAGAATGATCTGCGGCGGAATCGCCGCAATGACGACGAGCACGCGCTTGCCCGGCGACAGACGCGCGGGCGGCGCCGGACGCGGATCGAGCACGAGCCACCAGAACAGCAGGCCGTCGATCGCCATGCTCCAGTTCATCACGCGATAGATCCGCCAGTCGAGCATCGCGATGAAATGGATCGGCGACAGCAGCCAGAAATAGATCAGCCCGACGAACAGCGTGACTGCCACGACCGGGTGCATGACCACGTCGAGCGCCCCGCGCACGAGCGGAGTTTGCAGCGCGGGCCGCACGAAGCGCTGTCGCCAGCGCAATGGAATGCCCGCGCGCAACGCCGCGCCTGGATACGACAGCGCAATGAAGAACGGCCCGAGATGATGCAGCACCAGATGCTGCAATCGATGCATGAAGAACTCATGCTCAAAGAAATAATCGAGCCGTGTATGCAGCACGACATACAGCGCGACCAGCCCGAACCAGAAAGACAGACGCCGCGCGAACGACAGCCGCGCCTTGCGCGCGCCGCGCACGAACAGGATCGCGGCAATCAGCAACGCGATCACGACGGTCGGCGAAAACTCCCAGGGATCGAGCCAGTAGAGCAGGTTCATGGCGATGGCGTGTGCGGTGGCGGCGGCCCGTGTTGCCGCTTACTTGGTTTCGCCCGGCCCTTTGACCGCGAACGGCGCGCTCAACGTTTCGCCATCGGAAAACTTCAGCGTCAGATGCACGGTGTCGCCCGGCGCGACCTTGTGCTTAGCGTCCTCGAGCATCAGGTGATAGCCGCCCGGGGTGATCGCGACCTGGCCATGCGCGGGCACCGTCAGCTTGTCGACCATCACCATCTTCTGGGTCGAACCGTTCGATACGGTTTGATGCAGCATCGCGTCGCCGTAGTCGTCGCTCGATACGTCAACGAGGTCGATCGGCTTGTCGCTCGCGTTGACGAGCGTCGCATAGCCGGCCGCGGGCAGGTTGTTCGGCAGCCAGCGGACCCACGCGTCCTTGATGCTGATCGCGTGAGCATCGGCCGCGTGCGCGGCGGACGCGACGCCGAAAGACAGCACGAGCGTGCTGGCGAGGGAAGCGAATGGTCTGAGCTTGATCGTCATGATGGAATGGAGTGGGATCAAAGAAGAATCAGGATTGGTCATCGATGATGCGGCGCAAGTCCTGCGCAATCGCATCGGGTGTGTCGTGATCGGTGGCGAGCAGGCGCGCGCGGCCCTGGCTGTCGAACACATAGACGGCGGAGCTGTGCGTGACCTCGTAGTTGCCGTTCGGGGCGCGCTTTTCCATCTGATACGCAACACGATAGCGCTGCGCCAGCGACTCGATCTGCCAGTCGGTGCCGGTCAGCCCTTCGGCGTGCTGCGCGTCGAACGCGCCGACATAGTCGTGCAAGGCCTGCGGCGTGTCGCGCGCGGGATCGACGGTGATGAACAGGATGCGCACTTTCTGCGCCTCGGGGCCGAGCTTGCCCAGCACCTGCATCAGACGGCCCATCGTTTCGGGGCAGACGTCCGGGCAATGCGTGTAGCCGAAGTAGACCAGAGAGGTGCGGCCCTTGAACGAAGCGGCGCTGACGGGCCGGCCGGTGTCGTCGGTCAACGAAAAGTCCAGATCCGGCAGGTGCCCGGTCACGTTGGTCAACCGCCACGGCTCGGCGCGCTGCGTGCAACCGTTCAGTGTGGCTAGCGCGACCAGCGTGCCCAGCGCCGCTGCCGCCGCAAACCGGCGTGCCACCCCGTGCGTCAACCGGTGCATGGACCGGTTGGATCGTGAGCGGGACGGCTTTGGCTGCGGGCGCTGGGGCGGAAAGATCGGGAACAAAGCGGGGTTCAATGACTCGATTGGGGAGCAGGCCACACGAATCGATGGAGCGGGGAGGCGCACCGTCGCCCGATCATGCCGTGCAAGATTCGCGCGCGGCACGCAATTGAGCGGCAGGTGCAACGATGCGCATTACGCCGACGGTCTGTGTGGCAGCGACTGTAGCGCAAAATTGGCGCCAGCGTCGCGCGGCGCGCCGGGCGTACGATTTGCGGGTCAATATGACGCACCAGGCTAAAAGTCGGGCGAAGCCCGATGGTTGCGCTTTTGAATGCAATCGCCGCAAGCGGGCGGACAAACGGCGCGCCGGGCTTGAGCCCCGGCTTACTTTCTCGAAAAATTGACCGATGCGCGGTAAGATGCGCACACTTTTCCGGCCCCAAATGGCTGAAAGGCGAACTCAGGCAATGCAAGCACTTCCGGCTGTTCTGTCTCCGAGCGAGACGGCATTTTTCTTCGACTTCGATGGCACGCTCGTCGAACTCGCCCCCACGCCGGACGGCGTGCTCGTGCAGCCGCGCGTGATCGACCTGCTGCGCGAACTGCGCAGCCTGACGAATGGCGCGGTTGCGGTGGTGTCCGGGCGCGGCATCGACAGCATCGACAGTTTTCTCGGCATGCCCGATCTGCCGGTCGCTGGTCTGCACGGCGCCGAGCGGCGCGATGCGAACGGCGACACGCAGCGCATCGGCTTTCACGACCAGCGCCTGTTGCGCATGGAGCAGGTGCTCGCGCAAGTCGTCAACGAGCACCCGGGCATGTTGCTCGAGATCAAGGGCGCGGCGCTCGCGCTGCACTACCGCAATGCGCCGGACCGCGAGCCGGTCGCGCGCGAGGCAACCGAGCGGCTCGTCGCCGATTACCCCGCGTCGTACGTGCTGCAGCCCGGCAAGATGGTCTACGAGATCAAGCCGAAGGACGTCGACAAGGGCCGCGCGACGCGCGCGTTCCTGGAGGAGCTACCGTTCACCGGCCGCACGCCCGTGTTCGCCGGCGACGATCTGACCGACGAGAAGGGCTTCGCGGTCGTCAACGAACGTGGCGGTCTGTCGATCAAGGTTGGCGCGGGCGAAACGATGGCGCGCACGCGCGTCGAGTCGGTGTCGTCACTGCTCGACTGGCTCGAAACGATTGTCGCGGCGGCGCGCGGCGCATGACGCCGGCGCGACGTTCAACGAAAACAACATACTGCATCGGGAATCGCGCTTCATGAGCCGACTGATCATTGTTTCGAACCGGGTGGCGCCCATTTCGGAGGGCGGCCCGGCGGCGGGCGGTCTGGCGGTCGGCGTGTACGACGCGCTGAAAGAGACCGGCGGCATGTGGTTCGGCTGGAGCGGCGACGTGCTCAGCTCCGGCCAGCCGCAGATCAAGCTCGAGGAGCGCGGTCCGGTGACCTTCGCGACCGTCCCGTTGATGCGCCGCGACTACGACCAGTACTACCGCGGTTTCTCGAACGCGACGCTGTGGCCCGCGTTCCACTATCGATCCGACCTGCTGCACTACGACCGGCACGACTTCGAAGGCTACTGCCGCGTCAACGCGTGGCTCGCGCAGCAACTCGTGCCGCTCTTGCGCGAAGACGACGTGATCTGGGTGCACGACTATCACCTGATCCCGTTCGCGCAGGCGCTGCGCTCGGCAGGGGTGAAGAACCGCATCGGCTTTTTCCTGCACATTCCGTTTCCGGCCGCGCAGGTGCTGCTGACGGTGCCGCCGCATCGCGAGCTCGTCGAGGCGCTGTGTTCGTTCGACCTGCTCGGCTTCCAGACCGGCCCTGATCTGCGCGCGTTCTGCGACTACGTCATTAACGAGGCGGGCGGCTCGATCGACGCGTCGCCGAAAGGTCCGCTCACCGTGCATGCGTTCGGCCGCACGCTGTGCGCGTCGGCGTATCCGATCGGCGTCTATCCGGACGAGATCGCCGAGCTCGCCAAGGCGGGCGAGCGCGGCAAGCCGGTGCGCACGATGAAGGCGACGCTGCATTCGCGCAAGCTGATCATGAGCGTCGACCGGCTCGATTATTCGAAGGGGCTGGTCGAGCGGTTCCGCGCGTTCGAGCGCCTGCTCGAGCATACGGCCGCGCAGCGCAACAAGGTGTCGTTCCTGCAGATCGCGCCGCCGACGCGCGCCGACCTGCACGCGTATCAGGACATCCGGCTGCAGCTCGAAGGCGAGTCGGGACGGATCAACGGGCGTTTCGCCGAGCTGGACTGGACGCCGATCCTGTACATCCACAAGCAATACGAGCGCTCGGTGCTGGCGGCGCTGTTCCGCACCGCGCACGTCGGCTATGTGACGCCTTTGCGAGACGGCATGAACCTCGTCGCGAAGGAATACGTATCGGCGCAGGATCCGGAGAATCCCGGCGTGCTGGTGCTGTCGCGCTTCGCGGGCGCGGCGCAGGAGCTCGACGGCGCGCTGATCGTCAATCCGGTCGATATCGACGGCATGGCGGAGGCGCTGGCTCAGGCGCTCGACATGCCGCTCGCCGAGCGCCAGGCGCGCTATCGCGACATGATGGCGCAGCTGCGCGAGAACAACGTGTCGGTGTGGCGCGATAACTTCATGCGCGATCTGCAGAGCGTCGATGGCGCGAAGCGCGCTAGAAGCGGGAAGGCGCGCGCGGCCGCGGGTGCGGGTCACGCCGGGCGGAAGAGGGCGGCGCGCGAGCGCGTGACCGGCTAAGCTAGCCGCGAAGCCAGACAGGAAAAAGCCGCTCCCTGGAGCGGCTTTTTGCATGCGGCGCGCAGCGCCTGGACCCTGCGTGGCGTCAGGCCACGTGCTGTTCGTCGACTTTCTTGCCGCCGATATGCAGCGTCTGGCCCTTGCCATACTGCTTGGCGAGCAGGTCGCGATAGAGGCCCGGACGCTGACGCAGTTCTTCCGGCGAGCCGTCGTCGATGACCTTTCCGGCGCTCATCACGATGATCCGGTCGAAGTTGTTCAGCGTCGATAGACGGTGTGCGATCGCGATCACGGTACGACCGACCATCAGGCGGTCGAGCGCCTTCTGGATCGCTTCCTCGGACGCGCTGTCGAGCGCTGACGTGGCTTCGTCGAGCAGCAGGATCGGCGCGTTTTTCAGAATCGCGCGCGCAATCGCGATGCGCTGGCGCTGGCCGCCCGACAGCTTCACGCCGCGGTCGCCGACGATCGTGTCGTAGCCTTCGGGCATCGCTTCGATAAAGTCCGCGCAACGCGCCTCGCGCGCTGCGGCGAGCACTTCCTCGCGGCTCGCTTCCGGGCGGCCGTAGGCGATGTTCTCGTACACCGTGCGATGGAACAGCGAGATGTCCTGGGGCACCAGCGCGATCGCGTGACGCAGGCTGTCCTGAGTGATCGACGCGATGTCCTGGCCGTCGATCTTGATCGCGCCACCCTGGGTTTCGTAGAAGCGCTGCAACAGCGCGAGCACCGTCGATTTGCCAGCGCCCGACTTGCCGATCAGGCCGACGCGCTGGCCCGGCTCGATATTGAGGTCGAAGTGATCGAGGATCGGCCGGCGGCGCGGATAGGCGAACGTGACGCCGTCGAACGTGACGCGGCCGCCCTGGGGCACGAGTTCGGTCGAGTCGTCGCGATCGGGCATGCCGTGCGGTTCGAGCAGCGTGCGCACCGCCTCCGCGAGTCGCGCGACGTGCTGGGTGACGTCGACGAGCGCGACCGCGAGATCGCGCGTGCCGTGCAGGATCGTGAAACCGAGCGAGCTGACGAGCACGATGTCGCCCGAAGTCGCGCGGCCCTGGTCCCACAGCCACAGCGCCCAACCGAGCAGGCCGGCCGACAGCAGCGCGGTGATCACGGCGTGCAGCAGACGCAGCTTTTCCAGGTACAGCAGGCTTTGCTGGCGCGCGTCCATTTCCGACTTGACCGTTGACGCAAAACGTTGCTGTTCGCGGAACGTCATGCCAAACGCGCGCACCAGGCCCATGTTGCTGATCACGTCGACGAGCTCGCCGTCGACCGATGCCGCCTTGGTCGCAAAATTATGGTGACGCGCGGAGCCGCGGCCCGCGAGCTTGTACAGCACGACCGCCAGGATCGCCGAGCACAACATCAGGCCGGCGGCCATCAGCGGGTTCACCGAGATGATCATCACGATCGCGCCGAGCACAGCTATACAGGGCGGCAGCACGTTCCACGCGGTGGTGTTTTCGGCGGTGTAGACGGCGTTCGAGGTCGCGGTGATGCGGCTTGCCAGCATGCCGGGCTGCTTTTCGGCGTAGTAGGTCGGTGAATGGCCGCTCAGGTACTGGAACAGGTCGCGCCGCAAATCGCCCGTCACGGCGACGAACGTGTGCGCGGCGAACCAGCCGCCGAGCCGCCATAACAGGTTATCGGCGGCGATCAGGCCGACAAGGATCGCGAACGCGCCCCACAACGGCCCCGGATGATGGCGGCCACCGCCGAGCACGTCGATCAGATGTTTGATCGCGTATTGCGAAGCGAGTGCACAGCCCACGGCCGCAAACACGCTGCACAGCACGATCGCGTGCGCGACCGGATGACGGCGGATAAAGCGGAAGAGAAACGCAAGCGGCCGGTGCGCATAGCTCGCGAGCTTTGCGTTCTGGGCGTTTCGCTGGGCGATGGTCAAGTGTTCCAATTGAGCTGAGATCGATGTGTTGCGGGTTGTGCATGCAATGCGCGGACCACACGGACAAGATGGCTCTCCGTGAAGCCGATGCTTCGCATTGTAAACATGCAAAGACGATTGCGCCCTGTGTATCCGGGCTTTGACGCGATTGATTTCGCGATAGACCTCCGCGATCTGCGTCGTCTCGACACGCCAGCCGACGGGCCCTTCAGGCAGATTGCGGAAAATTTCGAGATATAATTACAGTTTGCATTCAACCGGGCCGTGGCAATTTTGCAATTCCTACCGGCAACGTTTGATGCGCGAGAGTTCACCGCTCGGTACGTCGTGCCTCGCCGAACCTCCTGGACACTGTAGAACTGTCTTTGAAAACAAGGGTTTGCAAAGTGTTTCGCGTTTGTAACAACGTAAAGACTTTGAAATGTTGTGGTGCGGCGACAATTCGGGCATCGATAATGCCTGCTCGTTAGCCCCGGCAAATTTTCTGACAGTTTGTCAACGTAGGTGCCCCATGCGCGTTTACTCGCACATGCGCAGACGCTGATCCACTTGTCTGGGCTCTTGACCCAAGCGATCCATCGCAGGATTTCTCAAAAGAATCAGGCCCGCGCCGGTATCTCCGGCCAGACTGCCCTGGCGAGCAAGCGAGTCGCTTTTTCCAAATGCAGTACCTTTGCCTGATTTTTTACTAGGAGTTCGTCAATATGCGAATCGCTCAAATCGCTCCGCTGCACGAGGCGGTTCCTCCCAAGCTGTACGGTGGTACGGAACGCGTGGTGTCCAATCTGACCGAGGCGCTGGTCGAGCAGGGCCACGACGTCACGCTGTTTGCAAGCGGTGATTCGCAAACCTCGGCGAAGCTCGAAGCATTCTGGCCGCAGGCGCTGCGCCTCGACCCGACGATCCGCGACGTGATGGCGCCGCATATGCTGCTGCTCGAAGAAGTGCGCCGCCGCGCGGACGAATTCGACGTGCTGCACTTCCACATCGACTACTACCCGTTCTCGCTGTTCGCGCGTCAGCCGGTGCCGTTCCTGACTACGATGCACGGCCGTCTCGATCTGCCAGAACTGCAGCCCATCTTCAATACGTTCAAGGACGTGCCGGTCGTGTCGATTTCCGACAACCAGCGCATCCCGCTGCAACAGGCGAACTGGCTGCAAACCGTCTACCACGGTCTGCCGGAAAACGTGCTCACGCCGATCCCCGACGTCGAACCAGGCTACCTCGCATTCCTCGGCCGCGTTTCGCCGGAGAAGGGTCTCGACCGCGCGATCCGCATCGCCGGCCAGGCAGGCATGAAGCTCAAGGTCGCCGCGAAGATCGACAAGGCCGACCGTGCCTATTACGAAGAAGTGATCAAGCCGCTGATGGCGCTCCCGCATGTCGAGTACATCGGCGAAATCGGCGAAGCCGAAAAGCGTGAGTTCCTCGGCAACGCGCATGCGCTGGTGTTCCCGATCGACTGGCCGGAACCGTTCGGCCTGGTGATGATCGAGGCGATGGCTTGCGGTACGCCGGTGATCGCGTTCAATCGCGGTTCGGTGCCGGAGGTGATCGAAAACGGCGTGTCGGGTTTCGTCGTCGAAGACGAAATCAGCGCGGTCGCTGCGCTCAAGCGTCTGCACACGCTGCCCCGCGCTGGCGTGCGCAAGGCGTTCGAAGCACGCTTCACGTCGAAGGTGATGGCGAAGAACTACGTCGCCGTCTACGAAGACCTGCTGCGCAGCAAGCATCGCACGGTGCTGCGCGAAGTCAACGCGGGCTGATTGGCGGTTGATTCGCCGCGGTTGTTTCGCGGCAGATGAGACGCCGGCAGCAGGAATCACGCTTCCTTCGCTGCTCTGAACGCCCCGCCGGCATGTTGCCGGCGGGGCGTTGTTGCATGCGCGCCGCGTTTTTCGTCGGTGTACCGATGAAAATACCGGTTTCCGCGCGGCGCGAACGAGCCAGGCTCGGTAATATCCCTATAATTGCCGTGCCGCAAATTGAGCTGCGGTGCCGCCGACGACAGGAGGATGCCTTGGCGAGAACGAAAGAGACGCGCGCGAACGCCGCGCCCGGCGCCGGAACGATTTTTACGTTGCGCGCCATCGGTCTCGTGCTCGCCGTCCGCTGGCTTTTCTCGATGTCCGAGATGAGGCTGACCACCGCGCTGACCGCGATGGCGTCTTCACCGTGGGCATGTATCAACCTCGTCTTTCTGTTCCTACTGATCTTCCTGCCGGGCGCGCGCGCCGTCGCCGAGCGTCCGTTCCATCCGTTGCCGCAATGGCTGCGTCAGGCGCTGCGGCTGTTCGCGTTCCTCGGGTTTCTGTTTGCGCTGTGGTCGGTCGGCGCGTTCGTCGCGAGCGCGGGCTGGCGTCGCGCGATGCAGGCGGTCGCGGCCACCAACGGTTGGCTTGTCGCGGCGCCGGTGCTGTATGCGATCGTCTTGTGGATCTGCCGGCCGCTGCCGTTGTGGCGCACCAATGTGGCGGCGCGGCGCTTTGCGATCGGCCGCTACGCGGTGTCGCTCGATCCGGTGACGCGCACCGTCGTCGTGTGGGCCGAGCGGCGCAAGGTGGGGCAATACGATGCGCGCGAATTGTCGGTGCGCTGGGCGAGCGGTTCCGATGCGCGCGCGACGCCGGCGCCCGCGCCCGCAGTTGCGTTCGGCGCGGTGGGCAAGGCCGGTGCGTCGGCGGCGCCGATGCCGTCGGTCGCGGCGCCCTCGCTGGCGCGCAGCACGTTCGGCGTACGTCCGAAGGTCGAGTTGCTGTGGGATTCGCCTGCCGCCGCGGGGCACAACCGGCAGACCGTTTTCAGCGCCGCGCTGACGACCGAAGGCGATCGCGTCGCCGCCCGCGCGCTCGACACGACGCTGCGCCAGGTCTGACGCTGCACGTTTTGTGCTATCGGTCACATCGCGTGGCCGTCGCACGCATCCCGAAGCGAAGCTTCGTCGATAATGAAATCAAGGCGCCCGGCCTGCTGGCGGGCGAGTAGGACACTCATCGATCGTATCGCGTCTTTCGCAGGAGTCGCTATGCTGGTTCGCTGGTTGCTTGCCGCCCTTCATCTGCTCGCTTATGGCTTTGCGCTCGCGTCGATTCTCCGACGCACGTGGTCGCTGCGTCGCGCGTCGGTGCCCGCCGCGCTGCGTTCGGTGTTCCGCGCCGATTCACGCTGGGGCATCGCCGCGCTGGTGCTGATCGTGACCGGCCTGATGCGCGTGTTCGGCGGCTATGAGAAGGGCGCCGACTACTACCTGCACGAGCCGCTCTTTCACGTGAAGATGACGTTGCTGGTGCTGATCCTGATCCTCGAAGTGCCCACGATGCTCGGCCTGATGCGCTGGCGGGCGTCGATCCGCAGCGGCGCGGCGCCGAATCTGAAGAAGGCGCGTTCCTACGCGCATTTCAGCGTAATCCAGACCGTGCTGCTGGTTCTGATGGTGTTTGCGGCCGCAGGAATGGCGCGCGGCATCGGGCTGCCGGCCGGCGCGGTGTAGCGCGGCAGGCCTTCTTTCCATTGCGACGGGCTGGTGGCGCGCGCCAAGCGTTGCGCCTCGTGCACGCCTGTGTCGCGCTAGCCGACCAGCAAGCCCGAATCGTCGACCCGGTCGGCCTTGACCTCCGCCGACTCGCGCACGAGTTCCGGCTCGCCGAGACCCTTGATCAACTCCAGCGCCTGACGCTCGAACAAGCGACGGTACAAGCCGTTGTCGCGCTTGATCAGCGCGTCGTGGCTGCCTTCCTCGATCACCTTGCCCTTGTCCAGCACGAGCAGCCGGTCGAGCGCGCGCACCGTCGACAACCGGTGCGCGACCACCAGCGTGGTGCGCCCCTGCATGAGCCGCTCCATCGCGCGCTGGATCAGCACTTCGCTTTCGCTGTCGAGGCTCGAGGTGGCTTCGTCGAGAATCAGGATCGGCGCGTCGGCGAGAAACGCCCGCGCGATCGCGACGCGTTGACGCTCGCCGCCCGATAGCTTGATGCCGCGTTCGCCGACCAGCGTGTCGTAGCCGTTCGGCAGCGCGGCGATGAAGTCATGCGCGCTGGCGAGCCGCGCGGCGCGCTCGATGTCGGCGCGGCTCGCGCCGGGTCGTCCATACGCGATGTTCTCGGCAAGCGAGCGGTGAAACAGCACCGGCTCCTGCTGGACGATCGCGATCTGGCTGCGCAGCGACGCTTGCTGGACCTGCGCTATGTCCTGGCCGTCGATCGTGATCCGCCCGCCCGAAATGTCGTGAAGGCGCTGGATCAGCTTGATGAAGGTCGTCTTGCCCGAGCCTGAATGACCGACCAGCCCGACGCGCTCGCCCGGCGCGATGCGGATGGAGAAGTCGTCGTAGAGCGGCCGGCTGTGCGCGCCATAGTGAAACGACACATGCTCGAAGCGGATTTCGCCGTTGCGGATCGCGATCGGACCGGCACCGGGACGATCCTCGATGCCGAGCGGCTGGCTTTCGAGCGACACCAGTTCCTCCATGTCGTTGACCGAGCGCTGCAGGTTGCGGATGTGCATGCCGATGTCGCGGAGGTAGCCTTGCAGCATGAAGAACATCGTCAACGCGAACGTGATGTCGCCGACGCTCGCTTCGCCGCGTGCCCACAGCAGCAACGCAACGCCGAGAATCGCGGCCTGAATCGCGGCCAGCATGCCGCCCTGCAGGCCGCCGTTGAGCGTGCCGCGCACCCACGTGCGGCGCGTGCGCTGCCGCCATTTGCCGATCACGTACCCGAGGCGCGCTTCTTCGCGCGCTTCCGCGCCGAATGCCTTGACGACGCCGTTGCAGCTGACCGCATCGGCGAGCGCGCCGCCCATGCGCGTGTCCCACGCGTTCGCGAGACGCGCGGATGGCGCGACGAAGCCCAGCGACACCGTCACGGTCACGCCGATGTACAGCAGCGAGCCGATGCCGACGACGACGCCCATCATCGGCCAGCGCGAACCGAGCAGCAGCGTCGCGCCGACCAGCATCACCAACGACGGCAGCAACGCGATCAGCAGCGTGTCGTTCAGCAGGTCGAGCGCCCACATGCCGCGCGTGATCTTGCGCACGGTCGAGCCGGCGAAGCTGTTCGCGTGCCAGTCGGTCGAAAAGCGCTGCACGCGATGAAACGCGCGCGCGGCGATCTCGCTCATCATCTTCAGCGTGAAGCGGATGATGTTGAAGTACACGCCCTGACGCAGCAGCGTCGCGGTCAGGCCGAGCGCGGCGAGCACGCCGAAGGCCTCGAGCGCGTGATGCCAGATGGGCGCCGACGACGCCGGACCGGCCGCGATCGCGTCCACCAGACGTCCGGCGAAGACCGGCGTGAGGATGTCCGCGCCCGCCGTGAACAGCGCGAGGGCCGCCATCACGATGATGCGCCACGGCTGTTGGGCCCAGTGACGGAAGGTGAAGCCGAGGACATCCTTGAAGGCTTGTCCGCGAAAATCGAGTTTTTTGTTGGCCATTTGCTTTCGACCCGGCGACGCACGAGCGCGCCGAGGTTCCAGTCATAAGCGAAAAAGGGTAGACAGCCAGCGGATGCCGGAATGCGCGCGGGAACACGCAAAAAAGTACCGCGGCAAACAACGGCAACGGAACTACGGACTGTCTGGAGTGAACGCGGCGCGCCTGTCGAGGCGGCTGCGCATCTGCTGCGACGCTGCGGCGTTTAAGGTCGCAGCGGTCGTGGCGGACGGGCTGACGGTCGTGGGACCATGCGAGGGAGCGCGCGATGCACTGCGAACATGTGGCGCCTCCCTGAGATGGTTCAAGTTGGAGAAACCGGACAGAGCCGGACCGGGCGAATGCCCGTCTGCCGAATATAGCAACAGTGCGGGGCGCTCGCCAACCTACGGAACGACGTGGTTCTACACAGCCGACGCTACCTCGTGCGGTGCACGCGACGTTTTTGCCGGCAAATAGAAAAAGGGCTTACGCATTGCTGCGTAAGCCCTTTTGTCTTCGGTGATCGACACACCAAGAATCTGGTGGGTAGTACTGGGATCGAACCAGTGACCCCTGCCGTGTGAAGGCAGTGCTCTACCGCTGAGCTAACCACCCGAAGAGATTGAGATTATGTCAGGGAATTTGGGGTTCGTCTAGTCTTTTTTAAGCAGTTTGCTCATCAGTTGCTGGCGCGGGTTCAAGGCGCCATACGCTCGCGCCCTTGATCGCCTTGTCGAGATCGTCGAGCACGGCTTCGTGCGCGGCGCGTTCGTCGTCGCTCGCGGTGATCACGACCAGTTCCAGCGATTCGAGCGCTACACGCGGCGTATCTGTAGCGCCGCCGGTCTGCGCTTCGCCGAGCATGTCGATGACGAGGCTTTCCTGGCCACGCGTCATCGCCAGATAGACCTCGGCGAGCAATTCCGAGTCGAGCAGCGCGCCGTGCAGCGTACGGTGCGCATTGCTGATGCCGAAGCGGTCGCACAGCGCATCGAGCGAATTACGCTTGCCGGGGAACATCTGCTTGGCTTGCGCGAGCGTGTCGATGATCTCGCCGCAGTGCGTGCTCACCGGCGGCAGACCGAGCAGCGCGAACTCGGCGTCGAGAAAGCCGATGTCGAATGGCGCGTTGTGGATGATCAGGTCAGCACCCTGGATGAAGTCGCGGAACTGGTCGATGATCTCCGCGAACTTCGGCTTGTCCCTCAGAAATTCCGTCGTGAGGCCGTGCACCGCGAGCGCGCCCGGATCGCTGTCGCGCTCCGGGTTGATATAGAAGTGCAGGTTGTTGCCGGTCAGTCGGCGGTTCACTAGCTCGACGCAACCGAGTTCGAGAATCCGGTCGCCGCCGCGGGCGTTCAGGCCGGTAGTTTCGGTGTCGAGGATCAGTTGACGCATGTCGGATTAGCCTGCTTCGAAAAAAGTGCAGTAAAAAGCGAAGAGGGCGGCGCGCGTCGTTGGCCGATGCGCGCACGCTCCTTACATCTCGGCGAGCGACGCCACGCCGCGATTGGCCAACTGATCGGCGCGCTCGTTCTCCGGGTGGCCGTTGTGGCCGCGCACCCAGCGCCATTCGACTTCGTGCTGCGCGACGAGCGCATCGAGTCGCTTCCATAGATCGGCGTTCTTGACCGGCTGCTTCGCTGCGGTGACCCAGCCTTTCTTCTTCCAGCCGTGAATCCACTCGCTGATGCCTTTCTGCACGTACTGCGAATCGGTGTGCACGATCGCCTTGCACGGGCGCTTCAACGCCTCGAGCGCGGAAATCACGCCCATCAGCTCCATGCGATTGTTGGTCGTGTTGGCCTCGCCGCCGAACAGTTCTTTTTCCTGGTTGCCGAAGCGCAGCAACGCGCCCCAGCCGCCAGGGCCGGGATTGCCCTTGCAGGCGCCGTCGGTATAGATGTCGATGTGGTCCGGTGTCATTCGGTGTGGTTACGTGTGTTCGGGGTGGCGGCGGGCGCGAGGCCTGCCGCGAGCACGGGCTTTTTCACTTTGAGCGGCCCGACGAGACGCATGCCGCGCACGCGCTTGATCGCCTTGATCATGTAGGTTGCGCCGAAAATCGGCCACCAGCGGTCGCCAGCGGCTTCCATGAAGCCGTAGCGCGCGAGCCATTGATCACTCGCGAGCGGCGGACGATAGCAGCCGAAGCGCCCGCGTTCAAGATCGAAGCCGAGCAGCTTGATCCAGTCCTTCAGACGCGTGAACGCGATCAGGTCGACGGCCGAAGGCACGAACGGGCGGCCTGTCATCTTACCGATCGATTGCCGTACGCCCCACAGCGACAACGAGTTGAAGCCGAGGATGATCAGTTGGCCTTCGGGCACCAACACGCGTTCGGCTTCGCGCAGCAGCCGATGCGGGTCGCTGGTGAATTCGAGCGTGTGCGGCATCACGAGCAGGTCGACGCTTTGCGCTTCGAAGGGCAGATCGAGCAGGTCGCACCAGACCGCGCTGCGGCCGGCCGGCGCGTGCAGCCCCGGCGCGCCTGGCGCTGCGTTGACGGGATTGTCGCCGCCAGGGTTGCCCGCGCCGCCGATGCCGCCGGCGCTGCTACGACGTGCCGCCGGCGGATACGTGTACGGCGCGCTCGCGCCGCTCGCCGCGTCGAGCACGAGGCCGCGGCACGGCATCCGGTTTTCGCGCAGCGCGTCGAGCTGCGGCAGGCCGAGTTGCAGCGCATGATAGCCGAACACGTCCGACACCACGCGATCGAGCTGGGATTGCTCCCAGTCGAGCACGTAGCGGCCTGGCGGCGAATCGGTCCAGGCGGGCCAGTCTATAATCGCTCGGTCAGTCATATTAAAAATGCGTCGCCTATGAATGCGCTCGAGTACGTGCCGGTCCCGGCGTTTGAAGACAATTACATCTGGGTCATTGCCGACGGACACCATGCGGTCGTCGTCGATCCGGGTGAAGCCGCCCCTGTGCGCGCCTGTCTGGCCCAACGAGGCTGGCGGCTGAGCGCTATTTTACTCACGCACCATCATCAAGACCACGTCGGCGGGGTGGCCGACCTGCTGAACGGCCAGGACGTGCCTGTCTACGGCCCCGCCGGCGAAGCGATCGCGCACCTTACGCATCGTCTCAAAAGCGGTGATCACGTGACGATCGCGGCACCCGCACTCGAATTCAGCGTGCTCGACGTGCCCGGTCACACCAGCGGACACATTGCCTATTTCCAGGCGGCCGATACGCGCGGCACCCCGCACGTGTTTTGCGGCGACACACTGTTCGCGTGCGGTTGCGGGCGCCTTTTTGAAGGCACGCCGCAGCAGATGCTGAATTCGCTCGATGCGCTCGCCGCGCTGCCCGGCGCAACCGAAGTGCATTGCGCGCACGAATATACGCTGTCGAACATCCGCTTCGCGCTCGCTTGCGAGCCGCACAACGCGGAACTGCAGGCGTGGCGCGACAAGGCGAACGAACTGCGCTCCCGCCACCAGCCGACGCTGCCGACCACGATCGCGCACGAGCGCGCGGTCAATCCGTTCCTGCGCGCAGACGAGCCGGCGATCCAGTCGAACCTCGAAGCACAATTGCATGAAACGGTCTCTGACAGGCTGAAGGCCTTCACCTTGATGCGCGAATGGAAGAACCGCTTCCGTTGATCCGGAGCGCATTCGGCAGTTCTTCACGCGATGAATCGGAAAAATTCGCCAAGCCCCAGATTTGGTTGATTTTTTTCTTGATTTTCCAATTGACGGAAACGTTGACGTTTCGTACTATCGGCTGCAAATTCCAGCCCTTGTGGAAACCGAGACGTTCATGCGATTTATCTTAAGCGCGTTATTGGTCCTGACACTCGCCGCGTGCGCGAGTCAGGGACCGACGACGAATACCGCCAATAACCCCGCCAGCCAGCAAGCCGTAGCCGACGCACTTCGCAAGAACGCCACCGCTAAAGAAACCATCAATGTCGACCAGGGCTCGGTCAATCAGTTGACGAGCGAGGACGCCGATCTGTGGGGCCGCATTCGCCGTGGCTTCCAGATGCCGGATCTGCAGAGCGACCTCGTCGACATGCAGCTCAACTGGTATCTGCAACGCCCCGATTACGTGCAGCGCATGACCGAGCGCTCGCAGAAATATCTCTATCACATCGTCGAGGAACTCGAGTCGCGCCATATGCCGACCGAGCTCGCACTGCTGCCATTCATCGAGTCCGCGTATAGCCCGCAGGCTTTGTCGGTCGCCAAGGCGGCGGGCATGTGGCAATTCATGCCGGGCACGGGCCGTACCTACAACCTGAAGCAGAACATGTGGCAGGACGAGCGCCGCGACGTGCTCGCGTCGACCAGTGCCGCGCTCGACTACCTGTCGAAGCTGCACGATATGTTCGGCGACTGGCAGCTCGCGCTCGCCGCGTACAACTGGGGTGAGGGCAACGTGCAGCGCGCAATCGCGCGCAACGAGGCGGCGGGTCTGCCGACCGACTACCTGAGCCTGCGTATGCCGAACGAAACGCGCAACTACGTGCCGAAGCTGCAGGCGGTCAAGAACCTCGTGATGAACCCGCAGGTGTACGGGCTCGCGCTGCCGGCGATTCCGAACCACCCGTACTTCGTGACGGTCACGACCTCGCACGATATCGACGTCGACGTCGCCGCGCGGCTTGCCAACATGTCGACCGACGAGTTCCGCTCGCTGAACCCGTCGTTCAGGAAGCCGGTGATTCTCGGCGCGACGCAGCCGCAGATTCTGTTGCCTTTCGACAACGCGTCCGCGTTCGAGCGCAATCTGAAAACGTACTCGGGCTCGCTGTCGTCCTGGACCACCTACACCGTCGACGCACGGGCGACACCCGCGGCGATCGCACAGAAGATCGGCGTCGACGCAGACACGCTGATGGAAGTGAACAAGATTCCGGTCGGCATGCGCCTGAAGCCAGGCTCGACGATCGTCGTGCCGCGCGGCTCGGACGACGACGAGGACATCAGCGCCGACATCGCCGAAAGCGCGGTGCTCGCGATGGAACCCGACGTGCCAGACACGCGCAAGATGCTGATCCGCGTGCGCCGCAATCAGTCGATGGCCGCCATCGCGCTGCGCTACGGCGTGTCGGTCGGTCAGCTGAAGGCATGGAACAAGACACATCGCGATCAGGTCTCGCGCGGCCAGGTGGTCGTGCTGCACGTGCCGGTCGGCAAGCCGGTACCGAGCGAGCCGGGACCGGAAAAGATCGCCGCCGATGTGCAAGGCGGCAGTGTGCAGAAGATTGGCGTCCATGCCGCAGACGCCCGCGGCGATTCGCGCTACGATAAGAAGAAAGGGCGCGGCCACTCTGCCATCGTCAAGGTCTCCCAGCCGGGCGGCAAGGGTGACAAACCGGCGGCGCCCGCCAGCAAGGGCAAGGTCGAGAAGGTGTCGGCCTCGGTGTCCGGCAATGCGTCGAAGGCCGCGGCTGAGAGCCGCCCGAAGACCGTGGCCAACGCGAAGAAGAAGGGTAAATAGACCAATAGCGGCTCTCACGGTAGTGACCACATGCGTTGCGGGGGCAGCGCATGGATTGCGCTCCGATCACGCACCGTGTTCATCCAACGCCGTCACCTCAGGGTGACGGCGTTTTTCATTGCGCGGACGGTTCCTGCGGGTTTGCCGTATTTACTTTATTGTTCGTGCTTCGGCCGCGTTGGCCGCGGGACGCCGTTCTGTCCTGATCCGTCGGGACCTCGGGCAAGGTTCTTGAGGTCCATTTCCGGGTTTTCTTCCTGATTTATGTCGTCGACCCAACTGCGCGTCTTTCTGCTTTTTTCCGCCGGCTACTTCGTCTCTTACGTGTTTCGCGGCGTCAATCTTGGTTTCGCGCCGTTCATCACGCGCGATCTCGGTCTGTCAGCCGCCGATCTGGGTGTGCTGACGAGTCTGTATTTCCTCGGCTTCGCGGGCGCGCAGACCCCCGCTGGCGTGCTGCTCGACCACTTCGGCGCGCGTCGCGTGACGGCCGTCACGCTGCTCTTCGCCGCGCTCGGCATCTGGGTGTTCGGCGCGGCGCACAGTCTCGGCATGATGATGGTCGGGCGGCTGCTGATCGGCGTCGGCGTCTCGGTATGCCTCGGCGCCGCGTTCAAGGCGCTCGCGCAGCATTTTCCGGTCTCGCGATTGCCATTGATGAATGGGCTCGTGATGGCGATCGGCGGTTTCGGCGGCGTGATGGTCGGTTCGCCGCTCACGTGGGTGCTCGGCTTCTCCAGTTGGCGCTCGGTCTGCGTCGGGCTCGGGGTGCTGACGGTGGTGGTCGCGCTCGCGCAATGGACGCTCGCGCCGGACGCGCGCGACTCGCATCGCCAGACGAGCCTCGTTGCGCAGTTCAAGGGCACGTGGCATATCCTGCGCAGCGCGGCATTCTGGAAAATCGCGTCGTTCTCGGTGGTTACGCAGGGCGTTTTCTACGCGATGCAGTCGTTGTGGGTCGGAGCATGGCTGCGCGACGTACAAGGCTTCGAACCGCACGAGGCGGCGGCGCTCGTGTCGATTCTCGGCTTCGCGATGATGGCGGGGTGCGTCGGTTTCGGCGCGGCGGCGCGTAGTCTCGAGCGGCGCGGTCTCTCGTTGTACGCGTTCTGCGGCATCGGCATGGCGTTGTACGTGCTGACGCAGATGCTGATCATGTTCAATGCGCCATTGCCGGCGAGCCTGTTGTGGGCCGCGTACGGAATCTTCGGTGGCACTGGCATTCTGAGCTACGCGGTGATGGCGCGACATTTCCCGCCGCAGATGATCGGCCGGGTCAACACGACGCTGACGCTGATTATTTTTCTGCTGATCTTCGGTTTTCAGATCGGCGTTGGCGCGGTGCTTTCTCACTGGCCGGCGAGCGGCGGGCACTATCCGGCGGTCGCGCATCTGAGCGCGTGGGCAATCCTTGTCGCGCTGCAGGTGCTGAGCGCAATCTGGTACGCATTGCCGGGACGGCAGCTTGCCGGGTCCGGCGAAATGCGCGCGGAGCAGGAAGCCTGAACGGCCGCGCGGCACGCTGCTGCAAGTCTGCGTCCTATCTCAGATTTGGAAGGAAGGGCGGTTTCAGGCTATAATTTCAAGGTTTGAGCTTATCAACCCGCACCCTAGCGCCTACCTCCCCCATACCGTTCATCCGCCGCGCGCCATTGGCGTAGCAAGAAGGGCCCCGCACCCAGCCGAAGTCGTCCACACAATGGACTCATCGCGCCCCTTGCATCGTTACCGGCAGCTCGCGAGCGAGTCTGCGCGCGCATCCAGAATGTGTTCCGCTGCGGCTCGAAATCGGATAGACAGGTGGCAACAGGGTGTTCCCCCAAGGAGTCTCCCGTGTTGCCGTCATTTTCTCCCGCTCTTCTCGCGCTCGCCGACGGCACGGTCTTTCGTGGTTATTCGATCGGGGCCCCCGGGCACACCATCGGTGAAGTCGTGTTCAACACCGCCATCACCGGCTATCAGGAAATCCTGACTGACCCGAGCTACGCGCGCCAGATCGTGACCCTCACGTACCCGCATATCGGCAACGTCGGCGTGAACGCCGAAGACGTCGAAGCGACGAAAGTCCATGCCGCTGGCCTGATCATCCGTGATCTGCCGGTTCTCGCGTCGAACTTCCGCATGGAGCGTACGCTCCCGCAATATCTTCGGGACGAAGGCGTAGTCGCCATTGCCGGCATCGACACCCGCAAGCTGACCCGCCTGCTGCGCGACAAGGGCGCGCAAAACGGCGCGATCCTCGCTGGGTCCGACGACGAAGCCAAGGCCATCGAACTCGCGCGCTCGTTCCCGGGCCTCGCCGGCATGGACCTCGCGAAGGTCGTGTCGACCGGGCAAACCTACGAGTGGACCAAAACCGAATGGCGCTTGGGCACGGGCTACGGCGACCAGAAGGCGCCGAAGTACCGCGTGGTCGCATTCGATTACGGCGTCAAGCAGAACATCCTGCGTATGCTGGCCGAGCGCGGCTGCCATGTCACCGTGCTGCCGGCGCAAGCGAGCGCCGCCGACGCGCTCGCGCTCAACCCGGACGGCGTGTTCCTGTCGAACGGCCCCGGCGACCCGGAGCCGTGCGACTACGCGATCGCGGCGACGAAGGAGTTCATCGAGCGCGGCATTCCGACCTTTGGCATTTGCCTTGGCCACCAGATCATGGGCCTCGCGGTCGGCGCAAAGACGATGAAGATGAAGACCGGCCACCACGGCGCGAATCACCCAGTCAAGGATCTCGAAGACGGCCGCGTGGTGATTACGTCGCAGAACCACGGCTTCGCGGTCGATGCCGACACGCTGCCCGCCAACGCGCGCGTGACCCACGTATCGTTGTTCGACGGCACGCTGCAGGGCTTTGCGCTGACCGACAAGCCGGCGTTTTGCTTCCAGGGCCACCCGGAAGCGTCGCCTGGTCCGCACGACATCGCGTACCTGTTCGACCGCTTCACCGCGTTGATGGACGCGCAGAAGAGCGGCAAGAGCGCAGCGGCTTGAAGCAGTAAAGGCCGGCCGCACGAGCCAGCCCGAGACGGAAACGAAAGCGGCTCGCGGCGGCCGCGGCGCCCCGCAGCACGATGCGGCGGGCGCGCCGCAAACAGCGCGCGCAACGTGAAAACGGCGCGCGCCGACGGAAAGAATTCAGGAATACATTAGCGAGAGCGTTATGCCCAAGCGGACAGACATCAAGAGCATCCTCATCATCGGCGCGGGTCCGATCATCATCGGCCAGGCGTGCGAGTTCGATTACTCGGGCGCGCAGGCATGCAAGGCGCTGCGTGAGGAAGGCTACAAGGTCATTCTCGTCAACAGCAATCCGGCGACGATCATGACCGACCCGAACACGGCCGACGTGACCTACATCGAGCCGATCACGTGGGAAGTGGTCGAGCGCATCATCGCGAAGGAGCGCCCGGACGCGATCCTGCCGACGATGGGCGGCCAGACCGCGCTGAATTGCGCGCTCGATCTGCACGCGCATGGCGTGCTGGCGAAGTACGACGTCGAGCTGATCGGCGCGTCGCCCGAAGCGATCGACAAGGCGGAAGACCGCCAGAAGTTCAAGGACGCGATGACCAAGATCGGCCTCGGTTCGGCCAAGTCGGGCACCGCGCATTCGATGGAAGAAGCACTCGCGGTGCAGACGAAGATCGCCGCGGAAACCGGCAGCGGCGGCTACCCGGTCGTGATCCGTCCGTCGTTCACGCTGGGCGGTTCGGGCGGCGGCATCGCCTACAACCGCGACGAGTTCGAAGAGATCTGCAAGCGCGGTCTCGACCTGTCGCCGACGCGCGAGCTGCTGATCGAAGAGTCGCTGCTCGGCTGGAAAGAGTACGAGATGGAAGTGGTCCGCGACAAGGCGGATAACTGCATCATCGTCTGCTCGATCGAAAACCTCGACCCCATGGGCATCCATACCGGCGACTCGATCACGGTCGCGCCGGCGCAGACGCTCACCGACAAGGAATACCAGATCCTGCGTAACGCGTCGCTGGCGGTGCTGCGCGAGATCGGCGTCGACACGGGCGGCTCGAACGTGCAGTTCTCGATCAATCCGAAAGACGGTCGGATGATCGTGATCGAAATGAACCCGCGTGTGTCGCGTTCGTCGGCGCTGGCGTCGAAGGCAACAGGCTTCCCGATCGCGAAGGTCGCGGCCAAGCTCGCAGTCGGCTACACGCTCGATGAACTGAAGAACGAAATCACCGGCGGCCAGACCCCGGCGTCGTTCGAACCGACGATCGACTACGTCGTCACGAAGATCCCGCGTTTCGCGTTCGAAAAATTCCGCGAAGCCGATTCGCGCCTGACCACGCAGATGAAGTCGGTCGGCGAAGTGATGGCGATCGGCCGCACATTCCAGGAGTCGTTCCAGAAAGCGCTGCGCGGCCTCGAAGTCGGCGTCGACGGTCTTGACGAAAAGACCGCCGATCGCGACGAGATCATTCGCCAGATCGGCGAAGCCGGTCCGGATCGCATCTGGTATGTCGGCGATGCATTCCGCGTCGGCATGAGCGCGCAAGAGATCTTCGAAGAGACCGCGATCGATCCGTGGTTCCTCGCGCAGATCGAACAGATCGTGCTGAAGGAAAAGGCGCTGGCGGGCCGTACGCTCGCGAGCCTCACGAAGGAAGAGTTGAAGTATCTGAAGCAGAGCGGCTTCTCGGATCGACGTCTCGCCAAGCTGCTCGGCGCGAACCCGGCGGACGTGCGCGCCCGCCGTATCGAGCTGAACGTGCGTCCAGTGTACAAGCGCGTCGATACCTGCGCGGCCGAGTTCGCAACCAAGACCGCGTACATGTACTCGACCTACGAGGAAGAGTGCGAAGCGAATCCGACGAACAACAAGAAGATCATGGTGCTGGGCGGCGGCCCGAACCGGATCGGCCAGGGCATCGAGTTCGACTACTGCTGCGTGCATGCCGCGCTCGCGATGCGCGAGGACGGCTATGAAACGATCATGGTCAACTGCAACCCGGAAACCGTGTCGACCGACTACGACACCTCCGACCGTCTGTACTTCGAATCGCTGACGCTCGAAGACGTGCTCGAAATCGTCGACAAGGAAAAGCCGGTCGGCGTGATCGTGCAGTACGGCGGCCAGACGCCGTTGAAGCTCGCGCTCGATCTCGAGGCCAACGGCGTGCCGATCATCGGAACGTCTCCGGACATGATCGACGCGGCCGAAGACCGCGAGCGTTTCCAGAAGCTGCTGCAAGACCTCGGCCTGCGTCAGCCGCCGAACCGTACCGCGCGCACCGAAGACGAAGCGCTGAAACTCGCTGACGAAATCGGCTATCCGCTCGTGGTGCGTCCGTCGTACGTGCTGGGCGGCCGCGCGATGGAAATCGTCCACGAGCCGCGCGACCTCGAACGCTATATGCGTGAGGCCGTCAAGGTATCGAACGATTCGCCGGTGCTGCTCGACCGCTTCCTGAACGACGCGATTGAATGCGACGTGGATTGCATTTCCGATGGCGACGCCGTGTTCATCGGCGGCGTGATGGAGCACATCGAACAGGCGGGCGTGCACTCGGGCGACTCGGCCTGCTCGCTGCCGCCGTATTCGCTGTCGAAGGAGACGGTTGCCGAACTGAAGCGCCAGACGGCCGCGATGGCGAAGGCGCTGAATGTGGTCGGCCTGATGAACGTGCAGTTCGCGATCCAGCAGGTGCCGTCCAAAACAAACGCGGCTGATGGGTCGAAGGACGACATCATCTACGTGCTCGAAGTGAACCCGCGCGCGTCGCGCACGGTCCCGTACGTGTCGAAGGCGACCAGCCTGCCGCTCGCGAAGATCGCGGCGCGCGCGATGGTCGGCCAGAAGCTCGCCGCGCAAGGTGTGACGAAGGAAGTCGAGCCGCCGTACTTCAGCGTGAAGGAAGCGGTGTTCCCGTTTGTCAAGTTCCCGACGGTCGATCCGGTGCTCGGACCTGAAATGCGTTCGACCGGCGAAGTGATGGGTGTCGGTCAGACGTTCGGCGAGGCGCTGTTCAAGTCGCAACTCGCGGCGGGTTCGCGTCTGCCGGAGTCGGGCACGGTGCTGCTGACCGTGATGGACGCCGACAAGCCGAAGGCGGTCGAAGTCGCGCGCATGCTGCACGAGCTCGGCTACCCGATCGTCGCGACCAAGGGCACGGCTGCCGCGATCGAAGCGGCCGGCGTGCCGGTCAAGGTCGTCAACAAGGTAAAGGATGGCCGTCCGCACATCGTCGATATGATCAAGAACGGCGAGATCGCTCTCGTCTTCACGACCGTCGACGAAACGCGCGCGGCGATCGCCGATTCGCGTTCGATTCGCATGAGCGCGCAGGCGAACAAGGTCACCTACTACACGACGATGTCGGGCGCGCGCGCGGCGGTGGAGGGTCTTCGTTATCTGAAGAACCTGGAAGTCTATGATTTACAAGGACTCCACGCTCGCCTAAACTAAGGCTTCGATACCTGTCCAAGATGTAAGTGCCGCGGTTAAGCGGCGTTCCGCAGGTGCTGCGGCCCGGGTCTGTCCATGGGCGGCGGCTTTCGCGGAATGCACTTAACCGCGGTGATTTTTTTTATGGCCGTTTTTTGCCTCCAGAGTTGTTTATGAGCACTATTCCATTGACGAAGCGCGGAGCAGACATGCTGCGCGATGAATTGCAGCGCTTGAAATCGGTTGAGCGTCCGGCCGTGATCAACTCGATCGCGGAAGCGCGCGCCCAAGGCGATCTGTCGGAAAACGCGGAATACGACGCTGCGAAGGAAAAGCAGGGCTTCATCGAAGGCCGCATCGCCGAAATTGAGTCGAAGCTCGCGGGCGCGCAGGTGATCGATCCGGCGCAAGTAGAAGCGGACGGCCGCGTGGTGTTCGGCGCGACGCTCGAGCTCGAAGACCTCGAGTCGGGCGCGTCGGTCAAATATCAGATCGTCGGTGACGACGAAGCGGACATCGACCACGGCCTGATCTCGATCAGCTCGCCGATCGCGCGTGCGCTGATCGGCAAATCGGAAGGCGACGTCGCGTCGGTGCAGGCACCGGGCGGCATTCGTGAATACGAAATCATCGCGGTCAGCTACATCTGAGGATGGCGCCGGTGTCTCTGATGCCGCATCGTTTATTCCGCCTGTTGACGGTGGTGTGGGTCGGTAGCCTGTTGACCATCGGCTACGCGGTTGCGCCCGTGCTGTTCAAGTCGCTCGACCGCATGACGGCGGGTGCCATTGCCGCGCAGCTGTTTCGGATTCAGGGAGTGATTGGCGTCGTGTGCGGTATTTTGCTGCTCGGTCTTGCCAATCTGCTCGTGCGGCGCGGTAGTGGCGTGTATCGCCGCCTGCGCTGGCTGCTCGCCGGTATGCTCGTATGCGTGCTGGTTGGCTATTTCGCGTTGCAGCCGTTCATGAATGCGATGCGCGTCGCGGCGCTCGAGGCGGGCGCAGACGTCGGACATTCCGTTTATGCGACGCGCTTCGGCATCCTGCATGGCGTGTCGAGTCTGTTCTATCTGATCGAGAGCCTGCTAGGTGCTGCACTCGTGTGGCTGCTGCCGGTGCATGTCGGTACCGCGGCCGACGAAGAGGGCGCGCGCGGAGTCGCGGGAAAGGTGGCGGGCTGAGGCTCGCGGGTGGCTGGTGGTGGGACGCGGCGCTATGTCCGCCGGTCGATGCCGAACCGATGCCCGCGATGAACTTCATATTGCGACGAATCGTCGCTATTCCGGCGGCCAGCTACGGTTCATTGGCGCCGTTTCGGGCCTTGCGCCCAAGCCCGCCAACGCGCGATGCGGACCCGGTCCGCACCTTCGCCGCGTGTGCTCTTACTTCGACTGATGCGAACGCTTCGCGCTGGTTTGACGCTTCTTCGCGCGCTTGATGTTGCCGCCCTGCGTCACGCGTTCATTGCCGCGCACCAGCACCGCTTTCGCTCGCGGCTTGCGCATCGGCACGTCGGTCGGCTTCACCACTTTGACGATGCGCGGTGCGCGGCCCTTGGTCGGCCGGGCTTCTTCCGCTGCCGCTTCACGGGCGCTCGGCAACGCGCCGCGCTTCGCTTTTGCCGCCGGCTGTGCCGATTCTGGCTTCCAGATCACGAGCAACTTGCCGATATGCTGAATCGGTGCCGCGTTCAGCGTGTCGCAGATCTCTTCGTAGATGGCGATGCGCTCCTCGCGCTCATCACCGAACACGCGGATTTTGATCAGTTGATGCGCTGCGAGGTGCACCCTGATTTCGGCGAGTACAGCGTCGGTCAAGCCTTCGGCCCCGACGAGCACGACCGGTTTGAGCGCATGTGCCTGGGAGCGCAACTCGGCGCGTTGGTCGGAAGAGACTTTGAGGGCTGGCATGGAAAGTGGAAGACTCGACTAAAATGGCGGTTCCTGCGCTTTCGTCCGATCGCCGAGCGATTCGGGCGGGTTGATTCAGCAGGGTGCGCGTCAGAACAACAGAATCGCGGATGGCCGCCAGTCTGGCGGTGGCCGCGCGAATTAACCGCGTATTATCCCCTAAAGCGCGACTTGACGCAGCAATAGTTCAATCTTTAATGGCAAAAAACAAGTTCAATACCGCGTGGCTGCACGACCACATCAACGATCCGTACGTCAAAATGGCGCAGCGGGAAGGTTATCGTGCCCGCGCGGCCTACAAGCTCAAGGAAATCGACGAACAGGACAAGCTGATCCGCCCCGGACAGGTGATCGTCGATCTCGGTTCCTCGCCGGGCAGCTGGAGCCAGTACGCGCGTAACAAGCTCGCCGGCGGCTCGCAGCGCAACGCGGAACGCGAAGGTGGCATCGACGGCACGATCATCGCTTTGGACATTCTGCCGATGGAGCCGGTAGCCGACGTGCACTTCATCCAGGGGGATTTCCGCGAAGACTCGGTGCTGGTCCAGCTCGAAGAGTTGGTCGGCGCGCGCCAGGTAGACCTTGTAATTTCGGATATGGCACCCAACCTGTCCGGTGTGGCGATCGCGGACGCGGCGCGGATCGAGCATTTATGCGATCTGGCGCTCGAATTCGCACAAAATCACCTGAAGCCCGATGGTGCCCTTTTAGTCAAATGCTTTCACGGCAGCGGATATAGTCAGATTGTCGAAAAGTTCAAGCGCCAATTCAAGGTGGTGGCGGCCCGCAAGCCGAAGGCGTCGCGGGATAAATCGTCAGAAACATTTATTTTGGGTAAGCATTTGAAGCGTCTCGCGTAGGGATGCGGCGAGCCGGTTCCATTTCTGCCAATAACTAGCCCGATGCGTCGGAGACTGGCGTCAAGCTGGCCCGCTACCCTATTTCCGTGGTAGTGAAACGCTATGGCAGGGGTCTGCGGACTGGATTAGAATGCTTTCGTGGTGCCGCAAGGCAAATGTAGGCGCCCGTCTAAGTGAAGGAGTGGTGCTTTGAACAACAATATGTTTTCGAAAGCAGCAGTGTGGCTGGTAATCGCACTGGTGCTGTTTACGGTGTTCAAGCAGTTCGACAAGCCCCGTGTCCAGGAAGGCGTTTCCTATTCGCAGTTCATGGACGACGCGAAGAACGGCAAAGTCAAGAACGTCATTGTCCAGGGGCGGAACCTCACGGTCACTCCAGCAGACGGCCAGAAGTACCAGATCGTGTCGCCCGGCGACATCTGGATGGTCGGCGATCTGATGAAGTATGGCGTACAGGTGAGCGGCAAGGCTGACGACGAACCCAATGCACTGATGTCCGTGCTGTATTACCTCGGGCCGACGATCCTGATCATCGGTTTCTGGTTCTACATGATGCGACAGATGCAGGGGGGCGGCAAAGGCGGGGCCTTCTCGTTTGGCAAGTCGCGCGCGCGGCTGATCGACGAGAACAACAACGCAATCAATTTCACCGACGTTGCCGGTTGCGACGAAGCCAAGGAAGAAGTGTCGGAGCTCGTCGACTTTTTGCGCGATCCGCAGAAATTCCAGAAGCTCGGTGGTCGTATTCCGCGCGGCGTGCTGCTCGTTGGCCCGCCGGGAACCGGTAAGACGCTGCTCGCACGCGCGATCGCCGGCGAGGCGAAGGTGCCGTTCTTCAGCATTTCGGGTTCGGATTTCGTGGAAATGTTCGTCGGCGTCGGCGCGGCTCGCGTGCGCGACATGTTTGAGCAGGCCAAGAAGCACGCGCCGTGTATCGTGTTCATCGACGAAATCGACGCGGTCGGCCGTCATCGCGGCGCCGGCATGGGCGGCGGTAACGACGAGCGCGAACAGACGCTGAACCAGATGCTCGTCGAAATGGACGGCTTCGAGGCGAACTCGGGTGTCATCGTGATCGCCGCGACGAACCGTTCGGACGTACTCGACAAGGCGCTGTTGCGTCCGGGCCGTTTCGACCGCCAGGTGTACGTCGGTCTGCCCGATATCCGCGGCCGCGAGCACATCATGAAGGTGCACCTGCGCAAGGTACCGATTTCGAACGACGTCGATGCGGCAGTGATCGCGCGCGGCACGCCGGGTTTCTCGGGCGCCGATCTCGCGAACCTCGTCAACGAAGCAGCACTGTTCGCGGCGCGCCGCGGCAAGCGCATCGTCGAAATGACCGATTTCGAGGACGCGAAGGACAAGATCTTCATGGGTCCGGAGCGCAAGTCGGCCGTGATCCGCGAAGAATCGAAGCGTGCGACCGCGTATCACGAATCGGGTCACGCGGTGATCGCGAAGCTGTTGCCGAAGGCCGATCCGGTGCACAAGGTCACGATCATTCCGCGCGGCCGTGCGCTGGGCGTCACGTGGCAGTTGCCGGAGCATGATAACGAAACGTACTCGAAGGACTATCTGCTCGACCGTCTTGCCATTCTGTTCGGTGGTCGCGTCGCGGAAGAGCTGTTCCTGAACCTAATCAGCACCGGTGCGTCGGACGACTTCAACAAGGCGACCCAGACGGCTCGCGCGATGGTTGCCCGCTTCGGTATGACGGATGCGCTCGGACCGATGGTCTATGTCGACGACGAAAACGACGCTTCGCCGTTCGGCCGCGGCTTCACGCGGACCATTTCGGAAGCGACGCAGCAGAAGGTCGATGCGGAAATCCGTCGTGTGCTGGACGAGCAGTACAATCTCGCGCGGCGCCTGCTGGAAGAAAACCGCGACAAGGTCGAAGCGATGACCGCCGCATTGATGGAGTGGGAGACGATCGACGCCGATCAGATCAACGACATCATGGCCGGCCGTCCGCCGCGTTCGCCGAAGAGTTCGCCGCCGTCGGCAAGCGACGCCTCGTCGGGCGGCAGCGCGGGCACCGAAGTCAAGCCGGGCAGCGCAACCGCGCCGGCCTGATAGGTAGCCAGTAGAAAGTGCGGGCCGGTGTGCTACACACCGGCCCGTTTTGCATTGATCCGTTCAAAGTGAAGCATTGTTACGTGTCGAAAGTCGATTGTTCTTCCGTACCCCTTCCAGAGCCGCTGCAGTGCGGCCGCTTCAAGCTGACGTTTGAACGCCCGTTGGTCATGGGCATTCTGAACGTCACTCCCGATTCCTTCTCCGATGGCGGCTTGTACGCGATGCGCGGCGATGCGCTGCGCCATGCCGAGCGCATGATGCTCGAGGGCGCGGACATTATCGATATCGGCGGGGAGTCGACGCGTCCTGGCGCGCCGCCGGTGCCGCTCGACGAAGAACTGGAGCGCGTGATACCGCTCGTCGAGCAACTGCGTGGCGCGAATGTGCCGTTGTCGGTCGATACGTACAAGCCGGAAGTGATGCGCGATGCGTTGAACGCGGGCGCCGACCTGATCAACGACGTCTGGGGCTTCCGCATGCCCGGCGCGATCGACGCGGTGCGCGACAGCGACTGCGGCCTTTGTGTAATGCATATGTTAGGTGAGCCGCAGACCATGCAGCGCGGCGAGCCGCACTATGCCGACGTTGTCAGCGAAGTGCGCCAGTTCCTAGAGGAGCGTGTCGCGACTTTGCAGCAGGCGGGGATTGCGCGCGAGCGAATCAGCGTCGATCCGGGCTTCGGCTTCGGCAAGATCGTCGTCGAGCACAACTACGCGTTGCTTGCGCATCTGCGCGACACGGCGCCGCGCGCCGCGTCGCCATATCCGATCCTTGCGGGCATGTCGCGCAAATCGATGGTTGGCGCGGTGACAGGGCGGCCGGCGCCGGAGCGCGTGGCCGGCAGCATCGCCGCAGCGGTGTGCGCGGCCGAGCGGGGCGCCGCGATTCTGCGCGTACACGACGTCGCGCAAACAGTCGATGCATTGAAAGTATGGGCAACCCTGCGCGACGCTGCCAAGCAGAGCCGCGCGCACGGTTGAGCCCGCAGCCAGATACAGGGAGAACAAATATGGCACGTCGTTACTTCGGAACGGACGGCATTCGGGGCAAGGTCGGCGAAGGCCCGATCACGCCGGAATTCGTGTTGCGGCTCGGCTACGCGGCCGGCAAAGTGCTCGCGGGCGCCGATCAGTGGGCGAAGACAGGCGCTCGCCCGACAGTGCTGATCGGCAAGGACACGCGCGTCTCGGGCTACATGCTCGAAGCCGCGCTCGAATCGGGCTTTTCGGCGGCCGGCGTCGACGTGATGCTGGCCGGCCCGATGCCGACTCCCGGCATCGCCTATCTGACGCGCGCGCTGCGGCTTGCCGCGGGCGTCGTGATCAGCGCGTCGCACAACCCGTACTACGACAACGGTATCAAGTTCTTCTCGGCCGACGGCAACAAGCTGCCGGACGACGTCGAGGCGCAGATCGAGGAGCAGCTCGAGCTGCCGCTCGCTTGCGCGGCATCCGAGCAGTTGGGCAAGGCGCGTCGTCTCGACGACGCGGCCGGCCGCTACATCGAGTTCTGCAAGAGCACCTTCCCGGCCGCGTACGACCTGCGCGGCATGAAGCTCGTCGTCGATTGCGCGCATGGCGCCGCGTACGACGTCGCGCCGCACGTGTTTCATGAGCTCGGCGCGGAAGTGATCCCGATCGGCGTCTCGCCGAACGGCTTCAATATCAACGACGGTGTTGGTGCGACCGCGCCGGATGCGCTGGTGCGCGCGGTGCGCGCGAACCACGCGGACCTCGGGATAGCGCTCGATGGCGACGCCGACCGTTTGCAGGTCGTCGACGAGTCCGGCCGGCTGTTCAACGGCGACGAGCTGCTGTACGTGCTGGTCAAGGACCGTATCGCGACCGCCGGCCACGTGGAAGGCGCGGTCGGCACGCTGATGACCAACATGGCCGTGGAGGTCGCGCTGCAGAGAGCCGGCGTCAAGTTCGTGCGCGCCGCGGTCGGCGACCGCTATGTGCTCGAACAGCTTCGCGAACACGGCTGGCAGCTCGGCGCCGAAGGTTCGGGCCACATTCTGTCGCTCGATCGCCATTCGACCGGCGACGGCATCGTGTCCGCTCTGCTCGTGCTGGCGGCGATGCAGCGCAGCGGCAAATCGCTCGCGGATCTGCTCGACGGCGTCACGCTGTTCCCGCAGAAGCTGATCAACGTGCGCATGAAGCCAGGCGCGGACTGGAAGGGCAGCGATACGATTCGTAGCGCGATCAAGGTGGCCGAAGGCGCGCTCGACGGGCGCGGTCGCGTCCTGATCCGCGCGTCGGGCACCGAGCCGGTACTGCGCGTGATGGTAGAGGCGCAGAACGTCGCGGACGCGCTCGAGCATTCGGAAGCGATTGCGCAAGCCGTGCGGGTAGCAACGGCCTGACCTGTTCCCCGACAGGCGGCGGGCGGTGGCGACCGCTTGCTGCCTGACGGTCGCTCCGAGAGCTTCGGCGACCCGCGTGCCATGACCTTCGTCGCCGGCTTCGCGCCAATAAATCCCCACGCTCCAGCCGCCAAAAGGTCGGTGCATCCCGCACCAAAACCTCTCTCCGCATCGAGCGCAAACGTTCGCGCCCCGTCTTTTTCGTCTAACTTGAAGAATGCAATGCAACGAGCATCGCAATCGCGGCAATTTGCCGGCTCCCGAACCTTTCATCGGGTAATGTGACTGTCACATCTGATTCACGATCAGTCACGTTTTTGTCATAAAGAGACCCTAAGCTTCGCGGTGTTCGAGTTTCCCCGCTCACACCACACGCTCACACTCCATTGGAGGTCTCATGAAATTGATGCAAACCGTGTTCGCTGGCGTCGCTGGCGCGCTTTTCGCAATCGCAGCGCAAGCCGCAGACATCACCGGCGCGGGCAGCACGTTCGCGGCACCGATTTACACGAAGTGGGCCGACGCTTATCAGAAGACCGGCGGCGGCAAGGTTAACTACCAAGGCATCGGGTCGTCGGGCGGCATCAAGCAGATCGAGGCGAAGACCGTCGATTTCGCTGGTTCGGACGCTCCGCTGAAGGACGACGAACTCGCAAAGCAAGGCCTGTTCCAATTCCCGACGGTGGTCGGCGGCGTGGTGCCGGCAGTCAACGTGCCGGGCGTGAAGCCGGGCGAACTGGTGCTGTCGGGTGAAGTGCTCGGCGACATCTATCTCGGCAAGATCAAGAAGTGGAATGACCCGGCAATCGTCGCGCTGAACTCGAAAGTCAAGCTGCCGGATCTGGACATCGCCGTGGTGCGCCGCGCCGACGGTTCGGGCACCAGCTTCATCTGGACGAACTACCTGTCGAAGGTCAACCCGGAATGGAAGACGAAGGTCGGTGAAGGTGCGACGGTCAACTGGCCGACCGGCACGGGCGGCAAGGGTAACGACGGCGTCGCGGCATTCGTGCAGCGTCTGCCGGGTTCGATCGGCTACGTCGAATGGGCGTACGCCAAGCAGAACCACATGAACTATGTCGCGATGAAGAACGAAGCTGGCGCAGTGGTTCAGCCGCAGACGGACACGTTCAAGGCAGCGGCTGCTGGCGCTGACTGGTCGAAGTCGTTCTACCAGATCCTGACGAACGAGCCGGGCAAGAACGCATGGCCGATCGTCGGCGCGACGTTCGTGCTGCTGCACACGACGCAGGAAAAGGCACCGCAAGGCGCGGAAACGCTGAAGTTCTTCGACTGGGCGTTCAAGAACGGCGGTCAGGCTGCGAACGATCTGGACTACATCTCGTTGCCGGAATCGGTCGTGTCGGAAATCCGCACGCAGTGGAAGCAGAAGGTCAAGGATTCGGCAGGCAAGACGCTCGCCGAGTAACAGGCGTAAGCTGGCGCGGTATGTCTGAATCGCGCCTGGTAGCACCCCGGCCGTCCTCGTACGAGGACGGCCTGTGACTTTCACGCGGCACGCGCCGCATGCATCACCGCCCGCCCGACAAGTGTCGTCCGGCAATTGGAAACAGGTCCCTCAGGCTCTCATGTCCGATATTCATTTAGCGTCCGGCACGAGCCGGGCCACTCCGCCTGGCAGCGCGTCGCAGCAAAAAGCGCCTGGCCGCTCCGGCGATGTGATCTTCGGCGGCCTCGCACGCCTTTCCGCGATCGTCACGCTGCTGCTGCTCGGCGGCATCATCGTGTCGCTGATCATCGCCTCGATGCCGTCGATTCGCGAGTTCGGTCTCGCGTTCCTGTGGACGGCGGTGTGGGATCCACCCAGCAAGCAATTCGGCGCGCTCGTGCCGATCTACGGCACTCTCGCGACGTCGATCATCGCTCTCATCATCGCGGTGCCCGTCAGCTTCGGCATCGCGCTGTTTCTGACCGAACTGTCGCCCGCGTGGCTGCGTCGGCCGCTCGGCATCGCGATCGAACTGCTCGCCGCGATTCCGTCGATCGTGTACGGCATGTGGGGCCTGCTCGTGTTCGCGCCGATCTTCGCGGTGTGGTTCCAGAAGCCTCTCGGCGCGGTGCTCGGCGGCATTCCGATCGTCGGTGCGCTGTTCTCGGGTCCGCCGATCGGCATCGGCATTCTGTGCGCGGGCGTGATCCTTGCGATCATGATCATCCCGTACATCGCCGCGGTCATGCGCGACGTGTTCGAAGTGACGCCGGTGCTGCTGAAGGAATCGGCCTACGGTATCGGCTGCACGACCTGGGAAGTGATGTGGAAGATCGTACTGCCGTACACCAAGTCCGGTGTGATCGGCGGCATCATGCTCGGCCTCGGCCGCGCGCTGGGTGAGACGATGGCGGTCACCTTCGTGATCGGCAACACCAATCTGCTCGACAATATTTCGCTGTTTTCGCCGGGCAACAGCATCACGTCGGCGCTCGCCAACGAGTTCGCGGAAGCGGACCCGGGCCTGCACACGTCGGCGCTGATGGAGCTCGGCCTGATCCTGTTCGTGATTACATTCATCGTGCTGGCGATTTCGAAAATCATGCTGCTGCGTCTCGAGAAAGGGGAGGGCGCGAAATGAGCGGGCCGTCCCTGAATATGCCGGGTCTGAAGGACCCCGCGACGCTCGAAGCGATGCGCGTGCGTCTGCAAGGGCGCCGTCGGATGACCAACGCGATCGCGCTGACGCTGTCGCTCGCGGCGATGGCGTTCGGCCTGCTGTGGCTCGTGTGGATTCTCTACACGACGCTGCATCTCGGGATCGGCGGTTTGTCGGTCGAGCTCTTCACGCAGTCGACGCCGCCGCCGAACACCGATGGCGGCGGTCTTGCGAATGCGATCGTCGGCAGCCTGTTGCTGGTCGCGCTCGCGACCTTCGTCGGCACGCCGATCGGCATCATGGCGGGCGTCTATCTCGCCGAATACGGCCAGAAGGGCTGGCTTGCGAACCTCACGCGCTTCATCAACGACATCCTGCTGTCGGCGCCGTCGATCGTCATCGGTCTGTTCGTCTACGCGCTCGTCGTCGCGAAGATGGGCCACTTCAGCGGCTGGGCCGGCGTGCTCGCGCTGGCGCTGCTGCAGATTCCGATCGTGATCCGCACGACCGAAAACATGCTGAAGCTCGTGCCGAATGCGATGCGGGAAGCCGCGTTCGCGCTCGGCACGCCGAAGTGGAAGATGGTGCTGTCGATCACGCTGAAGGCGTCGATCGCGGGCATCGTCACCGGTGTGCTGCTCGCGGTCGCGCGGATTGCCGGCGAAACCGCGCCGCTGCTTTTTACCGCGCTGTCGAACCAGTTCTTCTCGGTCGATATGGGCCAGCCGGTCGCGAACCTGCCGGTCACCATCTACAAGTTTGCGATGAGCCCGTTCGCGCAATGGCAATCGCTCGCGTGGGCCGGCGTCTTCCTGATCACGCTCGCGGTGCTGGGACTGAATATCCTCGCGCGCACGATCTTCTCGAACAAGTAAGGGCGGAGTTAATCCGATGAACATGGCAGAAACCCAACTCAATCCGGTCGGGCACGCAACCGCGCCCGCGGGCTCCGACCCCGAACACAGCGCTCACGCGCAAACGCCGTCGCGTCCGAAGATCGAGGTCAAGGATCTCAACTTCTTCTACGGCAAGTACCACGCGCTGAAGAACATCAATCTGCAGATTCCCGAAGGCAAGGTGACCGCGTTCATCGGCCCGTCGGGCTGCGGCAAGTCCACGCTGTTGCGAACCTTCAACAAGATGTACGCGCTGTATCCGGAGCAACGCGCGGAAGGCGAGATCGTGATGGACGGCGAAAACCTGCTGACCACCCGCCAGGACATTTCGCTGCTGCGCGCGCGCATCGGCATGGTGTTCCAGAAGCCGACGCCGTTCCCGATGTCGATCTACGACAACATCGCTTTCGGCGTGAAGATGTTCGAGAAGCTGTCGCGCTCGGAAATGGACGACCGCGTCGAATGGGCGCTGACCAAGGCGGCGCTGTGGAACGAAGTGAAGGACAAGCTCGGCCAGAGCGGCTACGGTCTGTCGGGCGGCCAGCAGCAGCGTCTGTGTATCGCGCGCGGTATCGCGATTCGACCCGAAGTGCTGCTGCTCGACGAGCCGTGCTCGGCGCTCGACCCGATTTCGACGGGCCGTATCGAGGAGCTGATCGCTGAGCTGAAGAGCGACTACACGGTCGTGATCGTCACTCACAACATGCAGCAGGCGGCCCGCTGTTCGGACTACACTGCCTATATGTACCTCGGTGAACTGATCGAATTCGGCGACACAGAAAAAATCTTCATCAAACCGGTCCGCAAGGAAACCGAGGACTACATCACCGGCCGCTTCGGCTGATCCGCCGGGCAATACAACGGAGTACGACATGTCCGATAAACATCTGTCCAGCCAGTTCGACGCCGACCTGAACCTCGTTTCGTCGAAAGTGCTCGAAATGGGCGGCCTCGTCGAATCGCAGATCATCAACGCGATGCAGGCGCTCAACGAATTCGACCTCGGTATGTGCGAGCAGGTCATCGCCGCCGAAGACCGTCTGAACAAGATGGAAGTCGACATCGACGAGGAGTGCAGCAACATCATCGCGCGCCGTCAGCCGGCGGCGCGCGATCTGCGTCTGCTAATCGCGATCTCGAAGACCATCACGAACCTCGAGCGCGCCGGCGACGAAGCCGAAAAGATCGCGAAGCGCACCAGGCGTCTGATGGAAGACGGCGCCTCGCGCACCATCAACATCGCCGAGATCAAGCTGTCCGGCGAGATGGCCGTGTCGATCCTGCGCCGCGCGCTCGACGCGTTCGCGCGTCTGGACACGGTCGCCGCCGCGCAGATCGTGCGCGACGACAAGGCGATCGACGAAGAATTCCGCGCGTTCGTGCGCAAGCTGATTTCGTATATGACCGAAGATCCGCGTTCGATCTCGGTGGGCCTCGACTTCCTGTTCATCGCCAAGGCGATCGAGCGGATCGGCGACCACGCGAAGAACATCGCCGAATTCATCATCTACATCGTCAAGGGTACCGACGTGCGGCACCAGTCGCGCGACGCGCTCGAACGCGAAGCGCTCAGCTAATCCAGAGATAAGGAACAGAGGTGCCGATGCCCAGCAGCATTCTCGTCATTGAAGATGAGCCCGCCATTTCCGAATTGATTTCGGTCAATCTTCAACACGCCGGACACTGCCCGATTCGCGCGTACAACGCGGAGCAGGCGCACAACCTGATCAGCGACGTGCTGCCCGATCTCGTGCTGCTCGACTGGATGTTGCCGGGCAAATCGGGCATTTCGTTCGCGCGCGATCTGCGCAACAACGAGCGCACGAAGCATATCCCGATCATCATGCTGACCGCGCGCGGCGACGAGCAGGACAAGGTGCTCGGTCTCGAGATCGGCGCCGACGACTACGTGACGAAGCCGTTCTCGCCGAAGGAACTGATGGCGCGCATCAAGGCGGTGCTACGCCGCCGCGCGCCGCAGCTGACCGAAGACGTGGTCGCGATCAACGGCCTGAAGCTCGATCCGGCCACGCACCGTGTCGCCGCGCATGCGGAAGGCAGCGAGATCAAGCTCGATCTCGGCCCGACTGAATTCCGTCTGCTGCATTTCTTCATGACTCACCCGGAGCGCGTGCACAGCCGCACGCAACTGCTCGACCAGGTGTGGGGCGATCACGTGTTCGTCGAAGAGCGTACCGTCGACGTGCATATCAAGCGTCTGCGTGCGGCACTCAAGCCGGCCGGGTGCGATGCTATGATTGAAACGGTACGCGGCAGCGGCTACCGGCTGGCGAAGAGCGCCTGATAGCCGTCGTCGGCGGCGCACTGCACTGCGTAGCTGTTGAGCCGCCGCACCTCCTTCCTGCGCTGTATTTTCTCTTCGATCGCTAGACCATGAACATCATCTGGGCGCGCTCCATCGTGTCGGTCGTGCTGCTTGCTGTTCTGTGCGCGGTGGTCGGCGCACTGGTGAACGTCAAGGCAGGGCTCGCTCTCGCCATCGTCATGCTGCTCGCACAGAGCGTCTTCAGTACCTTCCATAAGCAGCGTCTGTGGCGTCTGCTCGATGCGCCGGTGTACGGCGAAGTGCCGAGCGCCCCCGGCATCTGGGGCGAAATCTACTACCGTCTGCACAAGCTCGCGAAGCGCTGGCACGCCCAGGTGCGCCAGGTCGAGCAGCAGCATTCGCGTTTCATCCAGGCGATCCAGGCGTCGCCGAACGGCGTCGCGATGCTCGACGATCACGATCAGATCGAGTGGTGCAACGCGATTTCCGAAAGCCACTTCGGGCTCGATGCGAAACGCGATCTGCGCCAGCACATCACGCATCTGGTGCGCCATCCGGATTTCGTGCGCTATCTGAATTCTCATCGGTACGAGGAAATGCTGATCATGCGCGGCATGGGCGACAAGCGCCAGAACGTGCTGTCGGTGCAGGTGTTTCCGTATGGCGACAATCGCAAACTGGTGCTGTCGCAGGACATCACCGAACTCGAGCGCACCGATGCGATGCGGCGTGACTTCGTCGCCAACGTGTCGCACGAACTGAAAACGCCGCTTACCGTGCTGTCCGGTTTTCTCGAGACGATGCGCGAGCTGCCGTTGGGCGAGGCCGAGCGCGCGCGCTATCTCGACCTGATGGAGCAGCAGGCGTCGCGCATGCGTCATATCGTCAGCGATCTGCTGGTGCTCGCGACGCTCGAAGGTGACAACAAGCCGCCGAGCGATCAGATGATCGACATGCAGGCGGTATTGCGGCATCTGCACGACGACGCGCAGAGCCTGTCCGGCGATCATCACAAGATCGTCTTCGAAGCCGACGAGGCGTTGACGGTAACCGGCGTCGAAACCGAGATTCTCAGCGCGTTCGGCAACCTGGTGACCAACGCGATCCGCTATACGCCCGACGGCGGCTCGATCAAGGTCAACTGGCGTGCGCAGGGTGGCCATGCGGTGTTCTCGGTCACCGATAGCGGCCTCGGCATTCCGGCCGCCGATATTCCACGGCTCACCGAGCGCTTCTATCGCGTCGATCGCAGCCGTTCGCGCGACACGGGCGGCACCGGGCTCGGTCTCGCGATCGTCAAGCACGTATTGCAACGGCACGATGCGCAACTCGAAGTTAAGAGCGAAGAAGGGCGCGGCAGCACGTTCACGGTGCGTTTTCCGGTGTATCGGACCGCGCGCTGCCAAACCGCGCAGGTTTGAGTGCGGCAGTCGTCCGACGGGTCGATCAAGCAAAAAGCCGCCTGAAACAGGCGGTTTTTTTATGCGCGCGGATTATCAGGCGCCCGCCGTCGCGGCGAGCACCCGCGACGCGGGCGACTACGAACAGAACTTGCCGAGCAGGCTCATTTGCGCATTGCGCGACGCCTTGCCCGGCCGGCGCCGGCGATAGTGACCGTCGCTTTGCATCAACCAGGCCGACTGGTTGTCGCCGAGAAACGCCGATAGCCCTTCCGCGATCACGCGCCGTTTCAGCCGCCGGTTGTTGACCGGGAATGCGACTTCGACGCGCCGGAACAGATTGCGATCCATCCAGTCGGCGCTCGACAGATAGACCTGCTCCTTGCCGCCGTCGTAGAAGTAGTAGATGCGATGATGTTCGAGAAAGCGCCCGACGATCGAGCGCACCGTGATGTTCTCGGAGAGTCCTTGCACGCCCGGCTGCAGCGAGCACACGCCGCGCACGATCAGATCGATCTTCACGCCGGCCTGCGCGGCTTCATACAGCTCGGCGATCACCGTCGGCTCGAGCAGCGCGTTCATCTTCGCGACGATGCGGGCCTTCCTGCCCGCCCGTGCGTGCTCGGCTTCCTTGCGGATCGCTTCGACGAGCTTCGGGTGCAGCGTGAACGGCGACTGCCACAATTCGTGCAGCTTCAGCTCGCCGCCGATGCCGGTCAGCTGCTGGAATACATGGTGCACGTCCTCGCAGATCTTCTGATCGGCGGTCATCAGACCGAAGTCGGTATAGAGGCGCGCGGTGCGCGGGTGATAGTTGCCGGTGCCGAGGTGCGCGTAGCGCTTCAGGGTCGACTTGCCGCCCGCCAATACGCGTCGCACGATCAGCATCATTTTCGCGTGGCACTTGTGGCCGACCACGCCGTAGACCACATGCGCGCCGACCGCTTCGAGCTGCGAGGCCCAGTTGATGTTGGTTTCTTCGTCGAAGCGCGCGAGCAGCTCCACGACCACCGTGACTTCCTTGCCGTTGCGCGCGGCCTGCATCAGCGCGTCCATCAGCGGCGAGTCGGTGCCGGTGCGATAGATGGTCTGCTTGATCGCGACCACGTTCGGGTCCTTGGCCGCCTGCAGCAGCAGCTCGAGCACCGGCTGGAAGCTCTCGTACGGGTGATGCAGCAGCACGTCGCCCTGATCGATCACGTCGAACATGCTCGCGCTGTTGGCGATCTGCGTCGGCGTCGACGGAATATGCGGCACGAACTTCAGATCCGGCCGGTCGACCATCTCGGGCAGTTGCATCAGCCGCACCAGATTGACGGGGCCGTTCACGTAGTAGCAGTCCTTGTTCGACAGACCGCTTTCGTCGAGCAGGCGCCGCACCACGTGCGCGGGCGTGTCCGCCGACACTTCGAGCCGCACCGCATTGCCCAGATGCCGCGCCGGCAGTTCGCCCTGCAACGCGACGCGCAGATTGGTGATTTCGTCTTCGTCGACGAACAGTTCGCTATTGCGGGTGATGCGAAACTGATTGCAGCTGCGCACGACGAGGTTCGGAAACAGTTCGCCGACGAAGCGTTGCAACAGCGAGCTCAGCAGCACGAAGCCATGCGGATAGCCCGACAGTTCCTGCGGCATGCGCACGAGCCGCGGCAGCGCGCGCGGCGCCTGCACGATGCCCATCATCGCCTGGCGGCCGAATGCATCCTTGCCTTCGAGTTCGACGACGAAGTTCAAGCTCTTGTTCAGCACGCGCGGAAACGGATGGGCGGGATCGAGACCGATTGGCGTCAGCACCGGCAGCAGTTCGTCGAAGAAGTAGTTGCGCGCCCATTCGGTCTGCGCGTCGCTCCATGCTTCGGTGCCGTGGAAATAAATACCTTCCTCCTCGAGCGCGGTGAGCACCGTGTCGTGCAGCATCGTGTACTGGCGATGCACGAGCTTCTGCGCACGCTCGACGACGAGGTCGTACACGTGCTGCAGCGACATGCCGTCCGGCGACAATGCGCCGGGGTTGTCGCGCATCTGTTCCTGAAGCCCGGCCATGCGGACTTCGAAGAATTCGTCGAGATTGCTACTGGTGATGCAGATAAAGCGGAGACGTTCGAGCAGAGGGACGGCGGGATCGGCGGCTTGCGCCAACACGCGCTCGTTGAAACCCAGAATGCCCAGCTCGCGATTCAATAAGGGATAGCGGACGGACATCGGTGGCGAGATTGGAATGTCTGAAATGGCGACGGAAAGACGCTCGGAAATTCTCACGATTTGATGACGTCCTGATGACATCGGCGGTGTTTTAAACATTTTATGCCGCAATCGTCGGCTGTCGTCAATATGACGCGCTACCTATGCGACGATACCGAACTCCCTGCGCCGCGAGGTGACACCGTGAAGGCTGCTACGCTTAGAATGGCGTCTTTGAACAGTGCGGCCGGCCGCGACACGCATCATGCGTCGAAGGCGCCGGGCAGGCGCGTGGCGCTGCCGGCGTCCGCCGCCACGCCCGCGGCCGCCGCCGCCGCGCTCGCGCGCATGGAGTACGCTTACCCGATGGTCACTATCCCTCATCTCCTCGCCGCCGTGGATCTCGGTTCGAACAGCTTCCGGCTCATCGTGGGCCGGGTCGAGGAAACCGACGCGGGCAGCCAGATCTATCAGGTCGACGCCTTGCGCGAGCCGGTGCGGCTCGCGGCCGGGCTATCGAGCGACAAAATGCTCGATCGCGCCTCGCAGGTGCGTGGCTGGGATGCGCTGAAGCGCTTCGGCGAGCGTCTGCGCGATTTTCACCCCGACCACGTGCGCGCGGTCGCGACCAATACGCTGCGCATCGCGAAGAATGCGGGCGAGTTTCTCGGCGAAGCGCAGGCGGCGCTCGGTTTTCCGATCGAAGTGATCGCGGGGCGCGAGGAAGCGCGCCTGATTTATGCAGGCGCCGCGCACTCGGTGCCGGCGAGCGCGGGCAAGCGGCTCGTCGTCGATATCGGCGGCGGTTCGACGGAATTCATCATCGGCTCGCACTACACGCCGATCAAGATGGAGAGCCTGTATATCGGCTGCGTGAGCCATAGCCGTACGTTTTTTCCGGCCGGCAACGTCGACGAATACACGATGCGCCAGGCCGAGCTCGCCGCGCGCCGCGAAATCCAGATCATTTCCGCCGAATACAAGAAGACCGGCTGGGAGCAGGCGATCGGCTCGTCGGGCACCGCCCGCGCGCTCGCCGAGCTGGTCGAGGCGAACAATTTCAACGATGCCGGCGTCACGCACGGCATTTCGCGCGGCGGCCTCGAGCGGCTCAAGCGCGCGCTGATCAAGGCCGAAAACGTCAACCGGCTGAAACTGATCGCGCTGAAGAGCGACCGCGTGCCGGTGCTCGCGGGCGGCCTGTCGATCATGATCGCGGTGTTCGACGAACTGGGCGTCGACTATGTCGACACCACCGACGGCGCGCTGCGTCTCGGCGTCATGTACGACCTGCTCGGCCGTTCGCAGCACGAGGACATGCGTACGGTGACGGTCGGGGGCTTCATGCGCCGCTATGGCGTCGATCGTGCGCAGGCCGGGCGTATCAGCGATCTGTCGACGAGCCTCTACGACCAGTTCATCGAACCGGACGAAGAACGCCGCGCGGAAAACCGCATGTTCATCAGCTGGGCGGCGTCGCTGCACGAAATCGGGCTGTCGATCTCGCATAGCGCTTATCACAAGCATTCGGCGTATATCGCAAGCAACGCCGACATGCCGGGCTTTTCGCGCACCGATCAGGCGCGCCTCGCCGCGCTCGTGCTCGGCCACGCGGGCAAGCTCGGCAAGCTGTCGCAGACGCGCGACGTCGAATGGCCGCTGCTGTTCTGCCTGCGGCTCGCGGCGTTGCTGTGCCGTCGACGCGCGGACGTCGGCCTGCCGGGTATCACGGTTGCTCAGGCGAACGGCGGTTACGAGGTGCGTTTGCCGAACGAGTGGGTCGCCAACAATCCGTTGACGGACTACAGCCTGATCCAGGAAGCAGCGGAGTGGGAGAAAGTCGGGATTCCGTATCGCGTGGTTTATACGGACGATTGACGCGGCGCCGATCGGCGCACGCTTCGATCCGCGGCGTGTGCGTGCACAAAAAAGCCCTGCAAATGCAGGGCTTTTTCGCTTCCGAGGTGATGCAGCTTAGCGCGGCAACGCATCGCCGAGGAAGTGTCGCGCGTAGCGGGCGTTGATATCGGACAGGCGGAACAGCGTCAGGAAGTCCGCGGTATTGAAGTCGGGGTCCCAGGCCGGTGCGCCGCAAATCTTCGCGCCGAGTCGCAAGTAGCCCTTCACGAGCGGCGGCGGCGCGACGGCGGCGCCGGTCTGCAGGTCGTCGACCGGCAGCGGCGTATGCGGGAACGCGCGATATTCGGGCGCGGTCAGCGCGTTGTCGCGCAGCGAGCAATACAGGTTCGCCGCATAGTGGCCGCCGTCGGCCATCGCGACGCTCGCGCAGCCGAGCATCGTCTCGTAGCCGTTGTGCTTCATGTACGCGCCGAGCCCTGCCCACAGCGACATGATCACCGAGCCGCTGCGGTAGTCGGGATGCACGCACGAGCGGCCGACCTCGACCATCTTTGCGCGCAGATGCGTGAGACGCGACACGTCGAACTCGCTTTCCGCATACAGACGGCCGATGCGCGCGGCCTGATGCGGCGGCAATGCGCGATACGTGCCGACTACTTTCAACGTGTCGAGATCGCGTACCAGCAAATGATCGCAGTACGAATCGAAGGCATCGACGTCGAGGCCGGCGGGGCCGCTCAAGCGCGCGCCCATTTCGTCGGCGAAGACGCGATAGCGTAGACGCTGCGCTTCACGCAGCTCTTCGTCGGTACGCGCCCACGACACTTGCAGGCGATGCTGCGCGGTAACCGTTTCCTCGGCGCGCGGCAGACGGCGCGGTTCGAAAAGCGAGGCGAAGGGCAGGGTGGGCGTCGGCAGTTCTCGCATTGGCTGTCCTGGTCGAAAAGAGGGAGGATTTCTTTTTTCGCCAATGTAGTAACGCGCGGTGACGCTCGCATGGCAAAGCTGTGACGATTGGATGACTGCCCGTAAGCCCTCGCGTGTGTGCCTGTCAAGTCGGACGCGTCGCGCGACGCGTGCGCTCAGATCAGATCGGGACTGATGGCGGCGCGCAACACTGCCTCCTCTTCGCCGTGGCGCTCGCGGCTCTCGATCCACCAGATGCCCGCTTTTTTCAGCGGCCAGCTCGCGCGGCTGTCGCCGAGCAGTTGCGCGGCGACGTGGCCGAGCGTCGGTTGATGGCCGACGATCACCACGGTCTGCGCGATGCCGCCGGGCCAGCCGGCCGCTTCGAGGACATCGTTCGCGCTCGCGTTCGGCGCGAGTTCGCGCACGACGCGATACTGGTCGCTCAACGTCTCGGCGGTCTGGATCGTGCGCACGGCGGGGCTCGCGAGGACGACCGCGTCCTCGGGTAGGCGGGCGCGCAGCCATTTCGCGGCGTTCTGCGCCTGCTTGCGGCCGCGCGTGGTGAGCGCGCGCGAGAGATCGCTCGCGGCGACATCTTCTGCTTCGGCATGACGCCAGAGGATCAGGTCCATGGGAGTCTCCTTTTGAGCGGCTTGAGATGGCGTTGCGGCGGGTTTGCGCGGCTTCGCAACGAGGTACGCGCGCAAGCACTGTCGCATGCACGGATGATGGTTTGCAAGGCGAGTGCCTGATGGATCGGCTGTCGGTGACCCGCACGAACAGGACGCCCGGCAAAGCGCCGCCGCCGGCGCGAAGCGCGAGGCGGTACCTGAGCGAAGGTTCTAAAAGGCACTTTCCAAGACCGAAACGAGCCTGAGCGAACTCGCTCTGTTTCGTCCAACTTGATGATCATCCGGTTATGATCCGTCACCCTCAGGCATTCGCTGTTAAGCGGCGTACGATTCAGATCGTATCGGGTTCAATATCGGGCGGAAACGCGTCCTTCGACACTCCGTTCAGGCTCATGTGCCGGTGGACAACGCTTTTTTCTGTCTCATCGAAAGCTGAAGAGATTTTGGGCGGTCGCCCATGTACGGACTGCCTGTCGCACGGTAATTATCTGAATGCTGCCAACCCCGGCAGCGACTTCAGATAGACCAACGACACACCTATGTCCCTGTCCGTATTTGAGATGCACTCCGTGGAACTGTTCTGCCAGCGGCCACCGGGTGCCTGTTATGTCATCTGCGACGAATGGCGCTATAAGGCGTCCCTCGGCAAGGCCGCAGACCTTCCGAAGGCCAGGGCGGAGACCCGGGAATTTCTTGAGATTGCCGAACTAAATCACAGGAAGTGGGAGCAGGACCGGAAGCTTGTCAGGAATCTCCTTGACAGTCACTGGCTGTTTTTTCATAACGTGCGGGACCGTAACCCCGACACCGAAGGCTGGTGGGTCATCCTTGCTCTTTTCGAAGAGGTTCGCCGGGGTAACCTGCTTGCCATTAAAGGTCCGCGCAATGGCCTGTTTCCGTCAGCCTACAGCAGTACGCCGTTAAGGGCTCCCATAGCGAGGACCGGCAGTCACCCGGACGGCGAACCCATTCTGTCCGTCCAGTATGATCCGGCCACCTGGCAAGCCCGGCTGAACGCTGCGCGCGCAGCCAGAGCGGGCAATAGAGTCGCATCAACGCTGCTTGACGATGCGCGGCCGTTCGACTATCAGCCAGAGGCCCTCAGCGACGATACAGAAGAACTCGCGGCGAGCACGAACAATCCGAACTACGCGGCGAAAATGCTGGGATATGACCGCGACACGTTTGGCGACATGATTCATGCGATGAAATATGATCTCAAGCTGCGAGGCGATGACAATGTCATTTGGCACGATAGTGGGGACGTTGAATCTGGAAAAAACATCATCGGCAATATGCACGACTATGCAAACTGATCTTCATACGATGAACGTACATCAACTCGCACATGCATCATTTTCGATAGCCGGGGATGATTTGGATCCCGATGTTTGGACCAGATATTTCGGCGTTTCGCCGGACACGGCGATAGTCAAGGGGAAGCGGTTTTTGACTCCGTCGGGGCGATTGAGTAGCGTGCCGGGGCGTACCGGCGTATGGGGGGTGAGAAGCAAAGCCGCCGTTCATAGCGACTCGCTGGAACCGCACCTCCTCTACCTTATTGATCGCCTGAATTTGCCGCGAGATGACCTGCGCCAGCTACTCGCAGACAAGGGCGCACAGATGCGCTTCTTCTGTTATTGGGACAACGAGAGGGGCGACCGCGTGCCTGATGTGCCCGACGATATTCGCACCATGATGGAAGCCATGGGCGGCACCGTTGAGATTGATGAATATCGATAGAGCCTCGCTCGAATGCACAAGCCGATCCTCGTATGCAGCAAGGCCGCGCCTTAACGCTGCCCGCGCCGAAAACAACGCGGCTGGCGAAAATGATAGCTTTTGATAGCAGATTTTAGGCGAGGGATCGCGAGAAGGCCGATTCGCGTTGGTCGAATTTGCCTACACAGCGCCTGGACGGACCCAGAAAGCAAAAAGCCCAGCCGGTTAAGGCTGGGCTAAGTGCTTGATTCCAATGGTCGGAGCGAAAGGATTCGAACCTTCGACCCTCTGATCCCAAATCAGATGCGCTACCAGGCTGCGCTACGCTCCGACGAATCCGAGAGTATAGGGGGTACGGACAGGAGCGTCAATGCCTTGGCTTGCGCTGGCTCGGCGGTGAGCTATATACGCCCCATCAACAGCAGAATGATCACGACGATCAGCACGACGCCGACGAGCCCAGTCGGTCGGTAGCCCCAGCCACTGCTATACGGCCAGCTTGGCAATGCGCCGATCAACAGCAGGATGAGCACGATTAGCAGGATGGTTCCGACGGTCATGGCGTTCTCCTTTTCGAAGGGCAGCGAAATCGCTGGCCGCATCGTCACGCTGGTTTGGCGCATGCGCGCCGCGACAATCGACGCGCGTATCGCGCGCCTGTTGTTGGATCGGAACCCGCAAGGCATGTGCCAATCACCGATGAAGATCGATGCGGCGAGGCCTTGGACGAAGGTGCAAAAAGGAGGGAGCGGCGCGCGTAGCGTCACCGTTTGATGTAGGTATGTCCAAGGAACTGACAAGGGATTGCGCACGTGCAGCGGACGACGACGCGCGCGGCGCATGCATGCGCCGCAACGCCGGTCAGCGCATCACCGAGCGGACGCGCAACTGAGGCACTGCGATGTGCCGGTGCCCCGGTTAGAGGGACTCGATCCGAGTTCGAAGATCACCCGCGTCAATGCCGTGGACGCCTCCAATGCGGCATATGCAGATGCTGATGCGTCCAGTGATGCAGCATGCCCTCGCCGTCGTGTTCTCGCCGGTAGGCCCGCGATTCGAAAATCGACAACGCCACCAGCACGATCAGGCCTATGGCGAGCCCGACCAGGCCCGCGATCGATTCACCGTCCATGGCAGTCTCCCGGTAGGTTCAGCCATGAACCCATAGTAGCGCAGGTCTGGCGAAATCTCACGAAATGGAACGACCGCGGCACGAGCCGGCGTGATGGCGTCGCGGAACGCGCTTTGCGGGTAGACTCTCGGCGCGCCGGCGGACGTCCGCCATCCTATTTGTCCCGGAGAAGATTGCAAAATGACCCGCGTTCTGACTGTTGCCTTGCTGTTGTGCGCCGGCGTCGCCGGCTGTGCGGACAATCCGTCCGCGCATCGCGGCAGCCCGCCACATGATCCCGCCGACTACCACGGCGTGCCCACCGACGATCGGCCGCCCGCGATGGTGCCCGCGCCCGTCGCAAAGTGAGCGCTCGTCGAAGCGAAAAAGATCGGGAAAGGGCGGGGTGGGAAAAGCGAAGCGCCGGCGCGGGCACGCCGGCACTTCTGACCCGTGCCGACTGTTCGCGCGGAGAGCACGGGCTGAAAATATTCTAGGACGCGCGCTCGTTATGCGATATGTATGCGCTTGTTTCAAGCCGTAACGTTCCGTCGTCCGCCGAACAGCCAACGGAGCGCGGCCCACCGCGCTACTACGCCGCCGCAATCCCTCGCGACACGCCCGGCAGGTAACGCGCGAGCGTCGCGCCGCGCGTGGCCATGAAGATCAGCAGCGCGATCCACAGCCCGTGATTGCCGTGCCACGCGAGCAGTGCCCACGATGCCGCCACGAACACCACGAGCGACACCACCATCGCCATCATCAGTTCGCGCGTGCGCGTCGCGCCGATGAACACGCCGTCGAGCAGGAAGCCCCACACCGAAATGACCGGCGACAGCGCCGCCCACGGCAGATAGGTTTCGGCTGCGGCGCGCACGGCGGCCTGATCGGTGAGCCGCTCGATGATCCATGCGCCCGCGCCCCAGTACACGAACGAAAAGCCGATCGCGCCGAGCGCCGACCATAGCGCGGTGACCTCGACCGCCTGCGCGAACGCGTGACGATCGCGCGCGCCGATCGCCGCGCCTACCAGCGCCTCGGCCGCATGCGCGAAACCGTCGAGCCCGTACGCCATGAAGGTCTGGAAATTGAGCAGCAATGCGTTCGCGGCGAGCGTCGCGTCGCCTTGCCGCGCGCCGAGATGCGCAAACCAGCCGAACGACGACAGCAGGCACAGCGTGCGCACGAAAATGTCGCGATTCAGCACGACGAGCCGCTTCAGCGCGGCGGCGTCGAACAAGGCGGCGCGATTCAGCGCGGGCAGGCCGCGCGGCCTGCCGTGCCATAGCAGCGCGAGGCCGAGCACGAAGCCGAGCGCGTCGGCAGTCGCGGTAGCCGCGCCGATGCCAGCCACGCCCCAATGAAACGCGTACACGTACAGCAGCACCGCGACGATGTTCACGCTGTTGATGAACACCTGCGACAGCAACGCGAGCCGCACCCGCTGCGTGCCGAGAAGCCAGCCCAGCACCACGTAGTTGCCGAGCGCGAGCGGCGCGGCCCAGATCCGCGCGTGGCAATAAACCTGCGCGTGCCGCTGCACGGCGTCGCTGCCGCCGATCGCTCGCAGCGCGTAGTCGATCAGCGGTTGCTGCACGAGCAGCACCAGCGCGCCGATCGCAGCCGCCATCAGCAGCGCGCGCACGACGCTGTTGCGCAGCTCGTCGCCATGGCCCGCGCCGTGCGCCTGCGCGACGAGGCCGGTGGTGCCCATGCGCAGGAAGCCGAAGCCCCAGAACACGAAGTTAAAGAAGAGGCCGCCGAGCGCGACGCCGCCGAGGTACGAGGCGCTGTCCAGATGACCAGCGACGGCGGTATCGACCGCGCCGAGGATCGGCTGCGTCAGATTCGCGAGGACGATCGGGAACGCGAGCGCGAGCACCCGGCGATGCCAGCGCACCGGCAGGGCAGGCGCGCTGGCCGAATGCCCGGCGGTTTCGGAAGGCTCGGCGGGGGGCATGCCGGCGTCGGGGCTCCCGGCGTCGGGCGTCCCGGGATCGGACGTCCCGGCATCGGACGTCCTCGCGTCGCTCAAGAGCGCTCCTGCACGCACACCCACGGCGAGACGACGACCGCCCACAGCTCGGGGTCGCGCGCGGCGAAATCGGCGGCCGTCTCCGACTGCACGCGCTCGACGAGGCCGGAAGACAACCATTGGGCGACCTGGGTGGTGTCGTCGTTGGCGATCGCTTCGGCGACGCTCACGAGATCAAGGTCGCGCGCGACGTGCAGCAGCATGCCGCGCGCAAAGAAACGTTCGAGTTCGCTCCAGCCGATCTTGGCGGTTTCGCCGAGCAGCTTCGCGTACAGGGGGCTTTGGGGGGCGTCGTTGGAAGTCATCGTAGGCGGGGTCGGACGGGGCCGTCACTATAAACCATTGGCGCAGACCGTCGGGCCTCGTGGCGAGCTTCCACAACGCGCCGAGCGGTCTTTTAATGCATCGCCGGACTGAGTCGGATTCTGAACCTGGATGCCGGCGGATTCAACGACGACGGCGCACGAGCCTTGCCGCCAATCAGCGTCCGATTAATCGTCCGAATATTCAAACTTGAAACGCGAGTTTGAATGCGGTTTCACGATTGTCGGTGGACTTGTTGATGTTAAATCTTTCGCTATTCGCGAATTTGTTGTGAGGAAATATCGGGGATTATTCGAAAGTGTTGGCGCGACCAATCGATGCGTTACGTGCGTTTCCGCACCAAGTTTATATTCGCAAGCGAAAACGGTTTATTGGCGAACGAGTTAGTGTTATTCGGACAGATGTCTTTCCTCTGCTGTTTTGCAGGGATTTTCTTCGATCGGCCAGGAACATTGATTGGTGCGAGCCTCGGGGAATCCAGTTTGAATGACCTGGCGGGTTGCGTATCCCGGCTGCGGCGCATTTAGCCGGTTTCATTCCGACATTTCCGATTCACGGATTGCGTAATCCGTACGCCGTGTAACATTGACCGCAAAATTATTGGATTGCGCTTGTAAATGCAGATTGTTAGATTTCGTTCTGGCGCATGGTGAACCGGTCCTTTGCCGATATGCGCCGAACCCCCGTTAGCCCGGCTTCGTGCCGGGCTTTTTTTTGACCGGATTTACGCGAGTGTTTAACCACTGCGGCGATCTTCACCGCGAATTCACACACATGGCCGATGATGGCCGATTATTTTTTTCGGCGCGGCGCTCATGACCGGGGTGATCACCTTTGTCGGCGCATGGATGATCGCGCTCGCGTTGCTGCTGCGTTTCGCCGCTCGCATCGATCCGCGCTCGGGACGCCGGCGACGCCCCTAAGCGGTGACGCTATCTCGCTGGGCGGCCGCGCGCACCGCACGGTGTGCCTCCTTTACTGCTTGCAGCGAATGACCATCGAACGGTTTTTCACATTCGCGCCGAAAATCCCGCCGATCGTGCCGCCGGACGTCGCGCCGTTGTCGACGTCTTTCGACACCACGTCGTATCCGTAGTTGCCGCAGGTTTCGCCCGCGCGCTTGTAGCACTCGGCCCAGCTCGTGCTCGCGTCGCTGCCGCTGCAGTTGATCGCGAAACCCGTGTCGCCGCTCGGCAGATAGGTCATCGTGGTCGTGGTCGCGCAGCCGCCGAGGCCGCCGAGCGTCAGGAGGCCGAGACTGATCGTTGCGGCCGTCGCGACGCGCGCCAATGGGCTTTTCATTTCAGATTCCTTGCAAATAACGGAAGGGCGTGCCGCGCAGCCACGCCGCTTCGAATTGAGCGTTCAAAGCACGGTGGGTTCCCGCTCTCGTCGCCGCCTAGCGCGGCGGCAGTTCCTTCGACGGATCGATCGAGCGGCCCCGGTAGCGCAGCTCGAAATGCAGCATCACGCGATCGGTATCGGTGTCACCCATTTCGGCGATTTTCTGGCCGCGTTTGACCGATTCGCCTTCCTTCACGAACAGCGCGCGGTTATGCGCGTAAGCGGTCAGATAGTCGGCGTTGTGCTTGAGGATCAAAAGATTGCCGTAGCCGCGCAGACCGTTGCCTGCGTAGACCACGGTGCCGGGCGCCGCCGCGACGATCGGTGTGCCGGCCGCCGCGGAAATATCGATCCCCTTCGAGTTGCCGCCGTCGAAACGGCGGAATACGGTGCCGTCGGCCGGCCAGACCAGCGAAATCGGCGCGGGTGCGGTGGCCGGCGCAGTGTCCGCCGGCGCGGGCCGCGGCGCGGCCGACGCGCTCGCGCTGCCGCTGCTGCTGCCACCACCACCGCCGCCGCCGCTACGGATTGCGCCGCTCGTCGACGCCGTTCCGCTCGGTGGCGCGACACGCAGCACCTGGCCGACCTCGATGTTGTCCGGATTGGTCAGGTTGTTCCAGCGCGCGATGTTTTGCACCGACTGCCGGTTGCCGCGCGCGATTTTCGACAGCGTGTCGCCCCGTTCGACCCGGTAGTAGCCCGGCGCCACTGGCGCCGACCCGCACGCGGCGAGCAGCGCGAACAACGCCGCGCAACCGAGTCGTTTGATTCTTGTCGTTTCCAGCATTGGACCTCGCAAAGCGCTGCCGCGCGCCGATCCCGATCACGCGGCACAGACAGACAAAGCGTTCGATTCTAACGGTTTTGTGTTGCGCCCCCCGGCGAGGGGGCGAGGGGGCGGGCGGCCGCTTCGAGCGGCTCGCCGCCGCCGTCGGCGTATCAGCTGGTCTTCTCGACGCTAATGCGCAGGGTCGCCGTCTCGGTTTGTCCCGGCTCGAGCCAGCGCAAACCGCGGCCGTTATGGATCGCATCCGGCAGCCCGAGCCACGGCTCCACGCAGTAGAAGTCCGACTGCGGCGTTTCAGTCCACGTCGTGACCGAGTACCAGGGCACCGAGCCGGGCCGCTGCAGATCGATGGTAATCACGCGATTGATGCTCGGCGCCTCGACCCGCACCGGTCGATCGGGCGTGCCGCTCAGGCAATGGAAGCGGTCGTAGATGCGGTCTTCGTCGAGCGTGTAGCTCGCTTCGCCAGGCTCGGCGGGGCTGATCGAGCCATCCCCGAGCTGGCGGCAGCGCTCGGTGCGCGGCAGCTCGAGCGTCGTCTGCGCGCGCTGCGTGTGCGGCACCGTGAAGTAGAAGTGATGGCCGGCGTAGTAGGGCAGGCGCGTGTGGCCTGTATTGGTGGTGGTCAGCGTCACGTCGAGCGTGCGCGGATCGATCAGTTCGTAAGCGGCCTCGAAGCGAAAGCCGAACGGATAGACGGCGCGGGTCGCTTTGCTGTCGGTCAGAACCATGCGCAGGCCGGCGCCGTGCACGTCGGCGTGGGGCTCGAACGGCAGGTCGCGCGCGAAACCGTGCATCGGCATCTCGCGCACGGTGCCATGCGCGTCACGCCAATAGCCGATCTTGCCGTCGACGAAGTGACGGCCGAGAAACGGAAACAGCAGCGGATTGCCGCCGCGAATCCGCGCGGGCACCCTCCAGTCGGCGTGCTCGGGCCAGTGGATCACCTCTTCGCCGTCGATCGTCCACGACAGCAGGCGGCCGCCGGCTTGCGGCGAAAAGCGGAGCACGGAGGCGTCTTGGGCGATCTCGAGAATGTCCTGTTCCGGGGAGAGGGGCATGGTCAGTAGTTAGCCAGATAGAGGTTGAGGGTCGTCCAAAGCGGTCGGCTGCGTCGGCCGACGCGATCCGCATTGAAGCGGCGTTTTGCGCCACTCGCCGCGACTGCGTCACCCGTGGTGAAACCGCGATTTTGCGCTGCTTTGCGCTACGGGGAAACCCTTCCCGGGAAATTGCGGGTGTCGGAAAAGGGCGAATCCTATTGATAATCCGTCTGAGCGTCCGGTCTATCCGACTCCCGGGCGAATCGGCTCAGGAGGCATCATGGATCTCGCAATGGCAATGGCCGTTTCTTTGTTCGGCATATTCACGGCTAGCACGTACTACTTCTTCCACTCGCTCAAGCGCTGATCCCGCTCCGTTCATTCCTCTGCGTTCGCAGTACGCGCGCGACGAATCCGCTGCTCGCTACCTTGCCCTCGCGTAACAACCGTGTCGAGTTGTGACGCGGCGCGTCAATATCTATCCGAATGTGGCCTAACCGCTTGGCGCTGACTGTGCAGCCAGGCATAATCGGTGCGCCTTTTGACGCGCCGGCTTTCCTTTTGTGCGGCGCAGTTCCCCGACATTTTCCTTACAAGGACCGCCGCGTGAACCTGTCGTTTCTGATTTTTCTGAGCGTGCTGCAAGGCGTGACCGAACTGTTTCCGGTGAGCAGCCTTGGCCACACGCTGCTCGTGCCCGCCCTGTTCGACATGCACATCGACAAGCATGCGCCGCAGTTGCTGCCGTTCCTCGTCGCTCTGCATCTAGGCACCGCGTTCGCGCTGCTGTGGTACTTCCGCGCGCGCTGGTACGCGCTGGTGCGCGGTTTCTTCGCGTCGCTCGGTGGCCGCCGCAACGACGACGGTCACATGATGTGGGCGCTGATCATCGGTACGATTCCGGCGGGTCTCGTCGGTCTCGTGCTGGAAAAGCGCCTCGAGGCGATTTTTCACGATCTGCGAATCGTCGCGTTTGCGTTGATCGTAAATGGCGTGCTGCTGTGGTTCGGCGATCGCCTGCAACGCGCGCGCGCACATCGGGCGCCGGAAAAGCTGACGTTCCGCCAGGCGTTCTTCGTCGGCCTCGCGCAGATCGGCGCGCTGATTCCGGGCTTCTCGCGCAGCGGCCTGACGATGATCGCCGGCAATGCGGCCGGCCTCACCACCGAGAAAGCCGCCGAGTTTTCGTTTTTGCTCGGCACGCCGATCATTTTCGCGGCTGGCGTACTCGAACTGCCAAAGCTGCTCCACGCGCCGAGCCAGCTCGCCGACGCGGCGCTCGGCGGCGTGCTGACCGCGATCGCCGCGTACCTGAGCGTGCGTTTCCTGATGCGCTACTTCGAGGGCCGCGGGCGTCTCGCGTCGTTCGGTTTGTACTGCGCGATCGCGGGAATCGTGTTCCTCGGCTGGTTCATGCTGCATCCGCAGCCGGTCTGAGGGCGGCGGGCGATCGGTTATAATCCGGGCCCGGTTGCTTGCAGGTCAGTTAAAATTTTAGTTTGTGCGAAATCGGGCGGCTCGCCGCGAGTGCCGGTTTCATGCGAATAGCGATCCATACGGCAGTAGCTCAGCTGGATAGAGCATCGGCCTTCTAAGCCGAGGGTCGGGGGTTCGAGCCCCTCCTGCCGTACCAGAATCATCGAAGGGTTACAGGCCGCGCGCCTGTAACCCTTTTTGTCTTTTTGCTGTCTTTTCGCCCCTCGCGCGGATCATTGAACGCGACGCCGAGCTTGCTTCGGGTGTTTCCCGACTCAGGAAATCGCGCGCGACGCCGTTAGTTCGACAGAACCGTTTGACGCGCCGCGATGGAGGAATCAGCGTGAACCGACTCAGCCTCAACACCAAACTCTGGCTCGCGTTGCTGATCACGTGGCTCGGCCTGCTCGGCCTCGGCGGCTGGGCCGCGTGGCAGTCGCGCGCGACGATGCTGGCCGAGCGCAAGTCGGCGGTGCAGAACGTCGTCGAGAGCGCGTACGGCATCGTCGCCGACTACGCGCAGCGCGCCGACCAACACGAGCTGACGCCCGATGAGGCGCGCCAGCAGGCGCTCGCCCGCCTGTCCGCGATGCGCTACCCTGGCAGCGGCTACATGATCGTGACGACCGCGACGCCGGTCGTGATCATGCATCCAGTGCTCGCCGATCTGCGCAACAAGGACGTGTCGCACTACGCGGACACCGACGGCAAGCTGCTGTTCGTCGAAATGGTCAAGGTTGCGCAGGCGCAGGGGCAGGGCTTCGTCGATTACATGGGACGCCTTGCCGGCCACAACGAGCACGTGCCGAAGATCAGCTTCGTCAAGCGCTTTGCCGCGTGGGACTGGTATCTGATTTCGGGCGTCTACGTGAACGACATCGACGCGGCGTTCCGCGCCGACCTGCTGCGCTATCTGCTGACGATCCTCATGATCGGCAGCGTCAGCACCATCGCGCTCGTGCTGATCATCCGCAACGTCAAGCGCAGTCTCGGCGGCGAGCCCGCCTATGCGGCGCGCGTCGCGGAGACGATCGCCGACGGCGATCTATCGTGCCCCGTCACACTGGCCGGCAACGATCAGGAAAGCATGCTGTTCGCGATGCAGCGCATGCAAAGCCGCCTCGCCGACGCGATCAGGCGTATTCGCGGCGGCACCGAAACGATCACGGTCGCGGCGGAAGAGATCGCCGCGGGCAATCTCGATCTGTCGGCACGCACGGAACAGCAGGCGTCGTCGCTCGGCGAAACGGCCGCGAGCATGGAGCAGCTGACGGCGACCGTCAAGCAGAACGCCGACAACGCGCTGCAGGCCAACCGCATGGCGCACTCCGCGTCGCAGCTCGCGGGCGAGGGCGGCGAAGCCGTGCAGCACGTCGTCGCGAATATGCAGAGCATCGCGGCGAGTTCGGCGCGCGTCGTCGATATCATCGGCGTGATCGAGAGCATCGCGTTTCAGACCAACATCCTCGCGCTGAACGCGGCCGTCGAAGCCGCGCGCGCCGGTGAGGAGGGTCGCGGCTTCGCGGTCGTCGCGGGCGAGGTGCGCAATCTCGCGCGCCGCAGCGCCGACGCGGCCAAGGAGATCAAGACGCTGATCGAGGATTCGGTCGCGCGCGTCGGCAGCGGCAAGGCGCTCGTCGAGAAAGCGGGCGGCACGATGAACTCGCTCGTCGATGCGGTGAAGCGCGTGACCGACATCATCAGCGAGATTTCCGCCGCGTCGGACGAGCAGAGCCGCGGCATCCAGCAGGTCAATCTCGCGATCGCGCAGATGGACGAGACCACGCAGCAGAACGCGGCGATGGTCGAGCAGGCGGCGGCCGCCGCGCAGTCGATGCAGGAGCAGGCGCAGATGCTGCGCGACGTCGTCAGCACGTTCCGCCTGCAGGGGGCGGCCGCCGCGCGTTGATGGCCGCGTCGATGGCGTGCTGCCTGCAGAAGTGCGCATGCTATGCTTTTGAGGTCAGGATCAAAAGCCCAAAAACCGCGTGCGCCCGTGCGCGCCGTGCGCACTTCAAGGAGAGTCCCACATGTCGACGCGAACCCGTGTGCTGTTCCGCCTTGGTGCCGCAGGCCTGCTGCTCGGCGCGGCGATCGGCGCGCAAGGGGCGAACCTGGCCTTTCTGAACGACACGCCGATCACCTACATGAAGCAGCGCGACAACGACTCGATCAAGCACGCGGTCATGAGCGCGCTCAATGACAGAAAGGACGGCGACAGCTTTACGTGGGTCAACGACGGCACCGGCAATAGCGTGAAGATCGACGCGACCATCACGATGGACAGCACCTCGACCGACGGCGGGCGCACTTGCCGCATCCTCGGCGTCGTACTCAATGCGAAAGGGCAATCGATGAACCTGCGTCCGAACTTCTGCAAGGTAGGCGGCGCCTGGCAACTGCAGAAGCGATGAGCCCGCGAATCGTCTCGTGCGGGGTCGTGCTGCTCGATCCCGACGGGCGCGTGCTGCTCGCGCACGCCACCGAAACGACGCACTGGGATATTCCAAAAGGGCAGGGCGAGGACGGCGAGGCGCCGCACGTCACCGCGCTGCGCGAGATGGCCGAGGAGACCGGCATCGCGCTCGAGCCTGGCCGCCTGAAGGATCTCGGCCTGTTCGTCTATCGGCGCGACAAGGACCTGCATCTGTTCGCGGCGCGCGCGAGTGCCGGCGAACTCGATCTGAGCACGTGCACCTGCACGTCGCTATTTCCGCGCCGCTCGGACGGCACGCTGATCCCGGAAATGGACGACTACCGCTGGGCGTCGATCGAAGAAGTCCCGCACTATGCGAGCCGGAGTCTGACGCGGCTCTTCGAGACGACGCTGTCGCTCGCGGAACTGCACCGGTCGCTATAGAGGGCGCGCGCCGCGTTCAATCGAGCGCGTGGTCGTTAGGATGCGCGAACAACGCGCGGTTCTGCTCCGACAGCGGGAAATGGACATTGATGCCGCGCGGCGGAATCGGCTGCGTGAACCACTGCCGGTACAGACGCTCCGCGTCGCCGGACGTCTGCGAGCGCACGATCACGCGATTCACGAGCGCCCGGAACGGCTCGTCGCCCTTGCGGAACATGCACGCATACACCTCGTAGCCGAGCGGCGTGCCCGTCACGATGAAATCGTCGGGATGCGGGTCGGTCGCCTTGAAACCGTAGACGATCGGCTCGTCCATCACGAACGCCACCGCGTGGCCGTTCTTCATCGCGTTGAAGGCTTCCTGATGGTCGCGCACGCTCATGATGCGCATGTTCAGCTGCTTCTCGGTGTTGAGGCTGCGCAGCAGGCGCTCGTCGGACGTGCCCGCGGTCGTCACGACCGGCTTGCCGGCCAGATCGGGGAAGTCGGTGATGCCGCTGTTCTTGCGCGTGATCATGCGCACCGCGTACTGGAACAAGCTGTCCGAAAACGCGGCGACGTTTTCGCGCTCGACCGTGTGCGTGGTCGAGCCGCATTCGAGATCGATCTGATTGTTCAGCAGCATCGGCGTGCGGTTCGACGAAGTCACCGTGATTTCGTGAACCCGCAACTGCGGCATGCCGAGCGTCTTCCTGATTTCATCGACGATCTGCATCGCGATTGCCTGCGAGTAGCCGACCGTGCGCTTGCCGTCGAAGTACGAGAACGGGATCGATGCCTCGCGCACGCCGAGTACGACGACGCCGTCGTCGTGGATCTTTCTCAGCGTGCCGGTCAGTTCATCCGCGCGTGCGGGGCCGGCGAACGCGACCACGCCGCAGGCGGCCAGCGCAAGCAGCACGCGGTGCATGCCGCGCACGAGATGCGGCATGCCTGAGCCGCGCGGGCCCCGTCCGCCCCGAACCATACCTTCAGACCCTTCCCCGCAGCGGCCTGCAACCTTCATCGGGCCTCCCGGACCGGCGCGCCCAGGCGAGCGCGCTGTGATTATCGATCTAACACCCTGCAACCCGGATGGCCCGTCAGCGCCGGGCCGTCGCTGACGCGAGCTCAGGCCGGCTTGCCCCAACTGTCGCGCAGACTGACGATGCGGTTGAATACGGGCTTACCCGGCTTCGAATCGACGCGATCGGCAACGAAGTAGCCGTGGCGCTCGAACTGGTAGCGCTGCTCCGGCAGCGCGTGGCGCGCGCCGGTTTCGAGGTAGGCCTGGACCACGCGCTTCGAGTCCGGATTCAGCGCTTCGAGGAAATCGCGCCCGCCGGCGTCCGGTTGCGCTTCCTTGAAGAGCCGGTCGTAGATGCGCACTTCGGCCGGGCACGCGGCCGCCGCGCTGACCCAGTGGATGTTGCCCTTGACCTTGTAATTGTTCGCGCCTTCGGTGCCCGATTTGCTGTCCGGGAAGTAGTTGCAGTGCACCGCGACGATGTTGCCGTTCTCGTCCTTGTCTGCGTGCGTGCATTCGATCACGTAGCCATAGCGCAGGCGCACCTTGTTGCCCGGGAACAGGCGGAAGTAGCCCTTCGGCGGCGTTTCCGTGAAATCCTCGCGCTCGATCCACAGCTCGCGAGAAATCGGAAACTCGCGCACGCCCTGTTCCGGATGATGCGGATGCACCGGGGCGTGGCACGGCTCGGTGAGGCGTTCGGGGAAGTTGTCGATAATCAGCTTGACCGGATCGAGCACGGCGGCGATGCGCGGCGCCTTCTCGTCGAGATCGTCGCGCAGCGCGCCTTCAAAGACGCTCATGTCGATCCACGAGTCGACCTTGGTCACGCCGATGCGCTCGCAGAACAGCTGGATCGATTCGGGCGTGAAACCGCGCCGGCGCACGCCGACGATGGTCGGCATGCGCGGGTCGTCCCAGCCTTCCACATGGCCTTCGTTGACGAGTTGCAGCAGCTTGCGCTTGCTGGTGATCGCATAGGTCAGGTTCAGGCGCGAAAACTCGATTTGCTGCGGCAACGGACGCTTGAAGATGCCGGCTTCGGCGAGCTCGTTCAGGATCCAGTCGTACAGCGGACGGTGATCTTCGAATTCGAGTGTGCACAGCGAATGCGTGATGTTTTCGAGCGCGTCCGAGATGCAGTGCGTGTAGTCGTACATCGGGTACACGCACCAGGTGTCGCCGGTACGGTAGTGATGCGCGAAGCGGATGCGATAGATGACCGGGTCGCGCATGTTGAAGTTCGGCGACGACATGTCGATCTTCGCGCGCAGCACGTGCTCGCCTTCCTTGAACTCGCCCGCCTTCATGCGGCGGAACAGGTCGAGGTTTTCCTCGACCGAACGCTCGCGGAAACGCGACGGCGTGCCGACTTCGGTGGCCGAGCCGCGGTTCGCGCGCATTTCCTCGGCCGACTGGCTATCCACGTACGCCTTGCCGCGCTGGATCAGCAGCTCGGCGAACTCGTACAGCTTGGCGTAGTAGTCGCTCGCGTAGTACAGATGCTCGGTGCGGTCCTTTTCCCATTCGAAGCCGAGCCAGCGCACCGAGTCGATGATCGACTCGACGTACTCGACGCTTTCCTTCTCCGGATTGGTGTCGTCGAAGCGCAGATGGCACACGCCGCCGTAGCTGCGCGCGACGCCGAAGTTCAGGCAGATGCTCTTCGCGTGACCGATGTGCAGATAGCCGTTCGGCTCCGGCGGGAAGCGCGTTTCGACGCGCTGGCTCCATTTGCCGGTGCGGTTGTCGTCGTCGATGATGTTGCGGATGAAATTGGATGCCGCGGGCGCGTCGTTGCGGTCAGCGTCTTTGCGTTCGGTATTCATGCGAGAAGATGAGAGTCCGTGGGGGCGCGTGATGCGCCCGCTTAGCCGTCAATTCTACCTGACGAGCCCGCTCGCGGCAGGCGCTTGCGGCGTGCAGCCAACGGCGGGGCGGGTCTGGCGCGGATGCCGCAGTCACCGAGGCAGGCGCGCGGGGCTGTAACAGGAGGTAAAACGGGTTGGCGCCGCGCGCCGCGCCGACTTAGGATGCGCTGCTGCGCGCGGCCCGCGCACCCGCGCTGGGCCTTCGCGCGGGGCAGGCTGCGTGAGCTGTCCACGCTGTCCTTCATCGCTTGCACGAGGCTCCTCTGCTCGTGCGCCATGCTCGCCTCGTTGCCGGAGTTCTCTCGGATGTCTATCCCGATGCACGGCGCGTTTCGCGCGCCTTTTGCCCGCGCTTTGGCTGGCGCCCGATCTTCTTGCCGTACTCGTCGCGTGCTCGCTTCGGCCTGGTTTGCCGCGCTGGCCGTGAACGTGGCTGCGCCGCTGTCCGCCGCTGCGAAAACACCGCCGCCGAAGCCGGCGCTCGATGGGGCGGCCGTCGCCGCGCCGGACGGCTACAGCGCCGAAACCGCGCAGCAGATCTTCGCCGAAGGCGGCAACGCGGTCGATGCCGCGGTCGCGATGGCCTTCACGCTCGCCGTCACGCGGCCCGATGCGGGCAACCTCGGCGGCGGCGGTTTCATGACGCTGCTGGTCGACGGCAAGCCGTATTTTCTCGATTATCGCGAGCGCGCGCCGCAGCAGGCGAACCGCGACATGTACCTCGACGACAAGGGCAACGTGGTGCCTGGCATGAGCACGGTCGGTCATCGCGCGGCGGCCGTGCCGGGCACTGTCGATGGTATGTGGCAAGCGCAGCGGCGCTTTGGCAAGCTCAAATGGAAGCAGGTGCTCGCGCCCGCGATCCATTACGCGACCGACGGCTTCCAGGTCAGCCCGCGCCTGCAGCAGCGACGCGACGCGGCCGCGAAAAGTTTCGCCGGCAAGACCAATTTCGACGCCTATTTCGGCAACCTGAAAGCGGGCGCGACGCTGCGCCAGCCGGAACTCGCGCAGACGCTTGGGCGAATCGCGAGCGATGGCGGTCGCGAGCTCTACGAGGGCCGCACCGCTCAAATGATCGCCGCGCAGATGTACGGCCACGGCCTGATCACGAGCCAGGATCTGAGCCAGTACAAGGCACTCTGGCGCGAGCCGCTCGCGGCCGACTGGCACGGCTACCGCGTGATCACCGCGCCACCGCCGAGTTCGGGCGGCATCGGGCTGATCCAGTTGCTGAAAATGCGGGCCGCTCTGCAGCCGGGGTTCGACGGTCTCGCGTTGAATTCGGCGCCGTACATCCATCTGATCGCGCAGATCGAGGATCGGGTATTCGCTGACCGGCAGCGCTATATCGGCGACCCGGACGCATCGCCGGTACCGGTCGCGAAGCTGATCGACGACGCCTACCTCGCGCAGCGCGCGGCCGAAGTCAAAACCGGCGAAGCGCCCGGAGCGGCCCCGGAGAAGCCCGGCGTCGACGGCGCCGCGGCGACGGAGAAGGCGCAAACCACGCATTTCTCGGTGGTCGACAAGTGGGGCAACGCGGTGTCGAACAGCTACACGCTGAACGGCGATTTCGGCTCGGGCGTCGTGGTGGACGGCGGCGGGTTCCTGCTGAACGATGCGATGGACGATTTCCTGATCAAGCCGGCCGGCGCCGGGGCGACAGGCGCGTCGGGCGCGGCCTCGGCATCCGGCGCCGCCGATGCCGATGCCGATGCCGAACCGAACATGATCGCGCCGGGCCGCCGCCCGATTTCGTCGATGACGCCCACGCTGCTGCTGAAGGACGGCAAGATCGCGCTGGCGATCGGCACGCCCGGCGGCTCGCGCATCCTGACGACGATCTTCCAGGTGATGACGAATCTGTCCGACTTCGAGATGTCGCCGACGGACGCGCTCGCCGCAATGCGTTTCCATCATCAGCTGCTGCCGCAAAAGGCGATCTACTTCGAGCCGTACCATCCCGCGCCGGATGAGCTCGCCACGCAATTGAAGGAGCTCGGCTATACGGTCGAGCAGCAGCCGTTCAACGGCGACGTGCAGATGATCCGCGTGAACGGCGCGACGCCCGAGCCAGCGAGCGATCCCCGTGGTGCCGGCGTGGCACGCGTGATACGGTAGACGCCCCGCCGCGCTATCCCGCGAGCGGGCCATAAGCCGAACACGGGAAGCACGATGACCGAACAACAACCAACCAAACTAGTACTGCCGGGCTATCTGGACTCCGGCCCAGGCCACTGGCAAACGCGCTGGCAAGCGCTCGATCCCGCGTTCGTCCGCGTGCGGATGCCGGACTGGGACCACCCTTCGCGCGACGCCTGGTGCCGCACGCTGGCCGCCACGCTCGATTCCTTGGACGCGCCGGTCGTGTTCGCCGCTCACAGTCTCGGCTGTCTGACCACGGCGTTCTGGGCCTCGCAGTACGCGAGCGCGGCGCAACTCGCGAAAGTGGCCGGCGCGCTGCTGGTCGCCGTGCCCGATCCGGCCGAAGCGCAATTCCCGCGGGACGCGACCGGCTTTGCGCCGGTGCCGCTCGAGCGCCTGCCGTTTGCGACGATCGTCGTGGCGAGCAGCGACGATCCGTATGGCGGCGTGCCGTTTTCACAAACCTGCGCGAGCGCGTGGGGCAGCCGCTGGATCGGCATCGGCGCGCGCGGCCACATCAACGCCGATAGCGGCCTCGGCGATTGGGACGAGGGGCGGGGCTGGCTGGCTTCGCTAACGGGTGCGCGCTGAGTCTCGCCGCCTCGTTGGTCAGATCACCGCTTTTCGCTTCAACTCCGCAATCGTCTGCGCGTCGTATCCGAGCAGGTCGCGCAGCACAAGCTCGGTATGCTCGCCGAGCAGCGGCGGATGGCTCAGCGCCTGCGGCGGCGTGCCGGTCATGTTGATCGGATTGCGCACGAGCTTGACCGTGCCGCCCGACGGATGCGGCAGAGCCACCTGAAGACCGCGCGCGACCACCTGCTCGTTGTCGAACACTTCGTCGAGGTTATTGATCGGCCCGCACGGCACGCCGGCCGCTTCGAGCGCCGCGATCCATTGCAGCTTGCCCTGCAGACGGACCATGTCCGCGAGCATCGGCACGAGCAGTTCGCGGTTGCGCACGCGCGCGGGGTTGGTCGCGAAACGATCGTCGTCGGCGAGTTCAGGGCGGCCGCCCACCTCGACGAACTTGCGGAACTGTCCGTCATTGCCGACCGCGACGATGATCCAGCCATCGCTCGTCTGGAAGGTCTGGTAGGGCACGATGTTCGGATGCGCGTTGCCCCAGCGCACCGGCGGCTGGCCGCTCGCGAGGTAGTTCGAGTTCATGTTGGCGAGCATCGCGACCTGCACGTCGAGCAGCGCCATGTCGATGTACTGGCCTTCGCCCGTGCGCTCGCGGTGCGTGAGCGCGGTCAGCACGGCGATCGTCGAGTACATGCCGGTCATCAGGTCGGCGATCGCGACGCCGGCCTTCTGCGGGCCGCCGCCCGGCTGGCCGTCGCGCTCACCGGTAATGCTCATGAAGCCGCCGATGCCCTGCACGATAAAGTCATAACCGGCGCGCTGCGCATACGGCCCGGTTTGCCCGAAGCCCGTGACCGAGCAGTAGATCAGGTCGGGCTTCACCGCTTTGAGCGATTCGTAGTCGAGGCCGTATTTCTTCAACTGGCCGACCTTGTAGTTTTCGAGCACGACGTCGCTTTGCGCTGCCAGTTCGCGCACGATCCTCTGGCCCTCGGGCGACGCGATGTCGAGCGTGACCGAGCGCTTGTTGCGGTTCGCCGCGAGATAGTAGGCGGCTTCGCGCGTGTCCGCCCCGTCCGGCGTCCGCAGATACGGCGGCCCCCAGTGGCGCGTGTCGTCGCCGACCTCGGGGCGTTCGATCTTGATGACGTCGGCGCCGAAATCGGCGAGCGTCTGCGCGCACCACGGACCGGCGAGCACGCGGGTGAGATCCAGCACGCGGATGTGACTGAGAGCGCCCATGTTCCTGAATGTCTCCTGATGGTTGCGGGCCGCGCGGCGAGCCGCCATGCGCCATTTCGCGCGAAGTTTCGTGGAAGTCATCTTAAGCGATTCCCGCTCGCGGGCGCAGTCAGCCGAACGTCATAGCGCGGCTCGGACGATGGGACACGCGAGCGTCGCAGCGGGCGCATGCCGTGCTGGCCGGATGGCCAGCACGGCGGCGCGCAGTGCCGCGCACGCGTGCCGATCCCGTATAATCAGTCGTTTAAAGAAACAGACAGTTGGCGCATCCCATCGACCGCCAGTCTTCGTCAGGAACCGTCAGGACCGTCCCCCGCACGCTATGAAAGCCGCTGAAATCCGCGAGAAATTCCTCAAGTTCTTCGAATCGAAGGGCCATACGATCGTCCGTTCGTCGAGCCTCGTGCCCGGCAACGACCCGACGCTGCTCTTCACCAATTCGGGGATGGTGCAGTTCAAAGATGTGTTCCTCGGCGCGGAATCGCGTCCGTATTCGCGCGCCACGACCGCGCAGCGCAGCGTGCGCGCCGGCGGCAAGCACAACGATCTCGAGAACGTCGGCTACACAGCCCGTCACCACACGTTCTTCGAGATGCTCGGCAACTTCTCGTTCGGCGACTACTTCAAGCGCGACGCGATCCACTACGCGTGGGAACTGCTGACCGAAGTCTACAAGCTGCCGAAAGACAAGCTGTGGGTCACCGTCTACCAGGAAGACGACGAAGCGCACGACATCTGGGCGAAGGAAGTTGGCGTGCCGGTCGAGCGCATCATCCGCATCGGCGACAACAAGGGCGCGCGCTACGCGTCGGATAACTTCTGGCAGATGGCCGACACCGGCCCGTGCGGCCCGTGTTCGGAAATCTTCTACGACCACGGCCCGGACGTGTGGGGTGGCCCGCCGGGATCGCCCGAGGAAGACGGCGACCGCTACATCGAAATCTGGAACCTCGTGTTCATGCAGTTCAATCGCGACGCGCAGGGCAACATGACGCCGCTGCCGAAGCAATGCGTGGACACCGGCATGGGCCTCGAGCGTATCGCCGCAGTGCTGCAGCACGTGCACAGCAACTACGAGATCGACCTGTTCCAGGCGCTCATCCAGGCCGCCGGCCGCGAAACCGGCGTGACCGATCTGACCAACAACTCGCTGAAGGTGATCGCCGATCACATCCGCGCGTGCTCGTTCCTGATCGTCGACGGCGTGATTCCGGGCAACGAAGGCCGCGGCTACGTGCTGCGCCGCATCGTGCGCCGCGCGATCCGCCACGGCTACAAGCTCGGCAAGAAGGGTTCGTTCTTCCATCGCCTCGTGGCCGACCTCGTCGCGCAGATGGGCGAAGCCTATCCGGAACTGGCGCAGGCCGAGAAGCGCGTGACCGACGTGCTGCGTCAGGAAGAAGAGCGCTTCTTCGAGACGATCGAGCACGGCATGTCGATTCTCGAAGCCGCCTTGGCCGATCTCGACGCCAAGGGTGGCAAGACGCTCGACGGCGAACTCGCGTTCAAGCTGCACGACACCTACGGCTTCCCGCTCGACCTGACCGCGGACGTCTGCCGCGAGCGCGAAGTGACGGTCGACGAAGCCGCATTCGACGATGCGATGGCACGTCAGCGCGAGCAGGCGCGCGCGGCGGGCAAGTTCAAGATGGCCCAGGGCCTCGAGTACTCGGGCGCGAAGACCACGTTCCACGGCTACGAGGAAATCGTCTTCGACGACGCGAAGGTCGTCGCGCTGTATGTGGACGGCGCGTCGGTGCAGCAGGTGCAAGCCGGCCAGCCGGCGGTCGTCGTGCTCGATCACACGCCGTTCTACGCGGAGTCGGGCGGCCAGGTCGGCGACCAGGGCGTGCTCGCGAACGCCAGCACGCGCTTTGCCGTTGCCGATACGCTGAAGGTGCAGGCCGACGTGGTCGGCCATCACGGCACGCTCGAGCAGGGCACGCTGAAGGTTGGCGACGTCGTCAAGGCGGAAATCGACGCGGTGCGCCGTGCTCGCACGGCGCGCAACCACTCGGCCACGCACCTGATGCACAAGGCGCTGCGCGAGGTGCTCGGTTCGCACGTGCAGCAAAAGGGCTCGCTCGTCGACGCCGACAAGACCCGCTTCGACTTCGCGCACAACGCGCCGATGACGGACGAACAGATCCGCCGCGTCGAGGAAATCGTCAACGCGGAGGTGCTGGCGAACGCGCCCGGTATCGTGCGTTTGATGTCATACGACGATGCGGTGAAGGGCGGCGCCATGGCACTGTTCGGCGAAAAGTACGGCGACGAAGTGCGCGTGCTCGACCTCGGTTTCTCGCGTGAGTTGTGCGGCGGTACGCACGTGAATCGCTCGGGCGACATCGGCTTCTTCAAGATCGTGATGGAAGGCGGCGTCGCGGCCGGTATCCGTCGCGTCGAAGCGATCACCGGCGACAACGCGCTGCGCTACGTGCAGGAGCTCGAAGCGCGCGTCAACGCGGCAGCGGCCGTGCTGAAGGCGCAACCGGCGGAACTCACGCAGCGCATCGGCCAGGTGCAGGACCAGGTGAAGGCGCTCGAGAAGGAACTGAGCGCGCTGAAGTCGAAGATGGCGTCGAGCCAGGGCGACGAACTCGCCGGCCAGGCGATCGAAGTGGGCGGCGTGCATGTGCTCGCGGCAACGCTCGAAGGCGCGGACGTGAAGACGCTGCGCGAAACGGTCGACAAGCTCAAGGACAAGCTGAAGAGCGCGGCGATCGTGCTCGCGTCGGTCGAAGGCGGCAAGGTCAGCCTGATCGCCGGTGTGACCGCCGACGCTAGCAAGAAGGTCAAGGCGGGCGAACTGGTCAACTTCGTGGCCCAGCAGGTGGGCGGCAAGGGCGGTGGCCGTCCGGACATGGCGCAGGCTGGCGGTACCGAACCGGCCAACCTGCCGGCGGCGCTCGCGGGCGTCAAGAGCTGGGTCGAAGGACAGCTTTGAATCTGATGGTCGGTTGAGTCCGGCTCGACCGAAGTCGAGCCGGGTTCGACAAAGGGGCCACGCGGCGCGCCAGCAGGATCGGCGCGTTGCGTGGCCCCTTCGTTTTTGCCGGAGCCGTTCGGCTTGCGTCGAACCGGCTTGCCGGCGCGGCGGATTCAACGATCAGACTGCATTCGTATCTACGGGCGCCGCCGTATCCGCGTGGGCCGTCCCTTCCTGCGACGCGACCAGCGCGCGCCGCAACGCATTGAGCGCCGACGAAAAATGCCCGCGTCGCCACACCAGCAGCGTGTCGATGATGCCGATATCGGGCAACTCGTGCACCGCGATATTGCTCGTGTCGGGCTGCAGATCGAGCACCGAGCGCGGTGCGACCGCGACGCCCGCGCCAGCCGCCACGCACGCGACGATCGCGTGATACGAGCCGAGCTCCAGCACGCGCTCCGGCCGCACCCCGTGCTCCAGATACCACTTCTCGATATACGCGCGATAAGCGCAGCCGCGCTCGAACGCGATCAGCGTCGATAGCGCGATGTCGCGCACTTCGCGGATCGGTCGATGGCCGCGCGGCGTCAGCATCACGAGTTCCTCGCGGAAGATCGGCACGGTCTCGAACACATCGCCGAGCGTCGCGGGGTCGAGCGGTGTCGCGACCAGCGCCGCATCGACCTCGAATTCGCGCACGCGCTCGATCAGCCTGCCGGTCGTGCCGGTCTCCAGCTCCAGTTCGACGGCCGGCCATTGCTGGTGATATTGCGCGAGCAGGGCCGGCAGACGCGTCGCCGCGACGCTTTCCATCGTGCCGAGGCGCAGACGCCCGCTCGGGCGATCCTCGCGCACCGCGTGACGCGCCTCGTCGGCGAGCGCGAGCAGCCGTTCGGCGTAGGGCAGCAGGGTCTCGCCGGCCGGCGTCAGCACGAGCCGGCGGCCGTCGCGGATGAACAGCTCGGTGCCGAGCTGCTCCTCGAGTTGCTTGATGCGCGTGGTCACGTTCGATTGCACGCGATTGAGCTTCGCCGCGGCGCGTGTCACGCCGTTTTCGCGTACGACCGCGCGAAAAATGGTCAGAGCGGCCAGATCCACGATTCTCTCCCGGCGATGAATGACATCCTAATTATTCATTTTTCGTGATTGAAAGGTCAAGCTAATATGGATCCACCCCATCGCTGCCTGACCGTCCGATCATGAACGACCTTGCTTCCCACGCGTACTCGCGCTTCCACGAACCGCACGCGGCCCGGCGCGCGGCGCTCGCCTGCATGGCCGCGCTGGCCGTCGCGCTCGGGATCGGGCGCTTTGCTTTTACGCCGCTGCTGCCGCTGATGCTGCACGGCGCCGCGCTCGGCCAGCCGCACCTCGATATCCAGCATGGCGGCTGGCTCGCGTCGTTCAATTACGCCGGCTATTTCGTCGGTGCGATGACGTGCGCGGCGCTGCGGGCCGAGCCCGCGCGCATGGTGCGCGTCGGACTCGCCGCGACCGTGCTGCTGACGCTCGCGATGGGCGTCATCGGCCAGTTCTGGGTGTGGGCGCTGGTGCGCTTCGTCGCCGGCGCGGTCAGCGCGTGGACCTTCGTGTTCGCGTCGCAGTGGGGCTTGCGGCGGCTCGCCGAACTCGGCGCAAATGAGTGGAGCGGGGTCATCTACACCGGGCCGGGCGTGGGCATCGTCGGGACCGGCCTGCTGGTCAGCGTCGCGGGCGGCTATGGCGCGGTGGTCGGATGGATCGGCTTTGCGTTGATCGGCGCGGTGCTGACCGTGCTGGTGTGGCCGGTGTTCGGGGAGACGCGGGGCGTGGGGGCGGCGAAGCCTGCCGTTGCGAGCTCCTCGACCGCAAAATCCGCCACCGGATCACGCGCTGGCGCAAACCCGCCGCCCCGTACGGCCGGCGTTCGGACGAGTCATGCCGTCCACCGCAGCGACGCGTTCTGGCTGGTGCTGCTCTACGGTATCCCAGGCTTCGGCTACATCATCACCGCGACCTTTCTGCCGGTCATCGCGCGCCACGCGTTGCCGGGCTCGGCGTGGCCGGATCTCTTCTGGCCGATGTTCGGTGCCGCGCTGATCGTCGGCGCGTTGCTCGCCGCGCGTTTGCCCTTGCATTGGGACAACCGCACGCTGCTCGCGGGCTCGTATGTGCTGCAGGCAATCGGCATCGCGTTGGGCATCGTGTGGCCGACGGCGGGCGGTTTTTCGCTCGGCAGCATCCTGATCGGCCTGCCGTTTACCGCGATCACGCTATTCGCGATGCGCGAGGCGCGGCGGCTGCGCGGCGACGACGCGGCCGGGCTGATGGGTTACGCGACGGCGGCCTACGGCATCGGACAGATCGCGGGTCCGTTGGTGGCCGCGCCGATCGCCGCCCACACGGGATCGTTTTCGCTGGCGCTGTGGTTCGCCGCGGGCGCGTTGCTGGCGGGGGCGGCAGGGCTGATCGCGGTGATGCGCGTACCGCACGGCGCGCGCCGTGGTCGCATGCCGGATTGCGGTTGCAACTAGCACCGAAAACAAATCTCGCACGAGCGCACTAAAATGACCGCTTTCCGTCATTCCCTCGCGCCTGTCGCCGGGCGCGTCGCTCGACCATGCAACATTTCGCGTCCGACAACTATGCCGGCATCTGTCCCGAAGCGCTCGACGCGCTGATCGCCGCCAACAACAGCGGGCACGAACCGGCCTACGGCGACGACTCCTGGACCAACCAGGTCTGCGACCGTCTGCGCGACCTGTTTCAGACCGATTGCGAAGTGTTCTTCGTGTTCAACGGCACGGCGGCCAATTCGCTCGCGCTCGCGTCGTTGTGCCAGTCGTATCACTCGGTGATCTGCCACGACCGTGGCACACATCGAGACCGACGAATGCGGCGGTCCCGAATTCTTTTCAGGCGGCTCGAAACTGCTGACGGCGCCGGGCATCGGCGGCAAGCTCACGCCCGATGCGATCGAGTCCATCGTCACGCGGCGCGCCGATATCCACTATCCGAAGCCGAAGGTCGTCACGCTGACGCAGTCGACCGAGGTCGGCACCGTCTACAGCGTCGAGGAAGTGCGCGCGATCGCCGCGATCGCGAAACGCCGTCATCTGAAGGTGCACATGGACGGCGCGCGTTTCGCGAATGCGGTTGCCGCGCTCGACGTGCATCCGTCGGAAATCACGTGGCGCGCGGGCGTCGACGTGCTGTGCTTCGGCGGCACCAAGAACGGTCTGCCAGTCGGCGAGGCGGTGGTGTTCTTCGACCGCGCGCTCGCCGACGATTTCGCTTATCGGCTCAAGCAGGCGGGGCAGCTCGCATCGAAGATGCGCTTCATCTCCGCGCCGTGGCTCGGCCTGCTCGACCACGACGTATGGTTGCGCAATGCGCGTCACGCGAACGCGATGGCGCGGCTGCTGGAGACGCGGTTGCAGGAAATCCCGGGCGTGAGCATCATGTTTCCGAGCGAATCGAACGCGGTGTTCGCGCAGTTGCCGCCGCATGCCGCGAAGACGATGCGCGCGCGTGGCTGGAAGTTCTACGAGTTCATCGGCGCGGGCGGTTGCCGGCTGATGTGCGCGTGGGACACGCAGCCCGAAACGGTCGAGCGTTTCGCCGCCGACGTGCGCGAACTTTGCGTCGCGTGATCGAAGACGCGTGAAGCTGCCGGAACCCGGGTAACAAATGGCGCCTCGACGCACCACTCGGCACACACGCAAAGCCACTCCACTACGACCCGCCAAAAAACACGAAACAACGAGACGTCCCCCGCCATGACCGAGTACCGATTCTGTCCCCGCTGCGCGAAGCCTCTGACCGAACGCACCGACCCCGAGCATGACGGTGGCCGCGTCCGTCAGATCTGTCCCGACACCGAGTGCGGTTACGTTCATTGGAATAATCCGCTGCCGGTGGTCGCCGCGATCGTCGAGTACGAGGGCAAGATTCTGCTTGCGCGCAATGCCGCATGGCCCGAGGGGAGGTTCGCGCTCATCACCGGCTTCCTCGAAAACGGCGAGACGCCGGAGCAGGGCATCGCGCGTGAAGTGATGGAGGAGACCTCGCTGCACACCGAATCGGTCGAGCTGATCGGCGTGTACGAATTCATCCGCAAGAACGAGCTGATCATCGCGTATCACGTGAAGGCGCATGGGACGATCGCGCTGTCGCCCGAACTGCTCGAATACCGGCTCGTCGAGCCCGCGAAGCTGCGACCTTGGCGCGCGGGCACGGGGCAAGCGCTCGGCGAATGGATGCGGCGGCGCAATTTGCCGTTCGAATTCGTCGAGCGTCCGGGGTTGTGAAGCGCTGCGCCCACTGAGCCGCAACATTAGCCAGCACACAGACAACGCAGAGAACATAGAGACAGCCCACAGCACAGCCATCGACGCATCACCGAATCGTTCATCCACGTCAATCAGCGGTCAACGAGCGCACGCTCAGGGAGAAGCAACGGCATGGCCTACATCTACTACCTGACCCATATTCATCTGGGCTACGACGCACTGTCGCAACTGTCGTCCGAGTGCGCGCGCATCGGCATCAAGCGTCCTCTGGTGATCAGCGACAAGGGCGTCGTCGCGGCCGGCATCGCGCGGCAGGCACTCGACGCGCTGAAGCTCGGCGACGTGCCGCTGTTCGACGACACGCCGTCGAATCCGACCGAGGAAAAGGTGCTCGCGGCCGCCCAGGTGTATCGCGACGAGCGCTGCGACGGGCTGATCGCGGTGGGCGGCGGTTCGTCGATCGATCTCGCGAAGGGCGTCGCGATCGCGGCCACGCATCCGGGGCCGCTCACGCAGTACGCGACGATCGAAGGCGGCAGCGCGAAGATCACCGACGCCGTCGCGCCGCTGATCGCGATTCCGACCACGGCCGGCACCGGCAGCGAAGTTGCACGCGGCGCGATCGTGATCCTGAACGACGGCCGCAAGCTCGGGTTTCATTCGTGGAGTCTGCTGCCGAAATCGGCGCTGTGCGATCCGGGTCTCACGCTCGGCCTGCCGCCGGGGCTCACCGCGGCGACCGGCATGGACGCGATCGCGCATTGCATCGAGACTTTCCTCGCGCCGGCCTTCAATCCGCCCGCCGACGGCATCGCGCTCGACGGCCTCGAACGCGCGTGGCACAGCATCGAGCGCGCGTGTGCGGACGGCAGCGATCGCGAGGCGCGCCTGAACATGATGAGCGCGTCGATGCAGGGCGCGATGGCGTTCCAGAAGGGCCTCGGCTGTGTGCATTCGCTGTCGCATCCGCTGGGCGGTTTGAAGGTGAACGGCCGCACGTCGCTGCATCACGGCACGCTGAACGCGGTCGTACTGCCCGCGGTGCTGCGCTTCAACGAGCGCGCGCCGAGCGTGGTGGCCGAGCGTCGCTATGCGCGCATGCGTCGCGTGATGGGGGTGCCCGAGCATGCGGATCTCGCTCAGGCGCTGTTCGACATGACCGCGCGGCTCGGCCTGCCGACCGGCCTCAGGCAGATGGGCGTCGACGAAAGCATGTTCGACAAGGTCGTGCAGGGCGCGCTGCTCGATCATTGCCATCGTACGAATCCGCGCGAGGCGAGTGCCGACGACTATCGCCGCATGCTGACCGAGTCTTTGTGACCGAGCCCCGCCTCCTCGCATCCACCAACCGCCACGTCCGATGAACAAACCCGCACCCGCCGGCCGCGCCGCGTATCCGCACTTCCTGCCGATCACCACGCGCTGGATGGACAACGACGTCTACGGCCACGTGAACAACGTCGTCTACTACAGCTATTTCGACACCGTCGTGAACGAGTATCTGATCCGCGCGGGCGTGCTCGATTTCGAGCACGGCGCGACGATCGGGCTCGTCGTCGAGACGCAGTGCAACTACTTCGCGCCGCTCGTGTTTCCCGATCGCATCGACGCGGGCTTGCGCGTTGCGCGGCTCGGCGCGTCGAGCGTGCGCTACGAGGTGGGGCTGTTCCGCGACGGCGACGCCGCGCCCGCCGCGCAGGGGCATTTCGTGCACGTCTACGTGGATCGCGCGACGCGCCGGCCGGTGAACCTGCCCGCCGCACTGCGCGCGGCGCTCGAACCTTTGTGCGTCGCCGGGCCGGCGGACTAGACGCGTGCAGTCGTTCATCATCACTCTGCTCAACGGCCTGAGCTACGGGCTGTTGCTGTTCATGCTGTCGGCCGGGCTGACGCTGATCTTCAGCATGCTCGGCGTGCTCAACTTCGCGCATGCGAGCTTCTACATGCTCGGCGCGTACGTCGGCTTTTCGGTGGCGGCGCGCGCCGGCTTCTGGAGCGCGCTGGTAGTCGCGCCGCTCGTCGTCGGTCTGCTCGGCGCGGCGCTCGAGCGCTGGCTGCTGCGGCGCGTGCGCGGGCACGGTCACCTGCCCGAGCTGTTGCTGACGTTCGGCGCCGCGTATCTGCTCGGCGAACTCGTCAAACTCGGCTGGGGACTCGGTCCGTTGTCGGCGAGGATTCCGGCCGTGCTCGACGGTCCGCTGTTCTCGCTGTACGGCGCGGTTTTCACGCGCTATCGCGCGTTCACGATGGCGGTGTCGCTCGCGATGCTCGCCGCGCTCGTCGCCATGCTGCGCGTGTCGAAGACGGGCTTGATCGTGCGCGCCGCGCTCACGCATGCGCAGGCCGTCGAAGCGCTCGGCCACAACGTGCCGCGCGTGTTCACCGGCGTGTTCGCCGCCGGCACCGGGCTCGCCGCGCTGGCCGGCGTGATCGGCGCGCCGCTGTTCGTGATCGAGCCGGCGATGGCGGAGTCGCTCGGCTCGATCGTGTTCGTCGTGGTCGTGATCGGCGGTCTGGGGTCGCTGAGCGGGACACTCGTCGCGTCGCTGCTGGTGGGGTGCGTGCAGACGCTGGCGGTGGCGAGCGATCTGTCGTTGGGCGACATGGTGGCGCTCGCCGGCGCGGTGCTGCCGCCCGAATGGGACGCGCTGACGCTCGCGCAAGTCGCGCCGCTGCTGCCGTACCTGCTGCTCGTCGCGGTGCTGGCGACGAGGCCGCGCGGGCTGTTCGGACGGCGTGACGATCATGCATAGGCGGAGTGGGTCGTCAGATGCGGTGGAAGGAAGGGTGCCGCCTTGCAGGCCCGGCCGCGCGCTCGTGCCTTGGCTCGCGCTCGTCGCCTTTCTGGCCGTGCCGCCTTTCATCTGGCCGCACAGCTGGCTGCTCGCCTACCTTGCGCAAAGCGCGACGATGATCGTGTTCGCGCTGTCGTACAACCTGTTGCTCGGCGAGACCGGGCTGCTGTCGTTCGGACATGCCGCCTATGCGGGGCTCGGCGCGCTGGTCGCCGCGCGCGTGTTCAACGCGACCGGCGTGCCGCTCGTGCTGCTGCCGTTGGTCGGCGGCATCGGCGGCGCGCTGTGCGGTGTGCTGTTCGGCTTTATCGCGACGCGCCGTGCCGGCACCGCGTTCGCGATGATCACGCTCGGTCTCGGCGAACTCGTCGTCGCGGCCGCGTGGACGCTGCCGGGCTGGTTCGGCGGCGAGGCGGGCGTCGCGATCGATCGCGCGAATGGGCCGCCGCTCGGCGGCTGGAACTTCGGTCCGGCGCGCGCGGCCTATGCGCTGATCGCGCTGTGGTGTGTCGTCGCGAGTGTCGCGATGTTTGCGCTGTCGCGCACGCCGTTCATGCGGCTCGCGAACGCGGTGCGCGACAACCCGGCGCGCGCGGCGGCGATCGGCTGCTATCCACGCCGGGTTCGCTATCGCGTGGTCGTGCTGTCGGCGTTTTTCGCGGGCATCGCGGGGACGCTCGGGCTGATCAATATCGAACTCGTGTCGACCGAGAGCGTCGGCATGATGCGCTCGGGCACGGTGCTGATCGCGACCGTGATCGGCGGCACGGCGGCGTTCTTCGGGCCGGTCGCGGGAGCGATCGTGCTGACGTTTTTCAGCGTGGTGGTGGCAAGTGTCACGCGGGCGTGGTTGTTCTATCTCGGGGTGTTCTTTGTCGTCGTCGTGATGGCCGCGCCGGACGGGCTTGCTGGCTTTGCGTCGCGGCAGGTGGCGCGGATTGCGGCCTATGGCTGGCGAGGTTGCCGGCGCGCCTATCTGTGGAGCGCGGCGGCGGGGCTGCTGTGGCTCGCGGCCATCGTGATCGCGGTGCAGTGGGCCTATGCGGCGCAGTTCGGGGCGAACGAAGGCGCGGCGTTTAGCGCATTGTTCGGCGCCGGTGCGGGTACTGATGTCACCGTCGCACCGACGCTGTCGCCGCTTCCTCTGGCGCTGACACTCGTTGCGCTCGCTGCCCTGGCTACGTTGTCCACACGCCATGCGCTGCGCGCGCATGCACGCGTTACCGCCCACGCACGCGCGGCACGATCCACCGGAGCCGCACGATGATCCCCGCACTCGCGCTCTACGGCATCGAAAAGCGCTTCGGCGCGACACCGATCCTGCGCGGCGTTGATCTCGCCATCGAACCCGGCGAGCGGCACGCGCTGATCGGCCCGAACGGCGCGGGCAAATCGACGCTGTTCAACCTGATCGGCGGCGGCGCGCGGCCGAGCGCGGGGCGCATCCATCTGTTCGGCGCGGACATCACGCGGCTCGCGCCGGCAGCGATCGCGCGCCGCGGCCTCGCGCGCAGCTTCCAGAGCACCAGCGTGTTCGCGCGGCTGTCCGTGTTCGACAACCTGCGCTGCGCGGCGCAGCTTGCCGAGCGCGATCGTACGCGCTGGTGGCAGCGTCTGACCGGCGCCGCCGCGGTCGATGCGCGTGCTGCCGACGTGCTCGACGCGGTCGGCCTCGGCCCGCGCCGCGACGTCGCGGCCGGCACGCTCAGCTACGCGGAGCAGCGCGCGCTCGACCTCGGCATCGCGCTCGCGGGCGGCGCGCACACGCTGCTGCTCGACGAACCGACGGCGGGCATGAACCGCGCCGAGGCGGCGCGCGCGATCGAGCTGATCCGCGACACCACCGCGGGCCGCACGCTGCTGATGGTCGAGCACGACATGGACGCGGTGTTCGCGATCGCCGATCGGATTTCGGTGCTGGTGCAGGGGCGCATCATCGCGAGCGGGTCGCCGGCCGCGATTCGCGCGGACGCGGCGGTGCGGGCCGCGTATCTGGGTGAGCGCTTCGATCCGGGCTCAGGCGCTCGGGCCGGTGATGAACCGGACAACGGGGCAAGCCGATGAGCGCGCTGCTCGACATTCGCGACCTGAACGCGTGGTACGGCGCGAGCCAGGCGCTGCACGGCGTCACGCTGAGCATCGAGCCCGGCGAAGTGATCGCGCTGGTCGGCCGCAACGGCTCGGGCCGCTCGACGCTCGCACGCGCGATCATGGGCCTCGTGCGCTGCGAGGGCGAACTGCGCTTCGCGGGGCGCTCGCTCGCGGGTCTGCGCACGTTCGAGATCGCGCGGCTCGGGCTCGGCTACGTGGCCGAGCATCGCGATGTGTTCGCCGCGCTGAGTGTCCATGAAAACCTGCTGCTCGGCATTGCGCCAGTTGCCGCATCGCGTGCGCGCGGCCGCGCGCCGCGCTTCACGCTCGATGACGCGTATGCGCTGTTCCCGGTGCTCGCCGAGCGCAAGCGCACGCGTGCCGGCGCGCTGTCGGGCGGCGAGCAACAGATGCTGGCGCTCGCGCGGGCGCTGCTCGGAGACCCCGATCTGCTGCTGATCGACGAGCCCGGCGAAGGGCTCGCGAGTCTCGTGATGCGGCAGGTCGCGGATTGTCTGCGCGCGCTGCGCGAACGGAGTGTCGCGATCCTGTTGATCGAGCAGCGGCTCGTGATCGCGCAGGACATCGCGAGCCGAGTCGCGGTGATGGGGCATGGGGAGATTGTGTTCGACGGCGCGCTTGCGTCGTTTTTGTCGCGTGACGATGTGATGCGGGAGTGGCTCGGAGTGGGCTGATGCGGGATTTTTGAGCGCTGACCAGCTGATGGCGGAACTTGCATCCGCTTGAATGCGCCCATGATGGGCGCACCAAATAAAAAAGGAGTCTTGCCAGGAACGGCAAGACTCCTTCCACACACTCGCTCAACAACTATTCGACTGACCGGTCTCCTGCTTTTTGCGTTACATGGCTATCAGAACTCGTAGCCAACCTGCGCACGTACACCTGCATCGCCAGTTGCAGTGACCGACATCGCAGCGTTGACGAGCCACTTGTTATTTCTCGAGCGATACGTGGCGCCTACCGCTGCTGCGCTACCACCCTTATAAGTCGCGCCTCCCGCCGCGACGATCGTTTTGCCCGGACCCGACGGCGTCATGTTCGGCATTGCCATTGCCGCTGCGATGCCTGCATAAGCGTTCTTCGCGACGTCGTTGATTGCCTGGTTGGTGGCGTTGATACGCTGATCGGTGTAGTTGTTGGCCTGCTGCACGCCCTGGGCAACCGAGCTGTTCATCTGACCGACATTGACCGCATCCGTGTCCGCCGTACCCGCTGCAACGTTGGTGATCTGACGCTGCTGCGTGGCCGAACCCACCGACACCGAGTTGTCGCGGTCCGTCGACGAACCCTGACCCAACGCCACCGAGTTCGCATTGGCGGCCTGCGAGCCCGTGCCGATCGCCGTCGAGTTGACGCCGCTTGCCGCTGCGTTGGCGCCGACTGCCGTCGCGTTGTCGCCCGAGGCTGCCGCGCCCGCTCCAGCCACCGTGCTGGCCGCACCGCTACCCGGCGCTGCTGCGTTGACCACCGCGTCGTTGCCGCCGCCCGAAGACGAACCATTCGAGGCATCAGAATTCGAGCTGCCCGGCTGGACGTTGGGCAGTTGGCTGCCCAGATTCCACACCTGGGCGTTCAGGTCCGTTACCTGGTTCTGCAACGCGGACAACTGACCGTAGTTCACAGCGTCATACTGGCTGGTGCCGTTGGCCACGTTGGTCAGGATCACCGGACCCGTGCTCTGGCCTCCACCCAGCGTCACGGCACCGAGGTTCACCGAGCCGTCAGCGCGACGGTCGTACTGCACCGCGGCCGACAACTGGGTGCCGACATCGCCCACCTGGGTCTGCAGCTTCGTGATGTCCTCCGTGTTCTGCGTCGTGCGACCGTCGATGTTCGTGACGGCATCGCCCACGCTGTGCACCGTCGTGCCGCCTACGCTGTAGCTCGGTGCGCTGAGCGTACCGTCCGCGTTCACGGTCGAACCGCCGCCCAGTGCCTCGGCCGTGCTCGATGCCGCGCCGTACAGCTGGCTGCCGTTGATCGCGTCAACGCTCGATGCGTTCACGGCGCCATTCGCCACGCCCGTCACCGTGCGGTTACCCGCCGCGCCCGCCACGTTCACCACCGTGCCGTCCATGTCCTTCGCCACCGTGATGTCGCGCGTGTTCGCGTCCTGCTGCACCAGACCCACCGTACCTTCGGACAACTGATTCTGCACGCTCGCGATGTTGGTCGCGTTCTGCGCAATGTCGCCCGCGTTCTGCGTCGTGCGACCGTCGAGGTTCGTCACGGCTTCGGCCACGCTGTACACCGTCGTGCCGCCCACGCTGAACTTCGGCGCGCTGATCGAGCCATCCGCAAGCACGATCGAACCACCACCCAGTGCTTTGGCCGTGCTCCACGCCGTGCCGTACAGCTGGCCACCGTTCACCGCGTCCGCGCTCGCCGCTCTCACCGCGCCGGCGGCCACGCCCGTCACCGTGCGGTTGCCCGCGGTGCCCGCCACGTTCATCACCGTGCCGTCCATGTCCTTCGCCACCGTGATGGCACGGGTGCTCGCATCCTGCTGCACCAGACCGGCCGAGCCATTCAACAGGCTCGTGATCTGCGACGTGTTCTGAGTGGTGCGGCCATCGAGGTTGGTGATCGCATCGCCGACGTTGTCGACCGCCGTACCGCCCACGTTGTAGGCAGGCGCCGCGATGGAACCATCTGCCTTGACCGCTGCACCGCCACCGAGCGCCGTGCTCACGTTCCTGAGCTGCGACACGACGACCGCGTCCGAGTCTTGCGTGCCGGCCGCCACATTCGTGATCTGCCGCATGGCCCCTGCGTTGCCAACCGACACCACATCCGCGCGATCGGCGACCGAGTACGCGCCCAACGCCACGGAATTATCCGCGTTCGCGGCCGCCAACGTGCCGATGGCTGTCGACATGTAATTCGTCGCGTCCGCTTCGTAACCAAGCGCCATGCTCCAGTCGCCAGCGGCGTTCGCGTATTGGCCGATTGCATTGCTGCCACTTCCGGAAGCAATCGAGTGCCAGCCAATAGCATTCGAAGCCTCCCCGGACGCGGTCGCCTGAATGCCAATCGCAGTTGCATTCAGCGCGTCCGCAAGGCTAGCCCCGCCGACCGCTGTTGTCCCCTGCGCCGATGCAGTCGCCCCGGCACCCACCGCGACGGAGTCCGGGGCTGTGGCAGAGGCGGAATCCGTGTCCGTTCCGGAGTAGGTCCCGTTGGTCGCCTCAACCGGCGTGCCGATCACGGCTGATGCGGCGGTACCCGACACTCCTGCAAGCACAACCGCAGTGGCGATCGCTCCGGCCACAGTCCGTGACTTGCTTCGCTTACCGCGCGCCGACATATTCTCGGAAGCTGCTATCCACGAACCGAGCGCTTCATTCCAGATGCTGATGTAGGACTTGTTCATGATGTGATTCCTATCGGAGTTGGATATAACGGTAGGTCTGCGAAGTAATCGAAGATTGTCGTCGCCCTTATTTGGCCTTCTAATATCAGCTATGAATCAGGGGCAATAACGTGCTAGCAGGCTTGAGGCAACAAAAACAATCCGCAATGCCCGGATCAACCTGAAGCGTCTTCCGCGTCTTCTGCTAAATCTCTGAAACTGAGTTCAGTTTAGATTTTTGAGATAGAAACAAAATAAGCCGAGTCTGAGATGGGGGGTTGGTATGTCGGCAGAACTGCTTGTTAATGCGGGGAAGCGCGCGACGTCAGATATTCCGTCGGCACGACGGCCAAAAGGGGCATTGCGGTTGATTGAGCAAAGAATCCCGGCAGACGCTTCAGCCCGCCCGAAGCTCCTCGAATAGCCACTCCTGAAAGCTTTACAGCTTGGGGCAGATCCGCGCGCGATCTGAGCAGGGTTCAGCGTGTAGCCGTTTACCTTCAACCCATCGAGTCCCAACGGCGCGACGAGTGCCCCGGTTTACAGATCGCGTTGAGCGAGCAGCAGGCTCTCAAGACAGAGGCAGCGGGTGGCCGAGATCGCGAAAGCGTTCGGCATGCGGTCGCTGTTCGCCGCCCACAAGGACCGCGACGGACTCGGGCTGCTTGTGCGCTCGCTCGATGATGCGCTGATCAGCGGGATACGCTTCGACGTGCTGTCAGGCGAGCCGCCCGCGGCCGACAATCCATTGATGTGGATCGCGGGGCGGCCGAATGTGATCGTGTCACTGCATTTGGGATGAGGCGCAGCAAAGCCTCGCGGATCAGCTGATGGGCAATATCGAACGCTTCGTGCGCGGTGAACCCGCCAACCAGGCGGTGTGACGGGCAGGGGCCCTGACGGGCCCGCCGCGTCGAGGCCGACCGCGTCGAGTCACGAATGGTCAAGCATCCTTATTGATGATCCATTCGTGCGCCGGATCGTTATGAAAGTGCCAGACCCGCTGGCTACCGGCCATCACGTTCAGATAATACGAGTCGTATCCATACGGCACGATGACCGGGTGATAGCCGCGCGGCACCATCACGACGTCGTGATCCTCGACGGCCATCGATTCGTCGATATCGCGCGAGTCGGTGTACACGCGCTGAAATGCGAAGCCTTGCGGCGGATCGAGCCGGTGGTAATAGGTTTCTTCGAGCGAGCTTTCGTGTGGAATGTTGTCGGTGTCGTGCTTGTGCGGCGGATAGCTCGACGCGTGACCGCCCGGCGTTCTCACTTCGACCACCAGCAACGACTCGGCCGGTTCGGTCTGCGGAAGAATGTCGCACACGTAGCGCGTATTCAGCGACTTGCCCCGCGTCGAGCGTTTCATCGACGCCGGCTCGATCAGCCGCGCCGGATATTCGCCCTTGGCCGGCGCGCTCGCGACACCAATTTCCGCGTCGCGGTTCGCGCGCACCGTCGCGCGCACGTTCGGCGGCAGATACACCGCGTACGGCGCCGCGTCTTCGAACACGCTGTCGCGCGAACCGAGCGAACTCCACGTCGTATCCGGCGTTTCGATATCGACCGCGCCGCTCAACACGACGATGCACGTTTCGCGCGCCGGTTCGAATACATACACCAGTTCGTTCGTGCCGACCCGGTACGCGGCGAATCCCACATAGCGCCAGCAGGCCGACTGCGGCGTGACGCGCGCGATCGTCTGGCCTTCGCGCTCTGCCTTTACCAATAAGCTCATGCTGCCTCCTTGCCGAGCGGCGCATCGACGAGCGCCCGCAAAGTTCCGTACCCCTTCTGCGCATAATCGAACGACGGCGCGACCACTGGGTCCTGCTCCGCCTCGACGACGAGCCAGCCGCAATAACCATGCCGCTTCAGCCGGTCGATCAGCGCCGGAAAATTGACCGCGCCGTCGCCGGGCACCGTGAACGCACCGGCGATCACGGCATCGAGAAAACTCCAGTTGCGATTGCGCGCGAGCTTCATCACGGCGGGGCGCACGTCCTTGCAGTGCACGTGACAAACGCGTGCGATGTGCTTGTCGAGCACGGCCACCGGATCGCCGCCCGCGAACGTGATGTGCCCGGCGTCGAACAGCAGGCCGACCGCGTCGCTGGTGCGCGCCATCAACTGATCGACGTCGGCTGGCGTTTCGACGTACGCGCCCATGTGATGATGATAGGCGAGCCGAACGCCACGGCTCAGCGTATAGCGCGCGAATTCATCGACGCGTGCCGCGTAGTCGGCCCATTGCGCGTCGCTGAAAAAGCGCGGCCGTTGATACAGCGGGCGCGGCGCGCCCTGGATCGAATCGGCGACTTCGCCATACACCATCACGGTCGCGCCGTTTTGCGCGAGCAATTCCAGATGCGGGCCGACCGCGTCGATTTCTTCCGCGACGCTGCGTTTGGCAAGTTGTCCCGAGTACCAGCCGGACACGAGCGCGAGGTCGTATTGCGCGAGCAGCGTTTTCAGCGCTTGCGGCTCGCGGGGAAACTTGTTGCCGAGCTCGAAGCCCTGATAGCCGATCTGGCGACCCTCGGTCAGCGCGACTTCGAGCGGCGTCTCGCCGCCGAGCGACGGCAGGTCGTCGTTCATCCACGATAGCGGATTGATGCCGATGCGTACGTCGAAAGCAGTCATGCCGAAGTCCTCATGGTTCTCAGTCTTGATCGGCGCCCTGTGGCGGCGAAGGCGGTGCGGAGGGCGCCGCGCGCGCCGCGAGCTGCGCGTCGTACTTCGCGCGGGCGTCGCGCACTTCGGTGCGCGTCGATACTTCGGGCACCGCGACTTCCCACCACCAGCCGCCATCTTCGGTGGTGCGAGCCGGGTCGGTGTCGATGCTGATCACGTACGTGCCCTTGGCCGCGCGTGCGCGTTGCAGCGCCACTTCGAGTTCGGCGAGATTGCGCGCATGTTCGGCTTGCGCGCCGAGCGCGCGCGCATGCGCAGCGAAGTCGATGCGCGGCACGCCTTCCGGGCCGTGCGCGCAATCGTCGAGCAGATTGTTGAACGGTGCGCCGCCGCAAGCCTGTTGCAGCCGGTTGATGCAGCCGAAGCCGCGATTGTCGAGCACGACGACGATCAGCTTCGCGCCGAGCATCACGGAGCTCGCGATCTCGCTGTTCATCATCAGATAGCTGCCGTCGCCGAGAATCACGATCACCTCGCGCTCGGGCCGCGCCAGCTTCACGCCGAGGCCGCCCGCGATCTCATAGCCCATGCACGAGTAGCCATATTCGACGTGATACGCGCCGGGCCGGCCCGCGCGCCACAGTTTGTGCAGCTCGGCGGGCAGCGTGCCGGCCGCGCAGACGACGATGTCGTCGGCCGGCGAGCGGGCGCTCGAACGCTGCACCGCGCCGATCACGTCGCCCTCGTAGGGCAGCACCGCGTCGCGTTGCGGCGCATGCGTGAGCGTTTGCACGGTGTCGCGCCAACTGGCCGCGAGCTTGTGTGCGCGCGCGGTCCATGCGCGCTCGGCGTGCCAGCCTTGCAACGGCCCGGCGAGCGCATCGAGCGCGAGCCTCACATCGGCTTCGACGACGAAGCCGCGATGCTTGAGCGCGTCGAAGCCATTCGCGTTGATCGCGATCACCTCGGCTTGCGTGAACAGCGTGTTCGAGCCGGTCGTGAAGTCCTGCAGCCGCGTGCCGAGCGCGAGCACGCAATCGGCGTCATGCGCGAGCGCATTGGCGGCGGGCGACCCGGTCACGCCGAGCGCGCCCGCATTCAGCGGATCGTTCCACGCGAGCGAGCTTTTGCCGGCCTGGGTTTCCGCGACCGGCACGCCATGCGCGCTCGCGAAGCGGTGCAGCGCATCGGCCGCGCGGCTGTACAGCACGCCGCCGCCCGCGACGATCAGCGGCCGCTTCGCGTGCCGCAAGCGCGCGCACGCGGCGTCGAGATCGTCGCTACGCGGCGCGGGTGCATGAATACGAACGACGCGCGGCGTGAAAAAGTCCTCCGGAAAGTCCCATGCCTGCGCCTGCACGTCCTGCGGCAACGCGAGCGTGACGGGGCCGCACGACGCGGCATCGGTCAGCACGCGGATCGCGCGCGGCAGCGCGCTCAGCAATTGCGCGGGCTGCACGATGCGATCGAAGTAGCGCGATAGCGGCTTGAACGCGTCGTTCGCGGATACGCCGCCGTCGTTGAAATCCTCGAGTTGCTGCAGTACCGGATCGGGCGCACGCGACACGAAGATATCGCCGGGCAGCAGCAGCACCGGCAGACGGTTCACGTGCGCGAGCGCGGCCGCGGTCAGCAGATTGGTCGCACCGGGTCCGATCGACGTCGTCACGGCCATCATGCGGCGGCGAAAGTGCGCCTTCGCATAGGCGATCGCACTATGCGCCATCGCCTGTTCGTTGTGCGCCCGGAACGTGGGCAGCGCGTCGCGATGCTGATACAGCGCCTCGCCGATGCCCGCGACGTTGCCGTGGCCGAAGATCGCGAACACGCCGCCGAACAGCGGTTCGACGCTGGTGCCGTCTTCGCTGGCGACGCGTTGCGCGGCCAGATAGCGCACCAGCGCCTGTGCCATCGTCAGGCGAATCGTGCCGCCGGTGCGGACGGGCGCTTGCGGCGCGCCGCTGGTGGATGGAGTGTCGTCATGCATGATGCCCTCGTTCATGCGGCCTGCTCCTGATGAGCGTGATGAGGTGTGCCATGCGCCGTCGGTTCGCCGCGCGCACTGCGCCACGCGGCGATCAGCGTTTCGAACGTGTGGCGCACGCGCGCGATCAGTTCGTCATCGCCGATTTCGCCGGCGAGCCACGCATGGCTCGGTTCGTGAAAGATCGTGCGGCCGACCGTGAAGCCGCGGCACGTCGCCGCTTGTGCGGCCGCACGAAAGCCTTCGCTCAACTGCTCGACCGCCGCCGACAAGCCGAGCAGCACGACGCCGCGGCAATAGGGATCGCGCTCGGCGATCAGCGCGTCGATGGCCTGCCATTGCGCGGCGTCCATCGGTTCGAGCTTCCACCACTCGGGGTAGATGCCGAGGTTGTACAGGCGCTTCAACGCGCGATACACGATGTCCGGCCCCTGCGGCAGCGACGCATGCTTCGGCGGAATCACTTCGAGCAGCAGTTCGTGGCCGCTGGCCTGGGTCGCGTCATACAGCGCGCGCAGTTGCGCCTCCTGTTCGAGCCGCTGCTCGATCGGCTCATCCGGATGAAACTGCACGAGGCATTTGACGATGTGCTCCTGCGGCCACGCGATCAGCGTGGTGCCGATCGAGCGGCCATGATCGAACACGAGCGGCACGGAGCCGGGCAGCTCGACCGGGCGGCCGATCCACCAGCCGCGGCCGGTCGCGGCATTCAGCGCGTCCTGACCATAGCGGTCGTCGATCAATACGCCGATGCGTCCCTGCAGGTTCAATGCGCGCTCGGTCTGCGCGACCGCTTCGACGAACAAGCCCTTCAACGAGGCAATGCGCGCTTCGTCGGCGCCGGTCTGCTGCGCGAGTTCGAAGAACGGGTTGCGATGATCGAAGGCGAAGCCGAGCACTTCGCGCCACGCTTTACGCGCCGGCGAAACGCGATGCAGTCTGGCGAGCTTCGCATCGCGATCCGGCCGGCGCATGCGCTGCGGATCGGTCTTCGCTTCGCGCAGGAAGTAGTCGAGCTCGGCCGGGGTCGGCATCGCGGGCGCGCAGCCGTGGCGTGATACGACCAGCGCGCCGCTCGCATTCGCGGCGCGCGCGCAGGCCTCGAGCGGCTGATCGCGCAGCCAGCCTGAGAGGAAGCCGGAAGCGAATGCGTCGCCTGCGCCGAGCACGTTCAGCACTTCGACTTCGACGCCGCCATGAATCGGCGCAGCGTCGAGCGATGCAGGCACCTCGCCGTCGATGATCTGACAGCCGAGCGGCCCTCGCTTCAGCACCAGCGTGGCCGGTGTCACGGCGCGCACCATCGCGAGCGCATCGCGCAGGTCGGTCTTGCCGCCGGCGATGCGAAACTCTTCCTCGGTGCCGATCACCAGATCGAACAGCGGCAGAATCCGCTGCAAATGCGTGCTGACGCCTTCGCTCGCGACGAAACGCGTTTCGCCGTCGGCCTTGCCCGTGAGCCCCCACAGCACCGGGCGGTAGTCGATGTCGAGCACGGTGCGCACGTCGTTGCGGCGCGCGTATTCGAGCGCGCGGCGGCTCGTGCGATCGACCTGTGCGGTGGAAAAGTGCGTGCCGGTGATCAACAGCGCTTTCGACGACGCAATGAACGCCTCGTCGAAATCGGCCTCGTCGACCGCCATGTCCGCGCAGTTCTCGCGGTAGAAGATCAGCGGGAACGTGTCGCGGTCCTTCAGGCCGAGCAGCACGAGCGCGGTCAGCCGTTCGTGATCGATGCGCACGTGGCTCACGTCGCAGCCTTCCTTCGCGAGCGTTTCGGTCAGGAAGCGTCCCATGTGATCGTTGCCGACCCGCGCGAGCATGGCTGCGTCAAGCCCGAGCCGCGCGCAGCCGAACGCGATGTTCGCCGACGAGCCGCCGAGATACTTCGCGAAGCTCGACACGTCTTCGAGCCGCGCGCCGACCTGCTGCGCGTACAGATCGACGGCCAGCCGGCCGAGGCACACGATGTCGCGGGCGCGCCCCGGCGCGAACCGGCTGCCCGCTGCGTTAGCGCTGGAGGTGCTGGAGTGAGCCATGAATAGTCCTGAGTAACAGTGCGCGGTGAGTGCGCGGCAGCCGGCCTGGCGAAACCCGTCGAGGCCGGTCGCACCGCGCGAATCGGTCAGATCGTCGCGCCTTCGAGTTCGCCGATCATCTTCTGCATCTCGGCGCCGCCGGCCATCATGTCGAGCACTTCGTCCTTGCTGATCGTCTGTTTGGTGAAGGTGCCGAGCGAGCGGCCGCGATTGAGCAGCGTGAACGAATCGCCGATCGGATACGCGTGGTGCACGTTGTGGGTGATGAAGATCACCGAGATGCCTTTGGCGCGCGCCTTATGGATCAGCTTCAGCACGTTGAAGCTCTGCTTGACGCCGAGCGCGGCCGTCGGTTCGTCGAGAATCAGCACGCGCGCGCCGAAGTGAATCGCACGCGCGATGGCCAGGCATTGGCGCTCGCCGCCCGACATCGTGCCGATCGGCTGATGCGGGTCGCGCACGTTGATGCCCATTTCGGCGAGCTTGTCGCGCGCGGTGGTGGCGCAGGTTTCGAGGTCCATCACGTTCAGAAAGCCGAACAGCTTTTTCTGCGGCTCGCGGCCCATGAAGAAATTGCGCGCGACCGAGAGCAGCGGCACCAGCGCGAGATCCTGATAGACGGTTGCGATGCCGAGATCGAGCGCGTCTTTCGGCGACGTGAAATGCACCGGTTTGCCGTCCACCCGGTAGGTGCCTTTGCTCGGCTGATACACGCCCGCGAGCGTCTTGATCAGCGTGGATTTGCCGGCGCCGTTGTCGCCGAGCAGGCAATGCACTTCACCGCGTTTGAGCCGCAGCGTGATGTCGTTCAGCGCGATGATGTTGCCGAAATAGCGGCTGACGTTTTCGAGCGACAAGATGATGTCGTCCGGGTTCTGTTCGGGGGTGCTCATCGTGAACCTCCGTCTAGCGCGATGCCGCGACGCGGCCGCGCACATAGTGGTTGAACAGCACGGCGAACAGCAGCATCACGCCGAGGAACACGCGGAACCAGTCGGAATCGACGTTGGTATAGGTGATGCCGATCTGCACGACGCCGAAGATCAGCGCGCCGAAGCAGGCGCCGACCACCGAGCCGTAGCCGCCCGTCAGCAGCGTGCCGCCGATCACCGCGGCGATGATCGCCTCGAACTCCGCCTGCAAACCACGGTCCGCCGCGGCCGAACCGATATCGCACACCTGCAGCACCGCATACAGGGCCGAGCAGAACGCGGTCAGTACGAACAGCGAGATCTTCACGCGACGCACCGGCACGCCGACGTTCTTGGCCGCGTTGGCATCGCCGCCGACCGCGAAAATCCAGTTGCCGAAGCGCGTCTTCGCGAGCGTGAACGCGCAGACCACGGCGAGCACGAACCACCACAGCAGCACCTTGGGAATGCCCGGCACGAGCGGCGCGCCGTTGTCGAGCATCTTCACGAGACCGAGGTGGCCAAGCCATACGAACAGACCTCGGAACGCGACGCCCTGAAAGAACGTGTGCGCGAACCAGTCCTGACGCGCGATGTCGCCGACGCCGGAGATGATCGTGCGATCGGCGAACATCACCGACAGCGCGAGCGTCAGACCGCGCAGAATGAACAGGAACGCGAGCGTGACGATGAACGACGGCAGACGCGTGCGCATCACCAGATAGCCATTGAGCGCGCCGAGCAACATCGAGCCGACGAACGCGAACACGATCGCAAGCCAGATCGGCCAGTGGAAGTACATGGTCGGCAACGCGACCATCATGCCGGCAAAACCGATCATCGAGCCGATCGACAGATCGAACTCGCCGGCGATCATCAGCAGGCATGCGCCGACCGAGATCAGACCGAGATAGGCGGCGACCTGCGACCAGTTCATCACGCCGTCGAGGTTGAACATCCCCGAGTTGCCGGCGGCCAGGCCGAACACGATGAACACCATCACGGTGCCGGCGAGCGCCGCGAATTCCGGTCGGCCGAGCAGATGGCGGAACCAGGATTCCTCGCGCACGCGTTCGTCGACGGCAGCGGCTTGCGAGGCGGTCGTCGCGCCAGACTGTGGCGGGTCCTGCGGATCGGACGGCGGTTGCTTGCGGTGATGGGGATGAAACAGGTCGGCGACACCCATTGAAGCTCTCCTTGATACGCCCGCGACCGGCGAGTCGGCGCACTGCCTTGGGCGTTTGCGAATCCGTTGGGCGGCATATCCGCTGGGCGGGCGGGTGCCGGCAAGACGCAATGCGTCCCACCGGTCACTGCCTTTTCGACCTTGCCGCCGCGCGGCGGCTTGATCGCGCGATGCGATGCGATGCCGCGCGTTCAGCGGTACTGACCCGCGTACTTCAGCACCTTGTCGACATTTTCCTTCGTGATGAAGCCCGGACCCGAGCCGATATTGCGTGGCCCATACGACGGTGCGAGCCCATAGGTCGCGAGACGCTCCTTGAACTTCGGATTCGCCTGCAGGACCTCGCGGATCTTCACGGGATCGGTGGTGTTGTTCTTCTTCGCGATCGCCAGCACGGCGACCGGGATATAGCCCTGCAAGTACGGTTGCTGGTCGATCGCGAACTGGATCGTGCCGTCCTGGATGCCCTTTGCGATGTCGCTATCGAAGTCGAAGGTCGCGAACCAGATCTTGCCGGCGACGCCCATCTGCTGCAGCGCCTTCAAGGTCGGGTCGGCCGATAGCGGACCGAGCGTCAGCACCGCCTGGGTATCCGGATGATTGCGCAGGAACGCGCTGACCTTCGACTGCACGCCGGTCGGGTCCTGGCCCACGTCGAGCGTCGAGGTCTTGAAGTTGGCGCCGATCGCTTCGGCGAAACCGCGGCAGCGTTCGAACGAAGCCGGGTTCGTCGCGTAGTGGTTCACGCAGAGGAACGACTTGATGCCGGCGGCCTTGGCCTTTTCGCCGGCGGCTTTGCCGGCCGCGAATTCGGGCTGGCCGACGTGCATGATCGCGCCGAGCTTCGCGCTTTGCTCCTCGGTGCCCGAATTGATCGTGACGAGCGGAATGTGTTTCTCGGTGACCTTCCCGATCGAACTTTTCAGCACGTCGAAATCGGCGATCGATACGATCACGCCGTCGTAATTGCGCGCGGCCGCCTGTTCGACGAGACGCGCCATGTCGGCGATGTCGCCGTTCGGCGGGTTGCGGTAGTCGGTCTGAACGTTGAAGTCTTCGTCGGCCTGCTTGATCGCGTTCTTGATCGTGTTCCACCACGAGTCCGAATCCGGCGCGTGGCTGACCAGCACGAAGTGAGCGTCCGCCGCGCGGGCGGCCGAGGCCGCGCCGAATCCCGTCGCCAACGTCAACGCCGTCACCAGAATCCTGAGCGTTGCCTTGCCTCTGCAAAGTCTCATTGTCTCCACCTTTCTCGGTCTGTCGTTCGTTATTGAGGGAGCGCCTGGCGGGTGGCTTGCCATTCCGATGACCCACACAACGAGGCCGAAGCGCCATCGCTCACGACCAAGAGTAGGTCATCTTCCGAAGCCTTGCAAAGAAAATTTCATGACAAATAAAAATGGAAAATACGTTCCATTTGATCGGGCGGCCGCCTATACTCGGCAACGTCGGATGCATGTTGCGGCGGGCCGCGGGCGCGTCTGTCGCATTGCAGGAAACCCCGAGAGGCAGTCATGGCGGAACAGATCACCGAAGAAGCGTTGCCGAGCGTCGACGAATTGATGCAGCGCATCGCGGATACCTACGAGTCGCTGCCGCGGCAGTTGAAGAGCGTGGCGACGTATATCGAGCAGCATCGCTCGAGCGTGATGATGGATCGCACCAGCGATATCGCCGCGAGTTGCGGCGTGCATCCGTCGGCGGTCGTGCGCTTTGCGCAGCGGTTCGGCTTTTCCGGGTTTTCCGATCTGCAGGCGGTGTTTCGTCAGGCGTATACGGGGCAGGGCGTGTCGTCGTCGAGCTATCAGCAGCGCATCCGCAAGCTGATCGACGAGAAGCCCGGCACGCTATCGGGCGGCGCGGTCGCGCGCGAGTTCATCGCCGCGTCGCGCGGCGGCCTCGAAGAACTCGAAGCGGGTCTCGACGACAAGCAGTTCGACGCCGCCGTGAAGATGCTGCAGCAGGCCGACAACATCTACGTGATCGGCGTGAGGCGCTCGTTTCCGGTCGCGAGCTACATCGTCTATGCGTTGCAGCACACGCACAAGCGCGTGCATCTGGTGTCCGGCTTCGGCGGCATGTATCGCGAGCAGATTCGCAGTGTCAGGAAGGGCGACGTGGTGATTGCGATCAGCTTTGCGCCGTACGGCAAGGAGACGCAGTACTGTCTGCGCGTCGCGCATCATCATCAGGCGAAGACGCTCGTCATTACGGATAGCCAGCTATCGCCGCTCGCGCGCTACGCGAGCACGCAACTCTACGTGAAAGAGGGCAGCGCGTTCGCGTTTCGCTCGCTGACCAGCACGATCTGCCTGTGCCAGGCGCTGTTCATCGCGCTCGCGTACAAGCTCGAACTGAACGTTGAAGAATCCAACGACCCTGGAGGCTACGATGACTGACGCGGTAAGCACGATCGACGTCGCGGTATTCGGCGCGGGACGCATCGGCAAGATCCATGCGGCGAATCTCGCGCGGCAGCCCGGCGTGCGGCTCAAATACGTGGTCGACGTGAATCGCGAGGCGGCCGCCGCGCTCGCCGCGCAGCATGGCGCGCAGGTCGCGGATATCGACGGCGCGATCGGCGACGCTTCGATCGGCGCGACCGTGATCTGTTCGAGTACCGACACGCATGCGGACCTGATCGTCAAATCGGCCGCGCAGAACAAGCACGTGTTCTGCGAGAAGCCGGTCGATCTCACGCTGGAGCGCGCGCGGATGTGCGCAGAAGCCGTGGAGCGCGCGGGTGTCGTGTGCATGATCGGGTTTCAGCGGCGCTTCGATCCGACGTTTGCCGCATTGAAGGCGCGTCTGGACGCGGGTGAAATCGGCACGCCTGAGATGCTCGTCGTGACGAGCCGCGATCCCGGCGCGCCGCCGGTCGACTACATCCGGCGCTCCGGCGGCATCTTCAAGGACATGCTGATTCACGACTTCGACATCTGCCGGTGGATTCTCGACGACGAAGCCGACACGCTGCACGCCACCGGCAGTTGCCTCACCGACCCCGCGATCGCCGACGCGGGCGACATCGATTCGACCGCGGTGACGATCCGCACGAAGCGCGGCCGCCTGTGCCAGATCAACACCACGCGGCGTGCCGCGTACGGCTACGACCAGCGCTTCGAAGTGCTCGGCAGCACCGGCATGCTGCAAGCGGGCAACATACGGCCGACCGAAGTCACCGCGTACTCGGAAACGAAGGTATCGACCGACGTGCCCGAGGCGTTTTTTCTCGAACGCTATCGCGCGGCGTACGCGCTCGAAATCGCGCATTTCTTCGACGCGGTCACGCACGGCAAGCCGGTGCGCACGACCGTCGCCGATGGCCTGAAAGCGCTCGAACTCGCGGAAGCCGCGACGCGTTCATGGCGCGAGGGCCGCGCGGTCAAACTCGGCGAGGCCGCGTGATGAAGCCCGCCACGGAGCGCTTGCGGATCGGCGTGGTGGGCCTTGGGCGGCTTGGCAAGCGGCATGCGGAGAATCTCGCGTATCGCGTGCCGGGTGCGACGCTCGCGGCCGCGTGCAGTCCGCTCGAAGAGGAACTCGCGTGGGCGCGCGATGCGCTACCCGAGCCGCGTCTTTACGTCGATTACGCGGACCTGCTCGCCGATCCGCAGATCGACGCGGTATGGCTCGTCACACCGTCGTCGCTGCACGCGCAGCAGATCGTCGACGCATTGCGCGCCGGCAAGCACGTGTTCTGCGAAAAGCCGCTGTCGCTCGATGTCGCCGAATGCGAGCGCGTGCTGGCCGAAGCGGCGCGCTATCCGCATCTGCAAGCGACGATCGGCTTCATGCGCCGCTTCGATCCGAGCTACCGCGACGCGTTCGATAAAATCGCCGCCGGCCAGATCGGCCGGCCGTTCCTCGTGCGCTCGCAGACCACCGATAAAAACGACAACGACGGTTTCTTCGTGCGCTTCGCGGCCACCTCGGGCGGCATCTTTCTCGACTGCACGGTGCACGACATCGACGTCGCCCGCTGGCTGCTCGGCAAGCCGCGCGCGACGCGCGTGTTCGCGGCGGGCACGATTGCGCTGCACGAGGGTCTGCGCGAATTCGGTGACGTCGACAACGGCGTTGCGATTTGCGAATTCGAGGGCGGCAAGCTTGCGATGTTCTACGCGTCGCGCACGCAGGCGCACGGCAACGACACGCATAGCGAAGTGATCGGCACCGCGGGCGCATTGACGATCGGCCGCAATCCGCGCGCGAACCGCGTCGAGATCTATGACGCGACCGGCATCCGCAACGAATGCACGCCCAACTTTTTCGACCGCTTCGAGGACGCGTTTCTGCACGAGGCACGCGCGTTCGTCGCATCGGTGCAGAAAGGGCCGGGGAACGGTGATGCGGCACGGAGTGGCGCGACGCTCGCCGATGCGCTCGAAGCGACGCGTATCGGCGTCGCGCTGCGCGAGTCGCTGCAAAGCGGCGGGGCGGTGACGCTGTAGCGGTGTGCTGCCCGGCGCCGCCGCGCCGCCTGCTGTAGAATTTGACCCTCTGTCCGGCGTCGTCAGCGACGCCTCGTCCCGAAGGTCATCGTCGATGCAAATTCAGATTCACAAGGAAGTCGATGCGCGCGGGCTCATGTGCCCGCTGCCCATCCTGCGCGCCAAAAAAGCGCTCGCCGACATGGAAAGCGGCCAGATTCTCAGGGTGCTCGCCACCGATCCCGGCTCGCAGCGCGATTTCGCCGCGTTCGCGAAGCAGACCGGCAACGAGATCGTCGAAAGCTCGGCGCACGACAAGGTATTTACGTTTCTGTTGCGGCGCCGTTAAGCGGTATTCGGTAAAAATTGTCTGTCCGATGTAAAAAAGAAGGCGCTGTCCCCATTATTCGGGGTACAGCGCCTTCTTCGTTTCAGCCTGACCTTGGCGTCAGCCTTCGAGCACCGGCGAGCGGGTACGCAGATACTCTTCGAAATCCGAGGCCACTTCCGGGTGACGCAGCGCGAACTCGACGGTCGCCTTCAGGTAGCCGAGCTTGCTGCCGCAGTCGAAACGCGTGCCGTGATACTTGTACGCGAGCACCTGTTCATCGGCGAGCAGCGACTGGATCGCGTCCGTCAGTTGCAATTCACCGCCCGCGCCCGGTTTGATCGAGCGCAGGTGATCGAAGATGCGCGGCTTCAGCACATAGCGGCCGACCACGCCGAGGTTCGACGGCGCCACGCTCGGCTCCGGCTTTTCGATGATGCCCGACATCTTGATGATCGAATCTTCCCATTCCTTGCCATCGACGATGCCGTACGACTTCGTGTCTTGCGGCGGGATCTCTTCGACGCCGATCACCGAGCTGTGATAGTGATCGAACACCTCGATCATCTGCGTCATCACGGGCGGCGTGCCGTACAACAGGTCGTCCGCGAGAATCACGGCAAACGGGTTGTCGCCGACCAGCTTCTCCGCGCACAGCACCGCGTGGCCGAGGCCCAGCGCTTCGGCCTGGCGCACGTAGAAGCAGTCGACGTGGCTCGGCTTGATGCTACGCACGAGTTCGAGCAGCTTGTCCTTGCCGCGTGCTTCGAGTTCGGCCTCGATCTCATAGGACTTGTCGAAATGGTCTTCGATCGCGCGCTTGCTGCGGCCCGTGACGAAGATCATTTCGGTGATGCCGGCCGCCATGGCCTCTTCGACCGCGTACTGAATCAGCGGCTTGTCGACGATCGGCAACATCTCCTTCGGGCTAGCCTTCGTGGCGGGGAGGAAGCGGGTGCCAAGACCTGCTACCGGAAAAACCGCCTTCGTAACTTTTAGCATGTGAATACCCTGAGTCCTCTGGTTAAATCCTTGCCCGCCGTTGAGGACGGCGGGCGCGTCGATCAGGCCGGCAAGCGAGCCAGTTGGGCTTTCAGTTTGCCGACGGTGGCTTCGAAATCGGCCAGCCGCTTCTGCTCCTGTTCCACGACCGCCGCCGGCGCCTTCGCGACGAACGCCTGATTTTGCAGCTTACCGTTGCATTTCACGATTTCGGCGCTCAACCGCGTGATCTCCTTCGACAGGCGTTCGCGTTCGACCGCCGCATCGATTTCGACCTTCAAAACGAGCTTGTCCGTTCCTACGATAGCAATTGGCGCGCCATCCGCCTGAGCATCGAGCGCGGCCTCGTCGGCGATGATCTGCACCTCGGACAGACGCGCAAGCGCCTGAGCATAAGGCGCGAAAGTACGAAGACGCTCCGCGTTGCCGGTGGCGAGCAACGGCACCTTCACGGCCGGCGACAAATTCATTTCGCCGCGCAGATTCCGGCATGCATCGATCACCGCTTTGAGGTCGCTCGCCCACTTCTCGGCGTCTTCATCGAGCTTCGAAGGCTCCGCGATGGGGTACTGCTGCACCATGATGGACGCCTCGCCCTCGGCCTTGCCTTCCGGGTAGCGTCCCGCGAGCGGCGCCACTTTCTGCCACAGCGCTTCGGTGATGAACGGGATCACCGGATGCGCGAGGCGCAGCACCGTTTCGAGCACACGCAAAAGCGTGCGACGCGTGGCACGCTGCTGGTTCGGCTGCCCCGTCTGGATCTGCACCTTGGCGAGCTCGACGTACCAGTCACAATATTCGTCCCAGACGAACTTGTATATGGCGTTGGCCACATTATCAAAACGATAGTCCGAAAAACCCTTGGCGACTTCCGCTTCGACGCGCTGAAGCTGCGACACGATCCAGCGGTCGGCCTGCGAGAAATGCAACTGGCCTTCTGGCCCGCATTCGCCACATTGCGCCGGTTGGCCGAAACCGCAGTCATGGCCTTCGCAGTTCATCAGCACGAAGCGGGTGGCGTTCCACAGCTTGTTGCAGAAGTTGCGATAGCCTTCGCAGCGCGCAAGGTCGAAATTGACATTGCGGCCGAGCGTGGCCATCGACGCCATCGTGAAGCGCAGCGCGTCGGTGCCGAACGCCGGAATGCCGTCCGGAAACTCCTTGCGGGTCTTCTTCTCGATCGACGCGGCCTGCTTCGGATTCATCAGGCCGGTGGTGCGTTTAGCGACGAGCGCGTCGAGGTCGATGCCATCGACGATGTCGATCGGGTCGAGCGTGTTGCCCTTGCTCTTCGACATCTTCTGGCCTTCGGCGTCGCGCACGAGGCCGTGCACGTAGACCGTGTCGAACGGCACTTTGCCCGTGAAGTGCGTGGTCATCATGACCATGCGCGCGACCCAGAAGAAGATGATGTCGAAGCCGGTGACGAGCACCGACGACGGCATGAAGTGCTTCAGTTCTTCCGTTTCGTTCGGCCAGCCGAGCGACGAGAACGGCACCAGAGCCGACGAGAACCACGTGTCGAGCACGTCTTCGTCGCGCTTCAACGCGCCCGAGTAACCGGCAGCGGTGGCCTTCGCGCGCGCATCTTCTTCGGTCTTCGCGACGAACACCTCGCCGTTCTCGCCATACCACGCCGGAATCTGATGCCCCCACCACAGCTGACGCGAGATGCACCAGTCCTGGATGTTTTCGAGCCACTGGTAGTACGTGGTGGTCCAGTTCTCCGGCACGAATTTGATCTGGCCGTTGCGCACGACGTCGAGCGCGGTCTCGGCGATCGACTTGCCCGGATTGAACGTACCTTCGGGCGCCGGCTTGCTCATCGCGACGAACCACTGGTCGGTCAGCATCGGCTCGATCACGACGCCGGTGCGGTCGCCGCGCGGCACCATCAGCTTGTGCGGCTTGACCGATTCGAGCGCGCCGAGCGCTTCGAGATCGGTGACCACCAGCTTGCGGGCTTCGAAACGATCGAGGCCGCGGTATTTTTCGGGGGCGTTGTCGTTGATCCTCGCATCGAGCGTGAGGATTTCGATCTGCGGCAGCTTGTGGCGCAGGCCGACCTGGTAGTCGTTGAAATCGTGCGCGGGCGTGACCTTGACGACGCCGGTGCCGAATTCGCGGTCGACGTAGTCGTCGGCGATGATCGGCACTTCGCGGTTCGACAGCGGCAGCGTGACGGTCTTGCCGATCAGGTGCGCGTAGCGCTCGTCTTCCGGGTGCACCATCACCGCGGTGTCGCCGAGCATGGTTTCCGGACGGGTAGTGGCGACGGTCAGATGGCCCGAGCCGTCGGTCAGCGGATAGTGGATGTGCCACAGGTGGCCGTTTTCTTCCTCGCTGACCACTTCGAGGTCGGACACGGCGGTGAGCAGCACGGGGTCCCAGTTCACGAGGCGCTTGCCGCGATAGATCAGGCCCTGTTCATACAGACGCACGAACACGTCGCGCACGGCGGCCGACATCTTGTCGTCCATCGTGAAGTATTCGCGCGACCAGTCGATCGACGCACCGAGACGACGCACCTGATTCGTGATGGTCGAGCCGGACTGCTGCTTCCACTCCCACACGCGTTCGACGAATTTTTCACGGCCGAGGTCGTGGCGCGACACGCCTTGTGCGTCGAGCTGACGTTCGACGACGATCTGCGTGGCGATGCCCGCGTGGTCGGTACCCGGCACCCACAGCGTGTTTTCGCCGAGCATGCGGTGATAGCGGGTGAGACCGTCCATGATGGTCTGGTTGAACGCGTGGCCCATGTGCAGCGTGCCCGTGACGTTCGGCGGCGGCAGCTGGATCGAGAAATCCTTGCGGTTCGCGTCGAAGGAGGGCGCGGCGTAGGCGCGCTTTTCCCATTCAGGGCCCCAGTGGGCTTCGATGGTGTGGGGTTCGAAGCTTTTTGCAAGCGTCGAGGTCGGGTCGCTCGGGGTGTCGCTCATGTTTCTGGTTAAAAGGCTGGATTTTGGAGGCGGAGAATGGTTGATTATAGCTAACGAGGGGTTTTTGCCTGCTGGTGGCTTGGTTTGTCGTTGTTTTGGCTTCTTTGGCCTTTCCTTGTGGTGTTATCGGTCTATTAGCGTTGCCCCTGTGCGGGGCGGCACCTACTTTCTTTGCTGCTGCAAAGAAAGTAGGCAAAGAAGACAGCTCAAACCGCCAGCTCATAAGCGGGTCCCCTGGCTTGGCAGAGGTAGTGGTGCATCTGGAATCCGTGCCCCCGCACATTCCACCCTGGTGACAAGGCAGTCATTCTTCCAGCGGCGCTCCGCGCGCCGAATCCCCGCTCCAAAACCACTGGTTGTTCCGGCGCATCGCCGAGGCGCAGCCGAGGGCTCCCGCTGCGCGGGCAAGCCCGCCGGTTTCCCCTGCTGACCCGTCCGCGACGCACGCAGTGCGGAGTGGGATGAATGACGGCTTTGTCACTGCCGTCGAATGTGCGGGAGCACGGATTCCAGATGCACCACTACCTCACGCGGACCGAGGGACCCGCTTAAGAGTTAGCGGTTTGAGCTGTCTTCTTTGCCTACTTTCTTTGCAGCAGCAAAGAAAGTAGGTGCCGCCCCGCACAGGGGCAACGCTAATAGACCGATAAGAAAGCAAGGAAAGGCCAAAGAAACCAGAACAACGACAAAAAAGCGCCGCCCCCGCCGGGGCATATAATGTCCCCCGAACTGCGCTTCGCGAAAAAAATGCCCGACCTCCTTTCGAATCTAAACCCCGAACAACACGCCGCCGTAACGCTCCCGAATGAGCCCGCCCTGATCCTCGCGGGCGCCGGCAGCGGCAAAACCCGCGTCCTGATCACCCGCATCGCGTGGCTGATCCAGCAAGGCCTCGCGTCCCCCGCGACCGTCCTCGCGGTGACCTTCACCAACAAAGCCGCCCGCGAAATGATGGCGCGCCTCTCGGCGCTCTTGCCGATCGACACGCGCGGCATGTGGATCGGCACGTTCCACGGCCTGTGCAACCGGATGCTGCGCGCGCATCACCGCGACGCCGGGCTGCCCGCCACGTTCCAGATTCTCGACACCGCGGACCAACTCTCGGCGATCAAGCGTCTGATGAAGGGCCTCAACATCGACGACGAAAAGTACCCGGCGAAAAATCTCCAGTACTTCATCAACAACGCGAAAGAGCAGGGCCTGCGCCCCAAAGACGTCGACGCCACCGACAACTTCAACCGCAAGTTCGTCGAGCTCTACGAAGCCTACGATCAGCAATGCCAGCGCGAAGGCGTGGTCGACTTTCCCGAACTGCTGCTGCGCTGCTACGAGCTGCTCGCGCACAATCCGCCGCTGCGCGCGCATTACCAGGCGCGCTTCAGGCACATCCTCGTCGACGAGTTTCAGGACACCAACAAGCTGCAATACGCGTGGCTCAAGCTGCTCGCGGGTCAGCACAACGCGATCTTCGCGGTCGGTGACGACGACCAGTCGATCTACGCGTTCCGCGGCGCGAACGTCGGCAACATGCGCGACTTCGAGCACGAGTTCAACGTGCGCAATCTGATCAAGCTCGAGCAGAACTATCGCTCGCACGGCCACATTCTCGATGCGGCGAACCAGCTGATCGCGAACAACTCGCGCCGCCTCGGCAAGAATCTGCGCACCGACGCAGGCCACGGCGAACCGGTGCGCGTCTACGAATCGGCGACCGATTCGCAGGAGGCCGGCTGGATCGTCGAAGAGATCCGCGCGCTAATCAACACCGGCCTGTCGCGCAGCGAAATCGCCGTGCTCTACCGCAGCAACGCGCAGTCGCGCACGATCGAGCACACGCTCGTCAACGCGGGCATCGCGTACCGCGTGTACGGCGGCCTGCGCTTTTTCGAGCGTCAGGAAGTCAAGCACGCGCTTGCCTATCTGCGCCTGATCGACAACCCGAACGACGACACGGCGTTCGGCCGCGTCGTCAATTTCCCGACCCGCGGCATCGGCGCGCGTTCGATCGAACAGCTCGCCGACGCGGCGCGTCTGTACAACTGCTCGATGGCCGCGGCGATTCCGTACGTCGCGGGCAAGGCGGGCTCGAGCCTCGCCGCGTTCGCGAACCTGGTCGGCAAGATGCGCGCCGACACGCAGCAGATGAGCCTGCCGGAGACCGTCGAGTACGTGGTCCGCGCGAGCGGTCTCGCCGACTTCTATCAGAACGAGCGCGAAGGCCAGGAGCGGCTCGAGAACTTGCAGGAACTCGTCAACGCGGCCGCCGCGTTCGTCAGCGAGGAAGGCTACGGGCTCGATACGCCCGCGCGCTCGATCCCGCTGCGCCCAGGCGCCAGCGCCGCGCCCGAACTCGCGGTCGCGACCGACGATCCGAACACGGTGGTCCTCGACGCCCCGGGCATCGCCGATCCCGCACAAAACCCCGACACGATGACGCCGCTCGCGGGCTTCCTGTCGCACGCGTCGCTCGAAGCGGGCGACAACCAGGCGCAGGCCGGCCAGGAAGCGGTGCAGCTGATGACGGTGCACGCGGCAAAGGGGCTCGAATTCACCGCGGTGTTCATCACCGGTCTCGAAGAAGGGCTGTTCCCGCACGAGAACAGCGCGATGGAGGCGGACGGCCTCGAAGAAGAGCGGCGTCTCATGTATGTCGCGATCACGCGCGCGAAGGAGCGGCTGTATCTGTCGTTCGCGCAGAGCCGGATGCTGCACGGTCAGACCCGCTACAACATCCGCTCGCGTTTCTTCGACGAATTGCCGCAGGAAACGCTGAAGTGGCTCACGCCGAAGGTCGAGGCGGGCTCGCGCTGGGGCGGTCGCTCGGACAACGCCGGCTACGGGCGCGACTGGTTTGCGCGGCCGGGCTACGGCGGTGGTTCGGCGACGGCGGTGACTTCCGCGCCGGCGCCCGCCTTCGCGAACGAGCAGCGCGCGGCCGAAACGGGCTTTCGCGTCGGCCAGCAGGTGTTCCACACGAAGTTCGGCGAAGGCACGATCACCGCGCTCGAAGGCAACGGCACCGACGCGAAAGCGCAGGTCCGCTTCAAGCGGCATGGCGAAAAGTGGCTGGCGCTGGCGGTCGCTAAATTGCAGGCGGTCGAATGAGCACGCTCTCAAACGTCAGCCACGGTGCACGGCGGCCGCTCGGCATTCTGGCCGCGTTGCCGCAGGAACTCGGCGACCTGATCGAAGCGATGCGCGCCGAGTCCGGCGTGCGCACGGTCAAGTACGGCCAGCGTGACTACCACGTCGGCACCGTGCACGGCACGCCGTGTGTCGTCACGCTCGCGCGCGTCGGCAAGGTCGCGGCGGCCGCGACGGTCAGCGCGCTGATTCACGCGTTCGATGTCGAAGCCGTGGTGTTCACCGGTGTCGCGGGTGGGGTCGGCGTCGATGTGCATGTCGGCGATATCGTCGTCGCGAGCACGCTGATGCAGCACGATGTCGACGCGTCGCCGCTGTTTCCGCGCTTCGAGGTGCCGCTGCTCGGCATGTCGCGCTTTGCCGCCGATGCGGCGCTCGCCGATCGTCTCACGCTCGCATGCGAGCAGTTCGTCGCCGAAGAGGGCGCGGCATGCGCGGCCCGGTTCGGCACGCGCGAGCCGCGCGTGCATCGCGGCTTGATCGTCAGCGGCGATCAGTTCGTCGCGAGCGCGGCGGCCGTCGCGGCGCTGCGCCACGCGCTGCCCGACGCGCTCGCGGTCGAGATGGAGGGCGCGGCGATCGCGCAAGTCTGCTACGAGTACGGCGTGCTGTGCGCGGTCGTGCGCACGATCTCCGATACCGCCGACGACCACGCGCCCGGATCGTTCATGTCGTTCCTGACCGGCATCGCGGGCACGTATTCGAACGCGATCCTCGCGCGCTTTCTGGGCACGCGCCACGCCGCGGGCTGAGCGCCCGCTGGTTTATTTCTTCGTGCCGTCGCCGAGCGCGTCGCGCACCTGCTGTAGCGCGGCCGGATCTTCGATCGTCGGCAGGTCGCCGGGCTCGCGTCCCTCGGCGAGCGCCGCGATAGCGCGGCGCAATAGCTTGCCGGAGCGGGTCTTCGGCAGCATCGATACCATCACCACGCGTGCGGGCCGCGCAATCGAACCGAGATGGCGGTCGACCGTCATCGTCAGCTCGGCTGCAAGCCGCGCGCGCTCGCTCGGGTCGCCTTCACTTTGCGCGCCGCGCAGCACGACGAAAGCCATCGCCGCCTGACCCTTGACCGGATCGGTCACGCCGACCACCGCGACTTCCGCGACGGCCGCGTGGCTCGACAGCGCCTCCTCGATCTCGCGCGTGCCGAGCCGATGGCCCGCGACGTTGATCACATCGTCGGTGCGGCCGAGGATCGTCACGTAGCCGTCTTCGTCCTGCACGCCCCAGTCGAACGTCGAATAGACCTGCTGGTTCGGCACGCTCGACCAGTAGGTGCCGACGAAGCGCTTGTCGTCGCCCCACACCGTCGACATGCAGCCCGGCGGCAGCGGATAGTCGAGCGTCAGCACGCCTTTCTCGCCGGGCGCACAGGGCTCGCCGGTCAGCTCGTCTCGCACGGTCAGGCTATAGCCGACCGACGGCACGCCCGGCGAGCCGAGCTTGGTCGGCAGTACCTCGATGCCACGCGGAATCGCGAGCATCGGCCAGCCGGTTTCCGTTTGCCAGTAGTTGTCTATCACCGGCTTGTTCAGCGCGGTCGAGATCCATTCGGCGGTCGGTTCGTCGAGTGGTTCGCCGGCGAGAAACAGCGTGCGCAGGCTAGACAGATCGGCGGCCTTCATCAGCGCCGGGTCCTGCTTCTTCAGCACGCGTATCGCGGTCGGCGCGGTGAACATCAGGTTGATCTTGTGCTGTTCGACGAGGCGCCACCAGATGCCGCCGTCCGGGCGAATCGGCGTGCCTTCGTACATCACCGTGGTGAGCCCCGCGATCAGCGGCGCGTACACGATGTAGCTGTGGCCGACCACCCAGCCGACGTCGGACGCGGTGAACATCGTGTCGCCGGCCTTGCCCTCGAAGATGTATTCCATCGATGCGGCGAGCGCGACCGCATAGCCGCCGACATCGCGCTGCACGCCCTTCGGCTTGCCGGTCGTGCCCGACGTGTACAGCACGTACGACGGCTCGTTCGATTCGAGCCATTCGCACGGCACGTGGGCGTCGAAGAACTGTTCGCGCAGCGGCTCGTAGGCGACGAGGTAGGGCGCATTCAGGCGCTCGGGCGCGAGCTGCCGGTCGATCAGCAGCACGTGCGGCGTCTTGTGCTTCGCGCGCGACAGCGCTTCGTCGACGAGCGGCGTGTAGTCGACCACTTTGCCGCCGCGCGCGCCGGCGTCGGCGGTCACGATCAGCACCGGCTTCGCGTCGTCGATACGCGCGGCGAGGTTCGGCGCGGCGAAGCCGCCGAACACGACCGAGTGGATCGCGCCGAGCCGCGCGCAGGCGAGCATCGCGAACAGCGCCTCGGGGATCATCGGCAGATAGATCAGCACGACGTCGCCGCGCTTCGCGCCCAGCGAACGCATGACCGCGGCCATGCGGTTGATTTCGGCGTACAGCTCGGCGTAAGTGTACTGGCGCTCGATGCCGGTTTCGGTCGATACGTAGACCAGCGCGTTTTGCTGTGCGCGCTCGGCCAGATGGCGGTCGACCGCGTTATGACAGAGGTTCGTGCGGCCGCCGACGAACCAGCGCGCGAATGGCGGCTTCGAGCGGTCGAGCACAGTGCCGAATGGCGTGTGCCAGTGAATACGCTGGGCTTCTTCGCGCCAGAAGGCTTCGGGGTGTTCGATCGAGCGGCGGTGGAAATCGCGGTAGCGGGTCATCGGCGGCGATCCTCGTGCGGCGGGAGTGGGACGGGGGTATGAAACGGCCGTGCAATTTGCGCGCCCGGCGCGGCGCGGGTTATCCGCACAAGCATAGCTACGGGCGGGAGGGTGAGCAAGCTGGTTCGCCGCAAGGGCGAAGGGCGACAGGAAAAAATCGTTGTTCCTCAGATTCATCCGTCGCCCATATCCAGGTTTCTCGATGCCAGGTAGGGTGGAGACGGCCAACGTGGCACATCGCTTTTACCCAGACATGGAGGTTTGCTTGCCCAATCGATACGCTTCCGAGCGTGGTAGTCCGCGTGTTCCGGCCTGCGCGAGGTCTCAGGGGGCGGCGACGCCGTCGCCGGATTGCTACGTTCCATTAACGGTCAGGTACTGACATGCGGAAAGCCAGGTTTGTCCGTGTCTTCGCTGGCGTAGTTTTACTTGCCATTGCCGTTGCCATTGCAGTTGCTGTCGTCGCGTTCAACGTGGTCAACCTTAACGAAGCCTATGGAAACGGCGAGCCTTACTATTCGCGTACGACGAACATGGACAAGTGGACTGATCCTTTGCCAGTGCTGGGCGTCGTCGACGGTGTTGCGGTTGTCGTCGTTGCCGTGGGCTTTTTTACGTGGAGACGGATGCGGGTCTAAGGCGCGGGTCGTGTTCTTTGCGGTGTTGGCCTTTCCTTGCTGGCTTGTCGGTCTATTAGTGTTGCCCCTGTGCGGGGCGGCACCTACTTTCTTTGCTGCTGCAAAGAAAGTAGGCAAAGAAGACAGCTCAAACCGCTAACTCTTAAGCGGGTCCCTCGGTCCACACAAGGTAGTGGTGCATCTGGAATCCGTGCTCCCGCACATTCCCCGTTCGTGACAAGGCAGTCATCCTTCCGGCGGCGCTGCGCGCGCCGAATCCCCGCTCCAAAACCACTGGTTGTTCCGGCGCATCGCCGAGGCGCAGCCGAGGGCTCCCGCTGCGCGGGCAAGCCCGCCGGTTTCCCCGGCTGACCCGTCCGCGACGCACGCAGTGCGGAGTGGGATGAATGACGGCTTTGTCACTGCCGCCGAATGTGCGGGGGCACGGATTCCAGATGCACCACTACCCCTGCCAAGCCAGGGGGCCCGCTTAAGAGTTAGCGGTTTGAGCTGTCTTCTTTGCCTACTTTCTTTGCAGCAGCAAAGAAAGTAGGTGCCGCCCCGCACAGGGGCAACGCTAATAGACCGATAACAAAGCAAGGAAAGGCCAACACCCTGTGAAGAACGAAAGGCCCATCCCACAGCGATATCACCCCTTCACCCGCTTCTCTTCAACATCCGGCAACAAAACAGTGAGCACCCCAATCAACGGCAAAAACGAACAAACCTTATAAACAAACCCAATACTGGTAGCGTCAGCCAGCTGCCCAAGCACCGCGGCGCCAACGCCGCCCAACCCAAACGCAAAACCAAAAAACAACCCGGCAACCATCCCCACCTTCCCAGGAATCAACTCCTGCGCATAAACGAGAATCGCCGAGAACGCCGAAGCAAGCACCACCCCGATCACAACAGTCAGCACCCCAGTCCAGAACAGATTCGCATACGGCAGCAGCAGCGTGAAAGGTGCGACGCCAAGAATCGACACCCAGATCACATATTTACGCCCGATCTTGTCGCCAATCGGCCCGCCGATCACCGTCCCCGCCGCGACCGCCGCGAGGAACACGAACAGATGAATCTGCGCGGCCTGCACCGACAGATGGAACTTGTCGATCAGATAGAACGTGAAATAGCTGTTGATGCTCGCGAGGTAGAAGTACTTGGAGAACACCAGCAGCACCAGCACGCTCATCGCGAGGATGATCTTGTTACGCGGCAGCGCCGCATGCGCCGCGTGGCCGCGCGCCTTCCTGACCGACGGATGCCGCTTGTACCAGCGGCCGATCTGCGTGAGCACGACGATCGCGACGAGCGCCGCCGCCGAGAACCACGCAATGCTGCGCTGGCCATGCGGAATCACGATCAGCGCGGCAAGCAGCGGCCCGAGCGACGAACCCGCATTGCCGCCGACCTGGAACAGCGACTGCGCGAGACCGTGACGGCCGCCCGACGCCATCCGCGCGACCCGCGACGACTCCGGATGAAACACCGACGACCCGCAGCCGACCAGCGCCGCGGCGACCAGCAGCACGCTGAAGTTCGGCGCAACCGACATCAGCAGCAGACCAGCAAGCGTGAAGCCCATGCCGACCGGCAGCGAGTACGGCTTCGGGTGCTTGTCGGTATAACTGCCGACGAGCGGCTGCAGCAGCGACGCGGTGATCTGGTAGGTCAGCGTGATCAGACCGATCTGCCCGAACGACAACGAGAAGTTGTCCTTGAACATCGGGTAGATGGCGAGGATCAGCGACTGGATCATGTCGTTGAGCAGGTGCGAAAAGCTGATTGCACCGAGCACGGAATACACGGTGCGCTGCACCTTGGCGGCCGCCGGCACGGCGGCGGCCGGGGACGCGCTCGCCCCCGTGGCGGATGCACCGGCGAGGGCGCTTTTATCGAGGCTGGTTTCCATACGCGAGTAGAAGAAGATCAGGCAAATGTGAGAGAACAAATCGGCGCTGGAACCGGTGCGGCAGCGCGCTTCGTAGGCGCGTTCCGCACACCGCTGCGTCATTTGGTCGCGGCAACCGGCGTTTTGACTATTCAGCCGAAGTTTAATGTGGCCGGAGCGAATTGTAAGGACAAGTTTTGTCGCGAATCGGACATGGGGCCGGATGGCTTCGCTTTCGCTCACGAATGGCGAATCGTCTGCTCTGCGCTGTCGAGGCATTTTTGGCGGGTTTTTGTCTGCGGTATAAAGCGCTCGCGAATGCGCGGCTCACGAAGCGGCGCACCGAACATGGGACCGGGAACGGCCGGCGGCGCACGATCCGTCGCCGTCTGATCGCGCGACATTCAAGATCGCGCGGCAGGTTGCCGTAGACCCGGAGAGACAAGCGGGGACGCCGGAACCGACCTTTCCGGCGCGTCGACACGTGGGGGTTGGGGAGTATGGAAGCAGTGGCACACAGCGCGGCGGCAACGAAGTTCAACGGCCTGTCGGTCAAGGCGACGCTGCGGATCGCGTTCGCGATCCTGCTCGCAGGCACGCTGCTGATCGGCGTGTTTTCGCTGCTGCAGATCGGCCGGTTGAACGCGTCCGCGCAATCGATCTACGACCAGGGCCACGTCGCGAGCCGCGCCGCCGAGGAAGCGCGCGGCCACATGCTGCGCGCGAGCCGCGCGCAGAAGATGCTGCTGACCGCCACCACCGCGAAGGAGCGCGACGAACTCGGCGCCGACATCGAGCGCGGCCTCGCCGGCTTGAACGAGCAACTGCGCACGCTGCAGCAGTATGTCGATCCGTCCGACGCGAAGGCGGTCGCCGCGCAGAAGGCGTTCGCCGCGGCGATCGGGACCTGGAGCACCCATCTGCGCGACTTCGTCACGCTCGTGAAAGCGCAGCCGCTCGATCTGTCGCAGATGAACTGGCAGGTCGGCACGCAGGACGTGTCGCTGCTCGTCGAAACCGGCAAGCTCGAAAAGCTCGTCGACGAACTCGTCACCCAGCGCGGCACCGCCGCGAAGGCGACGATCGACGCGTCCGGCTTCATCTACCAGTCGTCGTTCGTGATGATCGCGGTGATGACGCTCGCACTGATCGTGCTCGCGTTCGGCATCGCAGCGTGGGTCGTGCGGCGGCTCACCGCGCAGCTCGGCGGCGAGCCCGCGTACGCGAAGGAAATCGCGCGCCGCATCGCCGCGGGCGATCTGTCGAACCGCATTACGCTCGGCGGCAAGGACCGTTCGAGCATGCTGTTCGCGCTGTCCGACATGCAAAGCGGACTCGCGACGACGGTCGCCGACATCGCGTCGAGCGCCGATGCGATCGCAACCGCGTCCGGACAGATTTCGATGGGCAACCTGGACCTGTCGCAACGCACCGAGCAGCAGGCGCTCGCGCTCGAGCGCACCGCGAGCAGCATGGAACAGCTGACGTCGACGGTGCGTCAGAACGCCGACAACGCGAAGCAGGCGAGCACGCTCGCGAACAACGCGTCGGAGATCGCCGAGCAGGGCGGCGCGGTCGTGAGCCGCGTGGTCGCAACGATGAACGACATCAACGACAGCGCGCACAGCATCGGCGACATCATCGGCGTGATCGAGGGAATCGCATTCCAGACCAACATCCTCGCGCTGAACGCGGCGGTCGAGGCGGCGCGCGCGGGCGAGGAGGGGCGCGGCTTTTCGGTGGTCGCGGCGGAAGTGCGCAATCTCGCCCAACGGAGTGCTGCGGCCGCGAAGGAAATCAAGGGCTTGATCCAGACGTCGGTCGAGCGCGTCGGCAACGGCTCGACGCTCGCCGCGGAAGCCGGTCAGACGATGGACGAAGTCGTCAAGGCCGTGAAGCGCGTGACCGACATCATCGGCGAGATTTCGGCGGCGTCGTCCGAGCAGAGCGCCGGTATCGAGGCGATCAATCTCGCGGTCACGCAGATGGACGCGGGCACGCAGCAGAACGCCGCGCTGGTGGAGGAGGCCACCGCCGCGGCCCGCTCGCTCGACGATCAGGCGCGCGGGCTGAAGGCGATGGTGGGGCAGTTCCGGCTGTAAAAAGCGGCGCGGTGGGAGCCGGAACCCGTTCCCGGCCTCACGACCACCGTGCAGGTCGCGCCCGTCGCCGCCATCACATCGGCCGGCATCGAGTCGATCTTCACGCGCACAGGCACGCGTTGCGCGAGGCACTTCGGCCGGATCGCTGACGCGCACGAGCGGCAGCCTGGCTTCCTCGAAATAGCCATACACCCAGAACGAGTGACTATCGACGATCGCGAGCTTCGCGGCGCCGGCGGTCGCATAGTCGCAGCGGAACACCGCGAGGTTCGTCGAAAGCCGATTTTGGGCGGTCGCCCATGTACGGACTGCCTGTCGCACGGTAATTATCTGACTGCTGTCAACTCCGGCAGCGACTTCAGATAGACCAACGACACACCTATGTCCCTGTCCGTATTTGAGATGCACTCCGTGGAGCTGTTCTGCCAGCGGCCACCGGGTGCCTGTTATGTCATCTGTGACGAGTGGCACTATAAGGCGTGCCTCGGCAAGGCCGCAGACCTTCCGAAGGCCAAGGCGGAGACCCGGGAATTTCTTGAGATTGCCGAACTCAATCACAGCAAGTGGGAGGAGGACCGAAAGCTTGTCAGGAATCTCCTTGACAGTCACTGGCTGTTTTTTCATAACGTGCGGGACCGTAACCCTGACACCGATGGCTGGTGGGTCATCGTTGCTCTTCTCGAAGAGGTTCGCCGGGGTAACCTGCTTGCCATTAAAGGTCCGCGCAATGGCCTGTTTCCATCACCCTACAGCAGCACGCCGTTAAGAAATCCCATAGCGAGGACCGGCAGTCACCCGGACGGCGAACCCATTCTGTCCGTCCAGTATGATCCGGCCACCTGGCAAGCCCAGTTAGCCGCTGCGCGCGCAGCCAGGGCGACATCGCCACACATCGAGATACCACAGGCACTGACCAAGGCGCAGCGGTGGCAGACGCGCAAGGCGCTGATTGCGGCTGGCAATGCGGCCATGTCCGGGCGCGTGCGGGCGGCGGCTGAACGGCTCGCACGCAACAATGTCGCGGTGGAGAAGGCCAGACTCTCCGATCATGTCTACGAGCCGTCCGGGCCGGTGCCCGAAGGGTGGGCGAACCGCAGCGGGGATAGGGGATTTCTACGGCAGTACGGCTTGAAGCCAATAGACCTGGAAATCGAAGGCGCGAACTTCAGGGCGCAGCTATACGAACCGGATGCGGCGGTCTTCGGTGCCGACATGAATCCGACACTCGCGTTCAAGGGAACCGAAATGACGAGCCTGAGCGACTGGTCGAACAACTTTAACCAGAGCGTGGATATGCAATCGCCCTATTACAAGAGGGCTGTCAATCTAGGTAAAAATCTAGCCTTCTCAACAGAACCTATCGACATCACAGGTCACTCGCTAGGTGGCGGTCTGTGTTCTGCCGCTTCTTTGGCCAGCGGCAAGGACTGCTGGAGCTTCAATGCCGCCGGCCTGCACCCGAAGACGGTCGAACACTACGGCGGCCAGGTCACGCCATCGAACATCAATGCCTACCATGTGAACGGCGACATTCTGACCGTCGCACAGACGTGGACGCCCCTGCCCGGTGCAGCCGGTACTCCCTATCTCCTTCCCGGCAGCGGCTCGCCCGTGTCGCGGCACTTCATCACGCAGGCAATAGACGGCATCGAGCAGCAGAAGGCGGAGGACATCACCGTACTTGAAACACTGTCATAGCGAGGCTGAAAGCGATGAAAGCACTCAGCCGAATCCTTATCGTGCCGGTGCTGTTACTGGCGATATTCCCTGTGGTTCATGCAATGAAAAAATTTCCCGCCACTGATTTTTTTAGCGGCCCGCAACTCGAACTGGCGCAGGCCATCGAACGCGGCGACATGGAGCAGGTCAGGCGGCTGGCACCAAAGACCGATCTGAACACGCCGGGACGCAAGAACATGACGATGCTGTTTTTTGCGTTCCAGGAAGCATTGCAGCGCGACCCGCATCGGCTTGCGGTTATGTCGGAGGTGGTGAAGGCCGGCGCCGATCCCTTGCAGGAAGTGCCGGATTTTGGCGATCCGCTCGGGGTCGTGCTCAACAGCGCGCCTCCGGAATTCCTGCGCGCGATGCTGGACAGTGGGGTTGATCCCAACACCATGATCGAGGGCCGCAGACCCATCGTTTTCTTTGTTGCAAGCGATCGCAAATTGGGCTCGCTCGAGCTGCTGGTGGAGCGTGGCGCAGATGTGAACCGGCGTGATTCATTGCGCAACACATCTCTCTATGAAGCGCTAACTGGCTATGACACCGAGGCAGTCAATTACCTTCTCGATCACGGAGCCAACCCCAACACTTACAACATCAATGGAATCTCGTTCCCAAGACAATTGGAATCGCAAATGGAACATGTAGGCCCCACCTCTAAATCAGGTGTCAAACTGGTTGAAATCCGGGATCGCATCATCAGGATGGGTGTGAAATGGCCCCCGGAGACACCGGCACAGATTCGAGCGCGCTGGGGGGCAAACGCACCGCGGTGGCTCGATGACAGCAAACTTCCTCTGCCTTGAAATAACGAGGCTGAAAGCGATGAAAACACTCAGCCGAATCCTTATCGTGACGGTGCTGTTACTGGCGCTATCCCCTGTGGTTCATGCAATGAAAAAATTTCCCGCCACTGATTTCTTTAGCGGCCCGCAACTCGAACTGGCGCAGGCCATCGAGCGAGGTGACATGGAGCAGGTCAGGCGGCTGGCACCAAAGACCGATCTGAACACGCCGGGACGCAAGAACATGACGATGCTGTTTTTTGCGTTCCAGGAAGCATTGCAGCGCGACCCGCATCGGCTTGCGGTTGCGTCGCAGGTGGTGAGGGCCGGGGCTGATCCCTTGCAGGCCGTACCGGATTTTGGCAGCCCCCTCGGGGTCCTGCTCAACAGCTCCCACCCGGAATTCCTGAGCGCGATGCTGGACGGGGGCGTTGATCCTAATTTGGTCTACAAGGGAGATCCATTAATTTTCTTTGTTGCAGGAGAGTCGACATCCGCCTCACTCAAGCTGCTGGTGGAGCGTGGCGCAGATGTGAACCGGCGCGATTCGTTGCGTAATTCAGCGCTATTTGAAGCATTAATGAACAACGCACTCGACCAGATCGACTACCTTCTCGATCACGGCGCGAACCCGTCCACTTACAACATCAACGGCGTATCGTTCCCATTCGCGCTTTCTCATGACATCAACAGAAACGCCCCCGCGCCCGATTCACCGGCCTACAGGAAACTGGTCGAAATCCGGGATCGCATCATCAGGATGGGCGTGAAATGGCCTCCGGAGACTCCGGAACAGATAAAAGCACGTTGGGGAGCCAATCCTCCGCGCCGGCTCGATGACAGCAAGCTTCCGCTGCCTTGACGCTGCTTCACGCTGGCGAGAGGTTAGAAGTTCTTAACCGCCTCGCACACGACAAGGCGGATAGGGGCTGAAGGCGACGATGAGGCAGTTCCGGCTATAAAAAACGATGCGCTCGTCAGCTCGCGTTGGCCGACGCGAAGTGGGAGTTGGACCCCGTCCCCGGCCGCACGACCACCGTGCAGGTCGTCCCCGCCGCCAGCATCACATCGGCCGGCACCGAGTCGATCTTCACACGCACCGGCACGCGCTGCGCAAGGCGCACCCAGTTGAAGGTCGGATTCACGTCCGCCAGCAGCTCGTGGCTTTGCGGATTGTCTCGGTCGTAGATGCCGCGCGAGATGCTCTCCACATGGCCTTGCAGCGTGCCGCCGCTCATCAGCCGCACTTCGGCCTGATCGCCGATGCGCACGTGCGGCAGCTTGGTTTCCTCGAAATAGCCATACACCCAGAACGAGTGACTATCGACGATCGCGAGCTTCGCGGCGCCGGCGGTCGCATAGTCGCCGCGGAACACCGAGAGGTTGGTCACATAGCCATCGACCGGCGACACGACGCGCGTGCGCTCGAGGTTCAGCTTCGCGGCGTCGAGCGCGGCGAGCGCCTGCTGATAGGCGGCACCGGCGGCGGACGCGGTATGCGTCGCGTTTTCGCGGGCCTCCTTCGACACCACCTGCGAATCCAAGTCGGCACGCCGCTGCGCGTCGTCGCGCTTCATCTGCAATTCGGCCTTGCGTGCGGCAACCGCGGCCTGCGCCTGCTCGACCGCGATCTGGTAGTGCGACGGATCGATCTGCATCAGCAGGTCGCCCTTCTTCACGAACTGGTTGTCCTTGACCGGCAGATCGACGATCGCGCCGGACACGTCCGGCGCAACGTTGACGATCTCGGCGCGTACGCGGCCGTCGCGCGTCCACGGTTCGTCCATGTAATGGACCCACAGCACGCGGCCAATCAGGATCGCGACGATGAAAATGACGGCTGTCGCGATGAAGCCCACAAGATTTCGGATGGTCATGTTTCGACTCTGATCAACGATAAACGGCGAGGCCTAGAAGGCCGCACACGGACACGAGCAAGCTCGCCCGGAACAGGGAGGGATGCCACACCACGCGATAGAGGCCCGTATAGGCGATCACGCGATCGAGTAGCCAGGTCAGCGCGGCGCCCGCGATGAACAGCAGCAGAATGGCCGGCACATAGGCATCGAGCACGGCGATATCACGCGGCATGAGGAGCTCCTTCTTCTTCTGAGGTGTCCGCGCGCGCGCCGATCGCCGAGGCGAGCGGCGACTGCGGATCGAGCAGCGCGGTACGGATGAAATGCAGTTGACTGAGGATGCGCAGCAGTTGATGGCGTTCTTCGCGCGATGGCGTGAAGCCGGCCATCAACTGCTGTACTTGCGCGATCGCGTCGGCGGTCGTCGCGAGCGCGCGCGCGAAGTGCTGTTCCCGCGGCCGCTCGAACAGCGCCGCGAGCGCATCGCGCAGCGCACGCAGTGCGACGCGCCACGGTGCCGCCTTGTGGTGGCGCGGCTCGTTGGGCAGCGTCGCGATTTCGCGGCGCAGGTCGATCACCGCGTTGCCGACCTCCAACACCGAAAACAGCCAGCGCAGCGTGTCGCGCTTCGTTTCAGGCTCGTTCTGCGACAGCGAGTTGATCTGGAACATCAGATCGCGCGCGCCGCTCTCGAAGCGCGAGCGCACGCGCGCAAGACTCCCGCGGCCAGCCAGCACCACCTGGCGGCGCAGGTCGACGAGCAGGCGGTTGCGCAGCCACGGCGTGGACGGCGGCAGCAGCACCGCGAAAGCGATCGACGCCACCAGCATCGACAGCACCAGCGCGAGCGCGTCGTTCATGAACGAGCTCGGGTCGTAGTGAATCACGTTGTCGGGGCCGGCGAGGAAGCAGAAGAAGATGCAATAGCCGACGCCGTAGCCCGCGAGCTTCGCACGCGTGGTCATAAACACGCCGAGCAGCAGGAACGGCGTGAGCGCGACACACAGCATCACGAAGCCGTCGATGTGCGGATACACGCCGAACACCGCGGTCATGCCCATCAGCGTCGCGAGCACCGTGCCGCCGGCCATCTGGAACGCGGTGCGCTTCGGGTTCGGCGACGACGACGCGAGCGCGCACACGGCCGCCGCGTCCAGCGTCAGCGTCGAGCCGCTCGGCCACGCGGTCGCGATCCAGAACGCGCCGAGCACCAGCATCACGATGGCCGCGCGCAGGCCCGCGACGCCGGCCGCGATCGCGTTGGTTTTCGGTTCGTAGCGCTCGATCCAGCGTTCGCGCGCGTGCGTGTCGACCGCGAGCGACGCGTAGGTCGCCGCGTACGCGTGCAGGTCGTCGATGAAGCGGTACAGCAGTTCGGCGCCCGTGTCGAAATCGAGCAACGGCGCGTCGGGATGCGTTTCGAGCTCGTCGCGCGTCGCGCGCACGCGTTTCGGCAATTCGCTCCTGTAGGTGTCGAGCTGCGCCGCGGCGTGCGCGGCGTCGACCGCGCTCAGCACCGGCTCGCCCGACTTCGCGAGCAACGGCGCGATCTCCTTGAAGTACGGCTCGAGCGCGTCGATCGCAATCGACGCGCCGTGGGTGCCGTTCTCGCGCAGACGGTTCATCAGCTGATGCAGCGCGTGAAAGCGCGTCGACGCGGTCATGAACTCGCTGTTCAGACGCGCGAGGCGTCCGCCGCGCATCCGCGAATCGGGACCTTCGAACATCGCCATGCTGCGCGCGGCCTCGAAGCCGACGATGTCGGCGACGAAGCGCGCATTGGTCGCCTCGATCTGCGCGCGGTCGTTGCGGCCGGCCAGCGACGCCGACACGTATTCGACGAAGGCCGAGAAGCGCGCGCGCACGGTGCTGCGCATCTGCTGGCCGGCGAACTGCGGAAACACGAGGCCGCTCACCGCGCCCGCGCAGATGATGCCGATCACGACTTCGGCGACCCGCGTGAGCGCGCTGAGGAACGCGCCATCCGGATGCTGCCAGGTCGGGATGCCGATCAGCGCGGCCGTGTAGCCGGCCAGCACGAAGCCGTACGAACGGAAGTTGCGATTGCGCGCGGCGCCGGCCGTGCAGATGCCGACCCAGATCGCGGTCGTAATCAGAAACAGCTCCGGCTGCTGCGCGAACAGGCCGATCAGCGCGAGCATCACGACCAGACCGACCAGCGTGCCGCAGATCCGGTAGAAGCTCTTCGCGAACACGGCGCCGCTTTGCGGCTGCATCACGATGAACACGGTGGTCATCGCGGTGCGCGGCTGCGGCAGATCGAGTTTCATCGCGATGCCGAGCGCGAGGAAACACGCGGCGAGCGATTTGAACAGATACATCCACACGAGGCCGTCGGTGCGCGCCCAGTGGGCGGCGGCTTCGTAGAGTGCGGCGAACGACGCGGGGCGCGCGGTCGACGGGGAGGGCGAGGAGGACATGGCCTTTGTTACTCGGACGCGGGCGCGCTCGGGGCGCGCGAGGCGGTGGTGGCGGTGGTGACTGCGATCGTCTTGGCGTTGGCGTTGGCGTTCGCATCCGCTTTCGCCTTCGCCTTCGCCGCGCCGCTATCCGCCGAGCCGCTTCTGCCTTCGTTGCTGCCCTTGCCATGCGCCGGCAACGTTTCGTTATCCCGCGGACCGTTGGCCGGTTCGTCGAGACCGCCGCCGAGCGCCGTCATCAGCGACGCATGCGCGCCAAGACGCTCGGCCTGCACCTTGGCGACGCCTTCCTGCGCACGCAGCAACTGGTTTTGCGCGACCAGCACGTTCAGATAGTCGGTCAAGCCGCGCCGGAAACCCTCGCGCGACAGATCGTAGTTCCTGCGCGCGGCAGCGACCGAGCGGTCGGCGTCGTCGGCCTGGGTGGTCAGCGAACGGATGCGGATCACCTGGTCGGAAATGTCCTTCAGCGCGGTGACGATCGACTGGTTGTAGCGCTCGACCGCTTCGTCGTAGCCCGCCGACGCGGCGCCGAGCTGCGAGCGCAGCCGGCCGCCGTCGAAGATCGGCAGCGTCAGCGCGGGGCCCACGCTCCAGCTATGCGACGGACTCTTCAGGAACTGGAACAGCGGCCCCATCGCCGCATAGCCGCCGATCGACGCGAGCAGGTTGATGTCCGGATAGAACCCGGCCTTGGCGACGTCGATGCCGCGCGCCTGTGCGGCGACCGTCCAGCGCGCCGCGACCACGTCGGGGCGGTGGCCGATCAGATCCGCGGGCAGCGCGGCCGGCAAACCGGCGGGCGCGGCGAGCGACAACGTCGGGCGCTGGATCGCGTCGCCGGCGCCTGGACCCTTGCCCGCGAGCGCGGCCAACTGATTGCGGCCGAGCGCGATCTTTTCCTCGATCGCGTCGATCTGGCGCTCGTACTCGGGCATCGGCGTTTCGGCCTGGCTCACTTCGAGCTGCGTGCCGATGCCGCCCTTCAGGCGCCGGTTCGCGAGGTCGACGATTTGCTGCTGTTGTTGCAGCGTGGCCTTCGCGATATCGAGCAGCGCGTAGTTCAGCGACATTTCGATATAGGTGCGCACGACGTTCGCTTGCAGTTCGAGCTGCGCGGCACGCGCGTCGGCGGCGCTCGCGTGTGCGAGGTCGAGCGCGCGCTCGGCGGCGTTCTTGTCCTTGCCCCAGAAGTCGAGGTGATAGGCGAGGGCGAGGGTGCCGGTGTTGTTCCACGACTGCTCGCCGGCGAGCGGCCCCGGCCCGTAGAACACGTTGTCGGGCCATTGTTCGCGCTGGATCGACAGGCTGCCGTTCACTTGCGGCGCGAGCGCCGCGCGCGCGACGCCGGCCATCGACGCCGCCTCGCGCACGCGCGCCTGGGCGACCGCGAGACTCGGATTGCCGGCCTGTGCGTCCGCGATCCACCGGTTCAGCTGCGGATCGTCATAGGCGCGCCACCAGTCGGCGGCGGGCCACTGCGCATCGGCGTTGGCGGCGCGAATCGCGTTGCCGGCGTCGAGCGATGAAGGATTGATCGTGCGCGTTTGCGGCGCCACGCCCCCGGTACTTGCGCATCCGGCGATTGTTAATAGGATCGTAAGAACCGAGGCTGCGGCGATCCCTTTGTGTACCGGAGACTGCACGATTTCCTCCAAATTTGACTATAGAACCTTGTGCGCAATTATATTTTTCGATCAATTGCGGAATAACCGGTAAAGATGCAAGGCATTTTTACGGGACATGAGATAATGGCCATTGCTGATCGTGTAACAATCGCTGCCGATTTTTCGCAACTGTGCTGCATGGGACCGGAGCAAGGGCTAGAGCGCAAACTCCGGTCGACAGAGGATAGGTATGGACACGCTTCAAAACATGCGCGTATTCGTCCGCGTCGTCGAAGCGGGCAGCTTCACGGGCGCCGCGCAACATCTGAATACGACGACGGCCTACGCGTCGCGCGCGGTTTCCGATCTGGAAGCGCATCTGCGCACGCGGCTTTTGAACCGGACCACGCGCCGCATCGCGCTGACCGAGGCGGGCGAGCGCTATCTGCAGCGCTGCGAGCAGATCCTCGCGTACGTGGATCAGGCGGAGGCCGAGGCGAGCGACGCGCACGCGCGCCCGTCCGGCAAGCTGAAGGTTCACGCGATGACGAGCTTCGGCCAGCACTACGTGGTGCCGGCCGTGAGCCGTTACCAGCAGCGCTACCCGGACGTGCATGTCGAACTGACGCTCGCGCAGCGCATGCCGGATCTGCTCGACGAAGGCTTCGACGTGTCGCTGACGCTCGCCACCGTCCTGCCGGACTCGGGGCTCGTGTCGCAGCGCATTGGCAGCGCGTTCAGCATTGCGTGCGCGTCGCCTGCGTATCTCGAGCGGCGCGGCGTGCCGCAAACGCCCGCGGACCTCGCGCAGCACACCTGCCTGCAGATGGTGACGCCGGTGTACCCGCCCGACAAATGGACCTTCGACGGCCCGAACGGCGAGGAAGTCGTGTCGCTCGGCCCGGCGACGTTCCAGGTGAACGTGGCCGAGGCGATGGTCGTGGCTGTCGCACAGGGCATGGGCATCGCGCTGATTCCGATCTACTCGGCGATCAGTGGTTTGCGCAGCGGTGAACTGGTGTGGCTGCTGCCCGAGTACACTTCGCAGCAGATGAATCTGTATGCGCTGTATCCGTCGCGGCAGTATCTCGATGCGAAGATCCGCACATGGGTCGAATTCCTGCGCGACGAGCTGCCCTCGACGCTGGCGGCGGATCAGGAAGAATTGCGGCAGTTCGCGCGAACCTGAACGGTCTGCTCGTCAAGCGTTGACGTTCGAGGGGCGCGCGACGTGACAGCCTGTTACACACGCGCCGCGTCGCAACATTTCTTTACTTCTGCCGCGCAGTCGATTTGTTAACGTGTCGTTCACGCGTCGCCGCTCTGGCCGGACGCGCTGGATTTCGCCGCCGTTCGGCACCTCGCAACCACTGAAGGACGACACATCCATGGATACGCACCTGATGATCGGCTTGGCCGTCATGTTCGGATTGATCGGCGTCGCCGCGTCGCGCGATTTGCTGCGCCGCATGCGTGTACAGCAGCCGCGGCTCGTGCCGGTCGAAGTCGAGTCACAGGTTGCGCCGCGGCGAGAGCGGTGAGCGGGCCCGCTAGAACCCGCTAGATCTCGACGACTTTGTCCCACGCAAACAGCGGATTTTCCCACTCGCGCGTGCGCCGGTCGAAATAGCCGCGCGGATTGCACACCACACGCGTGCCGTCCACCACATAATCGAAGGATGTATGCGTGTGGCCGTGAATCCACAACGCGACAGGCGCGCGCACGAGCTCCGGCAGGTGATTGACGAAGCCCGCCGACACGCGGTCATCGGCAAAGCGCTCGGCGAGACTCAGCCGATGCGGCGCATGGTGCGTGACCACGATCGTTTGGCCGGCGAATGGTTTGGTCAGCTCGCTTTCGAGCCACGCGCGCGCATGCTGGTGCAGCGCGAGCGAATCGGCCGGCGTGAAGTCGCGCGCGGCATCGCGCGGGTCGTGCGGCCAGTTCATCTGGATCAGCCCGCGATAATCGAGCATGACGCGCCGCGCGGCGACGATCGATTCCTCGATTGCTTCGGGCGTCGCGCCGTACAGCGCGAAGTCGGTCCACAACGTCGTGCCGAGCACGCGCCAGCGCCCCTGGCTATCGACGAGCGTGGCGTTGTTCAGCACGTGCACGTTATCGACTTGTGCGGCCGCGTCGAGCGTCGCGCTCTCCAGCGCGCCGAACTCGCCGTCGTAATACTCGTGATTGCCCGGTACGTAGACGACCGGCACCGTGTCGTCGAACGCCTGCGCGGCCCAGCGCGGGCCGGCCGCGTGGTTGTGAATGTCGCCCGCCAGCACGACCAGATCCGCCTGCGCATGCGGGATCAGTTCAGGCTCGTCGTTTTCCAGATGCAGATCGGACAGCACGCGAATCTTCACGGACGCGACTCCTGCGAAACGCCGCCGCGCCGGATCGCGGTGGCTTCAAACATTAGCGTAGCACCTTGCCCGGATTCATCAGGTTGAGCGGATCGAGCGCCTGCTTGATCGCGCGCATCATCCGCACCTCGACGTCCTGTTTGTAGTGCGCGGCTTCGTCGATCTTCAGCTGGCCAAGTCCGTGTTCCGCGCTGATGCTGCCGCGGTGCGCATTCACGCTGTCGTAGACGATCCGGTTGATCGGGCTCTGGTACTGGCGCAGAAACGCCTTCGCATCGACGCCCTCGGGCGCCTGCACGTTGTAGTGCAGATTGCCGTCGCCGAGATGGCCGAACGTGACCATGCGCGCGCCCGGCGCGGCTTGCGCGATCGCGGCATCGGTCGCTTCGATGAAGTGGCCGATGCGTGAGATCGGCACCGCGATGTCGTGCTTGATGTTCAGGCCTTCCTCGGCCTGCGCGAGCGGAATGTGCTCGCGCAGATTCCAGAACGCGCGCGACTGCGCGAGGTTTTCCGCGACCACGGCGTCTTCGACGAGACCCTGTTCGAGCGCGGTTTCCATCAGCCCCTCGAACAGCCTGCGCGCGTGCTCTTCGCTTTCGCTGTCCGACAGTTCGAGCAGCACGATTTGCGCATGCGGTTCGGCGAACGGATAACGCATCTGTTCGAAATGCCGGCCAATGAGGCGGAGGCAGAAATCCGACATCAGTTCGAAGCCGGTCAGGAGCGGCCCGGCGACGCGTTGCGTGAGCGCGAGAAAATCGAGCGCCGCATGCGGCGATGCGAGCGCGGCGAGCGCGGTCACGCGCGCGGCCGGCTGCGGATGCAGCTTCATCACCGCCGCGGTGATCAGGCCGAGCGTGCCTTCCGCGCCGATGAACAGGTCGCGCAGATCGTAGCCGGTGTTGTCCTTGCGCAGCCCGCGCAAGCCGTCCCACAGTTCGCCTTGCGGCGTCACCACTTCGAGGCCGAGGCACAGCTCGCGCGTGGTGCCATAGCGCAGCACGCCGGTGCCGCCCGCGTTGGTCGACAGATTGCCGCCGATCGTGCAGCTGCCTTCGGCGGCGAGGCTCAGCGCAAACAGACGCCCGGCCGCTTCGGCGTGCTTCTGCACGTCGGCGAGGATCACGCCGGCTTCGACGGTGATCGTGTTGTTGTGCGGATCGATGTCGCGCACGCGATTCAGGCGGCGCAGGCTGATGACCGCCTGCGCGCCGCTGGCGTCAGGTGTCGCGCCGCCTGCGAGGCCGGTGTTGCCGCCCTGCGGCACCAGCGCGACGCGATGTTCGACCGCGAGCCTGACGAGCGCGGCGGCTTGCGCGGACGTGGCCGGGCACAGCACCGCGCAGGCCGCGCCGGTGTAGCGGCGGCGCCAGTCGGTCAGAAAGGGAGCGGTGTCGTGCGGATCGGTCAGGACGTGAGCCGCGCCAATGGCGTCGCAGCAGGCGGCGAGAAAAGCGGTGTGGTTCATGTGGATCGGTTGACGGTTTTGAGGCTTGGACGTCAGGGGGGCGGGGTTGGTTCGCCGGTGGTTTGCTTTGCAGCCTGCTTTGCGGCTTGCTTCGCGGCTCGTTTCGCCGCGCGCTTGAACGGCCCGACATACGCGAGCGCGCAGGCGAAGAAGACCACGGCGAGCGCCGCTTGCAGCCAGCCGAGCCGCGCGCCCAAGCCATGATCGCTCCAGCCGCGCACGACGCCTTCGGCGAAATACAGCAAGATCAGCATCGACGCCCATTGCATCGTATAGAGCCGACGTCGCCACACGCCGGGCAACGCGGAGAGCAACGGCAACGCCTTCAGCACGAGCAGCGAGCCGCCAGGCCGCAATGGCGCGAGCCACCATTCCCATGCGACTGCCAGCACGATCATCGCGACCAGTGTGAAAGCGGCGACGAGCGCTGCGGCGGCTTTGGGCTGCACGGGTACAACGGTTGCGGCTGCCGACGTGCTTGCGAATTCCGCGCCGCTGGCGTCCCGACGGGCGTCGTCGCGTTCGGTTGGTTGCGAATGCGGGTCGTTCACGGCTTCGCGCTCACGGCCGTTCGGACATCGACGCCGCCGTGCGCGCAACGCGCGCACCCAGCGCAATGGCCAGCGTCCGTTCGTCGGCGGAGATGCCCTGGCCGGCCGTGCCCGCGCGCGCGAAATGCGACGCGCCGTACGGCGTACCGCCGGTTTGCGTGGTGGTCAGCGTGCTCTCCGTGTACGGAATGCCGACGATCAGCATGCCGTGATGGAGCAGTGGCAGCATCATCGACAGCAGCGTGGATTCCTGGCCGCCGTGCAGACTGCCGGTCGACGTGAACACGCAGGCCGGCTTGCCCGACAGCGCGCCGGATAGCCACTGCGGCGTGGTGCCGTCGAGAAAGTATTTGAGCGCGGCCGCCATGTTGCCGAAGCGGGTCGGTGAGCCGAGCGCGAGGCCCGCGCATTCTTCGAGGTCACGCAGCTCGACGTATGGTGGTCCTTCGGCGGGGATGTCCGGCTCGCTCGCCTCGCAGACCGTGGAAACCGCCGGTACGGTGCGCACGCGCGCCTGCATCCCGGGGACGCTGTCGACGCCGTGCGCGATCGCCAGCGCGAGCTCGCGCGTGGCGCCGTGACGGCTGTAATAAAGCACGAGAATGTCTTTCATAGGCCTCATCATTGAACGGGTATTATAGGGGTTCGGTCCGTTGCACAGGCCATTCATAGCCGTTCGGCCTGGAGGTTCGGCCAAACGCCGCAAGGGGTTCCCGCAGTCCCGTTCTGACGGTTCAGCAAGCAAGGAGGCAGGTTTGTTGGTTAGGGTGCGTTTCGATCTCGACACGCTCAAACGGCTCGCGCAATTCGCCGCGCAACGCATCGGCGAGGACCGGATTCCGCAGGTCGCGGGCAGCCTGACGTTCACCACGATGCTCGCGCTCGTGCCGCTCGCCACCGTCGCGTTTGCGCTGTTCACCGCGTTTCCGATCTTCAGCTCGTTCCAGGCGTCGCTGCAGTTTTTTCTTGCCGATCACCTGATGCCCGCGCAACTGAACGATCAGATCTTCAAGTATCTGAACCAGTTCGCGTCGAAGGCCAAAGGGCTGACCACGATCGGCATGATCATCCTGTTCGTCACCGCGGTGATGACGATGATGACCGTCGAGTCCGCGTTCAACGTGATCTGGCGCGTGCGCAAGGCGCGGCCCGTCGCGCAGCGCATCCTCGTGTACTGGGCGATCATCACGCTCGGTCCGATCCTGATCGGCGTGAGCCTGTCCATCTCGTCGTATCTGTTCACGCAATCGATGTCGTTTAGCGCCGCGCAGCGCATCACACCGCTGATCGAATGGGCGCTCGCCAGCGCCACGCTGCCGTTCACGATGCTCGCGTTCACGATTCTTTACGTTTATTTGCCGAACTGCCGTGTCGAATGGCGCGACGCGGTGGTCGGCGGCGTGATCGCCGCGGTCGCGTTCGAGCTCGCCAAGCGCGGTTTCGGCTACTACGTGCGCCGTATTCCAACGTATACGGCGGTGTACGGCGCGTTCGCCGCGGTGCCGCTGTTCCTGGTGTGGATGTATCTCTGCTGGTTCATCACGCTGACCGGAGCGATGATCGCATCGGCGTTGCCGGCGATTCGCATCGGTCAGTTTCACCGCCCGGTGTTCTATGGCAGCAATCTGTTCGATTCGCTCGAATTGCTCGCGCGGCTGTGCGAAGCGCGTGAGGGCGGCAGACGTGGCTACACGATGCCCGAGCTTGCGCGCATGCTTCGCCGCGACAAGGATACGACGCTGATGCTGTTGCAGCGTCTCGAGGAGATCGAATGGATCGCGCGGCTGGAGGAGGACCATACCGGCCCGCACTACGTGCTGCTCGCGAACCCGGCGCAGGTGACCGTGCAGCGGCTGTACGACCTGTTCGTGATCGACCGCGCGGAGCTTACGTATCAGCTCGAACTCGACTCCACGCGGGTTGACGGCGGTATGCTGCTCGCCGCGCTCGACAACGACCAGCTGAAGGTGACGCTCGCCGCGCTCCTTGCCTCGCGCGCGGCGGCAAGGGCAGCGCGACCCGGAAACGAGCGCGCGGCGGCTTCGATGCCGCACCAGGCGGCGTGACAGGGCGGCTCGACTTCGAGCCGCGTTGGTAAAACTACAACGAAATCTTCCCCACGCAGATGTCCTTGAACATCACCCAGTCGCCCATCAGGCTGTAAAGCGGATGACGGAAGGTGGCCGGCTTATTCTTTTCGAAGAAGAAATGGCCGACCCACGCGAAGCCATAGCCGCACACCACGGCCGCCGGCAGCCATACCCAGTTGCCGGTGGCGAGCGCCATCGCGAGAAAGCCAATGACTCCGAGCGAGCCGACGAAATGCAGCCGCCGCGACGTGATGTTGCGATGCTCGCTCAGGTAGTACGGATAAAACTCCGCGAAGCTCGCGAAGTGATCGGTATGTGCTGTATGAGCCATAGCGGCCTCCGGAGGCTGAAAAAGACAGCTTCAATCATTCTCCGGCGATCGCCTGCCTAACGCAACCTGGCCATTCGGCCGATGGCGCGGCGGGCTCGGCGTGGATATCGTCGTGATTCAGCGCCCTTCGTGCGGTGCCCGCGTCGCGAAGCTGTACAGCGCATCGAGCGTCGCGTCGGGTTGCTCGGTCATCAACGCGTGGCCCGCATCGAGCGTGACTGTGTCGACCGGCGTGCCCGCCTGCGCGAGCGCATCGGCGAGCGCTTTCGCCGCGCGCGGCGGCGTCATCGCGTCGCGGCGGCCGACGATCAGGCGCGTCGCGCAACGCACCTGCGCCGCGCGGGCGAGGCCGTCCGCATAGGTATGGCAGGCGGTGAAGTCGGTGTGGAACAGATGCGGCTCGCCGCTGGCGGACACGTGCTCCATCAGCCGCTGGTTCATACCGTGCAGCCAGAAGCCGGGGCCGGGGCACGAGGGCTTCGCGGCGAGCGTCGAATGCGACCACTGGTTGACCATGTCGATCGCCTCGGGCTCGCGATTGAGCGCCGCGTCGAGCAGCGCGTCGGAGACCGTCATCGGCAGCGCGGTCGCGAGCAGCGCAAGATGCGTGGCGCGCTGCGGATAGCGGCCGGCGAAGTCGAGCGCGATCAGCGAGCCCATGCTGTGACCGGCGACGAACGCACGCGTGACGCCCACGGTATCGAGCAGCGCGGCGAGCCAGTCGGCCAGCGCGGCGATGCTGGCGAGCGCGGGGCCGGCGCTGCGCCGGTGGCCCGGCAGGTCGAGCGCGAGCACGCCGAAGCCGTGATGCGCGAAATAGCGGCTTTGCAGCGCCCACACGCTGTGATCGTGCTCGGCGCCGTGGATGAACACGGCGGTCGGCAGGCCCGCGTCGAAGGGTTTGCCGCCGCTGTACGCGTAGGCCGGTTTGCCTTGGACGGTGACGATCATGGGGACTCCGGGCGGGCGGGGGTGTTCGTGGCGGCGGTTCTTTGCGCGGCCTTCAGCGCGCGCTTGAGATCGTCGATCAGGTCATCCGGATCTTCGAGCCCGATCGACAGACGGATCGTGCCTTCGGTGATACCGGCCGCGGCGAGCGCGGCGGCATCCATGCGGAAGTGCGTCGTCGATGCCGGGTGGATCACCAGCGAGCGCGCGTCGCCGACGTTCGCGAGGTGCGAGAACAGCGTCAGCGCTTCGATGAAGGCGCGCCCGGCCGCGCGGTCGCCGCGCAGGTTGAAGCTGAACACCGCTCCGGCGCCGCGCGGTAGCAGCCGCTTCGCGAGCGCGTGGTCGGGATGCGTCGGCAGCTCGGGATAGGCAACCGATTCGACCACCGCATGAGCGGCGAGAAACTCGACCACGCGGCGTGTGTTGGCGACGTGCCGCTCCATGCGCAACGGCAGCGTCTCGATGCCTTGCAGCAGTTGCCACGCGGCCTGCGGATGCAGGCACGCGCCGAAATCGCGCAAGCCTTCGCGCCGCGCGCGCAGCAGGAACGGCGCAACGGTGCTTTCCTCGGCGAACACCATGCCGTGGAAACCGTCGTATGGCTCGGTGAATTCGGGGAAAAGGCCGGAAGCCTCGAAGTCGAACGTGCCGCCGTCGACCAGCACGCCGCCGATCGTCGTGCCGTGGCCGCCGAGAAACTTGGTCGCCGAGTGGTAGACGAAGTCGGCGCCGTGCTCGAACGGGCGCAGCAGGTAGGGCGTCGTGAAGGTCGAATCGACCAGCAGCGGCACGCGGTGCGCGTGCGCGATCTGCGCGAGCGCGGCGATGTCGAGCACCTCGAGGCCCGGATTGCCGAGCGTTTCGCCGAATAGCAGGCGCGTGTTGGGGCGCAGCGCGGCGCGCCACGCGTCGAGGTCGCCGGGCTTCACGAAGGTGGTCTCGATACCGAAGCGCCGCAGCGTGTAGTGCAGCAGATTGTGCGAGCCGCCGTACAGCGCGCTCGACGCGACGATGTGGGAGCCGGCGCCCATCAGCGTCGCGATCGCCAGATGCAGCGCGGCCTGGCCGCTCGCGGTGCCGATCGCGCCGGCGCCGTTTTCGAGCGCGGCGACGCGCTCTTCGAACACGGCGACGGTCGGATTCGAGATGCGCGAATAGACGTGGCCGGCGCGCTCCATGTTGAACAGCGCGGCGGCGTGGTCCGAGTCGCGGAACGAAAACGACGTGGTCTGGTAGATCGGCGTCGCGCGCGCGCCGGTGGCGGGGTCGGGGGCAGCGCCGGCGTGCAGCGCAAGCGTATCGAAACGGTTGGCGGACATCGTGTGCGGCGGGCCGCGAGGGGCCACGCGAATGATCAGGGTAGGCCGGCCATCCTATCATTGGCGCGCGCCGCTTCAAGCGCGGTTTTCCCGTGGGGTGGACCGCGGATTTGTGCGGTTCGTGCCGGGAGCGGGGCATGCTCGCTATCTGGAAGTCAGATGAATTGGAGCCCCCGAAACCCCGCCGAGCCTTGGCTGGCGGGCCGCTTTCCTTTTATGGGCCTTTCCGATAGGATCGAAACAACCATTTAATGCACTGCAAGATTGGCGGTACGAGGAGATAGATCATGCGAGTCAGCGACATTCTTAAGGTCAAGGGCAACACCCTTTTTACGGTCACGCCGGATACCACGCTGCATGACGCCGTCATTACCATGGCCGAGCACGACATCGGCTCGCTCGTCGTGATGGAGTACGGCGACCTCGTCGGCATGCTGACGTTTCGCGAAATCATTCTGACCTTGAGGGAAAACGGCGGCAGCGTCAGTACTTCGACGATCCGCAAGGTGATGGACGACCATCCGCTCACCTGCACGCCCGAAACCGACGTCAACGAAGTGCGCCGCATGATGCTCGAGCATCACGTGCGTTATCTGCCGGTCATGGAAAGCCGCACGCTGATGGGCGTCATCTCGTTTTACGACGTCGCCAAGGCGGTGGTCGAGGAGCAGGGGTTCGAGAACCGCATGCTGAAGGCCTATATCCGCGACTGGCCGGAAGAGCAGGAAGGACAGGATCAGCAGCCGGCGCGTTGATGCGCGTGGCTCGAAGGTCGCGCTCCGGCCGTCGCCGCGAGCGCGAACCCGCCGACAGGGCGCGCGCGCAAGCGGGCGCTTTTTTTGTGTCCGGGCCGGTGCCCGGATCTGGAGCGCGCGTCGCACCGGCCCGTTTGTCCGCCGCTGCGCGCGCTTCATCGCCATTTTCCGCGCCGTTGTTCTGACTTCATGAACGATCGTCCGTTGCCTGCCGCCCGCCGCGCCGCTCGCGCGCACGAAGCGCACGAATCCCAGTTCCGCCTGCTCCGCCAGCGCCGTTTCGCGCCGTTCTTCTGGACACAGTTTCTCGGCGCGATGAACGACAACGTGTTCAAGATCGGCTTCACGTCGCTCGTCACCTATCAGGCGGCGCGCTTTTCGGGCGTAGATCCGAAAACCGCGGCGTTCCTGATCTCCGCGATTTTCATTCTGCCGTTCGTGCTGTTCTCGGCCACTTCCGGCCAGATCGCGGACAAGTACGACAAGGCGTTGCTCACGCGTCTCGTCAAGACTTTCGAGATCGCGGTGATGCTGGTCGGCGGCGCGGGCTTCTGGCTGCATAGCGCGCCGTTGCTGTATCTGTGCACGTTCCTGATGGGCGTGCATTCGACCGTATTCGGGCCGGTCAAGTACTCGTATCTGCCGCAGCATCTGTCGAAGGCCGAATTGGTCGGCGGCAACGGCATGATCGAGATGGGCACCTTCGTCGCGATCCTGGTCGGCACGATCGTCGGCGGCGCGGGCGCGGGGTTCGCCGAGCATGGCGCGGTGGTGCTCGCTGGCGCGTGTATCGCGATCGCGCTGATCGGGCGCGGCGTGTCCGGCTTCGTGCCGGCTACGCCCGCGCCGCAGCCCGGCTTGCGCATCAACTGGAACCCGGTCAGCGAAACGTGGCGCAATCTGAAGCTCGCGCACGAAAACCGCACGGTGTTTCTGAGCCTGCTCGGCATCTCGTGGCTGTGGTTCGTCGGCGCGACGTTTCTCGCGTCGTTTTTCAATTTTGCGAAGGACGTGCTGTCCGCCGATCCGGACGTCGTGACCGTGCTGCTCGCCACGTTTTCGATCGGCATCGGCATTGGCTCGCTGCTGTGCGAACGGCTGTCGAAGCGGCGGATCGAAGTCGGCCTCGTGCCGCTCGGCTCGATCGGCATGAGCGTGTTCGCGATCGATCTTTTTTTTGCGAGCCATGCGCTGCCGCCGGCGGGGCATCTGCTCAGCGTCGGGGAATTTCTCGCGCGGTTCGCGCATTGGCGCGTGCTCGCCGATCTGTTCCTGCTCGCGATGTTTGGCGGCTTCTACAGCGTGCCGCTGTATGCGCTGATTCAGAGCCGTAGTCAGCCGAGTCATCGCGCGCGCATCATCGCCGCGAACAATATCCTCAACTCGCTGTTCATGATCGTGTCGGCGTTGATGGCGATGGGCCTGACCGCCGCGGGCTTCGGCATTCCGGAAATTTTTCTCGTCACCGCGCTGCTGAACGTGGTGGTCGCGGGCTACATCTATTCGCTCGTGCCCGAGTTTCTGCTGCGCTTCGTTGCGTGGCTGCTCGTGCATACGTTTTACCGGATCCGGCTCGTGCACGCGGAGCGGATTCCGGAGCGCGGCGCGGCGGTGCTCGTGTGCAACCACGTCAGTTTCGTCGATGCGATCGTCATCATGGCCGAAAGCCCGCGGCCGATCCGCTTCGTGATGGACCATCAAATCTTCCGCTCGCCGTTCGTCGGCTGGCTGTTCCGCCATGCGAAGGCGATTCCGATCGCGCCCGCGCATCAGGACGCGGCGCTGCTCGCGCGTGCGTACGATCTGTGCGCGCGGGCGCTCGCGGACGGCGAACTCGTCTGCATCTTTCCCGAAGGCAAGCTGACGCGCACCGGTGAGCTGAACCCGTTTCGCCACGGCGTCGCCGAGATCGTCAGACGCACGCCGGCGCCGGTTATTCCGATGGCGCTGCATGGTCTGTGGGGCAGCGTGTTTTCGCGCGCGGTCGATGCCCACTGGCCGCGTCCGCTCAGAAAAGGCGTGATGAGCCGGCTGAGCCTCGCGGTCGGCGAGCCGATCGACCCGGCACTCGCGACGCCGGAAACACTGCAGCAGATCGTGACCGAGCTGCGCGGCGCGCGCAGATAGCCTTGGGCCGGTGCGCGGATGCCGAGGTCGCTAGCTCGTCCACTATCACCCGCATTCGGCCGCGCTGTCGCCATGCCCGTCTTCGGGGCGAGCGGGCTGGCATAATAGCGTTCTCCCCCGAATTTCTTTGGACGACGCTCATGTCCGGCAACACGCTCGGTACGCTTTTCACTGTCACGACCTTCGGCGAATCGCACGGCCCCGCTATCGGCTGCGTGATCGACGGCTGCCCGCCGGGCATGGCGCTCAACGAAGCCGATATCCAGTTCGAACTCGATCGCCGCAAGCCGGGCACGTCGCGCCACGTGACGCAGCGCCAGGAAGAGGACAAGGTCGAGATCCTGTCGGGCGTGTTCGAAGGTCACACCACCGGCGCGCCGATCGCGCTGCTGATCCGCAATACCGACCAGCGCAGCAAGGACTACGGCAACATCGCCGAGACGTTCCGCCCCGGCCACGCCGACTACACGTACTGGCAGAAGTACGGCATTCGCGATTACCGCGGCGGCGGCCGCTCGTCGGCACGGCTGACGGCGCCCACGGTCGCGGCGGGCGCGGTGGCGAAGAAGTGGCTGCGCGAGAAGTTCGGCACCGAGATTCGCGGCTATATGGCCGCGCTCGGCGAGATCGACGTGCCGTTCGTCGATTGGTCGCAGGTGCGCGAAAACCCGTTCTTCGTGCCGAATGCGCAGATCGTTCCGCAGCTCGAGGCGTATATGGACGCGCTGCGCAAGGACGGTGATTCGATCGGCGCGCGCATCAACGTGGTCGCCTCCGGTGTGCCGGTCGGCCTCGGCGAGCCGCTGTTCGACCGCCTCGACGCCGACATCGCGCACGCGATGATGGGCATCAACGCGGTGAAGGGCGTCGAGATCGGTGCGGGCTTCGCGAGCGTCGCGCAACGCGGCTCGGTGCATGGCGACGAGCTGACGCCGGAGGGCTTCGTCGGCAATCACGCGGGCGGGGTGCTCGGCGGCATTTCGACGGGACAGGACATCACGGTGTCGATCGCGATCAAACCGACCTCGAGCATTCGCACGCCGCGCCGTTCGATCGACAAGGCGGGACAGCCGGTGGTCGTCGAAACCTTCGGGCGGCACGACCCGTGCGTCGGCATTCGCGCGACGCCGATCGCCGAGTCGATGCTTGCGCTCGTGCTGATCGATCACGCGCTGCGCCATCGCGCGCAATGCGGCGATGTGGCCGTGAGCACGCCGAAGATCGCGGCGAGCGCGCCGTAACGCTGACGCGGCCCCGAGATTGGCGGCGAACGAGCCGCCATGAAAATGAATAGGGAAGGGGACGGACGAAACGCGCGAGAATGCGCGCAGACGAAGGCGCGAGCGCGCTATCGGAATTTGCCTTCGCGACGCTGCCGCTTATCGCACAGCGCCGCAAAAGCAAACAGCACGACAATTACATGTTCGGATAGTTCGGCCCGCCACCGCCTTCCGGCGTGACCCACACGATATTCTGCGTCGGGTCCTTGATATCGCAGGTCTTGCAGTGCACGCAGTTCTGCGCATTGATGACGAGCCGCTCGTTGCCTTCGTCATTCTTCACGAACTCGTACACGCCAGCCGGGCAATAACGCGCCTCCGGTCCCGCATAGGTCTGCCAGTTCACGTTGACCGGCACGGTCGGATCTTTCAGCGTCAGGTGCGCCGGCTGATTTTCCTCGTGGTTCGTGTTCGAGATGAACACCGAAGAGAGCCGGTCGAACGTCAGCTTGCCGTCCGGCTTCGGATAGGTGATCGGCTTGCACTGCGAAGCCGGCTTCAGCATCTCGTGATCGGAATGCTGGTGATGCAGGGTCCAGGGCACGTTGCCGCCGAGCAGCTTCTGCTCGACGCCGACCATCAGCGTGCCGAGGTAGAGACCCTTGCTCATCCACTGCTTGAAGTTACGCGCGCGATACAGCTCGGTATAGAGCCACGACGTCTTGAAGGTTTCCGGATAAGCGGTCAGTTCGTCCGACTGACGGCCGGCCCGTACGGCGGCGAATGCGGCGTCGGCGGCGAGCATGCCGGTCTTGATCGCGGCGTGCGAACCCTTGATCCGCGAAGCGTTCAGGAAGCCCGCGTCGTCGCCGACAAGTGCGCCGCCCGGGAACACCAGCTTCGGCAGCGACATCAGACCGCCCGCGGTGATCGCGCGCGCGCCGTATGACACGCGCTTGCCGCCTTCCAGAATCGCGCGGATCGCCGGATGCGTCTTGTAGCGCTGGAATTCCTCGAACGGCGACAGATACGGATTCGAATAGCCGAGGCCGACCACGAAGCCGACCACGACCTGGTTGTTGTCCATGTGATAGAGGAACGAGCCGCCGTAGGTGTCGTTTTCGAGCGGCCAGCCGGCCGTGTGCATCACCAGACCCGGCTTGTGCTTCGCGGGATCAATCTCCCACAGCTCCTTGATGCCGAGGCCGTACACCTGCGGATCGACGCCGTCGCGCAGCTTGAACTTCTCGTTCAGCTGGCGGCCGAGGTGGCCGCGCGCGCCTTCGCAGAACAGCGTGTACTTCGCGTGCAGCTCCATGCCGAGCTGGAAGTTCTCGGTCGGCTCGCCGTCCTTGCCGATGCCGAGATTGCCGGTCGCGACGCCTTTTACCGAGCCGTCGTCGTTGTACAGCACTTCAGCCGCCGGAAAGCCCGGGAAAATCTCGACGCCGAGCGCCTCGGCCTGTTGACCCAGCCAGCGCGTGACGTTCGCGAGGCTGATCACGTAGTTGCCGTGGTTCTTGAAATTGTCCGGCAGCGCCCAGTTCGGCACGCTCTTCGCGCCCGTCGCCGACAGGAACAGGAAGCGGTCTTCGGTCACCTCGACCGTCAGCGGCGCGCCTTTTTCTTTCCAGTCCGGGATCAGCTCGGTCAGCGCGCGCGGGTCCATCACCGCGCCCGACAGGATATGCGCCCCGATCTCAGAGCCTTTTTCGAGTACGCAGACGCCAAGCTCGACGCCCTGTTCGGCGGCGCGCTGCTTCAGACGAATGGCAGCCGACAGGCCCGCAGGGCCGCCGCCGACGATGACGACGTCATACTCCATCGACTCGCGCGGGCCGTACTGCTCAATGAGACTTGCGGGGGTCATTGATGCTCCTCTTACCGTTAGAATGCTTTTTTCGGGTTCGTATTGTGGGCGATCGATCCCTACGCCGCAACCCAAAAGCCACAGATTAGCACGAGCGTACTATTTCATGATACGGTATAGACCCTTATCGCGGTCGTACCAAACCCCGTCAACCGCAGTTGTCACTACAACCGAGCAAGGAAAGACAATGGGCCGTTCGATCAATCTGGAAGGCAAGGTCGCGCTGATCACTGGCGCCTCGAGCGGGTTGGGCAAGCGCTTCGCGCAGGTGCTGTCGCAGGCGGGCGCGAAGGTCGTGCTGGCGAGCCGACGGACCGAGCGGCTCAAGGAGCTGCGCGCGGAAATCGAGGCGTCCGGCGGCGCCGCGCACGTGGTGTCGCTCGACGTGACCGACTACCAGAGCATCAAGTCGGCGGTCGCGCACGCCGAGACCGAAGCCGGCACTATCGATATCCTCGTCAATAACTCGGGCGTGTCGACTACGCAGAAGCTGTCCGAGGTCACGCCGGCGGACTTCGAATACGTGTTCGACACCAATACGCGCGGCGCTTTTTTCGTCGCGCAGGAAGTCGCCAAGCGCATGATCATGCGCGGCAACAACGCGCAGAAGCCGTCGTACCGGATCATCAACATCGCGTCGATGGCGGGCTTGCGCGTGCTGCCGCAAATCGGCCTGTATTCGATGAGCAAGGCCGCGGTCGTCCACATGACGAAGGCGATGGCGCTCGAGTGGGGCAAGCATGGCATCAATGTGAACGCGATCTGCCCCGGCTATATCGACACCGAGATCAACCACCACCACTGGTCGACCGATCAGGGGCAGAAACTGATTGCGATGCTGCCGCGCCATCGGGTCGGCAAACCGGAGGATCTCGACGGGCTGCTCCTGCTGCTCGCGGCGGACGAATCGCAGTTCATCAACGGCTCGGTGATCGCCGCCGACGACGGTTTCGGGCTCGCGTGAGCGCGCAGTCAAACGTTTCAACAGTCAGGCAGCAAAGGAAGAACGGAAGTAATGCATGAGCGATTTTCACGCAGTTTTCGAAATGACGATGCCGATCCGCTGGGGCGACATGGACGCCTTCGGTCACGTCAACAACACGGTTTATTTTCGCTACATGGAGCAGGTGCGGATTTCCTGGTTCGAACACATGGACTTCCTCGGCGAGCGCCCGGACGGGCAGGGGCCGGTGATTGTCAATGCGTCGATGGAGTTTCTGAAGCAGCTGCACTATCCGGGTGACGTGATCGGCCGGATGTCGGTGGCCACGCCGGGGCGCAGCAGCTTCGATACGGCTTTCGAGCTTTTGCGTGCCGATGAGCCGGACACGCTCTATGCGCGGGGCGCCGCGCGATGCGTGTGGATCGACTACGCGGCAGGCAAGTCGATGCCAGTGCCCGACGTGCTGCGCGCGGCCATCGAGAGCGCGGCTCTCGTCAAGGCTGCCTGACGGCGTTGCCCTGAGCGCGCGGTCGCGCGCGTCATACTCTCTTTCTCTGTCAATCTCCGAGCAGCCGCTGCAACAGCTCGGTCGCATTGCCCGTATCGTATTTACGCATGAGCCGCGCACGGTAGACGTCGACCGTGCGCGGGCTGATGTCGAGCACGCGGCCGATCTGCTTGCTGGTCTTGCCGGTCACCAGTTGCGCGGCGATTTCGCGCTCGCGCGGCGTCAGTTCCACCGCGACCCGGCGGGTCGCGCTCAGGTCCTCGAAGGTCCAGACACCTGCCGCATGCGGGTCGGTGCGCTGCTGCGCGCGGCCCGTCACGTGACACCAGAACAGCTCGCCGTTCGCGCGTTTCATGATGCGGTCGTCCGCGTAGCTGCCTTGCGCGGTCATGATCGGCGGAATGCGCGCGCCGATCCGCTCGAACTCATCCGCCGATGGGTACAACACCTGGAATGACTGACCGATCAGCGCGTCGCGCGCGTAGCCGAAAATCGACGCGAGTTCGTCGTTGCAGTCTTCGATGGTCCGCTCGCGCGACAGCACGAGTCCGATCGGCGCGAGGTGAAATGCAGTGCGGTAATCCAGAGCGGGCATGGGCGGGGCGGCAAGTACTTATGTATTTTTGCGTATTGTGCCGTATGGCGGGCCCAGCGTACTCTTTCGGGCAGATGACAACGCGGCGCATGCCGCGGATGACTACTAGAATGACGTAGCGGTATCGTGAGGCGACGTGAAGTTCGCCAGTTGCGATATCAGCCGCAATGATCCGGCGGCCTGCGTACAGGTTTCGGGTTTCCATAGAGGAAGGGACATACAGATGAACAAGGTCTATCCAGGCGCCGCCGAGGCGCTGAAGGACATCGTCAAGGACGGGCAGACGTTCGCCGTCGGCGGCTTCGGCTTGTGCGGCATTCCCGAGGCGCTGATCGCGGCGCTGCGCGATTCGAAGGTGCGGGGCATCACCTGCATCAGCAACAACGCGGGCGTCGACGGTTTCGGCCTCGGCCTGCTGCTCGAGACGCGTCAGATCAGGAAGATGATCTCGTCGTACGTCGGTGAGAACAAGGAGTTCGAGCGTCAGTACCTGGCCGGCGAACTCGAGCTCGAATTCACGCCGCAAGGCACGCTCGCCGAGAAGCTGCGCGCAGGCGGCGCGGGCATCCCGGCGTTTTTCACGAACACTGGTTTCGGCACGCAGATCGCCGAGGGCAAGGAAACCCGTCAGTTCGGCGAGAACCACTACGTGCTCGAACATTCGCTGACCGCGGATATCGGGCTCGTCAAGGCATGGAAGGCCGACAAGGCCGGCAACCTTATCTATCGCCGCACCGCGCGCAACTTCAATCCGATGTGCGCGATGGCGGGCCGCATCACCGTCGCGGAGGTCGAAGAGATCGTCGAAGTGGGCGAGCTCGATCCGGACGCGATCCACACGCCTGGCATCTTCGTGCAGCGCATCGTGCTGAATGCGCATCCGGAAAAACGCATCGAACAACGCGTCGTCCGCGCGAAAGGAGACTGATCATGGCATGGACTCGTGACGAAATGGCCGCGCGCGCGGCGAAGGAACTGCAGGACGGCTTTTATGTGAACCTCGGCATCGGCTTGCCGACGCTGGTCGCGAACCACGTGCCGGCGGGCGTCGAAGTGTGGCTGCAGTCGGAAAACGGTCTGCTCGGCATCGGCCCGTCGCCGACCGAAGATGAAGTCGACGCCGACCTGATCAACGCCGGCAAGCAGACGGTGACGACGCTGCCCGGTTCGTCGATTTTCTCCTCGGCGGATTCGTTCGCGATGATTCGCGGCGGCCACATCAATCTGGCGATCCTCGGCGCGATGCAGATCAGCAAGAAGGGCGATCTCGCGAACTGGATGATCCCGGGCAAGATGATCAAGGGCATGGGCGGCGCGATGGACCTGGTCGCGGGCGTCAAGCGCGTGGTCGTGCTGATGGAGCACGTCGCCAAGGGCGATCAGCACAAGATCCTCGAAGAATGCACGCTGCCGCTGACGGGCGTGGGTGTGGTCGATGAGATCATCACCGATCTCGGCGTGATCGAAGTGACCGAAAACGGCTTGAAAGTGACCGAACTTGCGCCGGGCGTGAGCGTCGACGAAATCAAGGCGAAGACCGGCGCGCCGCTCGATGTGAGCGCGGTGAGCTGACGCGGGTGGAGACGCCGCTGCGCGCGTCGATGCGAGCGCGACGGCAACGATGCTTTCCGGACGGGCGAGACGCGAGTCTCGCCCGTTCTATTTTTGGCGCGCGGCGCCAGATGCGCCGGACGGTTTGCACGATCTTCCTAAGCCTTCTGGCCGATGCTTGCCGCGCGACGAAGCGGTTTACAATCGTTCGCAGCCCAATCCGCAGCGTCTTTGCAAGGACACCAGATGACCGCAACGACTTATGCTTCCACCACCGGGCGGCCCGCGCCGCGTCAACGTTACGTGCAGTGCGCGAGCGCGGCCGGCCTGCATCGCGTCGCCTATACCGAGTGGGGCGATCCGGACAATCCGCGCGTGCTGCTGTGCGTGCACGGACTGACACGATCGGGGCGCGATTTCGACCGACTCGCTGCCAACTTCGCGGACACCTATCGCGTGGTGTGCCCGGACGTGGTTGGCCGGGGCTTGTCGTCGTGGCTCGCGAACCCCAACTTATATGCGGTACCGCAGTACGTCGCCGACATGGTCACGCTGATCGCGCGGCTCGACGTCGACACCGTCGACTGGTTCGGCACCTCGATGGGCGGCCTGATCGGCATGGGGCTCGCCGGTCTGCCGGACACGCCGATCCGTAAGCTGCTGCTGAACGACGTCGGGCCGCATCTGGAGCCGGTCGCGGTCAAGCGCATCGGCGATTACCTCGGCAAGCCCGTACGCTTCGATACGCTGCAGCAGGGTGTCGACTACGCGGCGCAACTCGCGCAGGGCTTCGGCCCGCTGACGCCTGACGAATGGCGCGAAATCAATACGCCGTTGCTGCGCGAAGAGGCAGGTGCGTGGGTGCTGCGCTATGACCCGCGCATCGCCCAGCCGTTCGCGGCGGTCAACGAGGAGGCGGCGAAGCTCGGCGAAGCGGCGCTGTGGCATTCGCTCGCGTCGTTCCAGGGGCCGGTGCTCGTGGTGCGCGGCGAGCAGTCGGATTTGCTGTCGCGTGAAACGGTCGCGAAGATGGTGGCGGCCGGGCGTGCCGTATCGAGCGTGGAGATCGCGGGCGTAGGTCATGCGCCGGCGTTTCTCGCGGCGGACCAGATCGCGCTCGCGAGGGAGTTCTTCATCGGTTCGGCCGCCAACGGGTCATAATATTAAGTTCCGTATGAAGCTTTTATTAGCAGTGTCGTGCGGCATGTAGTTCGATCAACCCTCAGCTCAGGACATTTCATGGCAGTCATTCGTTATCACGTCGGCAAGCGTCTCTCGGAAATGGCCGTGCACAACGGCACCGTGTACCTCGCGGGTCAGATCGCCGAGGACGACGATCAGGACATCACCGGCCAGACGCGCGAAGTGCTCGGCCACATCGACCGTCTGCTCGCTGAAGCGAACAGCGACAAGTCGCTGCTGCTGTCGGTGCAGATCTATATCTCGGACATGGCGCATTTCGCCGGCATGAACGCCGTGTGGGACGAGTGGGTAGCGCAGGGTGACACGCCGCCGCGCGCAACCGTCGAGGCAAAGCTCGCGAATCCGAAGTGCCTCGTCGAAATCGTCGTGATCGCGGCGCAGCGCAGCTGATTTGCGGTTGAGAGGCCGCACCGTTGTTGATTTTCCGTTGAATCGTCTGGCCCGGCGGGCCGTCGCACCATGAATACCGAAACCGTTCCGAAGGCGCCTCATCCCCATCGTTCCTTCGACGAAGCGATGGCGTTCGTGCGCGAGCATGCGGGCGAGGTGCGGCTGTCGTCGGGCGAATTGCTCGCGGATCACGCGTTGGGCACCGCGTCGATCATGCGCAAGCTCAACGTCGATCCGCCGGCGGTGCTGGCCGCGGCGCTGTTCGCGCTGACACCGCATCTGCACGATCCGGAGCGCGTGATCGCCGACAACTTCGGCGAAGAAGTCGCGCAACTGGTCGGCGACGTGCGCAAGCTGCTGCGGCTCGGCACGGTCAGTTTGCGTGCGGCGCAAAACGCGATGCCCGAGGCCGGGCGTGACGCGCAGGCTGCGCGCCGCGCGCAGGTCGAGGCGCTGCGCAAGATGCTGCTCGCGTTCGCGCAGGACATTCGCGTCGTGCTGATCCGCCTCGCGTCGCGGCTGCAATCACTGCGTTACTACGCGGCCGCGAAGATCACGCCGTCGCCCGACGTCGCGCGCGAAACCCTCGATATCTACGCACCGCTCGCGAACCGCCTCGGCATCTGGCAATTGAAGTGGGAGCTCGAGGATCTCGCGTTCCGTTTCGAGGAGCCGGACACCTACAAGCGCATCGCGAAGCTGCTCGACGAGAAGCGCGTCGAGCGTGAGAGCTATGTCGCACAGGCGATCGAACGCCTGCAGCAGGAGCTGGCCGCCGCGCACATCCGCGCCGAAGTGAGTGGTCGGCCGAAGCATATCTACAGCATCTGGCGCAAGATGCGCGGCAAGCAGCTCGACTTCGCGGAGCTGTACGACGTGCGCGCGTTTCGCGTGATCGTGCCGGACATCAAGGACTGCTACACCGTGCTCGGCATCGTGCACAACCTGTGGCAGCCGGTGCCGAAGGAGTTCGACGATTACATCTCCCGGCCGAAGCCGAACGGCTACAAGTCGCTGCACACGGTCGTGATCGGCGACGACGGCCGCGCGTTCGAAGTGCAGATCCGCACGCAGGAAATGCATCGCTTCGCCGAATACGGCGTGGCCGCGCACTGGCGCTACAAGGAAGCGGGTGCGCGCGGCTATGGCGGCACGTTCACCGCGAGCGAGAAATACGACGAGAAGATCGCCTGGTTGCGACAGCTGCTCGCGTGGAAGGACGAGGTGTCCGAGGGCGAGCATGGCGAAGCGGGCGCGGTGCAGCCATGGGAGCAGTTGCGGCAGGCCACGCTCGACGATGATCACATCTACGTGCTGACGCCGCAGGCGCGCGTGATTCCGTTGCCGCACGGCGCGACGCCGATCGACTTCGCGTATCACCTGCACAGCGAGCTTGGGCATCGTTGCCGCGGCGCGCGCGTCGACGGCGTGATGGTGCCGCTCAACACCGCATTGCAGAATGGCCAGACGGTCGAGATCGTGGCGGTGAAGGAGGGTGGTCCGTCGCGCGACTGGCTCAATCCGCAGCTTGGCTATCTGCAAAGCGGGCGAGCGCGGCAGAAGGTGCGCGCGTGGTTCAACGCGGTCGAGTTGCAGGAGCACATCGCGAACGGTCGCGCGATGGTTGAAAAAACCCTGCAGCGCGAAGGCAAGACCTCGGTCAATCTCGATCAGCTGGCCGCGCGGCTTGGTTTCAAGACCACTGACGACCTGTTCTCCGTGGTCGGCAAGGAGGAATTCAGCCTGCGGCTCGTCGAGCAGGCGCTGCAGGACGCGCCGCCGCCCGAGCCCGAGCTCGAGGCGCCGGAAAAATTCGAGAAACGCAGCAGTGGCGCGAGCGTCGCGCGCGGCGCGTCTACCGGCGTGCTGGTGGTCGGCGTCGATGCATTGCTCACCCAGCTCGCGCGCTGCTGCCGGCCCGCGCCGCCCGACGACATCTGCGGCTTCGTCACGCGCGGCAAGGGCATGTCGGTGCATCGCAGCGACTGCGCGACGTTCCGCCGGATGGCAGAGCGCGCGCCGGAGCGCGTGCTGCAGACCGCGTGGTCGGCGGACGTGATGAGCGGTCGCGGCCAGTCCGTCTACCCGGTCGATCTCAGCATCGAGGCGACGGACCGACAAGGCTTGCTGCGCGATATCTCTGAAGTGTTCGCGCGGGAAAAGATGAACGTGATCGGCGTGAAGACGCAAACCCGCCGCAATGCCGCGTTCATGCAATTTACCGTCGAGGTTTCCAGCTCTGCGCAGATCCAGCGCGCGTGCACGTTGCTGGGCGAAATCACGGGCGTGGTGCGGGCGACGCGCAAGAACTGAGACGCGAACGATTGGAAAAGGGCCTGCCGACGGTGAGACGAATTAAAGTCGCTGCATAAAAGTACTTGCCAAGCTGGGCTGTACCCCATATACTCTCGTTTCTTCAGGCTCGTAGCTCAGCTGGTTAGAGCACCACCTTGACATGGTGGGGGTCGTTGGTTCGAGTCCAATCGAGCCTACCAACGAAATGGAATTCCGGTCTCGCCGGGGTTTCGCAAGCTGCAGTAAGCGCTGTGAGCGCAAAAAGGCGAATACGGTTATGACACCGCGAACGTTGACCGAAACCACTTCGGAGCGACGCTAGTCGAGGACCTCTTTCGCCAGTGATGCTTGCGTAAAATGTGAATGCGGCCCCTCGAAAGTGGGGCCGCATTTTTTTTGTCTTTTTGACCCTGGTTGTATGTGCCGCCGCCGGTCGGCACCACGGAGAACGCAATGGTTTCGATACGTTTGCCTGACGGTTCTGTTCGACAGTACGAGCATCCGGTGACCGTCGCCGAAGTGGCCGCCTCGATCGGCCCCGGCCTCGCGAAAGCCGCACTCGGCGGGAAGATCGACGGGGAGTTGGTCGATACGTCTGCGCTGATCGATCGCGACGTGGCGCTCGCCATCATCACGGAGAAGGATGCTGACGGACTCGATATCATCCGCCACTCGACGGCACACCTGCTCGCGTATGCGGTGAAGGATCTGTACCCCGAAGCGCAGGTTACGATCGGCCCCGTCATTGACAACGGTTTCTATTACGACTTCTCGTACAACCGTCCTTTCACGCCGGAAGACCTCGAAAAGATCGAAAAGCGCATGCAGGAGCTCGCGAAGAAGGACGAGCCGGTGTCGCGTCGCGTGGTGTCGCGCGACGAAGCGGTCGAGTACTTCAAGAGCATCGGCGAAAAGTACAAAGCCGAAATCATCGAATCGATTCCCGCCAGCGACGAAATCAAGCTGTACTCGCATGGCGGCTTCACGGACCTGTGCCGCGGTCCGCACGTGCCGTCCACCGGCAAGCTGAAGGTCTTCAAGCTGATGAAAGTCGCGGGAGCCTACTGGCGCGGGGACTCGAAGAACGAGCAGTTGCAGCGAATTTACGGCACGGCCTGGACGAAGAAGGAAGACCAGGAAGCATATCTGCACATGCTCGAAGAGGCCGAGAAGCGCGATCATCGGAAGCTGGGCAAGCAGCTCGACCTGTTCCACATGCAGGACGAGTCGCCGGGCATGGTGTTCTGGCATCCGCGCGGCTGGACGCTGTGGCAGCAGGTCGAGCAGTACATGCGCCGTCGCGTGAATGACGCCGGCTACCTTGAAATCAAGACGCCGTTGATCATGGACCGCTCGCTGTGGGAAGCGTCGGGACACTGGCAGAACTATCGTGAAAATATGTTCACGACCGAATCGGAAAAGCGCGACTACGCGATCAAGCCGATGAACTGCCCCGGTCACGTGCAGGTGTTCAACCACGGTCTGCGCTCGTATCGCGATCTGCCGCTGCGTTACGCTGAGTTCGGTTCGTGCCATCGCAACGAATCGTCGGGCGCGCTGCATGGACTGATGCGCGTGCGCGGCTTCGTGCAGGACGACGCCCATATTTTTTGTACCGAAGACCAGTTCATCAGCGAATCGATCGCGTTCAACACGCTGGCGATGAGCGTCTACCGCGACTTCGGCTTCGACAACGTTGAGATCAAGCTGTCGCTGCGTCCGGATGCGCGCGCCGGCACCGACGAAACGTGGGATCGCGCGGAGCAGGGGCTGCGCGAGGCGCTGACGGCCTGCGGCGTCACGTGGGAAGAACTGCCCGGCGAGGGTGCGTTCTATGGCCCGAAGGTCGAGTATCACATCAAGGACGCGCTCGGCCGCTCATGGCAGTGCGGTACGCTGCAACTCGACATGGTGCTGCCGGAGCGTCTGGGTGCCGAATACGTCGCCGAAGACAATAGTCGTCGTCGCCCGATCATGCTCCACCGGGCAATCGTCGGATCGATGGAACGCTTCCTCGGGATTCTCATCGAGCACCATGCTGGTGCAATGCCCGCCTGGCTTGCGCCGATCCAGGTCGTCGTGATGAATATCGCGGAAAGCCAGGCCGAATATGCGCAGTCGCTAGCCCAATCGTTGCAAAAACAAGGGGTTAGAGTCGAGGCCGATTTGCGCAACGAGAAGATTAGCTATAAAATACGCGAGCACACGCTGGAAAAGGTGCCGTACCTGCTGGTGGTCGGCGACAAGGAGCGTGAAGCGCAAACGGTAGCCGTGCGTGCCCGTGGTGGTGTCGATATGGGTGTGATGCCTGTTGACGCCTTCATTGAGCGTCTGCGCCAGGACGTGCAGTCGTTCAACTAACCACTCGGTACCCGGCTCGTTTTTTTTAATTTTTAGAGGAAACGTAACATCGCTACTGATAAGTCTGCGCACCGCATCAACGGTGAAATTACAGCACCCGAGGTGCGACTGGTCGGCGTCGAGAACGAACCGCTCGGCATCGTGAAACTCGCTGATGCGTTCCGCATGTCGGAACAGCAGGACGTGGATCTGGTCGAAATCGCCCCGCAAGCGGTTCCGCCGGTTTGCCGCTTGATGGACTACGGCAAGTTCAAGTACCAGGAAGCGAAGAAGCAACACGAGGCCAAGCTCAAGCAGAAGGTCATTCAGGTCAAGGAAGTCAAATTCCGCCCGGGTACCGACGACGGCGATTACAACGTCAAACTGCGCAACCTCGTCCGCTTCCTCGAAGACGGCGACAAGACGAAAATCACGTTGCGTTTCCGTGGCCGCGAAATGGCTCACCAGGAAATCGGCATGCGCATGCTCGAACGCCTGCGCACCGACCTCGACGAAGTCGGTCAGGTCGAGCAGATGCCGAAAATGGAAGGGCGCCAGATGATCATGGTGCTCGCTCCGAAGAAAAAGAAGTAAGCGCGAAGCAGTTGGCCGGAGCGGCGGCGTGCCATACGGCCCGCTCTCCGGTAGCGCAAGGTTGTTTGATGCTGTGCTGGGTGTCTGGCGCGGTGTTGGAAAATTTCGGAACGTCGCGCATGCAAGCGCGCAGTCGTTCCCGAAAAGCGGCCGCTGGCGGTATCGGCGGTCTGCATACCAAGTGGAATGGGTTTCGAAGGGCGGGAAATGGCCATTTGGCCGACCGCACACCCATGTCCATCTAATAATGGAGTTGTCATGCCGAAGATGAAGACCAAGAAGAGCGCTGCAAAGCGCTTCGTGGTGCGTCCGGGCGGTACCGTTAAGCGCGGTCAGGCCTTCAAGCGTCACATTCTTACCAAGAAGACCACCAAGAACAAACGCCATCTGCGCGGCTCCACGGCAGTTCACGATTCCGATCTGAACTCCGTTCGCGCAATGCTGCCGTTCGCTTAACCCTTAACCGACACTCATAGGAGCGAAACATGCCTCGAGTAAAACGTGGGGTTACCGCACGGGCCCGTCACAAGAAGATCATCAAGCTGGCCAAGGGTTACCGCGGCCGTCGCAATAACGTCTATCGCATCGCCAAGCAGGCGGTCATGCGCGCAGGCCAGTACGCCTACCGCGATCGCCGCAACAAGAAGCGTGTGTTCCGCGCACTGTGGATCACGCGTATCAACGCGGCGGTGCGTCAGCACGACATGACGTACAGCGTGTTCATCAACGGCCTGAAGAAGGCGTCGATTGAACTGGACCGCAAGGTGCTGGCCGACATGGCTGTATTCGACAAGGCTGCTTTTGCTGCGATCGTTCAGCAGGTGAAAGCCGCCGTTGCAGCCTGATTGCGCTTCTGGCAATTAAAACTGCGTGGTTCGTTGCAGCGAACATCCGGTAGTCACGGTGACGCTGCAACAAAAACGGGGCTCCTCACCGAGCCCCGTTTTTGTTGGTAGAACCAGTTTTGTTTCGATAGAACACTGACGTTGAAATGATGGGATCAATGGATCTGGACCAGATTGTCGCCGACGCGCAAAAAGCCTTCGCAGAAGCCCCCGACGTCACCACCCTCGAGAACGAGAAAGCGCGCTTTCTCGGTAAGGCGGGTGCGCTGACCGAGATGTTGAAAGGCCTTGGCAAACTCGATCCCGAAACGCGCAAGACAGAAGGCGCTCGGATCAACCTCGTCAAGCAACAGGTCGAAGCCGCGCTGACGGCACGTCGTCAGTCGCTCGCCGATGCGCTTCTGAACCAGCGCCTCGCCGCTGAAGCGATCGACGTCACGCTGCCGGGCCGCGGCGCCAATGCTGGCAGCCTGCACCCGGTGATGCGCACCTGGGAGCGCGTCGAGCAAATTTTTCGTACGATCGGATTCGACGTGGCAGACGGCCCCGAGATCGAAACCGACTGGTACAACTTCACTTCGCTGAACAGCCCGGAAAACCATCCGGCGCGTTCGATGCAGGATACCTTCTACGTCGACGGCAAGGACGCCGACGGCCGCCCGCTGCTGCTGCGTACGCATACGAGTCCGATGCAGGTACGCTACGCGCGTACCAACACGCCGCCGATCAAGGTGATAGTGCCCGGCCGCACGTATCGCGTGGATAGCGACGCCACGCATTCGCCGATGTTCAACCAGGTCGAAGGCCTGTGGATCGACGAGAACATCAGCTTCGCGGACCTGAAGGGTGTCTATACCGACTTCCTGAAAAAATTCTTCGAGCGCGACGACATTCTCGTGCGCTTCCGTCCGTCGTATTTCCCGTTCACCGAACCGTCGGCCGAGATCGACATGCAGTTCGAAACAGGCAAGAACGCGGGCAGGTGGCTCGAAATTTCGGGCTCGGGCCAGGTGCATCCGACCGTGATCCGTAACATGGGTCTGGACCCGGAGCGCTACATCGGCTTCGCTTTCGGCAGCGGCCTCGAGCGTCTCACGATGCTGCGTTACGGCGTGCAGGACCTGCGCCTGTTCTTCGAAAACGACCTGCGTTTCCTGCGTCAATTCGCGTGAACCGGCGCGCGCGAGCGCTACAAAGCAAAGAACGCGGTAGCGCACCCGGTGCGCGCCGCGAGCGTCCCCGGCGGAGCTCGCTGAACCGGCGCAAGACCACCGGCTTTACGAAGCACCTGCCGGACGTGGACCTAACCTGATCAGAACGTACACAGAACCATGCAATTTCCGGAATCCTGGCTCAGAACCTTTGTCGATCCCCGACTGACCACCGACGAGCTGTCGCACGCGTTGACGATGGCGGGTCTCGAAGTCGAAGACCTGCGGCCAGCCGCGCCGCCGACCTCGAAGATCGTCGTCGGCCAGGTGCTGGAAGTCGTCAAGCACCCGGATGCGGACAAGCTCAACGTGTGTCAGGTCAACGCCGGCACCGGCGCGACGCTGAACATCGTATGCGGCGCGCCGAACGTGGCGCCGGGCATCAAGGTGCCGGTCGCGCTGGTCGGCGCGCAACTGCCGCCGGCCGAGGAGGGCGGCGCGCCGTTCGCGATCAAGCTGTCGAAGCTGCGCGGCGTCGAAAGCCAGGGCATGCTGTGTTCGGCGCGCGAGCTGAAGCTCTCCGAAGATCACAGTGGACTGATGATCCTGCCGGAAGATACCCCGATCGGCCAGGACATCCGCGAGACCCTCAACCTCGACGACACCGTTTTTGAAATCAAGCTGACGCCGAACAAGGCCGACTGTTTGTCGGTATTCGGCGTCGCGCGCGAAACTTCGGCGATTACCGGGGCACGGCTGCGCTCGCTCGACATCAAGCCGGCTCCGGTGAAGCTGAATGAAACGCTGCCCGTGAAAATCTCGGCGCCCGATCTGTGCGGCCGTTTCTCGGGCCGCGTGATCCGCGGCGTCAATGCGCGCGCGAAGTCGCCGCAATGGATGGTCGAGCGTCTCGAGCGCTCCGGCCAGCGTAGCATCTCCGCGCTCGTCGACATCTCGAACTATGTGATGCTCGAGCTGGGGCGTCCGTCACACGTGTTCGATCTCGACAAGATCCACGGCGGCATGGACGTGCGCTGGGGACGCAAGGGCGAAACGCTGAAACTGCTGAACGGCAACACGGTCGAGCTCGATGAAACGGTCGGCGTGATCGCCGACGAGCAGCATATCGAAAGCCTCGCGGGCATCATGGGCGGCGACAGCACCGCGGTCACGCTCGACACCACCAACATCTATCTCGAAGCCGCGTTCTGGTGGCCCGATAGCATTCGTGGCCGCTCGCGCAAGTACAACTTTTCGACCGATGCAGGCCATCGCTTCGAGCGCGGCGTGGATTACGCAACGACCGTCGATCATATCGAACGCATCACGCAGTTGATCCTCGACATCTGCGGCGGCGAAGCGGGTCCGGTCGACGATCAGATCGTCAACGTGCCAAAGCGCGCGCCCGTGAAGATGCGCGTTTCGCGCGCGAACCGCATCATCGGCGTCGCGATCGGCGCCGATGAAATCGGGCAGATCTTCACGCGCCTCGGCCTGTCGTTCGAGCGTGACGGCGATACGTTCTCGGTGATGCCGCCGTCGTACCGCTTCGATATCGAAATCGAAGAGGACCTGATCGAAGAAGTCGCACGTATCTACGGCTTCGAAAAAATTCCGGCGCGCCCGCCGGTCGCGACCAGCGAAATGCGCGCGACCAACGAGACGCAACGCTCGATCCACGCGATCCGGCATGCACTCGCCGCGCGCGACTACGCGGAAACGGTGAACTTCAGCTTCGTCGACGCCGAGTGGGAGCAGGACTTCGCGGGCAATAACAACCCGGTGCGTCTAATTAACCCGATCGCAAGCCAGCTGTCGGTGATGCGCACGACGCTGTTCGGCAGCCTGATTCATGTGCTGCGCACGAACCTGAACCGTCGCGCGGCGGACCGCGTGCGCGTGTTCGAAGCGGGCCGCGTGTTCCTGCATGATCCGTCGATCAAGGCCGGCGAGCTGACGGTCGAAGGTTTCGCGCAGCCGAAGATGATCGGCGCGCTCGCCTACGGTCCCGCGCTCGACGAGCAGTGGGGGGCACCGACGCGTGCCGTCGACTTCTTCGACATGAAGGGCGACATCGAAGCGCTGGTCGCACCGGCGCTCGCGCGGTTCGTAAAGGCCGAGCATCCGGCGCTGCATCCGGGACGCAGCGCGCGTATCGAATTGAATGGTCGCGCAGTGGGCTGGATTGGCGAATTGCATCCGCGCTGGATGCAAAAATATGATTTGCCGCATGCGCCGATTCTGTTTGAAATCGAAGCGGAAGCATTAATGCAACGGGTATTGCCGGTTCCGTCGGAAGTTTCAAAATTCCCGCCGGTACGACGTGATATTGCGGTGGTCGTCGATCAGAAAATCGAGGTTCAGGCGCTGCTCGACGAGCTCCAGAAGGCCCAGTCCGAACCGGCCTGCAAGGCTGTCCAGAAGGTTGCGCTTTTCGACGAATTTCGTCCAAAATCAAACACTTCCGGTGGTCTGGCCGCGCACGAGAAAAGCCTTGCGTTCCGGGTGACCTTGCAAGATACTGGCGGAACCCTTCAGGATGAAACGGTCGATCTGGCTATTCAAACTCTGGTGGAACGTCTGGCTCGAGTATATGGCGCACGGTTGCGCGGATAACCCGCATTTAACATTTGCACGGCTGTTTCCGCATCCATTGTTTTACGCTTGGCGCGCCATTTGATAGATATGAATGAAATGAACTCGAGTGATTTCGAAGCCCTTCTTACGGCGCAACGCAGCGCCATGATTCGAGAAATTCCGACATCACCCGCCGTCGTTTCCAATGAGACGCCGACGCTCACCAAGGCGGAACTTGCCGAGTTGCTGTTCGACAATGTCGGGCTCAACAAGCGGGAAGCGAAGGACATGGTCGAGGCGTTCTTCGAGGTGATCCGCGATGCGCTCGAGAGCGGCGACAGCGTCAAGCTGTCGGGCTTCGGCAACTTCCAGTTGCGCGACAAGCCGCAGCGTCCCGGCAGAAATCCGAAGACGGGCGAGGCGATTCCGATCGCCGCGCGTCGCGTGGTGACGTTTCATGCAAGTCAAAAGTTGAAGGCGCTCGTCGAAAACGGCGCCGAAGCGAGCTTCGCGCGCTGATCGACTGGCGCGCTTTCGGGCAACCCATCACGGCTAACTGACGATGACTGCGACGATCGAAAAAGTCGTCTTGCCTCCGATTCCGGCGAAGCGATACTTCACGATTGGTGAGGTCAGCGAACTTTGCGGCGTGAAGCCCCACGTGCTGCGTTACTGGGAGCAAGAGTTCACCCAGTTGAGGCCGGTCAAGCGGCGCGGCAATCGTCGGTATTATCAGCATCACGAGGTGCTGCTGATCAGGCGGATTCGAGAGTTGCTGTACGAGCAGGGTTTTACGATCAACGGCGCCCGCAACCGGCTCGATTCGCATGGCGGCGGTGGGCCGGATGCCGTCATCGAAGCGGGTGAAGCTGCCGCCGGAGCCGCGGGGCAGGTCCAGGCATCGGCGGCAACGGTTGCTGTCGATGTCGAGAAGTTGCGCGAGGAACTGCAGAGCGTAATCGATCTGCTGGGCCACTAGTTAATGGGCTCGTTCGCTTTGTTCGTGTCGGGCGGTTCTAATCGAATGAAGTGTCTGTTATAATTTTTCTTCTGTTCGGGGCGTAGCGCAGCCTGGTAGCGTACCTGCATGGGGTGCAGGTGGTCGGAGGTTCAAATCCTCTCGCCCCGACCAAGATCAAAAAGGACTTACGGTGAAAGCCGTAGGTCCTTTTTTCTTGCCCGTCGCGGATAACTGCGACGCCCCGCGTCTCCGACAAGCAGGCGCCTGATGATCAGGCCTGCGCGAGCGACGCCGCAGCTCCCAGCGCCACAAACCGCTCCAAATGATGATCCTCATCCCCAAGCTGATGATCGATCATCACGAGCCGCTTCGCGTAATGCGCAAGCGGCAACTCCCATGTCATGCCAATCCCGCCGTGCATCTGGATGCATTCCTCTGCTACCCGGGTGCCGATCCGGCCGATGCTGTACTTCGCCGCCGACACCGCGCGCTCGCGCGCACTGCGTTCACCATCGAGAACCGCCGCCGCATTGATCACCGCCGAGCGCGCCTGCTCGATTTCGAGCAGCAAATCGGCCATGCGATGCTGCAACGCCTGGAAGCTGCCGATCGGCACGCCGAACTGCCTGCGCGTGCGCAGATAGTCGAGCGTGTAGTCTTTCGCGACGTCCATGGCGCCGACCGCTTCCGCGCACAGCGCGAGCACGCCGCAGCTCATTGCATATTCGAGCGTCGCAAAGCCCTGGCCGACTGAGCCGAGCACGGAGTCGTCGTCGAGCGTGACATTGTCGAACGTCACTTCGGCCGCGCGTCCCCCGTCGATCTTCCGATAGCCGCGCACGCTCACGCCCGCCGCGTCCCTCGGCGCCAGAAACAGCGTGATGCCGGCTTCGGCATCGTCTTCGCCGCTCGTGCGTGCCGAGACGAGGAACACCTGAGCATGCTCGCCATGCTGAACGACGGCCTTCGCGCCATACAAAGTCCACGCGCCGCTGTTGCCCTTAACGCTGCGCCGCGCGCGCGTCGCTGCGACACGAGCCAGTTCGTAATGACTGTCCGGTTCGCCATGCGCGAGCGCAACGATTCGCGAGCCGTCGATCAACGAATCCAGTGCCGATTTTTGCGCGTCACTGCCGCTGCGAGCGATCGCCCGGCCGACGATCAGGGTATCGAGAAACGGCTCGACGACGAGTCCCCGGCCGATACTCTCGAACACCACGGAAATATCGAACCCGCCGCCGCCAAAACCGCCGCTCGCTTCGTCGAACAGTGCGCCGATCACGCCAAGCTCCGCGAAGCGCGCCCACAATTCGGTGCTGAAGCCTTGCGTCGAGCGCGCGATCTGGTCGCGCGTCGCGAAGCCGTACTGCTCGCTGATAAACCGGTTCAGCGTATCCGCCAGCATGCGGCGGTCTTCGGTGTGCTGGAAATTCATGACGCGCGCCTCTTACAGTCCGAGGATCGTTTTGGAAATGATGTTCTTCTGGATTTCGTTCGAGCCGCCGAAGATCGACAGCTTGCGATTATTGAAGTACTGCGACGCGGCACTCGCGGCTTCGTCGGGGCCGACCGGCACGCCGTCGAAGCCTTCGTGCAGCGCTTCCTCGACGAATGGCTGCGCATAAGCGCCCATCGCGCGCCGCGTCAGCGACGAGATTTCCTGACGGATTTCGGTACCGCGAATCTTCAGCATCGAACTCTCGGCACCGGGCACGCCGCCGCCCGCCACTGCCGCGATCACGCGCAGGTTGGTCGTCTTCATGTTCTCGAGATCGATCTCGACGCGCGCCATGCGTGCCGCGAACGCGGGATCCTCGGCGAGCGGCCGGCCATTGCGCAGCTGTTTCGCGGCGATCTTGCGCAGACGGTTGAACGCGGCGACCGAAAAGCCGACGCCCGCGATATTGGTGCGCTCGTACGTGAGCAGATATTTCGCGTAGGTCCAGCCCTTGTTCTCTTCGCCGACGAGATTTGCGGCAGGCACGCGCACGTCGGTGAAAAACACTTCATTGACTTCGTGCTCGCCGTCGAGCGTGATGATCGGCCGCACTTCGACGCCCGGCGTCTGCATGTCGATCAGCAGAAAGCTGATGCCTTCCTGTTTGCGCACGTCGGTCGCGGTGCGCACGAGGCAGAAGATCATGTTCGCGTAGTGCGCGAGCGTGGTCCACGTCTTCTGGCCAGTGACGATGTAGTGTTCGCCCTGCGCATCCTTGCCGCGCACCGCCGTCGTCTTGACCGACGCGAGATCGGAGCCCGCGCCCGGCTCCGAATAGCCCTGGCACCACCAGTCGGAACCATCGAGAATGCGCGGCAGCCAGTGACGCTTCTGCGCGTCGCTGCCGTACCTGATCAGCACCGGCCCGAGCATGTTGACGCCGAACGGCACGACGCGCGGCGCGCCGGCTAGCGCGCATTCGTTCTCGAAGATGAACTTCTGCACCGCGTTCCAGCCTGGGCCGCCGTATTCCTTCGGCCAGTGATTCGCGAGCCAGCCCTGCGCGTTCAGAATAGCGTGCCACTCGGCAATGTCGTCGCGCGTCAGACGCCGGCCGGCGTGCACCTTGCCGGCGAGGCGTTGCGGCAGCTTGTCGCGCAGAAACGCCAGCACGCTGGCGCGAAACGCTTCTTCTTCAGGGGTGAAGTTCAGATCCATCGCAGTCGTTCCGTCCGGGTTCGTGGCGGCTCAGGCCGTCGTGTTCAGGCTCGCGAAATCCGCTCCGCGCTCGACCAGCTCAACGAGCAGCGGCGACGGCCGCCAGAACAGCGGGTCTTCCTTCGCGTACTCGCGGATGTCGGCGAGAATCGTCGCCAGGCCGACGCTGTCCGCGTATTTCATCGGACCGCCGCGGTAGCGCGGAAAGCCGTAGCCGCACAGCAGCGTCACGTCGACGTCGAGCGGGCGCAGCGCGATGCCTTCGTGCACGACATTCGCGCCTTCGTTGATCATCGCGGCCATATAGCGGCGCATGATCTGCTCGTCGGTGAAGCTGCGCGGCGTGACGCCCGCGCGCTTACGCTCGGCGTCGATGACCGCCTCGACTTCGGGATCGGGCATGCCGCCGCGTGATCCTTCGGGGTACAGATAGAATCCGCGGCCCGTCTTCTGGCCGAACCAGCCACGCTCGCACAGGCGGTCGGCGATCTGCACGTAGCGTGCGTTCGGGTCGCGCGTGGCCGCGCGGCGTTTGCGCGCCGCCCAGCCGATGTCGCCGCCCGCGAGGTCGACCACCTGGAACGGGCCCATCGGCAAGCCGAACGCGCGCACGGCCGCGTCGATCTGATACGGCGATGCACCGTCTTCCATCAGCGCGTCCGCGGCGGCGCGATAAACGGCGAGCAGGCGATTGCCGATGAAACCGTCGCACACGCCCGCGCGCACCGGCGTCTTGCGCAGCTTCTTCGCGAGCTCGAACGCGGTCGCGACGACGTCGGCGCTGACCTGCTTCGGCACCACGACTTCGAGCAGCTTCATGATGTTGGCGGGCGAGAAGAAGTGCAGGCCGATCACATCGGCGGGGCGCGAGATGCTGGCCGCGATCGCTTCGATGTCCAGATACGACGTGTTGGTCGCGAGCACCGCGCCGGGCTTGCAGACGCGATCGAGCTCGGCGAACACGGCCTTTTTGACGTCGAGATCTTCGAACACGGCTTCGATCACGAGGTCGACGTGAGCAAGCGCATCGTACGACGTGCTGCCGCTCCAGCGCGCCATGGTCGCGGCTTTCTTTTCGGCGGTGAGGCGGCCTTTGGCGATCAGCCCGTCGTAGACCTTGTCGATGTGCGCGCGGCCGCGCGCGAGCGACGCTTCGTCGCGTTCGATCATCGTGACGGGCAGACCCGCGTCGAGCACCGCGACCGTAATGCCGGCGCCCATCGTGCCGCCGCCGATCACGCCGATCGCCTCGAGCGCGCGCGGTTTCGCGTCGCGCGTTTCAGGCGCTTTCAGCACTTCGCGCTCGGCAAAGAACGCGTGCACGAGACCTGCGCGCTGCGGGCTGTCGAGGCATTGCAGGAACAGCGTGCGTTCGAACTTCAGGCCTTCGTCGAAGGGCTTTTCGATCGCGGCTTCGACGGCGTCGACGATTTTCAGCGGCGAGAACAGGCCGCGCGCTTTCTTCGCGGTTTCTTCACGCGCTTTCGCGATGGCGGCGAGGCTCGCGGCGCGATCGTTCAATGCGGCGGCGTCGCGCGTGCGGCGCACCGGCGCGTGCGCGGCGAGCAGTTCATGCGCGTAAGCGAGCCCTTCGGCGAGGATGTCGTCGCTGTCGCCGAGACGGTCGATCAAGCCCAGCGCGAACGCTTCCTTCGCGCTCGCATGACGGCCGCTCAGGACCAGATCGAGCGCGGCCGGCGCGCCGATCAGGCGCGGCGTGCGTTGCGTGCCGCCCGCGCCGGGCAGCAGGCCGAGCTGCACTTCGGGCAGGCCGAGCTTCGCGCCCTCGACGGCGATCCGGTAATGCGCGGCGAGCGCCACTTCGAGCCCGCCGCCGAGCGCGGCGCCATGCAACGCGGCAATCACGGGTTTCCCGCAGGCCTCGATGCGATTGCACACGTCCGGCAGCGAAGGCGGCAGCGGCGGCTTGCCGAACTCGCGAATATCGGCACCGGCGATGAAATTTCGCCCCGCGCCGACGATCAGCACGGCTTCGACGGCGCGATCGGCGTCGGCGGCTTCGATCGCGGCCAGCAGGCCGCGCCGCACGTCGGCAGAGAGCGCGTTGACCGGCGCGTGGTCGATCGTGACGAGCAGGACCTTGCCGCGCAATTCGCGCATGACGACGTCTGCTGTGGGGGAATGGTTCATCGTGGGTGTCTCCGTATGAGGGTGGCGAAGTGCGCCGGATCGCCCCATTCTGGAGTGGTCAATGTTCATTGACAATCACATGGCCGATTGACAGACTGTCAAAATTATTTTGACAACGACATGCCAATGGACGTCAACTCGCTGACCCTGCTCGTCGACATCCTCGATGCCGGCAATCTGAGCGAAGCGGCGCGCCGGCTCAAGATGAGCCGCGCGAACGTTAGCTATCATTTGAACCAGCTCGAGCGTTCGGTGGGCCTGCAATTGGTGCGGCGCACCACGCGCCGCGTCGAGCCGACCGAGATCGGTCTGCGGCTCTACGAGCACGGCCGTACTATTCGCAACGCATTGCTGGCCGCGCGCGAGTCGGTGACGACGCTGGGCCAAAGCCTGCAAGGGCGAGTGCGGCTGAGCGTGCCGAGCGGCTATGGCCAGCTCGTGATGTCCGACTGGCTGATCGCGTTCAAGCGGCTGTATCCGGGCATCGTGCTCGACGTAATGTTCGAGAACCGCGTCGAGGATCTGATGCGCGACGAGATCGACATCGCCGTGCGCGTGATGTCGGAGCCGCCGCAAAACCTCGTCGCTCGGGACATGGGGCCGGTCCGGTACGTGGCCTGCGCATCCCCCGAATTCGCGCGGACGCACGGCATGCCCGCGACGCTCGACGACCTGCGCAGCGCGCCGTTGATTACCGCGGCCGTGATCGGCAAGCAATTGCGGCTCGCCGCGTATCTGCGCGACGAGCGTCATGAAGTGCTGCTCGAACCGACGATTATTTCGGAAAACTTTCTATTTTTGCGGCAGGCGGTGCTGGCCGGTCTGGGCGTCGGACTCGTGCCGGACTACGTGGTGCAGGACGATCTGAAGCGCGGCGCCGTGCTGAGCGCGCTCGATGCCTGGCGGCTCAGCATCTTCGGCACCCACATGTACATGCTGTACATGCCGAACCGGCACCACACGCGCGCGGCCGGGACGTTCATCGACTTCGTGCTGGAGCAGGCGCAGGGCTCGGGCAGGGGCGGCGCGAACTGAAGCGGCGAACTCAGGCGCCGAGTCTGCGCGCAATGGCCGTCGTGACCATCGGCACGCCGACGCGCAGCAGCTTGCGCACGCCTTCGTCGCTGCCGACTTTCTCCACCGCGTTGTCGATCATCGCCTGCATCACGCTCGCCGGATAAAACTCGCGAAACAGCTCGTTGGCGCCGGTTTGCTCGAAGACGTGATGCAGGAACGACCCAACGGGCGGGCCGATGCGCTTGAAGAGCCCCATCTTGACGACACGGTTGTTGCACAGATGCAGCGTGTACGCGTCGGAACAGAGCTCCGCGCACTCTTCGAAATAGCGCGGCAGGAACACCTTGTAGTAGTCGTTGAAATGCACCGGATAGAACAGGCTTTCGGGAAGACCGGCCTTCACGCCATAGACGGCGGTCAATAGACGCGGGCCGGTGTCGCCCCACTTCAGTGCGGTGCCTTTCATCGCTTCGACCCGTTCGATCGCCTCATGCAAGCGCGGCTGATCCGGATCGAGCCTCAGAATCGCATTGCAGATGCTCGTCTGGGTTTCCCGCCCGATCAGGTCGCCCTTGGCGTTCAGATCGAAATCGCGCAACAGCAGCATATCGGTGTCGACCCAGATCTCGTCGGTCTTCGTGAACATCACGAAGCGGAAATAGTCGGTGAAATGCTGCATCGACGGCACCCCGTGAATCGGGAAGTCGTTCAGCGAATCGCGCGGCAGTATCGTGGTCGCGTCTTTCGCGATCACACCGGGCGGCAATCCGGCGATCGGCTCGTAGCTATAAAGCGCGACCTCGCTGCCGTACCGCGTGAACGAATTCAGACAGGCGACTTCATAGGGAGAAAGTTCCGGTCCGTGCCAGAACGATGCAAATCTTGCCTTGCGCATATGTCATCCGGGGTGACGATCATGCGGCGCAACATAGGCGCCGAACCTGTGTAACGATCCTAGACGGGGACGGCACAGGTCAGACTTAAAGGGCTTGAATCACACAGGAGTTGTCGCAAAACGTTGAGTTCAGCGCGACGGGCCGGCGATTATTGGCGGGACTATGTCGTATTTGGCAAAGCCAATTGCGCAAGGCGACGCGGCGAACGGGACCGGCAAGATCGTGGGCTAAACTGCGCAACACCGGCCATGCGCGCGCAGAAGGAGCAAGCAATGGGCCATGCATTACTCCATGCAGCGATAGCGACGATATTCAGGAGACGCGATGAACCTCGACGGCGAGACTTACGATTCGCTCACGGCCAATTTCACGTGGCGCATTCCACCGCGCTACAACATCGGCGTCGATGCATGCGACAAGTGGGCCGATGGCTCGGGGCGTCTCGCGCTGATCTACGAAGATGCCGACGGCCGCGCGACCCGCTATACGTTCGACGAACTGAAAGCCCTGTCCGACCGCTTCGCCAATGCGCTGCTCGCGGCGGGCGCACGGCGCGGCGAGCGCGTCGGCATCTTCCTGTCGCAATCGATCGAAACGGCCATCGCGCATCTCGCGGCCTACAAGGCCGGCATGGTCGCGGTGCCGTTGTTCGCGCTGTTCGGCGTCGACGCGATCGAGCATCGGCTCGGCGATAGCGGTGCGGTCGCACTTATCACCGATCACGCCGGCGTGCAAAAGATCGACGAAATCCGCGGCGCGCTGCCGGAGTTGCGACACGTGTTCAGCGTCGATATCGAGCAGGACGACGAAGCATCGGACGCGCCCGTGAGGTCGTTCTGGCAGGCGTTGCATAGCGCTTCGCCTGAGTTCACGCCGGCCGATACCGCCGCGGACGATCCGGCGATCATCATCTATACGTCGGGCACGACCGGAAAACCGAAGGGCGCGCTGCACGGGCATCGCGTGTTGCTCGGCCATCTGCCCGGCGTCGAGATGTCGCAGCAGGGCTTTCCCGCGCACGCGACGCTGATGTGGACGCCCGCGGACTGGGCGTGGATCGGCGGTCTGTTCGATGTGCTGCTGCCGTCGTGGCATCACGGCGTCGCGGTGCTCGCGCGCCGTTTTGCAAAATTCGACGGCCACGCCGCGTTCGATCTGCTCGCGCGTCACGCGGTCTCCCATGCGTTTTTGCCGCCGACCGCGCTGAAGATGATGCGCGGCGTCGAGCGGCCCGCTCATCTGCGGCTCGCGTTGCGATCGGTCGCGAGCGGCGGCGAATCCCTTGGCGAGGAACTGATCGGCTGGGGGCGCGATGCGCTCGGCGTGACGATCAACGAGTTCTACGGGCAGACCGAGTGCAACGTCGTGGTGTCGTCGTGCGCGGCGCTGTTCGAGCCGCGCTTCGGCGCGATCGGGCGCGCGGTGCCGGGGCACCATGTCGCGATCGTCGATGCCGCCGGCAACGAACTGCCGCCTGGCGCGATCGGCGATATCGCGGTGGCCGCGCCCGATCCGGTGATGTTTGTCGGCTACTGGCGCAACGAGGCGGCGACGCGCGAGAAATTCCGCGGCAAGTTTCTGCTGACCGGCGATCTCGGCACGCGCGACGCGGACGGCTTCATCCGCTTCGTCGGCCGCGGCGACGACGTGATCATGAGCGCCGGCTACCGGATCGGGCCCGCGTCGATCGAGGATTCGCTGCTGCGTCATCCGGCCGTCGCGATGGCCGCCGTGGTCGGCGCGCCCGATCGCGACCGCACCGAAATCGTGATGGCGTTCGTCGTGCTGAAAGCGGGCTTCGTCGGCGACGATGCGCTGGTGCGCGAGATCCAGCTGCACGTAAAGACGCGACTGGCTGCGCACGAATATCCGCGCGAGATTCGCTTTGTCGAAAGTCTGCCGATGACGGCCACCGGCAAGGTGATCCGCAAGGCGCTGCGCGAGGCGCTGGGGCAGAGCGGCGCGCACGACCCGGACGCGATCCCGCCGGCGAAAAACTGAGTCTGCTACGATGACCCACCCACGATGAGAATCACAGCGGAGACATGGAATGCGCCCCGAGAGTGCGATTCGTTTCGACCAGGAGTTCGCGCCGCGCATTGCCGAGGCGATCGCCGCGTGTGTCGCGAAGACCGTTCACACCGACGTGCTGCCGCATGGCGAGCTTGGGCAGCCCACCCGCGTGCGGATTCACGCCACGCCGCTCGATGAACTCGGTCATTACCCGCATCCATTGAATCTGTATCTGACCTGGGACAGCGATGAAATAGAAAGACTGATGGGCGAGCAAGGCGCGACGCGTTTCGCCAGATATCTGGCCGCGTTGCCGCGCAAGCTCAACGCGTGGACCCAGGCGCGCGAACTCGATTTCTCCACGCACACGCAGGGTGAGCCGGTTACGTTGATCGGCGGGCTCGATTTCGAAGCGTAGACGCTCGCGCGCGATTGCGGGTTTGCGCTGGAAATAGCTGGATAAAAAACGGCCGCTGTGCTCGAAGAGCCAGCGGCCGTTGCTTTTACAGCGTTGGGTGACAGCGACGCTCAGCCGCCCAGCGCCGGATCGCTGATGCTGTCATTGCCCGTCTCGACGTGACCGGCGATGCGGCGGGCAAACGTCGGGTCCGTATCGACGGTGATCGCGAGATCGTACCAGCCGTATGCTTTGCGCAGATCGAGGTACAGATTGTCGGTGTCGCCGCCGCGCACCGAATGCTTGATCACATGGTCCTTGTCGTACGCGTTGACGATCGTGAACTGGCACCGCGCGCTGCCGACGTTCTCGAGCCGCAGTTGCAGATTGCCGTTCGCGACATCGTAGCCTTCGACGACGGCCGGCCGTGCGGTGTCCGAACCATTCCACCCGTTACGCGCGACCACTTTGCCCGCGAAGCGGCGCAGAAACCCATTCGGTCCGTGCACGCTGAAGTCGTAGCTGCCATCGGCGTTGAGCATCAGCGTGTCCTGCAGATGCTTGCCCGCTTCGACGGTATAGCTGCGCGGCGCGTCGGCGCTATTGGCCGCGTACACGAGGAACACCGCGCCCGCGCGGCCGGTGTTGACGAAGCGCATCGTCAGCTGGCCGTTCGAGCCTTCGTCGACGCGCACGAACAGTTCATACGGCAGCGCGCGTGCCGGGCGCACGCCCGCTTCCTGCTTCGGCACCGTCTGCACCGTCGGCGTTTGCGGCACGTAGTCCGGGTGACGGTTCCGGTCGGGCGGCACGTAGCCGCTCGTGCTCGGCAGCGACGGCACCGACGCGTTCGGATTCGCGAAGTTGAACGCGGAGGTCAGATCGCCGCACACCGCGCGACGCCACGGCGTGATGTTCGATTCGCCGAGATTGTGCCGGTGGCCGAAGCGCTTTTCGATGAAGCGAATCACCGACGAGTGGTCGAACACTTCGGAGCACACGTAGCCGCCTTTGGACCACGGCGACACCACCAGCATCGGCACGCGTGGTCCGAGCCCGTACGGCCCGGCGACGTTCTTCGGATCGCCCGGATAGATCTCATTCGCGATATCGACGGTCGACAGACCGTTCGCGCTCGACACGGCCGCGAACGGCGCGGCGATGTGATCGAAGAAGCCGTCGTTTTCGTCGTAGTTGATCAGCAGCACGGTCTTGCTCCACACGTCCGGGTTCGACGTGAGGATCTGCAGCACCTGATCGATGTACCACGCGCCGTAGTTGGTCGGCCAGTTCGGGTGTTCGCTGTACGCTTCGGGCGCGACGATCCACGACACCTGCGGCAGCGTGCCGTTCTGCACGTCGCGCTTCAGGATGTCGAAGTAGCCGTCGCCGTTCGCCGCGTTGGTGCCGGTACGCGCGTTGTCATACAGAGGGTTGCCCGGCTGCGCGTTGCGATACTGGTTGAAATAGAGCAGCGAGTTGTCGCCGTAGTTGCCGATGTACGCGTTCTGCGTCCAGCCCCAGGAGCCGTTCGCGTCGAGCCCGGTGCCGATGTCCTGATAGATCTTCCACGAGATGCCCGCGTTCTGCAGCACTTCGGGGAAGGTCGACCAGCCGTAGCCGAGCTCCGAATTGTCGATCACCGGACCGCCGCCGCTGCCGTCGTTGCCGACCCAGCCGCTCCACATGTAATAGCGGTTCGGATCGGTCGGACCCATCAGCGAGCAGTGGTACGCGTCGCAGATCGTGAATGCGTCGGCGAGCTGATAGTGGAACGGGATGTCGTCGCGCGTCAGGTAGGCCATCGTGGTCGCGCCTTTCGACGGTACCCACTGATCGTTGCGGCCGCCGTTCCATGCGGCGTGTGTGGTGCCCCAGTCGTGCGCCAGATCCTGCAGGAATTGCAGGCCGAGGTTCGGCGCGCTCGGACGGAACGGCAGCACGTAGCTGGCGCCGGTGGTATCGGTTGTGAGCGGCTGATACCACACCGGCTGGCCATTCGCGAGGTTGATTGCACGCGTGTCGCCGAAGCCCCGCACGCCCTTGAGCGTGCCGAAGTAGTGGTCGAACGAGCGGTTCTCCTGCATCAGCACGACGATATGCTCGACGTCGCGGATCGTGCCGGTCCGGTTGTTGGCCGGAAGCGCGAGCGCATTGCGGATGCCGGGCGGCAGCATGCTCAACGCGGTAAAGGAACCGGCGGCTTGCGCGGCCGAGCGCAGAAAATCACGGCGATTTGTTGAGGTCATGGTTGTGGCTTTGATCTTCGGTGGAGGAAAAGGCACGGGGAAGACGAATTGCGGTGCTGAAACGGCAATGCTGTGCCGGACGCGCGAAGTCAGGCTCGTCTCCGCGCGCGGCGCAATGCTCAATCGACGGTATGGATGACGGGGCGGGCAAGCGGCGGCGCAGCGGCGGACAGCGCCGTGCCGGCTTCTGATGCCGGTGCCGCTGGTGTCTGGATCGTCAGTGTCGGCGGCGCGGAGTCGGCCGGCGGAGGGGCGATCGATGGGTCGCCGGGATTAGCGGCGGAATGTTCCGTTGAACTGATCGTATTCGTGCTCGCGGGCGGGTCGTCGTTGCTGCATGCTCCCGCTAGCGCGCACAGCGCGATGACCGCCACGGCGCCGCTCAAACGTTTGCGGCGCGGCGCACGAATCGGCTTCGACACGAAAGGCATGGCACAGTCTCCGGGCGAGGAAGGGATGCCTCGCCATCGATGTGCCGAGGTCAGCGATGCGCAAGCATAATCGCCGATCCGTGTAATTTTTATGAAGTATCGGTAACAGCCAGGGCGCCGCTTATCGCTGCGCGCGAACGAACGCAGCGATCGCGTCGTTGAGCGCCGCGGGCGCATCGCGATGCGGCGAGTGTCCGCATGCGTCGAGCTTCACGAGTTGCGCGTGTGGCACGCGGGCGGCGATCGTGTCGATCTGCGCCATCGTGCCGTAGTTGTCGTCGTGGCCCTGGATCGCGAGCAGCGGTCGGCGGATCCGCGCGAGCGCCTCGACGATCGACCACTGCCTGAACCCGGGATCGAGCCAGATATCGTTCCAGCCGTAGAACGCGGAATCGACGTCGGCATGGTAGCGGGCGAGCTTCGCGCGCAGATCGGTGCTTTCGTAAAGTTGCTTCGTCTGCGCGATGCTTTGCACCGAGATGTCTTCGACGAAGACGTGCGGTGCGACTGCGATCGCGCCCGCCAGGGCATCCGGATACAGCGCCGCGTACAGCAGCGCGATCGAGCCGCCGTCGCTATGGCCGATCACCCACATGCGCTGGCGTTGCCGCAAGTCGATATCGAGCGCGTCGAGCAAGTCCGGGAGAATGGCGCGCGCTTGCGCAGTCATGAAATCGACCGGCCATTTCTCGTCAGGCGCACGCGGGGTCGAGAGTCCGTAGCCGGGCCGCGAATAGACGAGCCCGCGCATGCCGAGCCGCTCGCACAACGTCTGTGGCCAGTCGCGCCACATCGCGATCGAGCCGAGACCTTCGTGCAGGAAGACCGCGATCGGCGGATCGTCCTGTTGAGCATTCGCCTGCTCGTTGACCCACCGGTACTCGATCCGCAGCGGCTCATGCGACGCGGTTGCCGGCAGTTCGGCGAAGCCGCTGGCGGCATTCACGAAGGAGGTGGCAGGGGCGGTACCTCGGTTCTGCGTCAATGAATCACCTATGACAGTTCGCGTAGTTTGAAGCGTTGAATCTTGCCGGTTGCGGTTTTCGGCAGATCGTCGGTAAACACGATATCGCGCGGGTACTTGTGCGGCGCGAGCCGTTCCTTGACGAAGGTCTTCAGTTCGTCGGCGAGCATCTCGGACGGCATGAAGTCGCGCTTGAGCACGACGAACGCGCGCGTCTTCACGAGTCCGCCATGATCGACGCCGACCACCGCCGCTTCGAGCACCGCCGGATGCGCGACGAGCACCATCTCGACCTCGATTGGCGACACATACTGGCCGCTTACTTTCAGCATGTCGTCGCTGCGGCCCGCGTACACATAACAGCCGTTCGCGAGACGCCGATACTTGTCGCCGCTTCTGATCCATTCGCCGAGAAACGTCGCGCGCGTTTTCTCGCGATTGCTCCAGTACATCAGCGCCGCGCTCGGCCCTTTGATGAACAGATCGCCGACTTCGCCATCGGGCACCGGCCGCCCGGCCTCGTCGCGCAACTCGACTTCGTAGCCCGGCACGGGGCGTCCGGTCGTGCCGTATTCGACTTCGCCCGCGCGATTCGACAGGAAGATGTGCAGCATTTCCGTCGAGCCGATGCCATCGAGAATCTCGGCACCGAAGTGCGCGGTGAAGCGTTCGCCGACATCGCGCGGCAACGCCTCGCCGGCCGACGCGCACACGCGGATCGCGACGTCGGCGCGCGCGGGCAGATTGGGCGACACCAGCATGTTCGCGTACAAGGTCGGCACGCCGCAGAACACGGTCGGGCGCTGCTTGACGAGGCGCGTGAAAATCGCGTCGGCGGTCGGGCGCTCGGCCATCAGGATCGCGGTCGCGCCGACCGACAGCGGAAACGTCAGCGCGTTGCCGAGCCCATACGCAAAGAACAGCTTCGCCGCCGAAAACACCACGTCGCTCTCGACGATGCCGAGCACCGGCTTCGCATACAGCTCGGCGGTCCAGTACAGATTCGCGTGCGTGTGGACGGTGCCTTTCGGCTTGCCGGTCGAGCCCGACGAATAGAGCCAGAACGCGATGTCGTCCGCGTTGCTCGCGCAGCCTTTGACGGCCGGTGTGGCGGTATCGACCAGCGTTTCGAAGTGGGGCGCCCCGGGCGGCTTTCCGGTGGAAGCGTCTGGCTGCGAGACGATCAGCTGGCAGCCGTCGTCGTCGATGCTGCTCAGCGCCTGCGTCACGTTGGGTAGCAACGGTTCCGACACGATCACCGCGCGCGCATGGCTGTGCGTCAGCATGTACGTATAGTCGGCGGCGGTCAGCAGCGTGTTCGCGACGACCGGCACGATGCCGGCGTATAGCGCGCCGAGAAACGCGACCGGCAACGATACGGTGTCGAGCATCACGAGCAGCACGCGCTCCTCGGGATGCACGCCGAGCGCACGCAGTGCGCTGGCGCAGCGCCGCGCGCGCTGTTCGAGTTCGCCGTAGGTCGTCGCGCCGTGGTCGTCGATATAAGCGACCTTGCTCGCGCGCGCTTCGTTCAACTGGAACAGATGCCTCGCGAAGTTGAACAGCGGGGGCGGCGGCGCAACCGGCTCGCGCGCGCCCGTTTCCAGCAGGGCTTCCATATGTCTCCTCCGTCCGTGGATGCGGTCCGGCTTTTGTCTGCTCGTGATCCGCTCGATGCTGGCCGCTCGCGGCTCACGCGCGCGTGAATTCGATCGCCCCTTGCGGCAGCAGATACAGCACCAGCGCCTGGCCGTTCGCGACGGTCGGCCGATGCGCGGAGCCGGGGCCATACACGCACCAGCCGGCCGGATGCCCGTCGAACGTCGCGCCTTCGGTGAGCGGCATGATCAGATCGATCTCGCCGTGCGGATGGACGTGGTGCGGACCGGCAATGTCCTGCATGTCGACGACGTCGACGGAAAAGCCGTGCGTGTCGGGCAGCGCCTTGAAGATGCGGCCGTAGCGGATGCCGCCGGCCTCGCGGTTGCACAGCCAGCCTTCGGCGGCGCCTGTGCGGCATGCGTTCGCGAGTTCGTGAAAGGTGGGACTGTCGGCGGGCCAGGTGTCGTTCAGCCAGTCGGCGAGCGCGGCGTCGAGCGGCCGCCCGGCGAGTTGCCCAGTGACGCCTGCGATCAGGCGCTGGAATTCCTGTGCGGACATGCGAGCCTCCAGAAGCGCGCTCACGCAGGCCGGACGGCCGGCCCCGGGATGGCCGGCCCCCGGAACTTTGGTGCATGCGTGGTGCCGCGCCGTCTCCATGACGCGGCCGGAATACAAGGGCGGCGCGCGACTGTGTTTGTGATTGGATCAGCTTTTGGCGAAAATTAAACCGTTCACCCGGTGCGTGTCAAGCACTATAGTACATATATCGTAGTCAAGAGGTTGCAAAACATGAACCAAAAGTACCCGCCCGCACCGTTGAATGAAGCCGATGACGACGCGGCCCGCATCGAACGCCTCGAGCGCGCAGGTGACCGCACGGCCGAACGCGGCGGCGAGCGCGAAGAACGCGACCCGTTCCTGACCGCGATGGGCGAGCGCGTGCGTTTGCTGCGCGCGCGCCGTGGCATGACACGCAAGACGCTGGCGGCCGAAACCGGTTTGTCGGAGCGGCATCTGGCGAACCTCGAATCGGGCGTCGGCAATGCGTCGGTGCTGGTGCTGCGGCAGCTCGCGGCCGCGCTGAACTGTCCGCTCGCCGAGGTGATCGGCGACGAAACCACTGCGTCCGCCGAATGGCTGCTGATCCGCGAACTGCTGCAGGGGCGCGACCAGGCGGCGCTGCAGCGCGCGCGCATCGCGCTCGCGGAAATGTTCGCGCAGGCGCCGCGCGACCCGCACCGCAAGGACCGTATTGCGCTGATCGGTCTGCGCGGCGCGGGCAAGTCGACGCTCGGACGCATGCTCGCGCAGGAGCGCAAGGTGCCGTTCATCGAACTCACGCGCGTGATCGAACAGCTCGCGGGTTGTCCGCCGTCGGAGATTCATTCGCTATACGGCGCGAGCGCGTATCGACGCTACGAGCAGCGCGCGCTAGAGGCGGTGATCCACGAACATTCGCGCGCGGTGATCGCGTCCCCGGGCGGGCTCGTGTCGGAATCGGGCACGTTCAACGTGCTGCTGTCGCACTGCTTCACCGTATGGTTGCAGGCGACGCCCGAAGAACATATGCGCCGCGTCGTCGCGCAAGGCGATCTGCGGCCGATGTCCGGCAACCGCGAGGCGATGGACGACCTGAAACGCATCCTTGCCGGGCGCGCGGAGCTGTACGGGCGGGCCGACATGACGTTCGACACCAGCGAAAAGACGCTCGCCGATGCGTACCTGCAGTTGCGCGACCGTCTCGCCGCGCGTCTCGCGGCGGAAGCGCCCGACGAAGCGCGCGTGAACTGACCGATCGGGAGCGCCAGGGTTTCCCCGTAAAAGTGCACTAAAGTGCTTTACGCTGGTATGTTGATGCACTATTGTTCAAAAAACAGATTGCATCGTCCAGTCAGGAGACGCCCTATGTCCACAGCACCTACCGTCGTTGCCGAGGCCGCGCCGGTCGACTACCGCACCGAGCCGTCACAGTACAAGCACTGGAAGCTGAGCTTCAACGGCCCGGTTGCGACGCTCGGCATCGACATCGCCGAGGACGGCGGCATTCGCGGCGGCTACAAGCTGAAGCTCAATTCGTACGACCTCGGCGTCGACATCGAGCTGCACGATGCGATCCAGCGGATTCGCTTCGAGCATCCGGAAGTCCGCACGGTGGTGGTGACGAGCCTGAAGGACCGGGTATTCTGCTCGGGCGCGAATATCTTCATGCTGGGGCTGTCGTCGCACGCTTGGAAGGTCAACTTCTGCAAGTTCACGAACGAAACGCGCAACGGGCTCGAAGATTCGTCGCGCCATTCGGGGTTGAAGTTTCTGGCCGCGGTGAACGGCGCGTGCGCGGGTGGCGGTTATGAACTCGCGCTCGCCTGCGACGAAATCTATCTGATCGACGATCGTTCCTCTTCGGTGTCACTGCCGGAAGTGCCGCTGCTCGGCGTGCTGCCCGGCACCGGCGGTCTCACGCGCGTGACCGACAAACGCAAGGTGCGCCACGATCGCGCTGATATTTTCTGCACGGTGGTCGAGGGTGTGCGTGGCGAGCGTGCGAAGGCATGGCGTCTCGTCGACGAAGTCGTGAAGCCCAACCAGTTCGAGCAGGCCATTCAGGCGCGCGCGCTCGAACTCGGCGCGCACAGCGATCGTCCGGCCGATGCCAAGGGCGTCGCGCTCACGCGCATCGAACGCACGGATCGCGAAGACGGCCTCGGCTATCAAACCGTGGACGTGACCATCGATCGCGCGAAACGTGTGGCGACCTTCACCGCGCGCGCGCCGCGCACCGAGCAACCGACCGACCTCGCCGCGATCGTCGCGGCCGGCGCCAACTGGTGGCCGCTGCAATTCGCCCGTGAACTCGACGACGCGATCCTGTCTATGCGCACCAACGCGCTCGACATCGGCACCTGGGTGTTCAAGACCGAAGGCGACGCGCGCCATCTGCTCGCCGTCGATGCGACGCTGCTGCGGCACAAGGATCACTGGTTCGTGCGCGAAACGATCGGCATGCTGCGCCGCACGCTCGCGCGCCTCGACGTGTCGTCGCGTTCCATCTTCACGCTGATCGAGCCGGGCTCGTGCTTCGCCGGCACGTTCGCCGAACTGGCGTTCGCTGCCGATCGCACCTACATGGCGGCGCTGCCCGACAACGAGGACGAGGAGCCGTCGATCACGCTGTCGGAAGTCAACTTCGGTCTGTATCCGATGGTCACGCATCAATCGCGGCTCGCGCGGCGCTTCTACGAGGAAGCCGAGCCCCTCGACGCGGTGCGCGCGCTTATCGGCCAGCCGGTCAAGGCGCTCGACGCCGAGCGCCTCGGTCTCGTCACCGCGTCGCCGGACGATATCGATTGGGCCGACGAAATCCGCATCGCGCTCGAAGAGCGCGCGGCGATGTCGCCCGATGCGTTGACCGGCCTCGAAGCGAATCTGCGCTTCAATGGGCCGGAGACGATGGAGACGCGCATCTTCGGCCGTCTCACCGCCTGGCAGAACTGGATCTTCAACCGGCCGAACGCAGTGGGCGACAAGGGTGCGCTCAAGGTGTACGGCAAGGGCAGCAAGGCGCAATTCGATGTGTCGCGCGTGTAATCGGCATCGCGCTCACACCGACTAAACGACGCCGCCTGCCGATACGCGCCTCTCGCCACTGCAGCTTCCGAACACGGAATTGACCCAGGGAACCGACCATGTCCTCGATCAACTACAGCGAAAAGATTCCGAACAACGTCAACCTCGCCGACGACCGCGCGCTGCAGCGCGCGCTCGAACAATGGCAGCCGAACTTTCTGTCGTGGTGGGGCGATATGGGCCCGGAAGGCTCGCACAGCTACGACGTGTATCTGCGCACCGCGGTCAGCGTCGACGCGGGCGGCTGGGCGCATTTCGATTACGTGAAAATGCCGGAGTACCGCTGGGGTATTTTCCTCACGCCGGGCGAGCAGGATCGCAAGATCCACTTCGGCGAGCACAAGGGCGAGGCCGCGTGGCAGGACGTGCCCGGCGAGCATCGCGCGAACCTGCGCCGCATCATCGTCACACAGGGCGATACGGAGCCGGCTTCGGTCGAGCAGCAGCGTCACCTCGGCTTGACCGCGCCGTCGCTGTACGATCTGCGCAACCTGTTCCAGGTCAACGTCGAGGAAGGCCGGCATCTGTGGGCGATGGTGTATCTGCTGCATCGCTATTTCGGCCGCGACGGTCGCGAGGAAGCCGAAGCCTTGCTCGGCCGCCGCTCGGGCGACGAAGACAATCCGCGCATTCTCGGCGCGTTCAACGAGAAAACGCCGGACTGGCTTGCGTTCTACATGTTCACGTACTTCACCGACCGCGACGGCAAGTTCCAGTTGTCGGCGCTCGCGGAGTCGGGCTTCGATCCGCTCGCGCGCACGACGAAGTTCATGCTGACCGAGGAAGCGCATCATATGTTCGTCGGCGAGTCGGGCGTGTCGCGCGTGATCCAGCGCACCGCGCAGGTGATGAACGAGCTCGGCACCGACGACGTCGCGAAGATCCGTGCGGCCGGCGTGATCGATCTGCCGACCATCCAGCGCTATCTGAACTTCCATTACTCGGTCACGATCGACCTGTTCGGCGCCGATCATTCGTCGAACGCGGCGACGTTCTATAGCTCGGGCCTGAAGGGGCGCTACGAGGAAGGCAAGCGCGACGACGATCATCGCCTGAACGAGCATAGCTACAAGCTGCTCGACGTGCAGGACGGCAAGCTCGTCGAGCGCGAAGTGCCGATGCTCAACGCGATGAACGAAGTGCTGCGCGACGATTACATCAAGGACTCGGTCGCGGGCGTCGGCCGCTGGAACAAGGTGCTCGAGAAGGCCGGCATCGACTTTCGGATGACGGTGCCGCACAAGGCGTTCAACCGGCAGATCGGCACGTTCGCGGGCACGCGGGTGTCGCCCGATGGGCGCGTCATCAGCGAAGCCGAATGGGCCGCCAACGAAGCGAAGTGGCTCGCCACGCCGGAAGATCGCGCGTTCGTCGCTTCGCTGATGGGGCGCGTTGCCGAACCGGGCAAGTTCGCGAACTGGATCGCGCCGCCCGCGATGGGCGTGAACCGTCAGCCGGTCGATTTCGAATACGTGCGCTTCAACTGAAGCAGGCGAAGCACGAAAGGCGCGCCACGCAAGCGCCGTATTGCCAGGTGGAGGAAGTCATGAACGGCCCAGTATCGGTCGAAGTCTTGCGGCAACATCTGATCGATCCGGAGATCTGCATTCGCTGCAACACCTGCGAAGAGACCTGTCCGATCGATGCGATCACGCATGACGACAACAACTACGTCGTGAAGGCCGATGTCTGCAACGGCTGCATGGCCTGCGTGCCGCCGTGTCCGACCGGCGCGATCGACAACTGGCGCACGGTGCTAAAGGCCGACGCGTATTCGATCGACGAGCAGTTTACATGGGACGTGCTGCCGGAGCAGAACACGATGGCGGTGCCGGCTGAAGAAAAGGCGGCCGCGTCCGCCGCGGGCGACAGTTCCGACGAAGCGGACGGCCTCGAAGTCGATACCGTGCGCGGCGCGGTCGTGCCGCCGTGGTCGGCTGCGAAGCCGTACGTGAATCTGTACACGCACAAGGCGCCGACGACCGCGACGGTGGTCGGCAACTACCGGCTCACCGACAGCGCGACGTCGAGCGACATCCATCACATCGTGCTCGACTTCGGCTCGATGCCGTTTCCGGTGCTCGAAGGCCAGTCGATCGGCATTCTGCCACCGGGCACCGCCGCCGACGGCCGCGTGCACCACGCGCGCCAGTACTCGATCGCGAGTCCGCGCGATGGCGAGCGGCCCGGCTATAACAACGTGTCGCTGACTGTGAAGCGCGTGTCGCAGCAGCACGGCGACGCGATCGACGGCGTCTGTTCGAACTATCTGTGCGATCTGAAGAAGGGCGACGTCGTCAACGTGATCGGTCCGTTCGGCAGCACCTTCCTGATGCCGAATCATCCGAACTCGCATCTGCTGATGATCTGCACGGGCACCGGTTCCGCGCCGATGCGCGCGATGACCGAGTACCGCCGGCGCAAGCGCCTCAAAGGCGCGACCGGCAAGCTGATGCTGTTCTTCGGCGCGCGCACCAAGGAGGAGCTGCCGTACTTTGGACCGCTGACGAATCTGCCAAAGGACTTCATCGACACCACGCTCGCGTTTTCGCGCACGCCGGGACAGCCGAAGCGCTACGTGCAGGATGCGATGCGCGAACGTTCGGCCGACGTCGCGAACCTGCTGAAGGACGACAACACCTATATCTACGTGTGCGGCCTCAAAGGCATGGAGGACGGCGTGCTGCAGGCGCTCAAAGACATCGGCGAGCAGCATCAGCTCGATTGGGAAGCGTTGTGGGCGAAGCTGAAGCGGGAAGGGCGGCTGCATCTGGAGACGTACTGACGTACTGACGCACTGATCGCGCGCGAATCATTTTGAAAATCGCGGACGGTTTGCTACAGTCGGCCCACGCAGTCGGCCGCGCGCCGGCGTCCCCTCGCCGAACGCGGCAGGCCGCCACCTGCGCAGCCACTCAGACGGAGCCGTCCGATGAAGCCGATTCGTTCACTCGCGATGCTCGCGCTATTGCAGGCCGTGCTGGCGCATCCGGCGAGCGCCGACGATCTCGCGCAGATCAAGGCAGCGGGCGTGTTCCGGATTGGCACCGAAGGCACGTACGCACCGTTCACTTATCACGACGACACGGGCAAGCTGACCGGCTTCGACGTCGAACTCGCCCGCGCGATCGCGCAGCGTCTCGGGGTCAAGCCGCTATTCATCGAAGCCAGATGGGATGGGTTGATCGCCGGTCTCGACGTCGATCGCTACGACGCGGTGATCAACGAGGTCGCGATCACCGACGAGCGCAAGCTCAAATACGATTACTCGGACCCGTACATCACGTCGCACGCGGTGCTGATCGTCGCCTCGGACAACACGACGATCAAATCTTTCGATGACCTGAAGGGCCGCAAGTCGGCCAATACGCTGAGCAGCAACGTCGGCAGGATCGCGGCCGCGCACGGCGCGCAGGTGATTCCGGCGCAGGGCTTCGACGAATCGATCGATCTGCTCGTCACGGGCCGCGTCGATGCGACCGTCAACGATTCATTGTCGTTTCTCGACTATAAGAAGCGCGTGCCCGACGCGAGGATCAAGGTCGTCGCGGTCGATACGTCGCCCGATAGCAGCGACAAGTCGGCGGTACTGATCCGCAAGGGCAATCCGAAGCTGCGCGTCGCGATCGACGACGCGCTCGCCCGCATGAGAAAAGACGGTACCTATCAGCGGATTTCGCTGAAGTACTTCGGCCGCGACGTGTTTCATTGAATCTCGGCCTGCGGTGACGCGGATAAATTCACGCAAAAAAAGAAGGGGTGTCGTCGAGACACCCCTTCTTCATTGCCATCAGCCCGTTGAACATGCGGCGGGACGCGCGTTCAACGCGGCAGACTCAGGCCTTACACCGTCGCGTCGCTCAGCGCGGCGTCGAAGAAACGCTCCTGTGCATCCGCGTTCACGCGTGCATACGCGCGGTTCACGCCGCTGATCACCGCACGAATCGACGCGGTAATCAGGTTCGCATCGACACCGACGCCGAACGCGCTGCCGGCCACATCGGCGCCGGCCATTTCGGCGATCGCGATCGCACGCGCATCGGCGCCCTGCGTGAGCGCGCGTTCCTCGTAGTGCTGGATGCGCACGGGCACGTCGATCGCGTGCATCAGCGCGTCGAGCGGGCCGTTGCCGGCGCCCGTCAGCACGCGCGGCGTGCCGTGAATTTCGACGTTGAGCTTGATGTGCTCGCGGCCGTCATGCTCGGACAGGCTGTGGCTGACATAGCGGACCGGCTCGGCCGTGCGCACGTATTCCTGCTGGAACAGTTCCCAGATCTGCGCGGGCGTGACTTCCTGGCCGCTGTCGTCGGTGAAGCGCTGCACGGCCGAGCTGAAGTCCACCTGCAGGCGGCGCGGCAACACGACGCCGTAGCTCTGCTCGAGCAAATAGGCGATGCCGCCCTTGCCCGACTGGCTGTTCACGCGAATCACGGAGTCGTAGGTGCGGCCGAGGTCGCTCGGATCGATCGGCATGTACGGCACTTCCCAGATCGCGTCCGGCTTCTGCGCGGCGAAGCCCTTCTTGATCGCGTCCTGGTGCGAGCCCGAGAACGCGGTGAAGACGAGATCGCCGACATACGGGTGACGCGGATGGATCGGCAACTGCGTGCATTCCTCGGCCGTGCGCGCGACTTCGTTGATGTTCGAGAAATCGAGCTCGGGATCGACGCCTTGCGTGTACAAATTCAACGCGAGCGTGACGAGATCGACGTTGCCGGTGCGCTCGCCGTTGCCGAACAGGCAGCCTTCGACGCGATCCGCGCCCGCCATCACGGCGAGCTCCGCGGCGGCGACGGCCGTACCACGGTCGTTATGCGGATGGACGGAGACGATCAGCGAATCGCGGCGTGCGAGATTGCGGTGCATCCATTCGATCTGGTCCGCGTAGACGTTCGGCGTGGCCATTTCGACGGTGGCCGGCAGATTGACGATCGCCTTGTGCTCGGGCGTCGGTTGCCAGATGTCGAACACCGCGTCGCAGACTTCCTTCGCGAATTCGAGTTCGGTGCCGCTGAACACTTCCGGGCTGTATTGCAGCGTGAAGTGCGTTTCCGGCTGCGCGTCGGCGAGGCGCTTCACCGTGCGCGCGGCCTTCTGCGCGAGTTCGATCACGCCGCTCTTTTCGAGGCCGAACACGATCTTGCGGAAGTCCGGCGCGGTCGCATTGTACAGGTGGACGATCGCGCGCGGGGCGCCGCGCAACGATTCGAACGTACGCTCGATCAGATCGTCGCGCGCCTGCGTGAGCACTTCGATCGTCACGTCGTCGGGAATATGGCTACCCGCGATCAGCTCGCGCACGAAGTCGAAATCGGTCTGCGACGCCGACGGAAACCCGACTTCGATTTCCTTGAAGCCGATCTGCACCAGCGTCTTGAACATGCGCATCTTGCGCTCGGCGTTCATCGGCTCGAACAGCGCCTGGTTGCCGTCACGCAGGTCGGTGCTCATCCAGATCGGCGCGCGCGTGATGGTGCGCGACGGCCACTGGCGATCCGTCAAATTGATCGGCTTGAACGAACGGTACTTGGTAGCGGGGTTTTTCAACATTTTCATCATCCGAGGGAGAGACCGTGGAACGGGTGTCGACCGGACGACGAAAACGCGATACTGGGCCGCCGGTCGGAAACCGGGGCTGGGTCAGTTACTGGGGATTCAAGCGATGCTTCGGTGTATCAGAGAGAAGCGGACGCGCGCAGCAGCAGACCTAGCCCGGTAGAGCGGGCTAGTAGTAGCGATAGGGTGGTCTGGGCGCGGTACATAGTGCGCAATGGGAACATATTATTGAGATTGCGTCAAGGGCACGCAGTGTGCTCGTGCCGCGCTCGATTCACGGGTGAGCTCACAAGGCATCGTCAATTCACTGAGCAGGAGGCGAACATGAAACGAGTAGCGTGGATATCCGCTGTCGCAAGGATCGGCGCGTGCGCGGCGCTGGCGTGCGGGTTCGTCGGGCAGGCCGGCGCGCAGGGGCTCAGCGCGCAGAACGACATGAACGCACCGCAGAACAGCACGCGCCTGATGCCACATGCGGCGCTCGGCAGCGAGTATCCGACGCACGGCAACCAGCAGGCGGGCGAGTTGAATCTGAATCCGACCGATCCGCGCGCGCAACTGGTCAACGGCTTGCCGAACAACCCGAGCGCGGGCGGCTATGGCGCGCCCCTGGCCGGCGTGCGTACTTACGTGCAACCGCTGCGGCCGGCAAATTGACTTCCTCGACGCCTGGGCAGTGTTTCGACCGAGCCCCGCGTTGCTCACCCGCCGGACAAAAGCCGCAGCGTATCGCTGTTCAACAACACCGATACGCCTATCGCGAGCAGGATCAGCGGCAGCACCGCCGAGCCGTACCGCCGGATCGGCCCGCCGAGCAACGGATGGTCGACGAGCCATGCCGCGCCCGCGCACCACAGCCCGATCATCACGATGAATACGAGCGAAACCAGCGCGTTCTCGGCGGGTGTATGACTGGCGTACAGCGGCACGTAGACGGCGAGGTTGTCCGAGCCGTTGGCGATGGCGACGCTCGCGACGGTCCAGCTCGATGAACCGCGAATGGATGGCGGAGCGCGTGTGCGGCCATCCTCGCTATCCCTATTCAATGCGTGGCCAGAACCGAAGCGCTGCCACGCCTTGTGCAGTCCCACGACGATCGGCAGCAAGCCGAGCAGGCCCACATAACCGGCCGGCAGGCGCGTGAGCAAGGCCGCGAGCCCGAGCGCTGCGGCGACGAGGATCAATGATCCCGCGTACTGTCCCGCGACCACGCGACGCCGTTTTGCGCCCGCTTCGGCCAGAAAGCCGAGCAGAACGAACAGGTTGTCGATATTGGTCGCGGCATAGGCGACGATTGCGAGCAGGACGAGGCTGAGCATGAAGAAGCCGGAATCGTTACCGGGGGGAGTCGCTTGGAATTCGCCGCGCCATGTGGGCAACCGGGCGGCCGGCCAACACGATGCCGATGCGCCGCGTCAAGGTCAAGCGGCTACAATGGCCGGGACCTCGAACAACGGAATATCGATGAAGATTCGCCTTCTCACTGTCGCCTGTCTCGCGAGCGCCGCGGCGCTGCTGGCGGCCTGCACCATCGCCACCCGCAACTCGAGCGCCTGTGAACAATTGATGCGCAGCAAGCTGGCCGAGCCGTCGTCGGGGATGTCGTCGGATCGGCTGCGGGTCACGCATCGCGGGGCCGCGATTCGCGGCTCGCGGGTCGTGGTGGAGGGGACCATCGAGCATGCGGTGAGCGCGTCCGCGACCGCGGCTTCCGCGCCGCTCACGGCATCGGCGTCGCAAGCGGCCTCCGAGGCCAAGATGGACGCGAAGCCGGCCCAGCCGTCGAGGGTCCGCACGCCGGCCGCCGCCGAGTGCACATTCCACGGCGAACAGCTCGACGTATTCCGCTGGCTCGCGCCGCCGCAGCTGGCCACACCGGCAGCACAACCGGCCAGCGCGGCGGGCTGAGTTCGCAGCCGCGCGCGCCGCACCGTCGCTGCGCATTGAGGCTCCTCTATTTACACTATCAAAAAGTACTTATTAGAACGCGTAATACGGTCCCTGCCCGGCCGACGTATTGCGCGTCGCAATCGCCGTGTAAATGCGTTTGCCGTAAAAGAACGGCAAGCCCCAGCCGAAACCCAGACTCGAATTGCCGGCGAGATTGTCGAACGCGTTGTTCGACGACGAGAACAGCGTGTTCGAATTGGCGATGTCGAACGAAACCGTGCTCGACACGCCATCGATGCCGGTGATCGACGCGCTTGCCGACTGCGTCGAAGTCGGGCAGTACCAGAAGCCGCACAACGGGAACTGCGTCGAGTGGAAGAAGAGGCCGTTCGAGCCGCTGTCGAGATAGCTCACCGCATAGGTCAGGCCGCCCGTGTTCGTCGTCACGTAACCGGTCGCCGAGTTCGCCCTCAGAACGTTCGTGCCCGTAAGCGTATTGTTCGACTGGGTGCCGATGCCGAAGATCAGCGAGCCTGACACGCTCGCCGCGCCCGCATCGGCGACGGCTGGCAGGTCGATCACTACGCCGTTGTTATCGAGCGGGAAGCTGCTGACCGGATTGGTCACCTGCTGCGCGAGCGGCTGCGCGGTCGGGCTGCAGCCGCTCGTCGTGCAACTGTAGTACCAGCGCGGCAACGCGGAGTTCGCGCAGCCGTTGCCGCAGTCGACCGGGAATAGGCCCACGCCGAGGATGCCATTCGCGTGCAGGCTCGATACGGTCAGCAGCGACGCGCCGCCGGAGTTCGCGCAGTCGGCGGGTGCGCCGGGCAGCGCGCTGTCGGCGATCAGTTGGATCGGAATCGATGACGCCTGTTGGCCAGCCATGCGTACGTCCGCGGTGTGAATCGAGCCCCACGCGTAGCCGCTGCCGAACACCGCACATTCGGCGCTAACGCCGCTGCCCGCGGCGATGGTCGGCAGCGACAGGGTGGTCGGCAGCGCCGATGCGAGGATGCGCAGGCCGTTCGAGCCGGTGTCCACCTGGATGTCGTCGATCGTCGCGCAGTTGCCGGTGCCGACCTGGCAGACGGTGACGCTCGTCATCAGCATGTTGCGCGTATTGCCGGGCGATACGCCGACCGTGACCGGCTGCACGTTGGGCGTGGTCGATTGCGGCACGTTCGCGCTCGGAGTCGGCGCGGTCGCGGAACTGGTCGGCGCGCTCGCGGACGGCGTCGAGCCGGAGCCGGACGAGCCGGACGAGGAACTGCCGCCTCCGCCGCCGCAGCCGACGAGGGCCGCGCAGACGATCATAAGCAGGGCATGGTAACGCAAGGCGGATTTCATGGCGTGGCGGTCCGTCTGGTGGAACTCAGGCGTGAAAGGGGGCGCGAGCGACGCGTGCGGGGCGCGCGCGTCACTGGATGTCGTCGGAGGTGACGCCGGCGGGCAAAGCCGCCGGCAGCCACGCGCGGCCGACGTAGCCACGCATCGGTCCGCCGGACTCGACGATCACGTCGGAGCGCGCGACCCGCGACGAATGCAAATTGCCGCTGCCGGCCGCCGCCGCGCCGGTCTTGTACGAGTCGCCGTATTTGCCGAGCAGCGCGTGCAGATCCGGCATCGTCGGGCCTTGCCATGCGTAGGCGACGATCAGGCCGGTGCTGGTCGCGTATTCGTTGATGGTGGTATTGCCGGCGTCGGTCCACGTGCGCTCGCGCAGTGCGCCATTGAGCAGCGTGCGCGGCGCGCTCGCGCCCGCCATCGCTTGGCTCGGCATCGTGCCGCCCAATTCGGCATGCGCGCCGAAGCTCGCGCAGCACGCGACGACGGCGATCACCGAGGCGATCGCGGATGGATGGAGATTGAACCTGGACATGAGGCCTTCCTCGTTTGGCGCTGGATTTTTATTGAGATAACTCGATTAACGTAGCACCGGTTTTCTTCTGGTCTTTGCACACCTGCGGCGGACAGGACCGCACGCCATGTGGAAAACAAGCCGCATGCAAAACCGGAAGCCCTTATGCGGCGGGCCTCCGGCGAAGACTTTGCGAATACTCCCAAGGTCAACTCGAAAGTGTCATTGAGTGTTAAATTTACCTCATAAGAGGGCAAATAGCGTGACGGGCACGGCCTTTTTTCCCGTGGCCGTTGCGTCGCCGTGGCATGCGGCGAGTCCCGGGCAAACCCCAGTTTTTGCACACGCCTCGCCGGGACCGGTAAAATGTTGGGTTGATCCACGGAAACTTGCCGTGGCGTAGCGGAAGGATTCCCCGAACATGACTGATTTTCGTCTCACCAAGCGGTTTGCAGTAATGCTCATGGCAGGCGGGCTGGTCGCCGGCTGCGGTACCTCGTCGCCGACCAAAATCGACTATAGGAGCGACTCCCGTTCGAAGCAGGTATCGCTTGCCGTACCGCCGAACATGATCGACGAGACGGCCGATCAGCGTTCGCTGCCGCCGCAGGGCGGCGAAACCTCGCTGTCCACGCTCAAACAGGTGCAGGCGCAGGCGCCGGCCGGCGATGCGGTTGCGGTCGTGCCGCCCGTCCAGGGCATCCACATCCAGCGCGACGGCACCGAAAGCTGGCTCGTGATCGACAACAAAACGCCCGATCAGGCCTGGCCGCAAATCCGCCGCTTCTGGCAGGAGCAGGGCTTCCTGCTCGTCGTCGACCAGCGCGACAAGGGCGTGATGGAAACCGACTGGAACGAAACCCACGCGCAGATCAACGACGGCTTTATCCGCAACACGCTGTCGAAGGCAATGGGCAACAGCTACGTGAGCTCGGAGCGCAACAAGTTCCGCACGCGTCTCGAAGCCGCGCCGAAGGGCGGCACCTACGTGTTCGTCAGCCAGAAAGGCATGCGTGAGGCGATCACCGGTACGAACAACGAGTCGACCCAATGGCAACCCAAGCCGAACGACCCGGCGCTCGAGCAGGAATATCTGAAGCGCCTGATGGCCTCGCTCGCGCGGGCTGAATCGGGTGCGGGTGGCACGCAGAACGCCGAGCTGTCGCCTGCAGGCGCGCAGATCGCGCCGAACGCGGCGACGGCGGGTGCCAAGTCGGCGACGGCCGCCGTTGTCGCGCAGAACGTCGCGCTGGCGGCCCAGCCGTCGACGCCGGACGTGGATTCGGCCAACAACACGTCGGCGCAGCTCTCATCGACCGAGCTCACGCTCGGCGAGCCGTATGACCGTGCGTGGCTGCGCGTGGGCCTCGCGCTCGATCGCAGCAATTTCACGGTCGACGACCGCGACGTGAGCCGCGGCCTGTATTTCGTGCGCTACGTCGATCCGAAGGATATGTCGTCGGCCGAGCAGGGCTTCTGGAGCCAGGTCTTCCACGGCCGGAAGGAGAAGGTCGCCAAGGAGTATCGCGTGAACGTGCGCGCGGTGACGCCGAACCAGACCCGCGTGGCCGTGGTCGACGACAAGGGGCAAGTCGACGAAAGCTCGCAGGCCAAGCAGATCATGAGCCTGATGGCTTACCAGCTGCACTGATACGAGAACGTCGCGGCCAACGCCGCCGGTTCGACGAAAAAAACGCCCGGAACAATCCGGGCGTTTTTTTTCGACCGCTTACTCAGGTATCCGCGCGCCGCCGCGAGCCGACCCACGGCAAGCGCTTGATCACGCCGGTCGCCAACGCGGTGCCGACCAGAATCACCGCGCACCCTTCGAGCATGCCGGGCGACACCGTCTCGCCCAGAAACAGCGCGCCCCACAGAATGCCGAAGATCGGAATCACGAAGGTCACGGTGATCGCGCGCGTCGGCCCGGCGACCGCGATCAGATGGAAGAACAGCATGTACGCGATGCCGGTGCAGGCGACGCCGAGCGCGATCACCGCGCCCCACGCGCGCAGCGAGATCGGCGCGGCGGGCCAGTAGATCACCGCGAGCGGCAGCAATACGATCGTCGCGCCGATCATCGTGCCGGTCGCGACGCTGAGCGCGTCGACGCCAGTCAGGTGACGCTTCGTGTAATTGGCGGCGATGCCATAGAGCAGCGTGGCGCCGAGCGCCGCGCCGGCCGCGAGGGCGACGGTGAGCGGCGAGGCGGCCGAGCCGTCCGGCGCCGCGATCTGGTCCCACACGAGCATCAGCACGCCGAGAAAGCCGACCACGAGGCCGAGCGTGCGCAGCGCGCTGAGCCGGTCGCGCAGCCACAGAAAGCCGACCAGCGCGCCCCACAGCGGCGCGCACGCATTGATCACCGACGTGACGCCCGCCGACAGCGTCAGCTCGGCATACGCGAACAGGCAGAATGGCGCCGCCGAATTGAGGATGCCGACCACGAGCAGCGGCAACGCATGCGTGCGCAACAGCGTGGCGGACTGTTGCAGCGGCCGTCGCGCGATCAGCACGATCGCGAGAAAGAGGGCGCCGATGCCGACGCGCAGCGCCATCAGCGGCGCGACGCCGAAGTCGGTCACGCCGACGCGGATGAACAGGAACGATGCGCCCCACAGGGCGGCGAGGATCAGCAGTTGCAGAAGGTTTCTGGCTTTCATTGGAATGGCGCCGCGCGCAGTTGAGTCGAGACGCCAGCTCATCCTAACAGTGCGATCGCGCGATTCGTTTCAATGCGGGATGAAACGGCAAGATCCGGGAGACGGCCGCGTCCGGGTAGGTCGATGCTAAGCGCTGCGAAGGCGCAGGCCAAACGAGCAATTCTCACCGATATGTGAGAAAAATTGCGATGCGGCGGAGCGGGAGCGGGGACGGAATTGCAAACGCGCCCGCGATGCGCGGGCGCCGTCCGAAACAATGTGAATTGCGTTGCGCCGTCAGCGGCGCGAGTTCAGTGCGGAATCATCCATTGCAGGAAGTTCTGCTGCGCCCACACGAGCACGCCGAGCAGCACCGTGAGCAGAATCGAATGCTTGAAGGTCTTGGCGAACACGTCGCCTTCCTTGCCCTTCAAGTCGGTGGTCGCGACGCCGGTCGAAATGTTCTGCGGCGAGATCATTTTGCCCATCACGCCGCCCGACGAGTTGGTCGCCGCCATCAGCACCGGATTCAGATTGAGCTGCTTGGCCGCCACCACCTGCAGATTGCCGAACAGCGCATTGCCCGACGTATCGCTGCCCGACAGGAACACCGCGACCCAGCCGAGGAACGCCGACACGAGCGGAAACACCGGCCCGACCGACGCGACCCCGAGGCCGAGCGTGTAGTTGAGGCCCGAGTAGTTCATCAGATATGCGAGGCCGACGATCGTCGCCACGGTCAGAATCGCGATGCGCGTTTGCACCCACGTGTCGGAGATCGCCTTGCCGAACTCGGCGGGGGAGAGCCGCACGACGAACGCGGTGATGAGCGCCGCGACGAGGATCGCGGTGCCGGTCGCAAGCGGTTGGAAGTCCCAGATCGCGCCGTACGGCGTGTTGTACAGCGTGATGAACACGGCCTTGTCGAGACCCGGCCACGATACCTTGACGTCGCCGATCGTGAAGATCCTCGCGACCGTCCAGACGATCACGACAACCGACACGATGATCCACGGATACCAGCCCTGCACGCCGCTGATTTTGCCGCGCACCTCGTTGATGCGATCGACGTTGATCGCGAATTTCGGATCGGCGACGGGCTTCCAGACCCGCAGGAACGCCACGGTCAGGATCAACGAAACCAGCGAAGACAACACGTCGGTCAGGCTGTAGTTCACGAAGTTCGAGACGACGAACTGGGTCAGCGCGAAGCTCAGGCCCGACACCAGCAGCACCGGCCAGATCCGCAGCATGTTGCGAAAGCCCGCGTACACGCCGATCACATAGAAGGGCAGCAGGACCGCAAAGAACGGCAATTGCCGCCCGACCATCTTGCCGAGCACATCGGACGGCAAATGCGTGACCGCGCCGAGGACCGTGATCGGCACGCCGAGCGCGCCGAACGCGACCGGCGCGGTATTGAAGATCAGCGTGAAGACCAGCGCTTCGAGCGTTGGAAAGCCGAGCATGATCAAGAGTGAGCTCGTGATCGCGACCGGAGTGCCGAAGCCCGAAATGCCCTCGAGCAGCGCGCCGAACGAAAAGCCGACCACGACGAGCACGATGCGCCGGTCGTTCGGCAGGTTGTCGATCATCCACAGGCGGAAGGCCTCGAAGCGTCCCGAGCGCTGCGCGATGTTGTACAGCAGGATCGCGGTGAACACGATCCACATCACTGGCCAGATCGCAAAGACGACGCCGGCCGCGACCGAGTTCAACGCGAGCCCGACCGGAAACTGCCAGACGAAAATCGCTACGATCAAACCGACGATCAATCCCGCGAGCGACGCCTGCCACGCTGGCCTGCGCGCCCAGCCGAGCAGCGCGAGCACGACGATGATCGGCAGCGCGGCGACGATAAACGACGCAAAAAGCGAATTACCGACTGGAGTGAGCAGTTGATGAAACATCATCTCTCCTTCGTTGTTGTGTAATTCGACGCGGGAGATTGCGCATGACGGCGCGTCGCTCTGGCATGGCGGACGCTCGCGAGTGGCCTCGACCAAGCGGCGGCGCCTGATTTAAGCGGGTGCTGCGTGCAACCTTTCAAGAATAGAGCGCCATATCGGCGAGTCAAGCCGGGAAAGTACGGGCGGGTGTGCGCGGTGGCGGGCGAACGAAAGACAGGTCAATGCCAGTGGCCGCCCCAATGGCCCCCCCAGTAGCCACCAATGCCGATCGCAATCGACGGTCCATAGTAGGCGGGATAGCCGTAATAGGCGGGATAAGGATAAGCGGGCGGCGGATAGTAGGCGGGATACACCGGCGGCGCCACATACACGGGTGCGGCGGCTGCATAACCGGGCGGCATGTCCTGCGGCGCGACCTGCATTTGCGCCTGGGCTTGAGGCGTCTGCTGTGGATCGGTGGCCGGTGCGGTTTGGTCCACTGTGGTCGCGGGCGCGGTCGAATAGTACGACGTGTAATAGCCCGCGGGATAGTAGCCGGCGGGGTAATAGCAGCCGGCTAAAAACAGACTGGAGGCGAGCGCGGAAATCGCGGCGGCGGGCCGCGCGAACCTTGCGGAAAAACTGGATGCCTCGCGTGGCGTCGAGAGGCGCACCGCGCGAAGATGGGTGACGACGCGGGACTTCATAACGCGCTCCTCGATGAACCGATGCCGCCTCGCGCGACGTCGTTATGAGGAGCTTACGCTTCTGCCGCGGCAGCGCTGTGGCAAAACCGCAACCGCATATTTCAGTCTATTTCCACGCGCGCCGTCGGGACGAGGGCGCACCGCATTCGCGGCCCTCGTCAGTCCGGTGCGTGGTCGGAATAAATGGTTGGCTGTCCTGTATGAATCGTCAGACGCATCATCGGACGCAACGCTCGCCTGCCGCTCACTTGCCGATCTGGTTACCGATGACACCGCCCACGGCCGCGCCGCCCAACGTCGACAAGCCGCTGCCGCCGATCGCCGCGCCGGCCGCGCCGCCGACACCCGCGCCGATCGCGGTATCGCGTGTGCGTGGGGACATGTCGCCGCATGCCGCGACACCCGCGACGAGCGAAAGCGCGACTGCGACCGTGCCAAGACGAGTACCGAGTTGACGGATCGATTTCATGATGCTGACTCCCTTCGTTGTTGGAAGTAGTTGTTTCTTTCTGTCAGCACACAACGTGCCTGGTCGACGCGGCGGAATAAAAAAAGCCCGCCATGCCGGCGGGCTTCGATACTGCAGGGCGCTACTTCGCGCGCGCGTCGCGCAAGCCGCCTATTGCCGCTGATAAATCTCCGCGCCTTGCTTCATGAATTCGATCGACTTGACTTCCATGCCTTTCTGCAGCGCTTCGTTATCGCTGACGCCCTGTTGCGCGGCGAACTCGCGCACGTCCTGGGTGATCTTCATCGAGCAGAAGTGCGGGCCGCACATCGAGCAGAAATGCGCGACCTTGGCCGAATCCTTCGGCAGCGTCTCGTCGTGGAATTCGCGCGCCTTGTCCGGGTCGAGACCGAGATTGAACTGGTCTTCCCAGCGGAATTCGAAGCGTGCCTTCGACAGCGCGTTGTCGCGTACCTGCGCGCCCGGATGACCCTTCGCGAGGTCCGCTGCGTGCGCCGCGAGCTTGTACGTGATGATGCCGGTCTTCACGTCGTCCTTGTTCGGCAGACCGAGGTGTTCCTTCGGCGTCACGTAGCACAGCATCGCGGTGCCGAACCAGCCGATCATCGCGGCGCCGATGCCCGACGTGATGTGGTCGTAGCCCGGCGCGATGTCGGTGGTCAGCGGCCCGAGCGTGTAGAACGGCGCTTCGTCGCACCAGTCGAGCTGCAGGTCCATGTTCTCCTTGATCAGCTGCATCGGCACATGGCCCGGACCTTCGATCATCACCTGCACGTCGTGCTTCCACGCGATCTGCGTGAGCTCGCCGAGCGTCTTCAGCTCGCCCAGTTGCGCTTCGTCGTTCGCGTCGTAGATCGAGCCGGGACGCAGGCCGTCGCCGAGCGAGAAGGCTACGTCGTAGGCCTTCATGATTTCGCAGATCTCTTCGAAGTGCTCGTACAGGAAGCTTTCCTTGTGATGCGCGAGACACCACTTCGCCATGATCGAGCCGCCGCGCGACACGATGCCGGTCATCCGGTTCGCGGTGAGCGGCACGTATTGCAGACGCACGCCCGCGTGGATCGTGAAGTAGTCGACGCCCTGCTCAGCCTGTTCAATGAGCGTGTCGCGGAAGATTTCCCACGTCAGATCTTCAGCCTTGCCGTTGACCTTTTCGAGCGCCTGGTAGATCGGCACCGTGCCGATCGGCACCGGGCTGTTGCGGATGATCCATTCGCGCGTTTCATGAATGTGCTTGCCGGTCGACAGATCCATCACCGTGTCGCCGCCCCAGCGGATCGCCCACGTCATCTTGTCGACTTCCTCGCCGATGGAGGAGGTCACCGCCGAGTTGCCGATGTTCGCATTGACCTTCACGAGGAAGTTGCGGCCGATGATCATCGGCTCGCTCTCCGGGTGATTGATGTTGTTCGGGATGATCGCGCGGCCGCGCGCGATTTCCTCGCGCACGAATTCCGCGGTGATTTCGGTGAGGCCATTCGGACCGAACGCGCTCGCGCCGAATGCCTGGCCGGGGTGCTGGCGGCCCATCATCGCGGCGAGCTTCGCGCCGTTCGGGCCGCTCGCCTTCAAGGTCTCCAGATACTCGGCACGACGCTGGTTCTCGCGAATCGCGATGTATTCCATTTCCGGCGTGATGATGCCTTGCTTCGCGTAGTGCATCTGCGTCACGTTCTTGCCGGCGATCGCGCGGCGCGGCGTGCGATGCAGACCCGGGAAACGCAGCTGCGCGGTGGCCGGATCGGCGGCGCGCTCGCGGCTGAAGCTGCTCGACAGACCGGTCAGCGGCTCGGTGTCGCCGCGCTCCTCGATCCACGCCTGACGCAGCGCGGGCAGACCCGCGCGGATGTCGATCTTCGCGTCCGGGTCGGAGTAGGGGCCCGACGTGTCGTACACGTAGATCGGCGGATTCTTTTCGCCGCCGAAGCTGTCGGGCGTGTCTGCCTGCGAGATTTCGCGCATCGGCACGCGGATGTCGGGGCGTGAGCCGGTCACGTAGACCTTGCGCGAATTCGGCAGCGGCGCGACGGCGGCCTCGTCCACATGGGCTTCGGCGGAAATAAACTTCGGATTGGCGTTCATGTAAGTCTCCGTACAAAGTGGGGCGGCTAAGCAGGAGACTGAGATGGAAGTGGTCGGAAATCGCTAAGAGGTGAGGCTGTTGAGGCTGGTGCGAGATCCGTACGCTTCCCTGCGCTGGCATTATCCAGATCAGGTTCAAAGGGTATTTCTCACCCACGCAACACGGACCTCCAGCTCCGCGCTACGCAGGACCCCCGCGTTAGCAGCGCACACGATACACCGCCCGCCCGCGGTTTGGCAACCTGTCTGAGTGATTCAAAAAACTGGTCCAGATGAATCCAGACATCTCCTATGCTTATTCCGAGACCGCATCAGACAGGGCAACTTATAGCAATGGAACAGCCGGCTTACAGCGAAAAATCGTCGGCGGCTTCGGGCTGATACAGAATTTTGTCGATCTTGAGCACTTGCTGATCGCCGCTGGGTGGCGTAAAGCTGATGCTCTCGCCGCGGCGCGCGCCGAGCAGCGCGAGGCCAGCCGGCGAGAATACGTTCAGCCGCCCTTGCGCGAAATCGGCGTTGGGCGGATAGACGACGGTCCACGTCATTTGTTCGCCGCTCGCCGAATCGATCAGCGTTGCTTGCGAGTTCATCGTGACGACGTCGGCTGGGATGTCGTGCGAGTCGACGATTACCGCGCGTTCGAGCACATCGTCGAGCATGTGCTGCAGCTTGGGGTTGGCGGCCGCATATTTCTCAAGGCGGGCCACGTCGAGTTCGGTCAGATAGCAGGTTTTGATCTTCTTCATCATCAGGACTCCGATAAGGCGGTGAAGGATGGCCGCGTGCGACGATCCGATGCGGGTGGTCGGCGGATGAGTGCGAATGGGAAAGCCCGGAGCCCGGCGACGCGGCCCCCGGGTATCGGCAGGCTACGTCAGCGAGGGCGCCGGGCGGCGTGAAGCGGGAGCATTCGGGACGTCTCGCCGGTGCCGTGCGGCGCGACGCCCGCGCGCGCGCAGCCGCCTGCGCGGCATGGGCGCAAGCGGGCGAGAGCACGGAAAGTCGGACGACGCAGCGAAGTCACGGGCAAAACGACCAGGTGATGGGAATAGCGAACGGCAGGTTGCCGCGCAGCAAAACGTGAAGCCCGCGACACCAGCGACGAAAGCTTGATGTTAGCACGCTGTCTCGGGCACTTCCGTTGGCGACATCGCGCTCCGTCGATCGGCCGTCTTTGTGCGGTGCCAGAAGAAAGCGACCTGATCCGCATTGCGTTCAAGCCAGTCAAAGGATTGCCGTTAAACAAAGTGCAGCGAAGGCCGCACTCCAGCGAAGCGATTCGCGGGATGGCGCGTGAATGGCGCGACGCGACTCGCGCCGATTGACAGAGAGGTGCACATGAAAGCGGAAACAATGCGGTGGCGAACGTTCGGTCGCACAGCCGCGGTGGTGGCATTGCTTGCCGCGCCGCTGGCGGCGCCGGCGGCATCGACGGTGACGGGCGGCGTGATCCGGTTCGTGGGGATGATCGTCGCACCGCCGCTGCAGATCAGCGCGGATACGGCGCCCACTGGCGTCGCCGTCGATAGCGCGAGCGTGGCCGGTCAGCGCTTCTCGCGCACGGTGACGTTCAGCGCGCCGCCGGGCGTCGTCAGCGGGGCCGATGTCGCGCTCGAAGTGAACGGCGGCACGCAGTCGCGCGATCTGGTAGCAGCGAGTTTCGTCGATGGCACGGGGCACGGCGTGCTGGCCCGCGACGGCCACTACGCGGTCGATCGCGCGGGCGGCGTGCTCTCGCTGAACGCGCGGCGCACCGATACGGACACGCGCGTGACGGTAGTGGTCAGTTACGACTGAGTCGCGGCGAGCCTTGGCTCGCTACCCATGCCGGAAAAAAATTAAAAGAGGCTTGTCATAACCGGCCGCGCGGTTCGACAAACGTGCAGATTACGATCGGAGCACGTCATGTCGACCGCGCACAATCGCTCGCTAGTTCAGCGCTTTACGAGTTTTTCCAAGCCCGCCGCCGGCCTCGCGCTCGTTGTGCTGAGCGCTTCGGGCATCCGCGCGGCCGATGCGGTCGCGGCCGGGCCCCAATGCGCGACGCACAGCCCCGCGCACCGCCTCGCGCTCGTCGAGCTGTACAGCAGCGAGGGCTGCGATAGCTGCCCGCCCGCCGACCGCTGGCTCGGTCAATGGAAAAGCAACGGCGCCGCCCACGGCATCGTGCCGCTCGCACTGCACGTCGACTACTGGAACAGCCTCGGCTGGAGCGACCGGTTTTCCCAGCATCGCTTCACCGAACGTCAGGAGACGCTGATGCATCTCGCGGGCGGACACACGATCTATACGCCGGAAGTGTTCGTCGCGGGCCGCGAGCTGCGCGACTGGTCGCAACGCGACAGTTTCGAGCGCCGCCTCGATGAGCTCGTCGCGGAACCCGCGCAGGCCAATGTCGCGCTCGAGCTGAGTCCGCGTGCGCCCGGTGCGTTCGATGTCGATGCGCAGTTCAGCACGATGGCCGCGGCCGCCACGGGTCCGTTGAGCGCTTATCTCGCGGTCTACGAGAACGCGCTGACGACGCAGGTCGGCGCGGGCGAAAACCGCGGCGCGACGCTGCATCACGAACGGGTCGTGCGCGCGTGGTTCGGGCCCGTGCCACTCGTCGCCGGTCACGCGCGGATTCGTCAGGACATCGATCTACGCGAAGCGAGCGTCGACGCGAAAGCCGATCCGATCGACAACGCCGCCGACCGCTTCGGCGTGGTCGCGTTCGTCGAAAGCGACGCGAGCGGCGACGTGCTGCAAGCGGCCGATCTTCCCGCGTGCCGTTGATCGACATCGCACGCGCCGCATTCTCTACCACAGCCCGAGGAGAGCCGCCATGTCCACACCCACACCGCACGTGTTGCGCCCCGGCGCACCCTCCGCGCCAGCCGCACCCAAGCGCGGCGTCATTCACCCGCTGTGGCTGCGCATCACGCATTGGCTGAATGCGTTCGCCGCGATCGTGATGATGCTGTCGGGCTGGCGCATCTACGACGCGTCGCCGATCTTTCCGGCGTTCAGCTTTCCGACCGCGATCACACTGGGCGGCTGGCTCGGCGGCGCGCTGCAATGGCACTTCGCCGCGATGTGGCTGCTGGCGTTCAACGGCCTCGTGTATATCGCGCTGAATCTCGCAAGCGGGCGGTTCGTGCGCAAGTTCCTGCCGCTGACGCCGCGCGCGGTGCTGCGCGATTTCATCGCCGCGTTGCGCGGGAAGCTGTCGCACGACGATCTGCGCGTCTACAACGCGGTGCAGAAGTTCGCCTACCTGTTCGCGATCGCCGATCTGATCGTGCTGGTGCTCTCGGGGCTCGCGATCTGGAAGTCGGTGCAGTTTCCACTGCTGCGTGAACTGATGGGCGGCTACGACAACGCGCGCGTCGTGCACTTCACCGCGATGTCGCTGCTGGCCGCGTTTCTTGCGGTGCATCTGGCGATGGTCGCGCTCGTGCCGCGGTCGTTGCTCGCGATGCTGCGCGGACGTTGAGCCGCGGCTGCTGACAGCCACGCTGATTTTCACTCTCATCGACGCGCAACGCGAACCCCCTACGGATACCGAATCATGAACAAGCCGATCGACAAACCAGCAGACCAACCCACGCAGCGTGTTGGCCACACGCTCGACCGCGCATCGATCCTGCTCGATGCGAGGCGCGAACTGGCGATGCCGTCGCGACGTCTGTTCGGCAAGCAGCTATTGACGCTCGGCGGTCTATCGATGCTGACCGGCTGCTCGCTGACCGACGACGCTTCCGTGAACCGCTTCCTCACCGCCGTGTCGCGGCTGAACGATCGCGCGCAGGCCGCGCTGTTCGATCCGAAGCAGCTAGCGCCGACCTACACGGAAGCGCAGATCACGCGACCGTTTCCCTTCAACGCGTACTACGGCATCGACGACGTGCCGCACGTCGACGGCTCCGATTATCAGCTGACGCTGAGCGGGCTCGTGACCGGCAAGCGCGTGTGGACGCTGCCCGAACTGTACGCGCTGCCGCATGCCGAGCAGATCACGCGGCATATCTGCGTCGAAGGCTGGAGCGCGATCGGCCGCTGGGGCGGCACGCCATTCGGGGATTTTCTGCGGCGTGTCGGCGCGGATACGACGGCGAAGTACGTCGGCTTCAAATGCGCGGACGACTACTACGAAAGCATCGACATGCCGACCGCATTGCATCCGCAAACGCTGCTGACGTTTTCTTACGACGGCGAGCGACTACCCGCGAAATACGGCTACCCGATGAAGCTGCGCATGCCGACCAAGCTCGGCTACAAGAATCCGAAGCACATCGTCGAGATATTCGTCACCAACACGTATCCCGGCGGCTATTGGGTCGACCAGGGCTACAACTGGTTCGGAGGCTCCTGACGCATGCGGGCGCACGCGCGCTTGCGGCAGCGGCTTCGGAAGCACGCCGGCACGGGCCGGTTTCGATTCATCCACCACCAACGGAGTCATCCCATGAAGAAGATTGCAGTCACCACGATCGCACTGCTGATGCTGGCAAGCGGCGGCGCCGCATTCGCGCAGGCGAGCGGCGCGATGTCGAACGATGCAATGTCGAAAGACGCGATGTCGAAAGATTCGATGTCCAAAGACAGCATGTCGAAGGACGGCATGAAAAAGGACGCGTCGAAACACGATTCGATGAAAAAGGGCGGCGGCGCGATGGGCATGAAGCACGAGGCGTCGGGCGCGATGGGCAACTGAGTCCGCGTGCGGGGTGCTTAGCGATCCTGCCGATGCGTGGAGCATCGAACGGATTCGACGCTGAATGGAAGCCGGGGATGCGTCCCCGGCTTTTCTGTTGCAGGAAACCAAAAAGTTACGATTCTGTCGCGCGGCGCACTCGGCGCTTACTGCATAATGCGTTGCGCGCCGCGGCTTGCGCCCGCGGCGTCGCCGCGCATCGCGGCCGCGTTGCATCGCGTCGTTTTGACCGATTCCGCAGCCACAGCCGTTTCTGGCGCTTCCTGCGCCGCCCATCGTCTTACTGTTCCACCGACATGTCCGCCAGCCTCACCCGTCAGACCGCATCGCCGATGCGGTGTCCGCCATCCCGCCCGAAAGGCATCGACGCAGGCGCGGCGCCTCGCGGGCATCGAGCGCAGCGCGCGGGTCGAGTGGCGACGGCGGGCTGAACGCATGTCGCTGCAACGCTCGGTTTTTTCTCCGTCTGGCTGGCCGCTGCGTCTGCCGCAGTCGCGCAAAGGGCGGGTCGCGCTCGCGCTTGCCGTCGTTTATCTGGTGTGGGGCTCGACCTATCTCGCCGTGCACGTCGCGCTCGGCTCGTTCCCGCCGCTGCTGATGTCGGGCTTGCGCAACCTGTTCGCCGGCATCGGTCTGTTCGTGTTCGCCGCGCGCCGCAAGCCGGTCTGGCCGAGCGTCGCCGAAATTCGCAACGCGGGCCTCGTCGGCACGATGCTGGTGGGTCTGTCGAGCGGCATGCTCGCGTACGGCATGCGCACGGTCGGCACCGGCACCGCGGCCGTGATGGTCGCGACCGTGCCGCTGTTCGCGACCGTGATCGCGGCCGTCGCCGGACAGAAGATCGGCCGCGGCGAATGGTTCGCGGTCGGGCTCGGGCTCGCCGGCATCGTAATTCTGAGTCACGGCGACAGCACGCCGGGCTCGGTGGGAGGCAGTCTCGCGATTCTGTGCGGCGCGCTGTTCTGGGCCGGCGGCGCGCATCTGGCCGGGGTGTTGAAGCTGCCGTCGGACCTGTTTCTATCGACCTCGCTGCAGATCGGCCTCGGCGGCGCGATCTCGACGCTGGTCGCGTGGGCGGCGGGCGAGCGGATGCTCGAGCTGCATTTCCTGCCGCTCGTCGCGTTCCTGTATCTGATGCTGATCGGCACGATGGCCGCGTTCGTCGCGTACGGTTATCTGATTCGCCACACGAGCCCGATCATCGCGAGCAGCTGCATGTACGTGAATCCGATCGTCGCGGTTGCATTGGGTGCGCTGCTGCTCGGCGAGCCGGTCACACGCTCGACGGTGATCGCGACGATCGTGATCCTGAGCAGCGTCGGCTTGTCGTTCTGGTTCGATTACCAGAAGAAGGGCAGCGCCTGAGCGCGGTCGGTTCTCGTCGAACCGCGCCGCCGTTGTCAAAGCGCCGCCGCCAGCTCCGCGCCCTCGCGGATCGCGCGCTTCGCATCGAGCTCGGTGGCGAGCTTCGCGCCGCCGATTACATGAAAACGCGGGCCGCCGCTGCCGTGCTTGCCATCGACGGTCGACGGCAACAGCTCGCGCAACGACTCCTGCCCCGCGCACACGACGATCGTATCGACGTCGAGCCATTCGTCGGCACCGTCTCGCGCGATCCTCAGACCGCGCGCGCTGATCTCCCGATACTCGACGCCGCCTAGCATCTGCACGCCGTTCCTCGCGAGCGCCGCGCGATGCACCCAGCCCGACGTCTTGCCGAGCCCCGCGCCGAGCTTGCCGGCCTTGCGCTGCAATAGCCAGATCTGCCGCGCCGGTTGCGCGGCAACGGGCGGCTTCAGGCCGCCGCGCTCGCGCACCGCGAGGTCGACGCCCCATTCGTCGAGCCACGTATCGCGCGGCACCGGCAGCGGCTCGCCCGCGCGATGCAGCAGAAACTCGCTGACGTCGAAGCCGATCCCGCCCGCGCCTATCACCGCGACGCGCGCGCCGACCGGCGCACCGTGCAGCACGTCCACATACGACAGCACGTTGGACCCGTCGATGCCGGCAATCGCCGGCCGCCGCGGCACGATGCCGGTCGCGACGATCACGTCGTCGTAGGCGCCCGCGGCGAGCAGCGCGGCATCGACGCGCGTGCCGAGCCGCACCTCGACGCGATGGCGTTGCAACTGGCTGCGGAAGTAGCGGATGGTTTCGCTGAACTCTTCCTTGCCCGGCACGCGCATCGCGAGATTGAACTGGCCGCCGAGCGTGTCGCTGGCCTCGAACAGCGTCACGCGATGCCCGCGCGAGGCCGCCACCGTCGCGGCCGACAGCCCGGCCGGCCCGGCGCCGACCACGGCGATCGAGCGCGCCTGTCGCGCGCTCGCTAGCGGCCGGTAGACGAGCTCGGTTTCGCGTCCCGCGCGCGGATTGACGAGGCAGCTCGCGCGCTGATTCCTGAACGTGTGATCGAGGCAGGCCTGATTGCACGCGATGCAGGTGTTGATTTCGTGCGCGCGGTTCTCGGCGGTCTTCAGCACGAAGTCGGGATCGGCGAGCAGCGGCCGCGCCATCGACACGAGATCCGCGGAGCCGTCGGCGATCAGCGCTTCAGCCACCTCGGGGGTGTTGATACGATTCGACGCGATCACCGGCACGTTGACGGATGCCTTCAGGCGCGCGGTCAGCGAGGCGAACGCCGCGCGCGGCACCGAGGTCACGATGGTCGGCACGCGCGCCTCGTGCCAGCCGATGCCGGTGTTGAAGATCGTCACGCCGGCCGCTTCGAGCGCCTGCGCGACCTGCACGGTTTCCTCCCACGTATTGCCGCCCTCGACCAGATCGATCAGCGACAGCCGGTACACGACGATGAAGCGCTCGCCGCATTCGGCACGCACCCGCTCGACGATCTCACAGGCGAGCCGCATGCGATTCTCGATGCTGCCGCCGTATCGATCGGTGCGCCGGTTCGTGCGCGGGCACAGGAACTGGTTCAGCAGATAGCCTTCGCTGCCCATGATCTCGACGCCGTCGTAGCCCGCGCGTTGCGCGAGCCGCGCGCAGCGCGCGTAGTCGCGCACGGTTCGGTCGATGCCGGCGAGCGTCAGCGCGCGCGGCTTGAACTTCGAGATCGGCGATTTCAACGCCGACGCCGACACCGCGAACGGCTGATAGCCATAACGGCCCGCATGCAGGATCTGCAGCGCGATCTTGCCGCCCTCCGCGTGCACGGCCTCGGTCACGAGCCGGTGATTGCGCAGATCGAACACCGAGTTGAGCGTGCCGCCGAACGGCAGCAGCCAGCCCTCGCGATTCGGCGAAATGCCGCCCGTGATGATCAGGCCGACGCCGCCTTTCGCGCGCTCCCGGAAGTACGCGGCCAGTTGCGGGTAATGCCAGAAGCGGTCTTCCATGCCCGTGTGCATCGAGCCCATCACGACGCGGTTGGACAGGCGTGTGAAGCCCAGGTCGAGATCGGCGAGTAAGTGTTGGTAAGACATGCAGGGACCGTGTAAGTGGGGGGGCCGCACGAACGATACACCGCGCGCCGGACCAGACCGCCGAGGAAAAATTCTAAATCGCGGCAATCCATTGATTCGCAAGACCTGGGTCGGTTGTCTCATGCCAGCTATTTGGGGCACGGCACACCCATTGCTGATTTTGAGCGTCCATCGACACGGACGCGCCACCGACAAAACCAGCGCGCCGTGCGGCACGGATGGGAGGAGGGCGACCGCGAGGCTTGCCGCGGCCGCCCGCGTATCAATGGGCGATGAGCGTCAAGCCCTATATCGAGACAGGTGAACACAATGAAAATTATCCGAATCATGGTGGCGGTCGTTGCGGCCGCGGCGGTACTGAGCGCGTGCGGCGGCGGTGGTGATGGCAGCGATGCGGGCAAGACGCTGGGGTTGACCAATCCCGAGATCCATTTCGTTCACGCGCTTCCGGGTGGCCCCGCGGTCGACTTCCTTGTCAATGGCAGCGCGCCTTCCGGACAGACCAACATCTCGTATAAAGGCGTGACCAACCTCACTAATATCGACACGGGCCCGACGACCGTCGCGTATGCGGCGACCGGCACGAAGAACGCGCTCGCGAGCGGCAGCTTCCCCGATGTCGCGAAGGGCCACGTGTACACGGTGCTCGCGTTGCCGGGGCTGTCGGCGCCCGACATCGGCCTGATCGACGATCCGTTCGACAAGGGCCTGCTGACCAACGACGCGCGCGTGCGCGGCTTCAATGCGTCGGCGAACGCGCCGGACCTCGACCTCTACCTCGTGCAGGCCACCGCCACCAGCATCACCAACGTGTCGCCGACGCTCGCCGGCGTGTCGTTCAAGAACGCGGTGCCGGCGAGCGGGCAGGATTCGATCTACGTGTCGGGTGGCCAGTACGTGCTGATCGCGACGGTGGCCGGCAGCAAGACGCCGATCTTCCAGTCGAACTCGTTCTCGCTGGCGAACAACGCCGACTGGCTGATCACCTCGGTGCCGATCGCGGGCGTGTTGAGCCAACTGGCGCCTGGGCAGATTCATCTGCTGATCGTACAGAACGGCAATACGAGCACGCCGAGCGTGGAGCTGTCGAATACGTTGACCGGGCAATGACGAGGGCCGCCGATCACCGGATGAGCCTCGCTCGGCGCGAGCGTCGATGAACCGCTTGCGCCAGCCGGACAATCAAGGACTCCGGATGGTCGGAAAGTGGGGAGGACGGCACGGCGATCCACGACAGTGGGTCGCCGTTCTGTTTGATGACGCTCTGAAAACGCGTCGCGCCGCGTAGCAAACCAACATGCACAAAAAAGCCCGCCGCGGCATCCCGCGACGGGCTCTGCAAAACCTGCTGCCATGTGCCGGCTTATTTTGCCTTTTCCGCCTCGTTCGTGATGGCGTGGCCGCCCTTCGAAATGTCCTGGCCGGCGCCCGCCATCGTGTTGCAACCCGTGACGAGCATGGCGGTTCCTGCGAGCACAAGCAAAGCGATCAGTCGAGTCATGAAACTTCTCCTTGTCGAGAATGCATCGGTTGATGTCGTCCGACCGGGGCCATGCCAGTCGATCAGGTTTCGATCCGGTTTCGAACCGGCCTGATTGCATGGTAAAAAAAGGGTGGGGGCGGCGCTGTCGGCCGTGCCGCGATTTTGTTGTAGGCGTGCTCCGGTGTTTGCGTCGGCGCACTCCTACAACGGCTTTGCGGTGCCACGGCCAGCACGCGTCAGACGGGGCTTTGCGACGAAGTGGTCGGTGTGGCCGGCGACGCCGGCGGCTGATCGATCGAAGGCGTCGCCGTGCTTGCGCTCGGCATCACGACGTCGATTTCGGTGCCGTTTTGCGCGCCACGGCGGATGTCGAAGCGTCCGCCATGCGCGGCCACGCGCTGGCGCATGCCGAGCAGGCCATGCGTATGCGTGCGTTTCAGATCGGCCGGCATGATGCCGACGCCGTTGTCCGCGATATGCAGCGCGACCTCGCCATCGCCGACCCGCAGCGCGATGCCGACCTTCGAGGCCCGCGCGTACTTGGCGGCGTTCGTCAGCGACTCCTGCGCGACCCGAAAGAGCGCGATCTCGGTCTGTTCGTCGAGCTGGACATCGTCGGCGGGCAGGTGCAGTTCGAGCGTCCAGTTGTTGCGCTGCGCGGCTTCGTCGGCGAGCGTGCGCAGCGCGGTGACGAGCCCGAAATTGGCGAGTACGGTCGGCCGCATGTCCTCGATGATGCGCCGCTTCAACGCGATACCCTGGTCGAGATTGGCGAGCGCGCGCTGCAGCTTGTCGGCGATGTCCGGCTCGCTATCCTTCAGCTTGCGGCGCGCCCACGCGACGTCCATCCGGCATGCGGTCAGAATCGCGCCGAGCTCGTCGTGCAGCTCGCGTGCGAGCTGGGTCTTTTCGTTTTCGCTGACCGCCTGCAGATGCCAGCCGAGCGCTTCGAGCTGGCGCGTGCGCTCGCCCACCAGCTGGTCGAGTTCCTCCTGCTGCGTAATCAGCTGACGCTGCGCGCGCGCCTGCCGGTCGATCTGGATGCCGAGATTGCGAAACAGCAGAATGAACAGCACGATGTTCAGCGCCGACAGCCCCGCCGCGCACAGCGTCGACAGCCGCTGATCGGCGCGGCTAGCGGCCAGCGCGTGCTGCGCGCGGCGCTCCTCGTTGTCGCGCAGCAGCGTGAGCGTGCTGTCGATCAACGACGCGTCCGCCGGACTGACGTCGCTCGCGGGCCCGCATCCGCCGAGTTCGAGCGGATGCGGCGCCGCGTGCTGCATCGCGGCGGCGCCCGCGCCGATGCGCGCGTCGATCAGCGCGAGAATCTGCGTAAAGCTCGCGAGCTCCGCGCTGTCCGCGCGGCCGCCGCGATAGAAGTGGTCCAACTGCCGGGTGGTCTCGCGAATGCGCGCGGCGCTCGCGCAGAACGCTTGGGCGGATGCGTCGTCCTTCGTCAGAAGAAACTGGTTTTGTTGTGCGCTGAGGCGCGACAGGTCGCTCGCGAGCGTGCTCAGTTGCACGGTGACGTCGCGCGCTTCGAGCGCGGTCTCGTACTCGGCGGCGATGCGCTGACGCGCGCTCTCCAGAATCACGAGGCCGCCCACCGTGATCACGATCGCGACCGTCATCGCGATCGCCCAGCTGCGCCTGCGCATCCAGTCGGCGAGCCGCGCCGTGGCGCGCGCGCCAGGCTGTTCCGGCGGGTTCTGCAGATTCGACACTTGCTGCTCCGGAAAGAGGGCATCGACTCGGGCGTCGACTTCGGCATCGAGCGAAGCCGCGCGTAACGTCGTCGTAATCCAATGTAAGCGGATTCTCACACGAAAAACGGCGAGCGTCGGAATGCGCGCGGCGCCGCGCATCGATAGCATGGACCCGATCGTTCATTCAATGTTTCGGGAGAAAACCATCATGCTGAAGTGGGCGCTGTTCTTCGCGATCGTCGCGGTGATCGCGGGTCTTCTCGGCTTCACCGGCATTGCGGCCGGCGCGGCGGCGATCGCGAAGTTCCTGTTCTTCGTGTTTGTCGTGCTGTGCGTGGTGTTCCTCGTGCTCGGCTTCGTCGTGACGAAGAAAACGATCGATTAGCGCGGCCATCGCAGTGGCGGCAAGCCGCGCCTTCATAGCAGGCGAGGGGTTTGCTGGTAGTCGATTGCAGGGCCAACAAAAGGGAGAAATGCCATGCTTCACTATGCCATCGTCTTCTTCGTGATCGCGATCATCGCGGCGGTGTTCGGCTTTACCGGCATCGCGGCCGGCGCGGCCGAAATCGCGAAGATCCTGTTCTACATCTTCCTCGTCGTGTTCGTGGTCACGTTGCTGCTCGGCGTGTTTCGAACCTAGCCACGCGAGCCCTGGATGAACGTAACACGAGATCGGCAGCGAAGTACGCAATACGTATACGTAGGTACAGGTAGTCAACAAGGCGCGGGAACGCGCGGCGTTCGAATCCTAGATCGAGGCGCCCGCGTTCGAAGCGCGCCGTCATTCCACCGTCGGCGCATCAGGCGCGATTCGTGCTGATGCGCGATTCCCCCAAATACCGGATAAAGGAGAAGTTCGATGACGAAGCAATCTGGCGACACGTTCGTGATGGACATCAAAAAGATCCGCGAGGACGCGCGCAAGCATATGTCGGATGGTCCGGTCACGCCGAGCTACGGCGCGAATCGCGACACGGTGCTCAAGCTGCTCAACGACGCGCTCGCCACCGAGCTCGTCTGCACGCTGCGTTACAAGCGTCACTATTTCATGGCGAAGGGCATCAACTCCGAAGCGGTCGCGACGGAATTCGCCGAGCACGCGAGCGAGGAGCAGGAACACGCCGATCGCATCGCCGAGCGCATCGTGCAGCTTGGCGGCGAACCCGATTTCGCGCCGGACGGCATCAAGGCGCGCGCGCACTCGGAATACAAGGAAGGCACCGATCTGACCGACATGATTCGCGAGAACCTGATCGCGGAGCGCATCGCGATCGACACGTACCGCGAGATCGTCCGCTATCTCGGCGAGAAGGACGTGACCACGCGCCGGCTGTTCGAGGAGATTCTCGCGGTCGAGGAAGAGCACGCCGACGATATGGCGGATCTGCTCGCGGGGCGTGAGTAGCGCGCCAAAGTGACGGGGAAGCGACGAAGACGCGGCGCAATAGTGTTGACCGGGCGACAGCGAACTCGGGAATGCCGGCGGCTGCGGTGCGAAGCCGCCGTCGCAGTCCACGTTCTGCCGTGGCCGCGGATCATTACAATGTCGGCTTAGGAGCGACTCCCTTTGCACGGACACCCAACCGATGATTCGAGTGCTGATAGCTGACGATCATGCGATCGTTCGAGGTGGTTTCAGACAGTTCGTCGCCGACGAGCCGGATATGTGCGTCGCCGCCGAGGCCGCGACCGGCGAGGAAGCGATCGGCCTCGTGCGCGAGCAGGCATTCGACGTGGTGCTGCTCGACATCGCGATGCCGGACAAGAACGGCATCGATACGTTGCGGGTGATCAAGCAGGTGCGTCCGGAGCAGGGCGTGCTGATCCTGTCGGGCTACCCCGAGAGCCAGTACGCGATCAATCTGCTGCGCGCGGGCGCGAACGGCTATCTGAACAAAGACTGCGAGCCGGAGGAAATCGTGCGCGCGATCCGCTCGGTTGCGCGCGGTCACCGCTATCTGTCGGAGGCGGTCGCCGATACGCTTGCCGACAATCTCGACAAGCCCGCCGCCGGGCGTCCCCATGAAGCGCTATCGGAGCGCGAATTCCAGATCTTCTGCAAGCTCGCGGCAGGGCAGTTGCCGACCGAGATCGCGGAAGAACTGCATCTGTCGGTCAAAACGGTCAGCACGTATCGCGCGCGGGTGCTCGAGAAGATGCGACTCGCGAACAACGCGGACCTCACGTATTACGCGATCAAGAATGGTCTGATCGAATGACGGACGATCGAGACATCCGGATGAACAGCGAATCGAACCCTGCTACCGATCCAGCCAGCCGCGCGCCGTTGCGCGTGCTGCTGATCGAGGATTCGCCGCTGATCCGCCGCAGCCTCGTCGAGGCGATCGATGCTTCGGGCTTGCTTCGCGTGGCCGCTTATGCCGATTCCGCCGACCAGGCGATTGCGTTGCTCGGCGACGAAGCGTTCGACGCGGTGATCGTCGATTTGCAGCTGAAGCGGGGCTCGGGTGTGCCGGTGCTCGCGTATCTGCAGCGCGAGGGGCTGATCGATTCGATGTTCGCGGCGGTGCTGACCAATCATGCGTTGCCCGCGTATCGAGCGCGCTGCGAGCAGTACGGCGTGCGGCACTTTTACGACAAATCGTTCGAGTTCGATCGTGTGCTCGACGCGCTGCAGGAGTATGCGTTGGGGCGGGGGGGTGGCGAGTAAGAGCCTGCGCGGGAGGACGTTTCTAGTCAGTTTTCCATGATCCGCATTTCATGGCTTCTTCGAGCATCCCAAGGGTAAGCGAACGTCCACCGAGTAATTCTCGCGCGCTGGCACTGAACGGGGACTTCAACGCGGCCGCGACGATGTCGAGTTTTCGCATATTGGCGGACGGAACGTAATAGGCGACGTCGAAATCGCGCAGGTCCACCTGGAAGCGTTGAGCCCATGCCTGCATCACGTCGAGGATTCTCGCCGGCTCCCACTCCAGATCGTGATACAGATCCATGTCGCGGGTCAGCTCGTCGTCGAGGGGCAGCCCGGCGGGCGTGCGCATTTCGCGGATGAACCGAGTGAGATCGAGCCAAGTGTCGTTCATTACAGGCGATCCTCCGGTTTGACCAGGCGGTTATAGGCATTGACGGTTTTGTAGCCGATTATTGCCACGTCGGATGCGGTGATTATCCACCCGACTCCGGGAATTGCTCGACCGACGAATACGCCCAGATGGCTCGTCAACTTCACGCGCAGTAGCACGACGCTCGTCCATGACGTGAATGTAGGCAGAATTCGATGCTTTAACTCGAAGGGCAATAGCGAGCGGGACAGCTTCGACGCCACTGACGTGCCTTTTACCGCGCCGCCAAATTTGCCTCGCGTCGGAATGAAGCGCGAGCCTGCGACGATCATGGAGGCGCCCACGGCATCGCTGATACCGATTTGGGCCATGGTTTCATCCACGGAGATTAGAAGGAACAGTTGCGTCGCGGTTAGATTGCTGTGTATTCCGTAGTTATATTTATTCGACATACCGGCGTGTGGACTTGATCGGGCAGGGGACAACGCATAACGCGTCGATGAACAATGGCGCGAGTCTTCGACTCGTGCCACATCAGTCCGTTAAGCTATCAAGTAACGACGAGTAATGAAATGGGCGAAGGATGATTCCGCGCGACGGATTGCGACAGGCGTTACCAGGCTCCGCCAGCGGTGGCAAATCGACAAGACGATTCTTATCCGGCCCTGGTCAGCATTGATATCAATGCCCCGCCCGCGCCGGCAAGCGCAGATGATTCCACGCGCCGAGCCCGGCAAACCCGATCCCCGCGATAGTGACGCCGATCCACCCGAACGCCGGCCACACGATCGCGCCGACACCCGAGCCCACCGCACCGCCGATGAAATACGCGACCATGTACACGGTATTCACGCGGCTGCGCGCATCGGGCTTCAACGCGTAGATGCGCGACTGATTGGAAATCTGCGCGGCCTGCACGCCGATGTCGAGAATGATCACGCCGACCACGAGTCCCGCGATGCTCTTCGCCGATGCCCCGAAGATCGCGAACGCGATCACGACCAGCACGAGCGACACGGTGATGATCGCGCGCGGGCCACGCCGGTCGGCGAACTTGCCGGCCAGCGGCGCGGCCAGCGCGCCAGCCGCGCCGACGATACCGAACAGCCCCGCCGCCTGCGGCCCGAGATGAAACGGCGCACCCGCGAGCAACAGCGCGAGCACCGACCAGAAAAGGCTGAACGCGCCGAACAACGCCGCTCCGGTCAGCGACGCCTCGCGCAGCGCGCGATGCTCGGTCACCAGATGCCACATCGACACGAGCAGCTTGCCGTACGGCAGCGTCGAGGTCGGCTGGCTCTTCGGCAGACGCAAAATGATGACGACCGCGAGCGCGAGCAGCGCGACGACCGATGCGCCAAACACCGCGCGCCAGCCGAAGTATTCACCGACGATGCCCGCCGCGGTCCGCGCGAGCAGGATGCCGAGCAACAGGCCGCTCATCACGGTGCCGACCGCGTGGCCGCGCTCGGACGGCAACGCGAGTTCGGCCGCGAACGGCACCGCCTGTTGCGCGATCGTCGCGAGCACGCCGATCGCTAGACTCGTGACGATCAGCACCGCGAGCGTCGGCGCCGACGCCGCGACGATGAGCGCGACGCACATGCCGGCGATCTGCAGCAGGATCAGTAAACGCCGGTCGAAGCGGTCGCCGAGCGGCGCGAGCAGCAGCATGCCGGCGGCGTAGCCGAGCTGTGTGACGGCAGGCACCGCGCCGACCCAGGACGCGCTGTCCGGAAACGACTGGCGCAAATTGTCGAGAAGTGGCTGATTGAAGTAGATGTTCGCCACAGAGACACCGGCGATCGTCGCGAGCAGCAGCAACACGCCGCGCAACGACCGGGCGGAGGAAGCGGAAGTGGAAGCGTCGGAAGTGGACATGACGGAGGCGGATCGACGGACCGGCCCATGCGCGGTCCTCAAGCGTGCCGATCATACCGGAGCGGCGGGGTTCCTGCTGACGGTCGAGCGAGCGCTCGCCCGCGCGGCCGCCATCCGGTTGCAGAGAGCTCTACCGCTCCTGTCAGTCGATCAACGCGCCAGCATCGTAGAACGGATACGGGCCGTCGGCCGGATCGACATACGCGTGATGCGTGACGATGCCCGTCGCCGGCGCGTAGTAATGCAGCGCGTAAGCGGGCGGCTCCATCACGAACGCCGACGGTCCTTCCTCGCGAAAATCGAGCGCCACCTGGTGCGCGGGCGCGGGAATCGCGCTCGCGATCGTGCCGCCGAAGCGCACGAACATCGAGCGATGCACGTGCCCGCAGAGCACGCGCTCGACGTTGGGATAGCGGGCGATCAACGCGGCGAGCTTGTCCGATGCCGCCGGGTCGAGCCGGATCTCGTCCATATGTCCGATGCCGCACGCGAACGGCGGATGATGCAGCGCGACCACGACCGGGTTGCCGCGCGCCGCATCGAGCTGCTGCGCGAGCCACGCGAGCCGCTTGTCACACAGCATGCCGGCGCTCGAACCGGGCACCAGCGAATCGAGCGCGATCACGCGCAGCGGGCCGACGTCGGCCGCGTACTGAACGAACTCGCCGCCGCTTTGCAATTCCTCGCGCTCGGGAAACGCCGCGCGCAACGCGTCGCGTTCGTCGTGATTTCCGACCATCAGGAAGTAGGGGATCTCGAGCGGTGCGAGCAATGTCTTCAGGTGCGCGTACTGCTCTGGGTCGCCCTGATCGACGAGGTCGCCGGTCATCAGCACCGCGTCGGGGCGCGGTGTGAGCGCGTTCAGCGCGTCGATGCAGCGCGCGAGGTAGGGAGCAGTATCGACGCGGCGATACGCGAGTGCGCCGGGTTGCTTGATATGCAGGTCGCTAATTTGAGCCAGCAGCATGAGAGGTCCTTCGGGTTGCTTCGTGTTGAGCGCCAGGCTGCGGCGCTGTTTGTACCTACGATAGCGCAATCAGTGCGTCCCGCTCGATCGAAATGCCGACCGGCGTGCCACGCGCAAGCTCGATACGGCCCGCGACGTCGACGAAGAGCGGCTCGGGCGCGGCGCCACCAATCGTCAGGCGCGTGCGTTCGCCGAGGAACGCGGTGCTTTCGATCAGGCCGCGCAGCTGCGCGAGCGCGGGGTCGGTGAGCCGCGCGTCCTCGGGGCGAAAGAAGATTTCGTGCGGGCCGGTCGCATTCGATGCATGCGCGGGCACCGGCACGGCGCCGCCGCTCGTCGTCAGCATGCCGTCGCGCGGCTCGCCCGCGATACGGTTGATCGTGCCGACGAACTGCGCGACCGTGCGATTGGCCGGACGATAGTAGATGTCGCGCGGCGAACCGATCTGCTCGATGCGTCCCGCGCTCATCACGACGATCCGATCGCCGAGCTCCATCGCCTCGGCCTGATCGTGCGTCACGTAGACGGTGGTGATGCCGAGCTCGCGCAACAGCGCGTTCATTTCCGTGCGCAATGCGTCGCGCAGACGCGCGTCGAGCGCGGTCAGCGGTTCGTCGAGCAGCAGCACGCGCGGCTGCACCGCGAGCGCGCGAGCGAGCGCCACACGTTGACGCTGGCCGCCCGACAGTTGATCGATCGGTTTGTCCGCGTGCGCGGCAAGCCGCATCATGCCGAGCAGTTCGTCGACGCGTTGGCGGGCAGTTGCCGCCGGCATGCGCCTGATCTTCAGACCGTAGCCGATGTTGCCGCGCACGGTCAGGTTCGGAAACAGCGCGTAGCTCTGGAACACCATGCCGACCGCGCGTTTTTCGATCGGCAGCGTGGTCACGTCGTCGTCGCCGAATGCGATGCGACCGCCCGCGTCCGGGGTTTCGAGGCCCGCGATCAGGCGCAGCGTCGTCGTCTTGCCGCAGCCCGACGGTCCGAGCAGCACGAGGGTTTCGCCCGCGCCGATCGACAGGTCGAGCGGTTCGAGCACGCGCGTGCCGCGAAACGTCTTGGCGCACTGCGTGAGCGTGATGGGAACCGAGGTGAGTTTCATGGCGTGTCGATGGGTTTCGCGAAAGAGGCGGCGCCGTGCCTGTTCGACGCGCTGCGCTGGCCGGTCGCATCGACGCCGAGCCATTGCATCGCGACGAGCAGCGGCATCGTCATGATGAAGAACAGGATCGTGTACGCGCTGCCGATCTCGATGCGCATCGACGCGTAGGTATCGGCGAGGCCGACCGGCAGCGTCTTCGTATCGGGCGTGTGCAGCATCCACGTGAGGTTGAATTCGCCGATCGACAGCGTCAGCACCGCGAGCGCGCCCGCGACGATGCCGGGCCGCGCGTTCGGCAGCACGATCGTCACGAAGCGCGTGAAGAAGCCCGCGCCGAGGCTTGCCGCGCCTTCTTCTAGCGTGCGCAGATCGCTGCTCGCGCAGACCGCCGCCACCGCGCGCACCATGAACGGCAGCGTGAATACCACATGCCCGACCACGATGAACGCCGCGCTCATCCGGAACGCCGTGAAGCCGCCGTAGATCACCAGCAGCGCGAGTGCCGATGCGAGGCCGGGCAGCGCGATCGGCAGCACCAGAAACTCCTCGACGATGCGGGCGAAGCGTGTCTTGCTGCGCGCGAGCACGTAGCCCGCGGGTACGCCGGTCAACAGCGTGACGACGAGCGTCGCGGCGGCCACTTCGAGCGACAGCCACACCGAGCCGTGATACTGGCTCCACACTTCGACGAGCCAGCGCAGCGTGAGTCCGCTCGACACGCCCTTGAAGTAGTTGACCGTCAGCCCCGCGACGATCGACATGACGACCGGCACGATCAGGAACGCGCACAGCAGCAGGGTGACGAACCATTGACCCGCGGCGAGCCAGGTTCGCGAGGAAGGCCACGCGCGTCGCGTGCGCGGTCCCGCTGCCGGTTGCGACGGCGAGGAGGCCGTGACTGAGTTCATGGATGGGTTGTCGTTCATGCGCTCGCCGCCACGCCCGAACCGCTCGCGCTGCGCGCGATCGCCAGCACCGCCCACGTGACGATGCCCAGCACGATCGACAGACCCGCGGCGGTCACCATGTTCGCGTTCAGCGTGAACTCGGTATAGATGGTCATCGGCAGCACGTCGATGTCGGTGGCGAGCGTGAACGCCGTGCCGAACGCGCCCATCGCGGTCGCGAAGCACACGGCGCCTGCCGCGATCAGACCGGGCGACAGCGCCGGCAGCACGATGTCGCGCATGATGCGCCACGGCGATGCGCCGAGCGAGCGCGCGGCCTCTTCGAGCGAGGCATCGAGCTTGGTCGCGGAGGCCATCACGGTGACGATCACACGCGGAATCGAGAAGTACAGATAGCCGAGAAACAGGCCGCTCATCGAATACGCGAATACCCAGCGATCGCCCGCGAGTTTCAGCGAGAGCGCGCCGATCAGCCCCTGACGCCCGGCGAGCATGATGACCATGAAGCCCACGACGACACCGGGAAATGCGAGCGGAAACGTCAGCAGCGCGAGCAGCGTGCGCTTGCCGGCGAACTCGCGGCGCGCGAGCAGCAGCCCTGCGATCACCGACAGCACCAGGGTGGCCGCCGTGACCGCCGCCGACAGCACGACGGTCGCGCCGAGGCTCGACATATAACGCGGATTGGTCAGCATCGCGCGATAGGTCGCGAACGCGTGGCCGCCGCCGGAGAGCTGCGCGAGCGCGCCCATCGGCAGCAGCCAGAACGCGATGAACACCGCGAGCGCCGGCGCGAGCAACGCGATGCGCCAGCGCAGCGGGAACGTGACGTCGTTCAATGCATCACCTGCAGATAGCGCTCGCCGAAGCCCGACTGCTTCTCGGCCATCTTCGCGAAGTCGACCGGCTTCGCGCGCGCGTATTCGCTCGCGGGCAGGAACTGCGCGGCGGTCTCGGCATTCATCGCGCTCGCGCGCACCGGCCGCAGATACGCCTGCGCCCACAGCTTCTGGCCTTCGTCGGACAGCACGAAATCGAGCACCTTCTTGCCGTTCGCTTCATGCGGCGCGCCCTTCACGAGGCTCATCACGTACGGCACCGAGATCGTGCCTTCCTGCGGAATCACGAACTCGACGTTCGCATGATCCTTGTACTTCGCGCGATACGCGTCGAAGTCGTAGTCGAGCAGGATGGGAATTTCGCCGGACAGCACGCGGGCGTACGCGGTTTGTTTCGGCACGATCGGCGCGTTCGCCTTGAGCTTCCTGAACCAGTCGAGGCCCGGCTCGAAGTTGTCGAGCGTGCCGCCGAGCGCCTGGTTCACCGCGACCGCGCCCGCATAGCCGACGAACGCGCTCGACGGATCGAGGTAGCCGATCATCCCTTTGTACTGGGGCTTCAGCAGATCGGCCCACGAGCGCGGCACCGGCTTGCCTTCGAGCGCGTCCTTGTTGACGAAGAAGCCGAGCGTGCCCGAGTGGATCGTGAACCAGTAGCCTTGCGGGTCTTTCAGGCTGGCGGGAATGTCGTCCCAGTGCGCGGGCTTGTACGTCTGGATCACGCCCTTGTCCTTGGCCTGGAACGCGGACGACACGCCGAGATACACGACGTCGGCGACCGGGCTTTTCTGCTCGGCCATCAGCTGTGCGATCGATTGGCCCGAGTTCTTGTTGTCGAACGGCACGCGAATGCCGGTCTTTTGCTGGATCGCCTTGATCTGGCTCGCCCAGTCGGCCCATTCGGGCGGGCAGTTGTAGCAGATCGCGGTTTCATCGGCGCGCGCGGTTTGCGGCGCGAGCGTGACGAGCGCCGCGCCGGCGACGAGCAGGCTCGCCGGCAGTACGGTCGCGGCGGCGTGCGAGAGTTTCCGCCAGAGCGGTTTGAGCGAAGATGCGAAGCGTGAGGTCGAGCGGGTCACTGCAGGTCTCCTGTGTCGATCGGTGCAAGTGCTTCAGCACTCACGCCGGGCCCGTAAAAGGTGGTGGTTGCAAGCGGTTGTAGTGCGCGACGGCTGCCTAGGCGGTCAGCCCTTGTGTTGGTGATGCGCTGTCGAAATCTGCGTGGGACCCGAGCGCCGCGATCGTCGCGCCTTCGCGCACGCTGTGCGGCAGGGTCAACGCGAGCGAGGTGGCGGGGAATGCGCGATCGTCGCGCGCGCCGCCGATGCGGGCGAGCAAGCGCCGCCACGCCGCGCAGCCGATCTCGCGATTCGGCGCGCAGATGCTCGCGAGCGCTGGCGACAGCAGTTCGCCCATCGCGAGGCCGTCGAAGCCTAGAATCGACATGTCCTGCGGGATCTTCAGACGCGCGCGACGCAGGCCGCGCATCACCACCATCGCGAGCAGATCGTTGCTGCAGAAAAGGGCGGTAGGACGGTTTGCGCCGTGCGTCAGGTGCGCGAGCACGGACGGCGCGAGTTCGTCGGCGTTGAAATCGACTTCGAGCGCGGGCGCGGCGGTGAGGCCGGCTTGCTGCATCGCCTGCGTGTAGCCGAGATGCCGCTGACGCGCGCGATCCGACGCGGCGAACGAGCCGGCCAGCATCAGGATGCGGCGATGGCCGTTGGCGATGAGCCGGCGCACGCCGTCGTAGGCGGCGAGGCGATTGTCGACCGACACCGACGGGCGGCGCACCGTGTCGTTGTGCATCAGCACGTACAGCAGGCCGTCGCGGTCGAGTTCGTCGAGCAGCGGATGGGTGTCGGCATCGGCGACGGTCAGGATCAGGCCTTCGACGCGATGCTCGCGCAGCGTTTCGATTGCGTGGCGTTCGCGATCCACGTCGTACTGCGTGGTCATCAGCATCAGCCGGTAGCCTTGCGCCGACGCGAGATCGTCGATGCCTTGCAGGCATTCGGCGAACACCGGGTTCGCGAGCGTCGGCAGAACGACGCCGATCAGGCGCGTGCGCTCGCCGCGCAATTGCCGGCCGAGCGGGCTCGGGCGGAAGTTCAGCGCGTCGATCGACTGACGTACCTTGTCGAGCGTGATGGGGTTCACGGTGTGCGGCGCGTTGATCGCGCGCGATACCGTGGCGATGGAAAAGCCCGCGTGGGCGGCGACATCTTTGATCGTCGGCGTCATCGGTTTGCGGCCCGCTGTAATCGTTTTCGTGAGCGGATTATCGGCAAGGTTTGTGACTTGGGGATGAACGTGGTGTCGGGCGTTCTTGGGGCTGCGGCGAGGCGATGGTAGAATTCGCGTCCACGCGCGATTGCGACCCTTGCCGGGGTGATGAAATTGGTAAACATAGCGGACTTAAAATCCGCCGCCTTCGGGCTTGCCGGTTCAAGTCCGGTCCCCGGCACCAGAGTTCCAAATCACAGGCACGATGCGCGCACGCCGATGACCGCCGTGCCGATCTCGCTCTCCAGTTTTCCCGATCAGAAATCCAGTTGCTTCGCGCTGATACCGAGCTCGAAAGTACAGGTCAATATTTTTTTACGTATCACTGGCGGCAGCGTGCTGCTCGAATCTGCGGCGCATCGCACGGAAGCGGTGAATCTCGTTGGCCTATGCGGACAAAATCGAGTGAGAAACTGTCACGCCGCATAACGCGATGAGCCCCCAGAACTCGGCGTAAATCCGGACAAGCGCCCAACCTTGTCGATCGGCGCGACCCTGCGTAATATCACCTCGCCAACCTCGATCCACCTTCATGTCTTCGCTCAAATACCTGACCGGCTACCCCGCGCCTCTGCAAGACAAGGTGAGAACGCTGATCGCCGACGATCAGCTCGGCTCCTATCTCGCGCAGAAGTACCCGAACACGCACGAGGTGCAAACCGACCGCGCGCTCTACGAGTACTGCGCGGAACTCAAACGCGAGCACCTGCGCAACGCGGAGCAGATCGACAAGGTCACTTACGACAGCAAGCTCGACGTGATGCGCCACGCGCTCGGCCTGCATACGAGCATTTCGCGCGTGCAGGGCAGCAAGCTGAAAGCGAAGAAGGAAATCCGCATCGCGTCGCTATTCAAGGGCGCGGCGCCGGAGTTTCTGAAGATGATCGTCGTGCACGAACTCGCTCATCTGAAAGAGAGCGATCACAACAAGGCTTTCTATCGTCTGTGCGAGTTCATGCAGCCGGGTTACCACCAGATCGAGTTCGATCTACGTCTGTATCTGACGCATCGCGATCTGGCGAAGAAGCCCGTGTGAGGGACGCCGCGCGCAAGGCGCGGAAAATAGAGCCGACTTCAGGCCGCCAGAACGGCGGCATCCTCCACCACCGACGCCGTCAACAACACCGGAATCGACTTCGACGTCGGCGTACCCGCGCCATCCGCGACCGAGGAGAGCGGCACCAGCGGATTCGTCTCCGGATAGTAAGCGCCGAGGCAGCCGCGCGGAATGTCGTACTCGACGAGCAGAAAACCGTCCACTCGTCGCTCGATGCCATCGGCCCACACGCTCGTGATATCGACACGCTGACCGGCCGCGAACCCGAGCATCGCCAGATCGTCCTTGTTGGCGAACAGCACGCGCCGCTGTCCGTACACGCCGCGATAGCGATCGTCGAGACCGTAAATCGTCGTGTTGTACTGATCGTGTGAGCGGGTGGTCATCAGGGTCATCAGGCGTTCGCCGTGACGCTTCTTCGCCTGATGAATCGGCGTGTCGAGCGCGATCGCGTGGACGATGAAGTGGGCCTTGCCGCTCGGCGTTTTCCAGATGCGATCGCGCGACGCGACGCCGAGATGGAAACCGCCCGGTTTCTTCAGACGCTCGTTGTAGTCGTCGAAACCGTCGATCACCTTCGCGATGCCATCGCGAATCAGCGCATAGTCGGCCGCATGCGCGAGCCAGTCCACCTTGCCGCTGCCCAAAGTCGCATGCGCCATGCGCGCGACGATCGCCACTTCGGATAGCAGATTGTCCGACGCCGGCTTGTTCATCCCGTATGAGATGTGCACCATGCTCATCGAATCCTCGACGCTGACGCCTTGCGCCACGCCGTTCTGAATATCGATCTCGGTGCGCCCGAGCGTCGGCAGGATGAGGGCGTCGCGGCCATGCACGAGGTGGCTGCGGTTGAGCTTCGTCGTCACGTGCACGGTCAGCTCGCATGCGCGCATCGCGTCCCACGTGCGCGGCGTATCCGGCGTCGCGATCGAGAAATTGCCGCCGAGGCCGATGAACACTTTCACCTTGCCATCGAGCATCGCCTGAATCGTGTTGACGACGTCGAGACCGTGCTCACGCGGCGGCGCGAAATCGTAGGCTGCACCAAGCTTGTCGAGAAACGCTTCGGTCGGCTTTTCCTCGATGCCGACCGTGCGGTCGCCCTGCACGTTCGAGTGGCCGCGCACCGGGCACAGCCCCGCGCCGCGCCGGCCGATATTGCCGCGCATCATCATCAGATTCGACAGCAGCTGCACCGTCGCGACAGAGTTCTTGTGCTGCGTGAGACCCATGCCCCAGGTGGAAATCACCGCGCGGCCCTTCACGTAGATATCGGCGAGCTTCAGCACCTCGTCGAGCGGCACGCCGGCCTCGGCGACGATCGTGTCCCAGCGCTCGGCGCGCAGATCATCGGCGAATGCGGCGAAGCCGACCGTGTGCTGGGCGATGAAGTCGACGTCGAGGACGCGCTCGAGGCCTGACACGAGCGCTTCGTCGTCGAGTTCGAGCACGCGTTTGGCGACGCCCTTGATCAGCGCGAAATCGCCGCCGACCTTCGGACGGATGAACACGGAGCTGATTTTCGTGCTGCCCATCGTCAGCATTTCGACCGGATGCTGCGGGCTCGCGAAACGTTCGAGGCCGCGCTCCTTCAGCGGATTGATCGACACGATCGTGGCGCCGCGCTTCGCGCATTCGCGCAGCTCGCCGAGCATGCGCGGATGGTTGGTGGCCGGGTTCTGGCCGAAGATCAGCAGCGTATCCGCGTGTTCGAAGTCGTCGAGCGTGACCGTGCCCTTGCCGACGCCGACCGTGTGCGGCAGGCCACGGCTCGTCGCCTCGTGGCACATGTTCGAGCAATCGGGAAAATTGTTGGTGCCGTACATGCGCACGAACAGCTGGTACAGGAACGCGGCTTCGTTGCTCGCGCGGCCCGACGTATAGAACGCGGCGCGGTTCGGATCGTCGAGGCGCTTCAGATGGCTTGCGATGAGCTCGAACGCGCCGTCCCAGCCGATCGGCACGTAGCGGTCGCGCGCGGCGTCGTAGACGAGCGGATCGGTCAGACGGCCGTGCTGCTCGAGCTCGAAGTCGGATTGCGTCATCAGCTCGGCGACGCTGTGCTGCTCGAAGAACGCCGGCGTCACGCGCTTGCCGGTGGCCTCGGCGGCCACCGCCTTCACGCCGTTTTCGCAGAACTCGAACGTCGACGCGTGCTCGCGATCCGGCCACGCGCAGCCGGGGCAGTCGAAGCCGTCAGGCTGGTTCTGCTTGAGCAGCGTGCGGTAGTTGCCGCCCGCGACCTTTTCCTTGAGCAGGTTGATGGCGACATACTTCAGCGCGCCCCAGCCGGCGGCGGGGTGCTTGTACGGCTCGATGCGGGGTTCGGCTTGTGCTTCGTTCTTCTTCATGACGTGACGATGGACAGATTCGACGGATTTTGCAGACCAATGTCCGCAAGCGTACTGTGTTCCACAATCCCCGTCGGATACAGAAAATCGGAAAGAATAGGAGTACAGTTGCGCGACGATCCCTAGACCGCCCGAATCGCATGAAGCTCTACGAAAAACTCGCCGACGAAATCACCGAAGCCGTGCGCCGCGGCGTATTCGCGGCCGGCGAGCGGATTGCGTCGGTGCGGCAGGCGAGCCAGCAGCACGGCGTCAGCATCAAGACGGTGCTGCATGCGTATGCGCTGCTGGAGAGCCACGGCATCATCGAGAGCCGGCCGCAGTCGGGCTATTTCGTGCGCGACGCGGCCGCGCGGGCGCTCGCGCCGGTGCCTGCCGCGGCACGCGCGGGGCGCAAGTCCGCGCCGCCGCCGATGCCCGCGACGGTCGACGTGAGCCGGCTCGTGCTGTCGACCCTGCGCAGCATCCGCGCGCACGACGCCGTGCCGTTCGGCTCGCCGTATCCCGATCCGTCGCTGTTCCCGTGGCGGCGCATCAACCAGTACGCGAACGCGGTTGCGCGGCGGCACGCGAGCTGGAATCTGATCGACGATCTGCCGCCAGGCAACCCCGAGCTGATCCGCCAGATCGCACGGCGCTACGCGGAAAACGGTCTGCCGGTCGATCCGGGCGAAATCATGATCACGCTCGGTGCGACCGAGGCGATCAACCTGAGCCTGCAGGCGGTCGCGAAGCCGGGCGACACCGTCGCGGTCGAATCGCCGACCTTCTACGCGATGCTGCACGCGATCGAGCGCCTCGGCATGCGCGCAATCGAGGTGGCGACGCATCCGGTCGACGGCATCGACATCGACGCGCTCGCGAAGGTGATCGCGCGGCAGAAGATCGCCGCGTGCATGGTGATGCCGAACTTCCAGAATCCGCTCGGTTTCTGCATGTCCGACGAGCGCAAGCGGCAGCTGGTCGAACTGCTGGCCGCGCATGAGATTCCGGCGATCGAAAACGACGTCTACCAGGAGCTGTATTTCGGCGACGCGCGGCCATCGACGCTAAAGACGTTCGACACCAAAGGGCTCGTGCTGCACTGTGCGTCGTTTTCGAAAAGCCTGAGCGCGTCGTACCGGCTCGGCTGGGCGCTGCCGGGGCGTTATCGCGCGCAGGTCGAGAAGCTCAAGTTCCTGAATACGCTGACGACGCCGTCGGTGCCGCAGGTCGCGGTCGCCGATTATCTGCGTCAGGACGGCTACGACCGGCATTTGCGGCATCTGCGCCGCGTGTACCGTCAGCAGGCGAGCATCATGAGTGCGCTGGTGCTGCGCTTCTTCCCGGTTGGCACGCGCGTGTCGACGCCGCGCGGCGGCTACGTGCTGTGGGTCGAGCTGCCGGTTGCGATCGACTCGATGCGGCTTTATCAGGCCGCGCTCGAACGCGGGATCACGGTCGGGCCGGGGATGATGTTTTCGACGCGCAACGATTATCGGCACTTCATCCGGCTCAACTACAGCTATCCGTGGACCGCGCAGGCCGAGGCGGCGCTGAAGACGCTCGGCGAGCTGGCTACGGGGATGGCGTGAAGGGCGCAACCGCGATACGACCGACACCTCACAACTGCGAGACCGATATGAACGACGACGACATCGACCCGCAACTCGCCGCGATACTCGCGCAGCTATGGCGCGCGCATCGCGAGACACCCCGGCGCGCATGGTCGCTAGCGAAGCTGTCGAAGCAGGCCGGCGTGCCGATGAGCAGCTTGCGGCGGCAATTGACGGCGCTATCGGGCGGCGGTCTCGTCGATACGATGTTCCATGACGATGGCACCGGAGCCGCGTCGCTGAGCGAAATCGGCGCGCAGCTTTGCGCGGAGCTGTTCGGCACAGGCGAGGGCGGTGAGCCGTCGGCCGCTGACTGAGCTTTGCGCGCGCAATTCACTCGGCGCGCAGGTTGATCGCCGTCGTGGCCAGTGTGTTTCGCCGTCTCATTGCCCAACGCTCGCCTGCACCTGCGGTTGCATCGGCATCGGCGCTTGTGCTTGCGGCGGCGCCATGTCCACAGGCTCGAGCGTGGCCACGCCGCAAAACCAGTCGCCATCGTGCGGCTGATACTTCCAACGCTTGCCCGACTGTCCGATCACGCTCGCACATTGCTCGTTGACGACGAGGCCGGGCTTCGCCGCCGTGCATTGCAGCGTCGACGGGTCCGGGTGCGCGTCCACATCCGCACCCTCGGACGCCGCGTGCCGCGAGCCGCCCGGCAAGCTCGCCAGCAGCCGCTGCAATTCGTCGATGCGCGTCGCGTACCACGTCCGCAGACACGCGGCGTCACGGCAGTTCGCTTCGCGCCAGGCCCACTTGCTGTCGCTGGCGTCGATGAACGCGCGGCGCTGGGCGACTCGTCGACGCGCTTGCCAGTAGAGTTGGCCCAACGTGTCGTCGAGCGCCGACAGCGCGGAGTCGCCGCAAATCATGCGCTCGGCCGGCGAGCGGCCGCGCTGGCAGTCGAAGCTGGTGGCGTTGGCATACGGATGCGCGAGCAGCAGTCCGGCGATCAGGAGGGGGCGGAAAAGGGTCATCAGGGTCCCGGCGGTGCATCGATTGATCATGCCGCCGATGATCGACCGGTCGCGCGCCTCGCGCACGTCCGAACAACGCGGGAGTTCGGGCGGGTCGTTACCAGATGTTGCCGCACGGGCTTGCCGGCTGGCATGTGCCGTGCGCGAGTACGGCGCGCGCACGTTCGCGTGTCATGAAGAAGGCGCAATGTCTATATATTGGAAGTGGGGGCCCATAGGCCGGCGTGGTCAAAAGGTGACCATCGAGATAGGAAGAACGAATGCAACGACAACTCGTGATCGGTCTTTACATGGCAGCGGGCCTGCTGATTTTGCCCGGCGTGGCCAGCGCGCAGTCGCAGGCCTATACGAATAGCGGCACAAACCTGCGCGCGGGCCCGGCGTCCGACTACCCGATCGTCGCGCAGCTACCGGGCGGCGTTCCGGTGACGGTGATGGGGTGCCTGAGCAACTACCAGTGGTGCGACGTCGCCACACCGAATCTGCGCGGCTGGGTGTATGCGTCTCGGCTCAGTTCGCCGTACCAGGGCTACAACATGCCGCTGAACTACGGCGCCGCGCTCGGCCTGCCGATCCTCGCGTTCTCGATCAACGATTACTGGGGCAACTACTACCGCGGCCAGCCGTGGTACGGCCAGCGGTCGCGCTGGGCGCGTCATGCGCCGCCCCCGCCGCCGCGACCGGGCGCCGGGCATCCGCCGCCGAACTGGCGGCCGTTGCCGGGGCATGTCGGCGGGCGTCCTCCGGGTGGCTCGCCGCCGGGCAACGCGGGCGGCCGTCCTCCGGGTGGGTCGCCGCCGGGCAATGCAGGCGGACGGCCTCCAGGTAACGAGGGCGGCCGACCACCGGGCAACGCGGGCGGCCGACCACCGGGTGGCCCGCCTCCGGGCAGCGCGGGCGGCCGTCCTCCTGGCGCGCAGCAGGGCGGTGGGGGTGGCCGGCCACCGGGCGGCGGACCGCAAGGCGGCGGAGGCGGTCGCCCGCCGGGCGGCGCTCAACAGGGCGGCGGCAATCGTCCCCCAGGTGGTCAAGGCGGACCCCAAGGCGGTCATCAAGACGGACCCCAAGGCGGACCCCAAGGCGGACCCCAAGGCGGCGGTGGCGGCGGAACACGGCCTCCAGGAGGCGGCGGCAACAATTGACAATTGAGATATTGACGCCGCCACAGCACTGAAGACAGTGGTGCCGATCGGGCCGCCGCAACCTGCCGCAGCGGCCCGGCATCGAGCCGCTGCGGCGCCTGCGGGCCACGAACCGACGGCCTCAGACCTGCCGTCGCCCGTCGTACCCGCGTCAACCGATGCTTGCACACCACACCGGTAGCCGTCCGCACGCGATGCGTGGCAGATTTTCACGCCGTGCTTAGCGTAAACCCCGGTGTGCCGCGTACACTAACTTGCCGATGTTGGGTTGGGGGGGCGCAACTATGATTTGCGAAGCGACATCACGTGGCACGACGACAGCCGCGCCGGAGGGCGCCCGCTATCGCCCGGAACGGGCCGAGGAAGTACTCGCATCCGAGCGCAGCGTGTTGCGGCTGATCACGCGCAACACGCCGCTGCCCGAGCTGCTCGACGAAGTCTGCCGTCGCGCCGAGGCGCTGCTCGGCGACGGCGCGTGCTGCTCGATCCTGCTGCTCGACCCCGACGGCTTGCACGTGCGCGTCGGCGGCGCGCCGTCGCTGCCGCCCCCGTTCAGCGCCGCGATCGAGGGCGCCGCGATCGGACCGCGCGCCGGCTCGTGCGGCACGGCGATGTTCGAGCGCCGTTTGGTGATCGTCGACGACATCGAATCCGATCCGCTGTGGGAAAACTTCCGCGCTTTCGCATTGCCGCACGGCTTGCGCGCCTGCTGGTCCGTGCCCTTCGAAAACGATGCCGGCAACGTGCTCGGCGCGTTCGCGGTCTACTACCGCACCACGCGCCGTCCGACCCCCGAGGAAGAGGCGATGCTGCGCGACATCGGCAGCAGCGTCGGCCTCGCGGTCCATCAGGACGCGATGGCGCAGCGCCTCGCGCATAGCGAGGAGCGTCACCGGCTGGTCGTCGATCATCTGAGCGAAGGCATCGTCGTGCAGTCGCGCACCGGCATCGTGCTCGCCTGCAATCCGAGTGCGCAGCGCATGCTGAACGTGACACCGCAGGTCGTCGGCCGCAGCATGCAGACCGTGATGACACGCGCGTTCGGCGAGGACGGCTCGGTGATCGGCGACGCCAACCGTCCGGTCACCGAGGTCTTCGCGACCGGCAAGCCGATGCTCGGCGTGACGATCGGCCTCGAGCTGATGAGCGGCGAAGTCGTGTGGATCACGGAAAACGTCGTGCCGATCCTGCGCCCGGGCGACAGCGAACCGGACTCCGTGCTGATTTCGTTTTCCGACATCGGGCCGGTACGCGAGGCGCAGCGCCAGCTGAAGTACCTCGCCACGCGCGATTCGCTGACGGGCCTCTACAACCGCGCCTACCTGACCGAGCGGATGCGCGACCTGTTCGCGCCGCGCGCCGGCGGCGAGCATGGCGGCGAACTCGCCAGCGTCGCCGTGCTATTCGTCGATCTCGACGGCTTCAAGAAGGTCAACGACACCGCCGGTCACGAAGCCGGCGATGCCCTGCTGTGCAGCGTCGCCGAGCGATTGTCGGCCTGCGTCGGGCGCAGCGACACGCTGGCGCGGGTGGGCGGCGACGAGTTCGTGATCGTCTCCAGTGCGTGCGGTAATACCAGCGAACTGATCGGCCTCGCGCATCGTGTTCTCGACATGATCGCGGTGCCGTTCGCAGTGGCGGGCAACGAGTACTACCTGGGCGCGTCGATCGGCATTAGCCTCTTTCCCGAAGACGGCCGGGACGTCGCGACGCTGATGCGCAACGCCGACTCGGCGATGTATCACGCGAAGCAGCGCGGCCGCAATAACTTCCAGTTCTTCACCGCCGAGCTGAACCAGCATCTGCAGCGGCGTTTCACGATCGAGCAGTCGTTGCGGCGCGCGCTCGCGGGCAACGAGCTGAGCCTCGTGTACCAGCCGATCGTCGATAGCCAGAGCGGCCGCACGATCGGCGCGGAAGCGCTGCTGCGCTGGTACAACAGCGAACTGGGCAACGTGTCGCCGGGCGAATTCATTCCGGTCGCCGAGGACGCCGGGCTGATCGTCGAGATCGGCGACTGGGTGCTCGAACACGCCTGCCAGCAGGTCGCGCAGTGGCGGCGCACGTTGGCGCCGCATCTGGTCGTCGCGGTGAATCTGTCGCCGCGGCAGTTCAACGACGGGCTGCTCGAGCGCATCGAGCGCTGTCTCGCGCAGTCCGCGCTCGAACCGGCCGCGCTCGAACTCGAAATCACCGAGCGGCTGCTGATGAGCGACAGCGACACCGTGCTGCCGATGCTGAGCGCGCTGAGCGCAATGGGCGTGCGCGTGTCGGTCGACGATTTCGGCACCGGCTATTCGTCGCTGTCGTACCTGAAGCGCTTTCCGCTGCACAACCTGAAGATCGACCGGTCGTTCGTCGCGGGGCTGCCGGATCATCGCGATTCGATCGCGATCACGCAGGCGGTCGTCGCGATGGCGCACTCGCTCGGCATGAACGTGACCGCCGAGGGCGTCGAGACCGCCGAGCAGGCGGCGTTTCTGCGCGCGATCGATTGCGACAAGCAGCAGGGCTACCTGTACAGCCGGCCGGTCGGGGCCAGCGCCTATGCGCGTACGCTGTACGACGCGCAATTGATCGGCATGGCGAAGGCGTCCTGATGCGATTGTTCAGTTTGCCGAACAAGTGACTTCGCGTTGCCGCTATTTATCGGCGGCGACGCGCTCCCTAGAATTCCCCCATCGAAACGTTATTGGTGCGCAGTGCCGAAGCGGCGCTCCGCAATGGGGGTCGTGATGTCAGAGTTGATCAGAAACCAGCTTTACCGGCCATCGGTCGTGTTGCCGATGGTCGCCTTGATGCAGGTGATGGTGTCGCAAGACTTCAATCTCGGCCAGGTCGGCTGGGTGTTCGCGGCGCGCGGCGCGCAGGCCGCATTGCAGCGTTCGCGCGAGCTGATTTGCGCGGTTCATTGCCACGCCTGAGAAGTCCCGCGGAGTATTCACAGTAATCCCGACGGATTAGCGCCACCTCGCGCGGCGCGTGGCAAAACGGGCCATCGCCAAAGCGCCCGCACAATCCGACATCGCATGGCAGCCCGTGGCACTAAGCGTAAGATGCAACGACCTGCACCCAGACCCGGGAGAGTTGCCATGCCACAGCACTTCGACGCAGTCGTGATCGGTACGGGACAAGGCGGCTCGCCGCTCGCCGTGCGGCTCGCTCAAAGCGGGCGCCGTACCGCGGTGATCGAACGCGCGGACTTCGGCGGCACCTGCGTCAACGTTGGCTGCACGCCGACCAAATCTTATGTGGCGAGCGCCCGCGCGGCGCACGTGGCGCGCCATGCAGCGGACCTCGGTGTGCAGGTGGGCTCGGTCAGCGTCGATATGGCGGCCGTCAAGGCGCGCAAGGACCGGATCATCGGACAGTCGCGCAGCGGCGTCGAAAAATGGCTGCGCGGCACGGAAAACATCACGGTGTTCAATGGCCACGCGCGCTTCACCGGCGCGCGCACGCTCTCGATCATCGGGCGCGACGGCCAACTGCTGGACGAGCTCAGCGCGTTCGAAATCTTCATCAACACCGGCACGCGCGCGGTCGTGCCGCCGCTCGAAGGCATCCAGCGGATTCCGTACTACACGAACTCGACGCTGCTCGAACTGACCACGTTGCCGAATCATCTGGTGATCGTCGGCGGCAGTTATATCGCGCTCGAATTCGCGCAGGTGTTTCGCCGCCTCGGCAGCCGCGTCAGCGTGCTGGTGCGTGGCGAGCGCGTGCTCAACCGCGAGGATGCCGATTTCGCGGAATCGGTGCAGAAGGTGCTCGCGCGCGAGGGCGTCGAGTTTCATTTCGGCGTGCAGCCGACGCGCGTCGAGCCGCATCCGCATCGCGCAAACGACGTGTGCATCGGCTTCGAGCAGAACATTCCGGCGATGGAGGCATCGCATCTGCTGATCGCGACCGGCCGCACGCCGAATACCGACGACCTCGGTCTCGACGTCGCGGGCATCGAGACCGACCGGCACGGCACGATCATCGTCGACGGCCAGCTGCGCACCAGCGTGCCGGGCGTGTGGGCGATCGGCGACGTGAACGGCCGCGGCGCGTTCACGCATACGTCTTACGACGACTACCAGATCGTCGCGGCGAACCTGCTCGACGGCGGCGCGCGCAGCGTCGACACGCGGATCATGACGTACGCGGTGTTCGTCGATCCGCCGCTCGCGCGTGTCGGCATGTCGGAAGAGGAGGTGCGCAAGAGCGGCCGCAAAGCGCTGATCGCCACGATGCCGATGTCGCGCGTGGGCCGTGCGCGCGAGCGTGGCGAAACCGACGGCTTCATGAAGGCGCTCGTCGATGCCAACAGCAAACAGATACTCGGCGCGGCGATTCACGGCGTCGAGGGCGACGAGGCGATCCATACGTTCGTCGACATCATGACGGCGGGGGCGCCATATCCCACTTTGCAATACGCTATGCACGTGCATCCGACCATCAGCGAACTCGTGCCGACGCTGCTCGATGGACTCAAACCGATGCAATGAGCTGCGTTGACGCCGGCGCGACACGCCCATGAGAAGCTCGCTCAAACCCGCACGTAGCAGCGGCAACCTGTTCGACGCCGTCGCGCGGTCGAGGACGACGGCCGATGAGCAGGTCGACGCGCTCGTCGAGCGGGGCGGCGTGACGATAGAGCGGATCGTCTCGACGGGGCAGGCGAGTCCGCCCGGCTTCTGGTACGACAGCCCGCGCGCCGAATGGGTCGTGCTGCTCAGCGGCGCGGCGGTGCTCGAATTCGACGGCGACCCCGAGCCGCATCCGATGAAGCCAGGCGACCACGTGCTGATCGAAGCGCATTGCCGGCACCGCGTCGCATTTACGAGCGACACCGAGCCAAGCGTGTGGCTCGCCGTCTACTACCCGTGAACCCCGGCGCATAGAGCCATTCGCGCGGCCGGCTCCGCGCATCGACAAATCCTCGCGCCATCGCGGATAATCGGCAGCGGCGCGGCCCGGGCGCAACGCGCGGGCGGGCTGTGCGCCCCACCGCATTCATCTTCGGGACAACGCAGCATGGGCAAGGGACGCGTCGAAGCCTTCAGCGATGGCGTAATCGCCATCATCATCACGATCATGGTGCTCGAGCTGAAGGTGCCCGAGGGCTCCGACCTCGCGGCGCTGCGCCCGGTCGTACCGGTGTTCTGCGCTTACGTGCTGAGCTTCATCTACGTCGGCATCTACTGGAACAATCACCATCACGTGTTCCATGCGGTGCAGAAGGTCAACGGCAAGGTGCTGTGGGCGAACCTGCATCTGCTGTTCTGGCTGTCGCTGCTGCCGGTCGTCACGCACTGGGTCGGCCGAAACCATCTGGCCGCGTGGCCGACCGCGATGTACGGCATCGTGCTGTTCATGTCGGCGATCGCGTATTTCATCCTGACGCGTGCGCTGATTTCTCAGCATGGACGCGATTCGGCACTGGCCAAAGCGCTCGGCAACGACTTCAAGGGTAAGGTCTCGGTCGTCATTTACCTGACCGGCATCGGGCTCGCGTTCGTCGTGCCGTGGGCGTCGGCGGCGCTGTACGCGCTCGCGGCCGTGTGGTGGTTCGTGCCGGACCGGCGCATCGAACACGTGCTGGAGGCCTGAGCATGCTGCTCGCGCTGAAGCTCGTGCTGGTGCCGGCCTTTCTCGCCGCGCTGACGGTGGCCGCGCGCGTCTGGGGACCATCGGTCGCGGGATGGCTCGCGGGGCTGCCGGTCGTCGCCGGACCGATCATGCTGCTGCTCGCGCTCGAGCGCGGGCCGGCGTTCGCGGCGCAGGCGTCGGCGGCGTCGATTGCGGCGATCGCCGCGTCGGAGGCGTTCAATCTTGCTTATGGTTGGACCTGCCGGCGGTTCGACTGGCCGCTTGCACTGGTCGTGGGGGTGGTCGGCTGGCTCGGCGCGGCGCTGCTGATCGTGCGGCTGCCCGGTTCGGCCGGGTGGGCGCTGGCGGCGGCGTGCGTGGGCGTCGCGGTGTCGCAGAGCAGCTTGCCGCGCGCGACCGGTCATGTACCGGCGGCGCGCGTCGGGCGCGCGGATCTGGCGGTACGCATGCTCGCGGGCGCGCTGCTGACGCTCGCGGTGACGACGGCCTCGGCATCGATGGGCGCGGCGTGGAGTGGCGTGCTGTCGGTGTTTCCGCTGCTCGGTATCGTGCTCGCGGTATCGGCGCAGCGTGCGCATGGCGCGGACTTCGTCGCGCTGCTGATGCGCGGCATGGTGGTCGGGCGCGGCTCGTTCGCGGCGTTCTTCGCGGTGACGGCGTTGCTGTTGCCACAGTACGGTGTGGCGACGGGCTTTGCGTGCGCGGCGGTGGTGTCGGTCGTCGTGCAGGGGTTGACGCGGCGCATGCTGGCTGGGCAGCGGCGCGCCCCAGCGGCGGCGCGTGAGTTTGCGCAGCCGCAGACTGAGCAGGACTGCGCATGACTTCACGTCGCCCACCATCGACTGCTGCCCGCATCGGGCTCGTCTCCGATACGCACAACCTCGTGCGTCCCGAAGCGTTGCACTATCTCGACGGCTGCGACGCGATCATTCACGCGGGCGATATCTGCAAGCCGGACGTGCTCGACGCGCTCGCGCGGATCGCGCCGCTGACCGCGGTGCGCGGCAACAACGATACCGGTGAATGGGCGGCGTCTTTACCGACGCATGCTCGGCTGACCGTCCAGCAGGTGACGATTCTGGTCGTGCACGATATCGCCGAGCTGGGCTGCGTACCGCACGACGAAGGCATTCGCGTCGTGGTGAGCGGCCACTCGCACAAGCCATCGATCGCCGAGCGCGACGGCGTGCTGTACGTCAATCCGGGCAGCGCGGGGCCACGGCGCTTCAAGCTGCCGGTGTGCGCGGGCAGACTGATCGTCGAAGGCGCGCAGGTCAGCGCGACGTTCGATGCGCTGCTGACGTAAAAAAAGCGGGCCGGCGAAAATCGCCGGCCCGCTTCGAGACTACTCTAGCGAGGGATGACTGCGCCGATCAGGCACGCGCGGTCGCAGCCGCCGCGAACCGTTCATCCATCTCCTCGGCCTCGCGTTCGCCGCGCAACACCGCGTGCGCTTCGGCGCGCGTCGCGACGCACGGGCCCGAACCGAGCAGCGGCTTGCGCGCGGTTTCGCGCAGCGCAAGCACCGATACGATGCCGATCAGCGATGCGCCCATCAGGTAGTACGCGGGCATCATCAGATTGCCGGTGCGGTCGACCAGCCATGCGGTCACGAGCGGCGTCGTACCGCCGAACAGCGACACCGAGACATTGAAGCCGATCGCGAGGGCGCCGTAGCGGATCCGGGTCGGGAACAGCGCCGGCAGTGCCGACGGCATCACGCCGGTGAAACACGACAGCAGCACGCCGAGAATCATCAGACCGGCGAACACCGGCAGCACCGTGCCCATGCGAATCAGCAGCAGCGCGGGAATCGACAGCGCGAACAGACCGACGCAGCCGAGCAGCATCACCGGCTTGCGGCCGATCGCATCGGACAGACGGCCGGCGGCGAGCGTCATCGGCATCATCAGGATCATCACGAGCAGCACGAGGAACAGGCCGTGCGTTTCGTTGAAGTGCAGCGTCGCCGACAGATAGCTCGGCAGATACGACAGCGCCATGTAGTCGGTCACGTTGAAGATCAGCACGAGGCCGACGCACAGCAGCAGCGGCTTCCATTGCTGCGCGAGCAGCTGGCCGAACGACTGCTTAGGCAGCGCGCGGTCCTCAGCTTCACGCTGTTCGGCCTGCTTCTTGAACGCGGGCGTTTCCTCGAGCTTCATACGGATGTAGAGACCCACGAGGCCGAGCGGACCGGCGATCAGGAACGGCACGCGCCAGCCCCAGGACAGCAGTGCGTCGGTCGACAGCGTCGCCGTCAACAGCGCGACCGTGCCCGCGCCGAGCACATAGCCGATCAGCGTGCCGAACTCGAGGAAGCTGCCCATGAAGCCGCGGCGCTTGTCGGTCGAGAATTCGGCAATGAAGGTCGCGGCGCCGCCGTACTCGCCGCCGGTCGAGAAGCCCTGCACGAGGCGCGCGAGCAGCAACAGCGCCGGCGCGAGAATGCCGATCGTCGCGTAGTTGGGGATCAGGCCGATCGCGAAGGTGCCCGCGGCCATCATGATCATCGTCATCGCCAGCACGCGCTGACGGCCGATACGGTCACCGAGCGGCCCGAACACCATGCCGCCGATCGGCCGCACGAGAAACGCCGCGGCAAACGTGCCGAAGGTCGCGATGAGCTGCGCCGACGGGCTCGACGAGGGGAAGAACACCTTGCCGAGCGTCACCGCGATATAGCTGTACACGCCGAAATCGAACCATTCCATCGCGTTGCCGAGCGCCATTGCGCCGACGGCCCGTTTCAGGAGGGAGTGATCGACGACGGCGATGTCGTCGAGGGTAAGGCGTTGTTCTTGTTTGTGATGTCGCCAGAAGCCGTTGCTGGAAGCGGTCAAGGTTAAAAACTCCAATGACTGCGACGAAACTCGTGATGCGTTCCGCCTCGGTTGCTGGAAGTGCAATTTCGTGAGCGTGGCGAGGGTATCCGCGGTGCCGGTTATGCGGCGGCGGAACAGTTGGCGAAATGAAGCAAACGCCAGTGCCTCGCGATGAGTTCGCGAAAAAACACTCGTCTAGATTGTGCTGACAGTTGCACCTGCGTGGCCGTGGAAGGGGGGCAGGTGCATGAAGGACGCGGGGCTGCGGAAGCCGACCCATGCGCCACTGAAGGCTTGAAACGAAAAAGGCCGGTCTTGAATTTATCCGCGTTAGGCGGGGAAACGACCGACGAGCCTTCTTGTTTAAAAACAGCTCGATTCAGGATGACGCAGGCGCGGAAAACGCACGACGAGCCAATCTGAAAAGAACACGAATGAAGGTGAATTGCAGCTGAAACGGGCCACATGTTAGCACGATGACAGAGGATCGTGCAAACAGGGGGTGCGGGCGAGGTCCGCCGATGAGGCTCAATCCATTGCGGGGCGGGGACTCTGGCGGGGTCTGAACGGGTTTGAAAACGGACCGCTTAGAACAATCGCGCGGCGATCTTTTGACGTGCAGACGAGGTGAATGGAGACACGATGCGAGGCCGATGTCGGGGCGAAAAAAATCCGCGCTTGCGGCGCGGATTTTTAGGCGTGTGTTCGCCCGGTTCGGGCGACGCGTGCTGGCGTCGCTCTCGACGTGGCAAGCTCAAGCCGACGGCGGCACATAGCCCGATGCGGTATCCGCGCCTTCGCCGAAGAAGAACTTTTCGGTCTGCTTCATCAGATACTGACGCGCGCGCGGATCGGCCATGTTCAGGCGGTTTTCGTTGATCAGCATGGTCTGCTGCTTCAACCAGGCCTGCCAGGCTTCCTTCGAGATACTTTCGTAGATCCGCTTGCCGAGTTCGCCCGGCAGCGGCGGGAAATCGAGGCCTTCGGCTTCCTTGCCGAGCTTCGCGCATTGAACCATACGAGTCATGCTGTGCTTCTCCTGTGTCGACCGGAGTTAGTGCTTTAGCACTGACTCCAGTCCCATGAAAAATAATTACTGTATCAACGTGGGGCGGGCAAACGCCAGTTCGGATCAGATGGGGACGATCACGCGGCTACTCAAAGCTGTTTCATCAGCACGAGCGACTTACGCTGCCAGTTATAGAGTCGGCGGCGGTCTTCGGGCAGGTCGTCGACCGTAGCCTTGACGAAGCCGCGTTTCAGGAACCAGTGTTCAGTGCGCGTGGTGAGCACGAAAATGCGCGTGAGGCCGCGTGCCCGCGCGCGCTGCTCGATCCGCTTGAGCAGACGCTCGCCGTCGCCGGTGCCTTGCGCTTCGGGCGCGACCGTCAGGCACGCCATTTCGCCGATGCGCTCCTGCGAATACGGATACAGCGCCGCGCAGCCGAACAGCACGCCGTCGTGCTCGATCACCGAGAAATGGTCGATGTCACGCTCGATCTGGTGACGGCCGCGCCGTACCAGCGTGCCGTCGGCTTCGAGCGGCTCGATCAGCGCGAGAATGCCGCCGACGTCGTCCGGCGTCGCTTCGCGCAGGCTTTCGAGGTTCTCGTACGAGATCATCGTGCCGACGCCATCGTGCAGGAACAGTTCGAGCAGCAGGCTGCCGTCGAGCGCATACGGGATGATGTGCGCGCGCGGCACGCCACCGCGGCAGGCGCGGATCGAATGCTTCAGGTAGAAGCCGGCGTCGCCGGTGACTTCGCCGCTTTCGTGCAGCTTGTAGGCGTCGTCGAGCGACAGTTCGCGGATCAGCTCCGTACCGCTTTCGCTGGTCTCCATCAGACCCGCGGTTTCGGTCAGGAACACGATCTTGTCGGCGCGCAGCGCGATGGCCGCGGCCGAAGCCACGTCTTCCATCGACAGATTGAACGCTTCGCCGGTGGGCGAGAAGCCGAGCGGCGACAGCAGCACGAGCTTGCGGCTCGCGAGCGAATGTCGGATCGAATCCGCGTCGATCTTGCGCACGAGACCCGTGTGCTGGAAGTCGACGCCGTCCAGAATGCCGACTGGGCGCGCCGTTACGAAGTTGCCCGACACGACGCTGATGTGCGCGTGCGCCATCGGCGTGTTCGGCAGACCCTGGCTGATTGCGGCTTCGATGTCGAGACGCACTTCGCCGGCCGCTTCCTTCGCGGACTCGAGCGCGCGCGCGTCGGTAATGCGCATGCCGTGCGAAAACTCCGATTCGACGCCGTGGAGACTCATCTGCTCCTCGACCTGCGGGCGCGAGCCATGCACCAAAACGATCTGGATGCCCATTGCCTGTAGCAGCGCGATGTCGGACACGAGCGCATTGAGCAGCCCCTGATGCACCACTTCGCCGCCGAAACCGACGACGAATGTCTTGTTCCGGAACGCGTGGATATACGGAGCGACTGAACGCATCCAGTCGACGAATTGCGCGTGCTGGGCGAGGGTTTCCGGCGAGTCGGCGGGGGCCGGAACGCTCGCGGGCGCGGGGACGAGGTCGGTTTGGGAATTCATGCCGGGGATTATAATGCGCCCCCATGTCGAATGTACCCAAAAGTCCCGCTGGGGCGAACGAGAAACCGGCGTCGGCCGGTGAGCCGGCCAGGCCCGGCGACACGATGCGCCGCCCAGCGCAGGATGCGAGACCAGAGCAGGCGCGTGACGCGCGTCGGGAGGCGGGCGCGCCTGCGCAAACAGTGTCGCCGGAAGGTGGCGGTGCGGGTCGTGAAGATCGCGAAAAGCACGCTCGCGCGCGAGACGCGGCGCGTGATGAACGGCGCGGCGAATCTCGCGCTGAATCGGGTGAAGCGTCCGGTGCCAAGCGGGGCGGTGGGGCTCGTGGCGAGCCACGTGGCGCTTCGTTGAGCGAGCAGCTTGGCCAATTCCGTTCCGCGCTTCAAAACGCGGCCCGTGAGCAGCAGAGCGGTGGGCCGCAAAGCGAGCAACAGGACGGGCCGCAAAGCGAGCACCGCAGTACGCCTTCGACCGCGCCTCGCGGTGCGCATGGCCGCCAGGCTCGTGATGAGCGAGTTGGTGCGCGGCAAAGCGGGCAGCGTGGCGAAGTTCGCGACGCGCGCTCGGACACGCCGCGCGTTGAACGGCATCGTGCGCCTCGCAACGAACAGGACGAGCGCGGGCCACGTGACGAGCAACGTCACGGTCCGCGCGCCACGCACTCGCACGACAAACAATCGGGCGAGCCGCGCAAGGAGTCTCGCGCGCCGCGCGAACCGCGGTCGCCGCGGATCGTCGAGCCGAATCCGATTCCACCGATCACGTTCCCCGAAGCACTTCCCGTTTCCGGTCGTCGCGACGAGATCGCGCGGGCGATCGCGGAGAATCAGGTCGTGATCGTGTCGGGCGAAACCGGTTCGGGCAAGACCACGCAGTTGCCGAAAATCTGCCTCACGCTCGGCCGTGGTCTGGGCGCAGGCGGCAATGGTCTGATCGGCCATACGCAGCCGCGCCGGATCGCCGCGTCGGCGACCGGGCGCCGTATCGCCGAGGAACTCGGCACGCCGTTCGGTGAAGTGGTCGGCTACAAGGTGCGCTTCAACGACAACCTCGCGCCGGGCGCATCGGTCAAGCTGATGACCGACGGCATTCTGCTTGCCGAAACGCAGACCGATCCGCTGCTGAAAGCCTACGACACGCTGATCATCGACGAAGCGCACGAGCGCAGCCTGAACATCGATTTTCTGCTCGGCTACCTGAAGGAGATTCTTCCGAAGCGTCCCGACCTGAAGCTGATCGTGACCTCGGCGACGATCGACGCGGACCGTTTCGCGCGCCACTTCGGCAGCGACGATAAGCCCGCACCGGTGATCGAAGTAAGCGGGCGGCTTTATCCGGTCGAGGTGCGTTACCGACCGGTGGTCGAGGACAGCCCGGCGGTGAAGGCGGCGCAAGGGACCTCGGGTGTGGCGTCGTCTGGCCGCGAGCGCCCGAAGACGCAGCGCGAGACCGATCGCGATCTGATGGAGGCGATCGTCGAGGCCGTCGACGAACTGTGCCGCGAGGGTCACGGCGATGTGCTGGTGTTCCTGCCCGGCGAGCGTGAGATTCGGGACGCCGCCGAGGCGCTGCGCAAACATCACCCGCCCCATACGGAGATTCTGCCGCTGTTCGCGCGGCTCTCGGCCGCCGAGCAGGAGCGCGTGTTCCGCGCGTCGAACGCGCGTCGCATCGTGCTCGCGACCAACGTCGCCGAAACTTCGCTGACGGTACCCGGCATCCGCTACGTGGTCGACACGGGCCTCGCCCGCGTGAAGCGCTACTCGTATCGCAACAAGGTCGAGCAGCTGCAGGTCGAGTCAATTTCTCAAGCCGCCGCGAATCAACGGGCGGGGCGTTGCGGACGGGTTGCCGATGGCATCTGCATTCGTCTGTACGAGGAAAGCGACTTCCAGGGCCGCGCGCGCTTCACCGATCCGGAAATTCTGCGCTCCTCGCTCGCTTCGGTGATTCTGCGCATGAAGTCGCTGCACCTGACGGCGATCGAAACGTTCCCGTTTATCGAGCCGCCGCCGGGCCGTGCGATTTCCGACGGCTACCAGTTGCTCAACGAGCTCGGCGCCGTCGACGACGACAATCACCTGACGCCGCTCGGCCGTGAGCTCGCGCGACTGCCGCTCGATCCGCGCGTCGGCCGTATGATCCTCGCCGCGCGCGACCAGCAGGCGCTGAAGGAAGTGCTGATCATCGCGAGCGCGCTGTCCGTGCAGGACCCGCGCGATCGGCCGATCGACGCGCAGGAGCAGGCCGACCAGGCGCATCGCCGGTTCGCTGACGAGCGCTCCGAATTCCTGCAGTGGCTGAAGATCTGGAACTGGTTCGACGAAGCGATCGCGCACAAGAAATCGAACCGGCAGTTGCAGGACGAGTGCCGCAAGAACTTCCTGTCGCAGTTGCGGCTGCGCGAGTGGCGCGATGTCCATTCGCAACTGCTGACGGTCGTGCGGGAGCACGGCTGGCGCCTGAACGAAGCGGAGGCTACGTTCGAGCAGATCCATCTTGCGCTGCTGACCGGCCTTCTCGGCAACATCGGCCTGAAAGCCGACGATGAGCCGTACTATCTCGGCGCGCGCGGCATCAAGTTCTATTTGTGGCCGGGCTCTGCGCTCGTGAAAAAAGCAGGCAAGTGGGTGATGGCTGCCGAACTGGTCGAAACGAGCCGGCTTTACGCGCGCTGTATCGCGAAAATCGAGCCGGAGTGGGTCGAGAAGGTCGGCGCGCATCTGCTGAAAAAGTCGCTGTCGGAACCACATTGGGAAAAGCGCGCGGCGCAGGTGTCCGCGTTCGAGCGCGCGATGCTGTACGGCCTGCCGATTTATCACCGGCGGCGCGTCGCATTCGGCAAGCAGGACCCGGCGCGGGCGCGCGAGCTGTTTATTCGCGGTGCGCTTGTTGAAGGGGAGTTCGACACGAAGCTTGCGTTCTTCGCGCACAACCGCAAGCTGCTTGCCGACATCGAACAGCTCGAGCACAAGTCGCGCCGCCAGGACGTGCTGGTCGACGACGAATTGATCTACGCGTTCTACGATCAGGCGCTGCCGGATGGCGTCTATACCGGCGCGTCGTTCGAGCGCTGGTATCGCGACGAAGTCAAAAAGAGCGGCCAGGCGGAGGACAAGCTGCGGCTGTTGTATTTGTCCCGCGACGATCTGATGCGGCACGAAGCGGCGGGTGTCACGACGGATCTGTTCCCGAAGCGGTTGACGATGGCGGGCATCGAGATGGCGCTGACCTATCACTTCGAGCCGGGCACGCCTCGCGACGGCGTAACGCTCGCGGTACCGCTGTATGCGCTGAACCAGGTCGACGCGCGCCGTTGTGAGTGGCTCGTGCCCGGCATGCTGAAAGAGAAGGCGCAGTTGCTGCTGAAGTCGCTGCCGCAGAAGCTGCGTCGGCATTGCGTGCCGCTCCCTGAATACGCGGCAGGTTTCGCCGAACGGCACAGCGCCCAGCGCTTCGGAGCAGGCGGCCTGCTCGAGGCGCTTATCGCCGACGTGCGCGAGCAGACCCAGGTCGCGATGAAGCAGTCCGACTTCAAGCTCGAGACGCTGCCCGCGCATCTGTTCATGAACTTCAAGGTCATCGACGAACATGGCCGGCAGCTCGCGATGGGACGCAATCTGTCGCAACTGCGCGCAGAACTCGGCGGTCAGGCGCAGCAGCATTTCCAGAAGCTCGTTTCGGGCGCGGCAGGCGCCGCCCTGGCCGATGCAGGCGGCGGCGGTGTCGCGACACCTGCGCGGTCTCCCGATCTGGCTGCGAGCGGCCCGGCGCGCGGCAAGGGCGTGGCCGCGCCACAACCCGCGACGCCGGATGGCGCACCAGCCACCGCGCTGTACGAAAACCTGACCACGTGGAATTTCGGCAAGCTGCCCGAGTTGCTCGAAATTCGCCGTGGTGGCCAGACGTTGTTTGGCTACCCGGCGCTCGTGGACCGTGGCACCCACTGCGACGTCGAGGTGTTCGATTCGCCCGAAGAAGCCGCGCGGATTCATCGGGCGGGCCTGCGTCGGCTTTTCGCGCTGCAGTTGAAGGAGCCGATCAAGTATCTGGAGAAGAATCTGCCGGGCCTGCGCGAAATGGCCATGCAGTTCATGCCGCGCGGCACGCAGGAAGAACTGCGCGATCAGCTGATCGACACAGCACTCGACCGCGCGTGTCTGCAGGACCCGCTGCCCGACGACGATGCGAGCTTCCATACCCGACGTGACGAAGGGCGTAGCCGCCTCACGTTGCTCGCGCAGGAAATCTCGCGGCTGGTCGGCCAGATCCTCGGCGAGTACGCGAGCCTGACGAAGAAGCTGCTGCAGGCGAAGCCATTCGCGGCCGCGTACACCGATCTGCAGAATCAACTCGATGCGCTGATCGGCAAGCGTTTTGTCGTCGATACGCCGTATGCCCAACTCGCACATTTCCCGCGTTATCTGAAGGGGATGGCCCTGCGTATCGACAAGCTGCGCGCGGACGCCACCCGCGACGCGCGGCAGTTCGCCGAATTCCAGCCGCTGTTGCAGCACTATCAGCGGGCGGTGTCGCAGCGCGGCGGCGTCACGGATCCGCGGCTTGCGGAATTCCGCTGGCTGCTCGAGGAGTTGCGCATCTCGCTGTTTGCGCAGGAGCTGCGCACCCCAATGCCGGTTTCGGTGAAGCGCTTGTACAAGGTGTGGGAGTCGATGCAGCGGTAAAGTCAGGCCGCTCGCACGCGGACGCTGGACACTGGGTGTGCACGGCGGCCGGGCTTTGCCCGACACGATCTCCCGAGCTGATTTCACCAATGCATCCCCGCGCCGATCGATGCGCCGAACTGCCCGCGTGAGTCGGCGCTGCCTTGGGCCTTGTAGATCCATTTGCCGGTGTCCGACAACTGCGACACGCTAATTGCGAGCGCGGATTGACCGCCGTACGTACCGGCCGCCATCGCGACCATGCCGTGTCCGGGCAGGACGGCTTGCGGCAAGCCTGCCATCGCGAGCGCCGATGCCGTGCCCCCGTAGCTGTCCCGGCGGGCGGAACGGATCTGATCGTCCGTATAGCGATTCGCCGCGCTGATCGCGCCGCTCATGCTTTGCTGCAACTGATTGACGTTGACCGCGTCGCTGCCTCGCACGCCGGCTGCGACGTTGGCGATCTGGCGCTCCTGGCCCACCGAGCCAACCGATACTGAGTTCGCTCGGTCTGCGATGGAGCCCTGGCCCAAGGCCACCGAGTTGTCGGCGCTCGCGCTGGCCGCGGCGCCGACCGCCGTCGCGTTGTTGCCGCTGGCGATGGCGTTCGCTCCGATGCTTGTCGCGTTGGCGCCGCTTGCCCGCGCATTCGCCCCGGCCGCAATCGCGTGTGCACCTGATGCTTGCGCGGTTTCAGTCGCGCTTTCACTCGCAGCACTGAATAACGCGCCGACCGAACCGCTCGCCGCGTTATTGATCGCCCCTTCGAGCGCCGCGTTCAGCTGACCGAGGTTGACCGCGTCGGACGCCAGCACGCCGTTCGCGAGGTTGTGGATGGCGGTGCCCTCCGTGGTATCCCCGCCGAGCGTAATGCTGTTCCGATTGATGCTGCCGTCGGCGTTCGTGTCGTACATGACCGCGCCGTCGAGTTTCGCCGCGCTCGCGCTGCTCTGATCGCTCACCGCTTTCAGCTGGGCGACGTTGACCGCATCGGTGGCCGCGGTGCCGGCCGCGACGTTGGTGATCTGACGCTCGTTGCCCGCTGACCCGACCGATACGGTCCCCGCGCGATCGGCGATCGAGCCCTGACCGAGCGCGACGGCGTTTGCGGCCAGCGCGCTCGACTGATAGCCGAGCGAAAGTGCGTTGTCGGCGGCTGCACTGGCACCGGAGCCGATCGCGAGCGCGCCGTCGCCGTTTGCCGTCGCGCTGGCCCCGAGCGCCGTGGCCCCTGAGCCGTAGGCCGACGCTGACGCGCCCAGCGAGGTCGCGCCGGCCGTGCCGGCGACGGCGCCCGCGCCTATCGCGGTCGAGTCCGTTGCGCTCGCGCTGGCGCTCGTGCCGAATGCGCTTGCGTTGGCGCCGACGGCGCTGGCGTTGCTGCCCACGGCGAGCGCGTGCGTGCCTTCTGCGAGCGCGTTGTTGGAGCCGTCGGCCGGGTCGGCAGCGCTGAGGTAGTGCAGCGCGCTGCTTTTAGCGAGTGCATCGACCTTGTTGTCGACCGCGTTCAACTGGCTCACGTTGACCGCGTCAGTGGGCGCAGCGCCCGCGGCGACGTTGGTCAGGCGACGCTCATTATTCGCCGAGCCAAATGAGACTTCGCCTGTCGCGATGGGGGCCGCGACCGGGGTAGCGCCCGCTCCCCCGGGCACAAATGCGCTTTGCGACAGATCCGTCGTGGTGCTGGCATTGGCGCCCAGCGCGACGCTATTGTCGGCGCTCGCGTTTGCGTTGCTGCCGAGCGCGATCGCGCCGGCTCCCGCTGCCGTTGCGCCGAAGCCGATTGCGCTGGCGTAGGCGCCGCTCGCCTGCGCAGCGACGCCGAGGGCGATGGCGCCGACACCGCTGACGAGGGTATTACTACCAAGCGCGACGCTCGAGTCCGCCAGTGCCGAGGCCCATGCTCCGGCCGCGAGCGAGTTGGTGCCTCCGGCCTGCGCGACATAGCCGAGCGCGGTCGATCCGACGCTGGTTGCCGTGGATTGGGAGCCAAACGCGGAGGCGGCCGAATTCGCCGCCATTGAACCGGAGCCCGTTGCGACCGAGTCGACACCGAGTGCCGACGCGTCCAGACCGACCGCGGTCGCGCGTTCCGCCTGCGCATTCGCATAGGGCCCAAAGGCGCTTGCGCCTTCGCCTTTTGCGGAAGAGGAGAGACCCACGGCGACTGCGCTGTCGCCCTGCGCCGTGGCGCCTGCCCCTACCGCGAGCGCGCCGTCGTTTTGCGCGTTCGCCTGCGAGCCGATTGCCAGCGATGAGTTGCCGCTTGCGATGGCCTGTGCGCCTATCGCGACCGCGGCGTCGCCGGGCGCGCTGGCCGTGCCTACCTCGACGGAATCGACGCCGGCGCCGTTCGCTTCCGTGACGCACAGGGCCGCCGCTATGGCAACACCCGCAGTACGTCGAACTGCTCGGGCGATGCTTTTCTGGCGCGCGGAAGCACGGTGTGTTTGCAGGCAGGCAGTTTGCGCCGCTGCGACTTTTCTTTGAGATGTGGTACGGCCAATTATCGAAATATTCTTGTTCATCAATTTAAAATCCTCCGCATTATTTTAGTTCGTGGCGTGTAGTGCGTAATTCGAGATTGGTGTGACGTTATTGCTCAGGTAAATTTGAAAATCTCGAAAATAAAAACGCTGGCCATTGGTGAAGCTTGCGCTATTTGGTCGAGCGCGCGTCGTCCCCGCGTTGTACGCGTGGTTCGCACGGATGAGGCGCTGGCGGGACAACGCGCAGGAAGAATTCTCCGATGCCCGCGCGCAATTCAGATATCAGCGAACTCCGAAATTCAATTGGGCTAAAAAATATATTAATAAAGGTAGATTTATTGACGCGAAAAAAGAATATGCCTATTGTTTTGGTTATTGCTTTGGGCGATATTGGCGTGTGGCTGATGCATGATTGATTCTGGCAAGGAGAGCGCATTGATTCCTCACTCGAAAACCCGCGGCGCGAGCATCAAACGGGACGTGGCAGACGAACTTTCCCGCGCGCGGCCGCACTTCATCGCATCCGTCATTTTTCGCTCGTCGCCCGGTGACTTACGTCAACCGCTCGGACCGGCAAACGTTCTACAATGACCGTTGTTCTCCGAAGCGAGTTTTCATGCGTAAATTTCTTCTTCCCGGCTTGACTGCCACGTTCGCCGCAACTGCGGTGCTGGTCGCCGCCGCAGGCTTTTTTTCTCCGGCGGCGCACGCCAATAACGTGATCGTGCTCAATTCCGGTGAGGCCACGCTGAGCCTGATCGACGAGAACAGCCGCCAGGTCATCGGCACCGTGCCCACGGGCAAGGAACCGCATCACCTGATGGCCACGCCGGACAATTCCTCGCTGATCGTCGCCAATTCGGTGTCGAACAGCCTGATGTTCGTCGATCCGAAAACGGGGCAGTTGCAGCGCTGGGTCGAGAACATCGAAGATCCCTATCAAATCGGTTTTTCGCCGGATCGCAAGTGGCTCGTCACTACGGGCTTGCGGCTCGACCGCCTCGACATCTACCACTACGACAACCAGAAAAACCAGATGACGCTGGCTTCACGGCTGCCGCTCGCGGTGATGCCCAGCCATATGGCGTTCACGAATGACAGCAGGACGGTGTTCGTTTCGCTGCAGATCTCGGGCGAACTCGCCGCCATCGACCTGCCCACGCAAACCGTCAAATGGAAGATGAAGGTCGGCAAGGTGCCCGCGGGCCTGTGGATGACGCCGGGCGAAAAGTACCTGCTCGTCGGCATGACCGGCGAGGACTACGTCGCCGTCGTGGATTGGCGCAACCAGAAAGTCGTCAAGACGATTCAAACGGGCAAGGGCGCTCACAACTTCCGCTCGCTCGCCGACGGCAAGCATGTCGCGGTGTCGAACCGCGTCGCAAGCACGATCAGCATCATCGACGAAGACACGCTCACCAACGTCGGCGATATCACCGGCCTGATGCCGGGACCGGACGACATGGAGCTTTCCGCCGACAAGCGCTATCTGTGGGTAACCTTCCGCTTCGCGAAGCACATTGGCATCATCGATCTCAACACGCGCAAGCTGATCCAGACGATTGCGGTCGGCCGCTCGCCGCATGGCATCTATTTCTTCAACCGCGCGCCGGTCACGGCGCCGAACGGTGCTTGAGGGGTCTCAGGGGGTGCCTGGGAGCAACGCAGCAGAGCCCCGGCGCCACGAGCCACCAGGGATGAAGTAACAGGCCAGCATCATGTTCCATCTGATTTTCTCGACACTCGACAGCTTCGTTTCAGCCACGCAGACGTGGCTGTACGTCGACGTGGTACAGCCGCTGCTGTTTCGGTTCAATCTGATGGACTACGACGAGGACACCTACGACAGCCTGTACTGGGTCATCGTCGGTGTGCTCGAGGTGCTCGCGATGTACGCGATCCTGCGTCCGCTCGAGGCGCTGCGTCCGGTCGAGCAATGGGAGAACCGCAAGGCAGTGCGGGTCGACGTGCTGTACACGTGGATCGCCAAGCTCGGCATTCTGAATCTTTTCTTTTTCTTCGCACTGCAGCCGTTCTTCGACAACGTGCAAGGCTGGCTCAGGCTTCACGGCATCGCGAACCTGAACTTCGACAACCTGTGGCCCGGCGTGACCACGCAGCCGCTCGTCACGTTCGTCATGTATCTGTTCGTGCTCGATTTCGCCGGCTACTGGTATCACCGCGGGCAGCACCGCTTCGGCGTGTGGTGGGAACTGCATGCGGTACACCATAGTCAGCGGCAGATGTCGCTTTGGTCCGACGATCGTAACCATCTGCTCGATGATTTGCTCCAGGCGTCGTTCTTCGCGGTGATCTCGCTCGCGATCGGTGTGCCGCCGTCGCAGTTCGTCGTGCTGGTCGCGATCACGAACCTCGCGCAGAGCGTGCAGCACGCGAACATCCGGCTGTATTACGGCTGGCTCGGCGAGCGGCTGCTCGTCAGTCCGGCATTCCATCGCCGTCACCACGCAATCGGCTTAGGTCATGAAGGGCTCAAGTACGGCTGCAATTTCGGCGTGCTGTTCCCATGGTGGGACATGCTGTTCCGCAGCGCGTCGTGGAGCCGCGACGTGGAGCCGACCGGTATCAGCGATCAGCTCGAAGGCCGCCGCTATGGCGATGGCTTCTGGGCGCAGCACTGGTTCGCCTTCGTGCGCATCGCGCAGCGCCTGGTATCGAAGCGCCGCGCAACCGGCAACGACACCGCTGCCGTTTGAGTCCTTTCAGAGTCCATTCTGAGTCCATTGCGGATCCTCTCGAGCACGCGCTCCGCCGAGCCGCCCACTTCCGCCGGCGGCGTGTCGCTTGGTTTATGCTGTGCACGTTCGTGCGCACCTCCAATGCCCCACCAGCATGCCAGGCCGGCGCGCGGCGCGTTTTTCCTGTCCATCGTTTCGTTCGCAGGCATTGGCTCGCATGAATGATCTGTTGCGCTCGTTTGGGCGTGCACTCGCAAGCGCGTTGCATCCGCGCATGCTCTGGCTGACCTTCAAACCGTTTATCGTCGCGACGGTCGGCTGGGGCTTACTCCTGTGGTTCTTCTGGCAGACGTTGACCGGCGCGACCCGCATCTGGCTCGACGACTGGTCTTTCACCGCCACGCTTTATCATCTGTTCGACGTGCTCGGTTTCTCGACGCTGCACGCGGTCATCGCGCCGTTCATCGTAATTGCAATGGCGATCCCGTTGATCGTCGTCACGGTGCTGCTGCTGATCGCCATGCTGTCGATGCCGGCCGTGATCCGCTTTCTCGCGGCGCGCCAATTCGCCGGGCTGGAGATACGCCGCGGCGGAACATGGTACGGTAGCCTCGGTCAGGCGCTCTGGACCACGCTGCTGTGTCTCGTGCTGCTGATCGTCACCTTGCCGCTGTGGCTCGTACCGCCGTTCTTCGCGCTGATTCCTCCGCTGCTGTGGGGCTGGCTCACGTATCGGGTGATGACCTACGACGCGCTCGCGTTGCATGCGACGCGCGACGAGCGGCGCGAACTCGTGCGGCGCCACCGCTTGCCGCTACTGCTGATCGGGGTCGTGAGCGGCCTGCTAGGCTCGCTGCCGACGCTGCTGTGGGCGTCGTCGGTCTGGCTGGTCGTGCTGTTCCCGGTGATTACCACGGTGACGATCTGGATTTACGCGTTCATCCTGGTGTTCTCGGCGCTATGGTTCGGCAACTACTGCCTGCGCGCGCTGCAGCGTATGCGGGCGGAAGCGTCTGGCGGCGCGCGCGAGGTCGCGCCGGTTCCCTATTGATCAAACGAAAGAGGCGGCAATGGCATTTGGCGTCATCATCATCGGCGATGAAATCCTGTCGGGCAGGCGCGTCGACAAGCATCTACCGAAGGTCATCGAGTTGCTCCGGGCGCGCGGGCTGTCGCTCGGCTGGGCTGAGTACATCGGCGACGATCCGGAGCGCATCACGACGACGCTGCGTCGGACGTTCGCGTCGGGCGACATCGTTTTCTCGACGGGCGGCATCGGCGCGACACCTGACGACCACACGCGCCAGTGCGCGGCGGCCGCGCTCGGCGTGCCGCTCGAGCTGCATCCGCAGGCCGCGAAGCTGATCCAGGAGCGCATCCGCGACATGTATCCGGCGACTTCAACGACGCCGCTGGATCTGAACTCGCCCGAGAACCGGCATCGCCTGAACATGGGCACGTATCCGCAGGGCGCCGACATCATTCCGAACGGCTACAACAAGATTCCGGGTTTTTCGATCCGCCAGCACCATTTCGTGCCGGGTTTCCCGGTGATGGCCTGGCCGATGATCGAGTGGGTGCTGGACACGCAGTACGCGCATCTGCATCACACCACGCCGCACGCCGAAAAGTCGCTGCTGGTGTTCGAGCTGCCGGAGTCGCGCGTGACGCCGCTGATGGAGAAAATCGAGCGGGATTTTCCGGGCGTGCGGGTGTTCAGCCTGCCGAGCGTCGGGGATGCGGAGCGCGGCGGCGTGTATGCGCGGCATCACATCGATCTCGGGGTGAAGGGTGAGCCGGAAGCCGTCGCCGCGGCGTTCGTGAAGCTGCGCGAAGGGGTGCATCTGCTCGGTGGCGACATCGTCGAGCCTGAAGTCGCGGCAGCGGCGGCGGCCGCCACGGGTAAGCCGCGAAGCTGAGAAGGGGACAGCGGTTCGCGCCGGAGGGTTGGGTTGGCGCGAGCCGCGACATCGCAGTGTCACAACCCGCGCCGACGATGCAATCAGTGCATGGTCGGCGCGTCCTGTTTCGATTAGCCTGCCTCAGCCCCGCTGACAGGACTTGCGCATGTGAGGGCAGTGCGCCAGTCCGCCATCAGGCGCCGATCCACGGCAAGCCGCGAAAACACCATCCCGACACCGTCTTGCGATGCCCCTGGCCGTCCTTGTCGCCTTCGAAGCCTTCCAGCAGGTCGTACGCCTTCGTGAAGCCGGCCTGGGTCGCGGCGATCGCGGCGAGCTTCGAGCGCGCCGCGCTGCGGCACAGGAACAGTACCGGCGTGTCGGGCGAGGCGACCTGCGCGAGTTGCTGCATGAACTCCTGATTGGGCACCGCGCCCGGATAGCGCGTCCATTCGACATGCGCGTATTGGCCATCACCGATCACCGGCCGGCCGACCCAGTCGAGTTCGGCGCGGGTACGCACGTCGACGAGACGCGTGCGCGGATCGAGTTCCAGCAATTCGAACGCCTCGGCCGGCGATACGGCGCCCGCGTAGGGCAGCTGGTTCTCGGCGCGACGGGCGTCCGCCTTCGCGTAAAGCTGTTCGAGCGTGCTCATGAGCGTCAATCTCCTTCGGACCAAATGGTCATTCTAGCGCGCGGCAGGCACCGCGCAGACCTGGGTAGACTGGGCGTCGTGGGGCAATCGGCGGGCGCTGCCCCAAACTCGATGCGCAAATATGGTGCACTTCCGTCGAAATGCACCAAAATGGAAGATAACGCGATTTCCAAAGCGGTGAATGCACGAAACTGGTGCGTGAGGATGCTAAGGCGTTTCTTCGTGCCGCTACTGGCGCTCCACGCGTAGCCCGCAAACGCAAGCGCAGTAACGATGTGCGCCGAATTGGCTCATACTGGGCTGAAGGGTGGCACGCTATCTGCTTTATTGGTGCCGATCGATTTGTCCCGCAGAATTTTCCGACCGCGACGCCGTATAAGTGGACGTTCCGGGACGGGTCAGCTAGATTGGGCGGCGGCTGAAATCCGCCGAAATTGTTAATCAGGAGATAGGTTATGAGTAAATCCGTGGCCGACGTCGTTCAACTCGTCAAAGACGAAGACGTCAAGTTTGTCGACTTCCGCTTCACCGACACGCGCGGCAAAGAGCAACACGTTTCGGTGCCGGTGTCGGCATTCGATGAAGACAAGTTCGAAAGCGGCCATGCGTTTGACGGTTCGTCGATTGCCGGCTGGAAGGGCATCGAAGCATCGGACATGTTGTTGGTCCCGGACGCGAACACGGCCTTCATCGACCCGTTCTACGAAGAATCGACCCTCGTGCTGACCTGCGACGTCGTCGAACCGGCTGACGGCAAGGGCTACGAGCGCGACCCGCGCTCGCTCGCGAAGCGCGCCGAAGCGTACCTGAAGAGCTCGGGCCTCGGGGACACCGCGTACTTCGGTCCGGAACCGGAATTCTTCATTTTCGACTCGGTCCAGTGGAACACGGACCAGTCGGGCTGCTTCATCAAGATCGGTTCGGAAGAAGCACCGTGGTCGTCGGCGAAGGAATTCGAAGGCGGCAACACCGGCCACCGTCCGGGCACCAAGGGCGGCTACTTCCCGGTCGCGCCGGTCGACACGTTCCAGGACATCCGCTCGGAAATGTGTCTGCTGCTCGAACAGATCGGCATTCCGGTCGAAGTGCACCACCACGAAGTGGCGGGCCAGGGCCAGAACGAAATCGGCACCAAGTTCTCGACGCTCGTGCAGCGCGCGGACTGGCTGCAGCAGATGAAGTACATCGTCCACAACGTCGCGCACACGTACGGCAAGACGGCGACGTTCATGCCGAAGCCGGTCGTCGGCGATAACGGTTCGGGCATGCACGTTCACCAGTCGATCTGGAAGGACGGCCAGAACCTGTTCGCGGGCAATGGTTACGCAGGTCTGTCGGAATTCGCGCTGTTCTACATCGGCGGCATCATCAAGCACGCTCGCGCGCTGAACGCGATCACCAACCCGGGTACGAACTCGTACAAGCGTCTCGTGCCGCACTTCGAAGCGCCGGTCAAGCTGGCTTACTCGGCTCGCAACCGTTCGGCATCGATCCGTATTCCGCACGTGTCGAACCCGAAGGGCCGCCGTATCGAAACGCGCTTCCCGGATCCGCTGGCGAATCCGTACCTGTGCTTCTCCGCGCTGATGATGGCGGGTCTCGACGGCGTACAGAACAAGATTCACCCGGGCGAAGCTGCCGACAAGAACCTGTACGACCTGCCGCCGGAAGAGGATGCAAAGATCCCGACCGTGTGCGCCGGCCTCGACCAGGCTCTCGACGCACTCGACGCGGACCGCGAGTTCCTGACGCGCGGTGGCGTGTTCACGGATTCGATGCTCGACGCGTACATCGAACTGAAGACGGGCGAGCTGCAACGCTATCGTCAGTCGGTGCACCCGATCGAATTCGAAATGTACTACTCGCTGTAAGCGGCGATGGCGCTTCGCCCTTCACGCGGCGAAGCGCTTTGCCCGACGCTCGCGATCGGTCACGAAGGGACGGCGGCGCCGTCCCTTTTTCGTTAGGCCGTACGCACGGCCGGCCGCGCGCGGGCGCCATGCATTGCGACGAATCACCAACAGGCCGCACTCCTGATTTATCACCATCTCCTACCGGCCACACTGCAAGATGGTTCTCAAGAATCTGATCAAGGCAAGGAAAGGACACGAACAGACGCTGTCGGATGACGCGCAGCTCGTGAGCTCTGGCTTGCTGCCAGGCTTCGAGGCGTTGCCCACCGTCGTGCTGGTGCTCGAGAAGCGCACGCTGCGCGTCGCGTTCGCGAATCCGTCGGCGGAGTCGATGCTGGAGATGTCGCGCAAGCAGCTCACGCAGATGGCGTGGCCGGACATCTTCTCGAATGCGGACGAACTGGTCGCGACGATCACCGCGATCGCCGCGCACCGCTTTCACGCGACGCATCTGGACGCCGTGCTCGAGCGTCCCGGCCACGAGCCGCTGCACGTGCATGCGATCGTCGGCTTTCTGGAAAGCGCGCAGGACTACGTGTTGCTCGAACTGTTCGAGAACGAGCGGCATCTGCGCACCGACCGCGAAGAGCGCATCAACGACCTGACGGCCGTCAACAAGCATCTGATCCGCAATCTCGCGCACGAAATCAAGAATCCGCTCGGCGGCATTCGCGGCGCCGCGCAGTTGCTCGAGTTCGAACTCGGGGAGCGTCAACGCGACGAGTTGCGCGAGTACACCCAGGTCATCATCAAGGAATCGGACCGGCTGCAGACGCTGGTCGACCGCCTGCTCGAACCGCACCGGCATCCGCATATCGTCGGCGACGTGAATATTCACGAGGTGTGCGAGCGTGTGCGTCAGGTGATTCTCGCGGAATTTCCGCGCGGCCTGACGATCGAGCGCGACTACGACGTCAGCGTGCCGGATCTGCGCGGCGACAAGGAGCAGCTGATCCAGGCGCTGCTGAACATCGTGCGCAATGCGGCCGAGGCGTTGCGCGAGCGGATCTCGCAGGGCGATGCGCGCATCGAGTTGCGTACGCGCATCGCGCGCAAGGTCACGATTTCAAAACGCCTGTGCAAGCTGGCATTGGACTTGCATATCGTTGACAACGGCCCAGGCATTCCGGAAGAGATTCGCGACCGCATTTTCTATCCGCTCGTATCGGGGCGCGAGGACGGCAGCGGTCTCGGTCTAACGCTTGCGCAGACCTTCGTGCAGCAGCACGAAGGTCTGATCGAGGTGGACAGCCGGCCGGGCCATACCGAGTTTCAGATTCTGCTGCCGCTCGACCTCTAGATACCACAAGCACCTCAAGACTTCTGACCGAACCATATGAAGCCGATCTGGATAGTAGACGACGATCAATCAATTCGCTGGGTGCTCGAGAAAGCGCTGGCGCGCGAGAACTTCGCGACGCGCAGCTTCGCCAACGTGCGCGAAGCGTCGGCCGCGCTCGATCACGACAGCCCGCAGGTGCTGGTCTCCGATATCCGCATGCCCGGCGGCTCCGGGCTGGAGCTGCTGCAAACCGTCCGCGACAAGGTGCCCGGCTTGCCGGTCATCATCATGACCGCGTTCTCGGATCTCGATAGCGCGGTGGCCGCATTCCAGGGCGGTGCGTTCGAATATCTGGCGAAGCCGTTCGATGTCGACAAGGCCGTCGAGCTGATTCGCCGCGCGGTCGACGAAAGCATGCGTGGCGAGCAGACGTGGGACGAGCGCGTCGCCGAAGCGCCCGAGATGCTCGGCCAGGCACCCGCGATGCAGGACATGTTTCGCGCGATCGGTCGCCTGTCGCATTCGGCGGCCACCGTGCTCATTACCGGCGAATCAGGCACCGGGAAGGAACTGGTCGCGCGTGCGCTGCACCGACATAGCCCACGCGCGAACGGCCCCTTCATCGCGTTGAACACGGCCGCGATTCCGAAGGATCTGCTGGAGTCCGAACTGTTCGGTCATGAGCGTGGGGCGTTCACCGGCGCGCAGGCGATGCGCCAGGGACGCTTCGAACAGGCCGAGAACGGCACGCTGTTTCTCGACGAAATCGGCGACATGCCGTTCGATCTGCAGACGCGCCTGTTGCGCGTGCTGTCGGACGGACAGTTCTATCGCGTGGGCGGCCACAATCCGCTGCGCGCGAATGTGCGCGTGATCGCGGCGACACACCAGAATCTCGAAGCGCGCGTGCGGCAGGGGCTGTTTCGCGAGGACCTGTATCACCGTCTGAACGTAATCCGCTTGCGCTTGCCCGCGTTGCGCGAGCGCAGCGAGGACATTCCTCTGCTGACGCGACATTTCCTGCAGAAGAGCGCGCGTGATCTCGGCGTCGAACCGAAGCGCGTGTCCGACGAGGCGCTCGCGTATCTGGCGTCGCTGCCGTTTCCGGGCAACGTGCGGCAACTCGAGAATCTCGCGAACTGGCTCACGGTGATGGCTCCCGCGCAGACGATCGAAATCAAGGATCTGCCGCCCGATCTCGGTCCCGCGCACGGCGGCGGGAGCGAGCCCGGTGCGGGCGCCGCCGCGGGCGCGACGACGGATGGCGCCGTGACGGCCAATGCGGGATTCACGGTCGGTGCGCCGCTCGCTGGCGCGAACGCCAGCACGTTCGTGCATCCGGTCGGTGCGGGCGGTGCGTCGGTCGCCGCCGCGCTGAGCGCATGGGAAGGCGGCCTGCGCACCGAAGTCGCGCGCATGCTGCGCGAGAACGCGGCCGACGTGATGGACGAACTCGCGCGCCGCTTCGAAGCGGCCGTGATCCGCGAGGCGCTCGACTTCACGCGCGGCCGCAAGGTCGAGGCGGCCGAGCGGCTCGGTATCGGGCGCAATACGATTACGCGCAAGATTCAGGAGCTCAATCTCGAGCCTTGATGCGGTCGTATTGAGCGATCCTGCATCGCAGGCGAGGGCGGCTCAGGCCGCCTTCGTCGTTTTTGCATCGCGCGTTGCGGCAAACCGGCAACTGTCGTGCACGAGGCATAATCAACGCTGTTCCGATCCGACAGCCGATGATGCCAGCTTCTCCCGCTTCTCCCGCCCCGTTCGAGTGGCCGCTTTCCCCCGATCCTTTCCTGTCGCTCGAAGAGCTGTACGACACCGACGCACTCGCATGGGTCGACGCGCAGAATGCGCGCACCCGTGCGGCGTGGTGCAGCGGCGCGTCGTTCGACGCGCTCAGACGCCGGCTCGCCGATGCCTATCTGCCGCGCGAGCGCCCGGTGATTCCGGATCGCTGGAAGGACTGGGCCTACGATCTGTGGCAGGACGCGAGCAATCCGCGCGGCATCTGGCGACGCACCGCGTGGGCCGCATGGCGCGCCGGCGCGCCGGTGTGGCAGAACCTGCTCGATTTCGACGCGCTCGGCGCGGCCGAAGGCACACCGTGGGTGTGCGTCGATCTCGACATCCTTTATCCGGACGGCGACCGCGCGCTGATCACGATGTCGCCGGGCGGCTCGGACGCGCTCGTCGTGCGCGAGTTCGATCTCGACGCGCGGCGTTTCATTGACGATGGTTTCGCGATAGCAAAGGCGGGCAAGCACACGGTGTCGTGGATCGATCGCGATACGCTGTACGTCGGCTGGGACAACGGGCGCAAGACGCTGACGCGTTCCGGTTATCCACGCGACGTGCGGCGCTGGACCCGTGGCACCGCGCTCGCCGACGCGCCCGTCGTGTTTCGCGGCGAGTTTGACGACATCGGCGTGGAGGCGAATTACGATCCGCTCGATCGCCGGCATACGGTGACGAGCAGCGTCGACTTTTTCGATTCGCACACCTATTACCTCGACCAAGTCAGCGATGCCTGGCATCGTTACGAGGTGCCGTCGCATGTCGCGGTGGGGGCGTGGCAGGGCTGGCTGCTGCTAGAGCCACGGCTCGACTGGGACTGCGAGTGGGACGGCAATCGCGCGCGCTATCCTGGCGGCGCGCTGCTCGCGATTCGCGAGGACGCGTTTTTGCGCGGCGAGCGCGACGTGACGCCGCTTTTCACGCCGACACCGCTGACCTCGGCCTGCGACTGGTCGCATACGCGCCATCATCTGATCGTGTCGTATCTCGACGACGTACGCGCCAAGACGCTGATCTGGACGCCTTCGCAGCGCGAGGACGGCACGTGGCACTGGCGCGAGCGCGTGTTTGCGGCGCGCGGCGATGCACAGGTCGATGTGTCGCCGGTCGAGTCGACGCTGAACGACGAAGTGTTCGTCGACACCGACGATTATCTGCAACCGCCTGCCTACTGGCTCTCCGATCTCGCGCGCGACGAGCCCGGCGAATGGGAGTTGCTCGACCGTTGGCCGACGCAGTTCGACGCGACGAGCGTTGCCGTGACGCGCGGCCATGCGGTATCGGCCGATGGCACGCGCATACCGTACACGGTGATTGGGCCGAAGGAAGCACTGTCATCGCCGGGCGATCGACAACCGACGCATCCGTGTCTGCTGAGCGGCTACGGCGGCTTCGCGATTCCGCTGTTGCCGAGCTATCTGACGGGGCAGGGCATCGGTTGGCTCGAACGCGGCGGCGTGTACGTGGTCGCACATATTCGCGGCGGCGGCGAGTTCGGCACGCGCTGGCACACGGCGGCGCAGGGAGAAAATCGCCAGCGCGCGTTCGATGATTTCATCGCGGTCGCCGAAGCGCTGATCGCGAGCGGCGTGACGAGCGCCGCGCAGCTCGGCATTCAGGGCGGCAGCAACGGCGGTCTGCTGGTGGCCGCTTGCATGGTGCAGCGGCCGGAGCTATTCGGCGCGGTCGTGTGCGAGGTGCCGTTGCTCGATATGAGCCGATATCACCTGCTGCACGCGGGCGCATCCTGGATCGACGAGTACGGCGACCCGGACGAACCCGATGAAGCGCGCACGCTCGCCGCGTATTCGCCGTATCACAACCTCGCGGCGGGCGTCGCGTATCCGCCGGTGCTATTCATGACGTCGACCGCCGACGATCGCGTGCATCCCGGCCACGCGCGCAAGATGGCCGCGCGCATGCAGGCGCTGGGCGCGCAGAACGTGTGGTACCGGGAGAATACGGAAGGCGGACACGGCGGCTCCGATGAGCTGGAGCAGGCCGAGCATGATGCGATGGTGTTCGAGTTCTTGTGGGGTGTGCTGGGCGACGCTTGAAGCAATAGGGGAGCGAGGCCGCACTGCCTCGCTTCGTGGCTGTGTTCCGGATCAACCGAGCTGCGCGAACACCGGCGCGTGATCCGACGGCTGATCCCATTTGCGCGGCACCTTGTCGATGTCGCACGCCTTGCAGATGTCGGACAGCGCCTTCGACAGCAGGATGTGATCGATGCGCAACCCCGCGTTGCGACGGAACGCCATCATCCGGTAGTCCCACCACGAATAGATCTTTTCCTGCTGCTCGAACTGGCGGAAGGCGTCGAGCAGACCGAGGCCGATCAGCCGCACGAACGCGGCGCGCTCTTCGGGCGACACCAGATTCTGACCTTCCCATGCCTTCGGGTCGTGCACATCGCGATCTTCGGGCGCAATGTTGTAGTCGCCGAGCAGCGCGAGCTTCGGATGCAGTGTCATCTCGGTTGCGAGCCAGTCGTGCAGCGCGTCGAGCCAGCGTAGCTTGTACGCGAACTTGTCGGTGCCGGGCGCCTGGCCGTTGGGGAAATACGCGGAGATGATGCGCACGCCGTCGACGGTCGCCGCGATCACGCGCTGCTGCGGGTCCTCGAAACCGGGGATGTTGCGCACGATGCTGGTTTCGTCGACGTTCAAACCTTCGCGCACCAGAATGCCGACACCGTTATACGTTTTCTGACCCGCGTACCAGCTTCGATAGCCGACCGCCTCGAGTTCGGCGCGCGGAAACTTTTCGTCGGGGAGCTTCAGTTCCTGCAGGCACAGCACGTCGGTGCCGCTGCTCGCGAGCCAGTCGATGACGTGCTGCTGGCGGACTTTGAGGGAGTTGACGTTCCAGGTGGCGATTTTCACGAAAATATCCGGTGCGTGCGTGATGAGAGCGAGGCCGATTATAGCGGGGGCCTCGCCGGTCAAAGTCGGCGACATTCTACTTGCTGTGTGCGTCGCGCCATGCGTGGAATACGAGGCTGCGCCGCATGTCTTGCGCTCACGGCGCATGCTCATGCGTGTTCATCGGGGCTCGAATCTCATCGCGACGACGTCGTTCGATAAATGTTCTGCGCATAGGTTTGACGTTTTGCCAGCGAGCTTATATAATCTTTTTTCTCTGACGCGGGGTGGAGCAGTCTGGCAGCTCGTCGGGCTCATAACCCGAAGGTCGTAGGTTCAAATCCTACCCCCGCAACCAAAGCATTGTTGAAAAAGCCCGCATCGCGCAAGCCATGCGGGCTTTTTGACTTTCAGCGCTTCGTTTCGCTTGCGGCGCTCGCTGCGTGTGCCGCACGCGCGCGTGAACCGACGCAACAGGATTCGCGCGCGATCGAAGCCTCTAACCCATCAGCGCTCCGCTCCAATCGCCCACTCCACCGCGGCCTGCGCATGCAGCGCAGTAGTATCGAACACAGGCAGCACCGAATCTTCCGGCTTGATCAGCAGTGTGATCTCCGTGCACCCGAGTATTACCGTCTGCGCGCCACGCGCGGCCAGATGTTCGATCACGCGTTGATAGACCTTGCGCGACGCGTCGTCCACGTTACCGTGGCATAGCTCGTCGTAAATGATGCGGTGCACGTCCGCGCGTTCATCGTCATCAGGCACGAGCGTGTCGAGTCCATAGCGTTCGCGCAGCCGGCCCGTATAGAACGTCTGCTCCATCGTGTAGCGCGTGCCGAGCAGGCCCACGCGCTCGATGCCCGCCGCGCGCAACGCGGCGCCGGTCGGATCGGCGATGTGCAGGAATGGCACCGTGATCGCCCGCTCGATCGATTCGTACACGCGATGCATCGTGTTCGTCGCAAGAATCACGAGATCGGCGCCACCGCGTTCGAGCTGGCGCGCGGCTTCGGCCATCTGTTCGCCGAGCGCTTGCCAGTCGCCGGCGCGCTGATTCGCCTCGATCGACGCGAAATCCACGGTCAGCAGCAGACTGCGTGCGTTGTGATGACCGCCGAGCCGCACCTTCGCGTGGCGATTCAGCAGCCGGTAATACTCGCTGGACGACTCCCAGCTCATTCCGCCGATCACGCCGATCGTTTTCATCTGGACGCTCCGTCAATGCATGGCCGAAACGGCGAGTATAGGCGCGTCGCATCGCACGCAGCCGATACGGATTGCGGCGCGTGCGCCGGTACGCATCGGCGCCCGCATTATTCTGGCGCCGATAGAATCGTAGCGAGTCCAAACGCGATCAACCGGAGCGAACATGGATCTGATCATCCGCCGCGCGGCGCTGCCGCGCAGTGCCGCACAGCTGTCCCCGCATCACCCGTCGCCAGTCGACATCGGCATCGCCGCGGGTCGCATCGTCGCGGTCGAACCGCACCTGGCCGCGAGCGCGCGCGACGAAATCGACGCGGCCGGTTCGCTCGTCACGCCGCCTTTCGTCGATCCGCATTTCCATATGGATGCGACGCTGTCGTACGGTTTGCCGCGCGTGAACGCGTCGGGCACGCTGCTCGAAGGCATCGCGCTATGGGGCGAGTTGAAGCCAGAGCTCACGCAGCAAGCGTTGATCGAACGCGCGATGCAGTATTGCGACTGGGCCGTCGCGCGCGGCCTGCTCGCGATCCGCAGCCACGTCGACGTATGCGATCCGCGTCTGCTCGCGGTCGAAGCACTGCTCGAAGTGAAGCGCCGCGTCGCGCCGTATCTCGATCTGCAACTGGTCGCTTTCCCGCAGGACGGTCTGCTGCGCAGCGCCGGCGCGTTCGACAACCTGAAGCGCGCGATCGGCATGGGCGTCGACGTGGTCGGCGGCATTCCGCATTTCGAGCGCACGATGGCCGACGGCGCGCAGTCGGTGCGCATGCTGTGCGAGTACGCGGCCGGGCAGGGTCTGCGCGTCGACATGCATTGCGACGAATCGGACGATCCGCTGTCGCGCCACATCGAAACGCTCGCGGCCGAAACCCATCGGCTCGGCTTGCACGGACGCGTCACCGGTTCGCACCTTACGTCGATGCATTCGATGGACAACTACTACGTGAGCAAGCTGTTGCCGCTGATGCGCGAGTCGGGCGTCGCGGCGATCGCCAATCCGCTCATCAACATCACGCTGCAAGGCCGCAGCGACACGTACCCGAAACGGCGCGGTATGATGCGAGTGCCGGAAATGTTGGCAGCGGGCATCACGGTCGCATTCGGCCACGACTGCGTGATGGACCCGTGGTACAGCCTCGGCTCGGCCGACATGCTCGAAGTCGCGCAGATGGGCCTGCATGTTGCGCAGATGACCAGCGTCGACGGCATGCACGCCTGTTTCGACGCGGTGACCGTGAACGCCGCGCGCATTCTCGGTCTGCAAGACTACGGCATCGCGCCCGGATGCGCGGCCAATCTCGTCGTGCTCGATGCGCGCGACGAGATCGAGGCGATCCGCCTGCGCGCCGCGCGGCTCGCGGTGGTGAGCCGGGGCAGGGTGGTGAGCCGCGCGCCGGCCGCGCGCGCGTCGTTATCGCTCGAAGGGCGGCCTGAACAGGTCGATTTCAGGCTGCATCGCGCGTAGCGCGGTGTTTCGCGGATGAATGAAAAAACCGGCGGCCTGCTCGCGCAGACTGCCGGTTTTTCTATTGGCATCGCTCAGTGTGCGGCACCCGGCGCCATGCCGTTATGCCGCAGCAGCGCATCGATATTCGGTTCGCGGCCGCGGAACGCCTTGAACGATTCCATCGCCGGACGGCTGCCGCCCACTTCGAGAATCTCGCGACGATAGCGCATGCCGGTCGACTGATCGAGCACGCTGCCCGCGGCTTGCGCGGCTTCTTCGAATGCCGCGTACGCATCGGCCGACAGCACTTCCGCCCACTTGTAGCTGTAGTAGCCGGCCGCGTAACCGCCCGCGAAAATATGGCTGAACGTATTCGGCCAGCGCGAGAACGGCGCTTGCGGCACGACGTGGAAGCGTTCGTTGATTTCGCGCGCGAGGTCGTTGGCGCTCTTCGCACCGTTCGCATCGAAGCCGGTATGCAGTTGCATGTCGAACATCGAGAACACGATCTGCCGCAGCGTGCCGAGACCGCTCTGGAAGTTCTTCGCGGCTAGCATCTTGTCGAACAGATCACGCGGCAGCGACTTTCCGGTATCGACGTGCGAGGTCATGTCGGACAGCACGTCCCATTCCCAGCAGAAGTTCTCCATGAACTGCGACGGCAGTTCGACCGCATCCCATTCGACGCCGTTGATTCCCGACACGCCGAGCTCATCGACGCGCGTAAGCATGTGATGCAAGCCGTGGCCGAACTCGTGGAACAGCGTGATCACTTCGTCGTGCGTGAAGCAGGCGGGCTTGCCGCCGACCGGCGCTGAAAAATTGCACGTCAGGTACGCGACCGGCGTTTGCACCGCGCCGTGCGCGAGCTTATGACGGCCGCGCGCGTCGTCCATCCAGGCGCCGCCGCGCTTGCCTTCGCGTGCATACAGGTCGAGATAGAACTGCGCGACGAGGCCGCCGTCCTGATTCTCGACGCGGAAAAAGCGCACGTCGGGATGCCAGACCGCTGCCTCGTCGCGGCGGATGCGCACGCCGAACAGCGTCTCAGTCACCTTGAACAGACCCTTGAACACCGCGTCTTCCGGGAAGTACTGCTTCACTTCGTTTTCCGAGAACGAATAGCGCTTCTGGCGCAGACGCTCGGCGGCGAACGTCATGTCCCACGGCTGCAGATCGGTCATGCCGAGTTCGCTCGCGGCGAATTCGCGCAGCTCCTTCCAGTCCTGCTCCGCATGCGGACGCGCGCGCGTCGCGAGGTCTTCGAGGAAGGCCATCACCTGAGCCGGCGATTCGGCCATCTTCGGCGCGAGCGACACTTCGGCGAAGTTGCCGTAGCCGAGCATCTGCGCTTCTTCGGCGCGCAGTTTCAGTTCGTCGGCGAGCACCTGGGTGTTGTCCCACTCGGTCTTGCCGTTGCCGTATTGCGCGCCGAGCTCGGACGCGCGGGTCACGTACGCCCGATACATCGCTTCGCGCATCGGACGGTTTTCCGAGTACTGCATGACCGGGAAATACGACGGGAAGTGCAGCGTGAACTTGTAGCCGGTCTTGCCGTCGCGCTCGGCGGCTTCCTTCGCGGCTTCGATCACGTCTTCGGGAAGGCCCGCCAGTTGCGCCTCGTTGCCCGCATCGACGATGTACGCATACGCGTTGGTCGCATCGAGCACGTGATCCGAAAACGCCTTCGACAGCGCCGCCTGGCGCTCCTGCAATTCCGCGAAACGCGGCTTCTGGTCTTCCGGCAGCTCGGCGCCGGACAGGCGGAAGTCGCGCAGCGCGTTGCTGAGGATCTTCTTGCGTTCGCCGTTCAGCGATGCAAACTCGTCGCTCGCGTTCAATGCCTTGTACTTCTCGTAGAGCGCGAGATTCTGGCCGACGCTCGACCAGAACTCGGTCACGCGCGGCAGGTTGTCGCCGTACACGGCGCGCAGCTCGGGCGTATCGGCGACGGCATTCAGATGGCCGATCACGCTCCACGCGCGCGACAGCGGCTCGGTGGCGCGCTCGACCGGTTCGACGACGTCGGCCCACGACGCGGGCGTGACCGGCAGCGCTGCGCGCTCGACGGCGGCCGCCGCGTCGGCGAGCAGCACGTCGAGGGCGGGCGTCACATGCTCGGGTCGGATGGAGCCAAAGCGCGGCAGATCGGAAAAATCGAGGAGCGGGTTGTCTTGAGGCGTGGTGGTGGTGGACATAGGGCTTCCTGTCTGACGCGGGTGAAGGGGCGGTGCGGCGGCGTTCGCGCGAGCCGTCTCGTGGCGTGTCGCTCGACGATCGGCGCACGGCGCAAGGCGCGCGGCGGCACCGGCAAAGGACAGTATTGGGGCGGGAGGCGCCGATTCCAATCCATCGGCTGACAAATTAACAGATGTTGCGGTGCGCTGGCGCGCGTTGGGGCGGGGTGTCGGCCGCGGGATCTGGCGGCGCGGTGATGAGCGGGGCTGCGAGAGAGAGAGGGGGATGAGCCCGTGGACGAGGCGGAAGAGTCACCTCACTCCGCCTCGCACTGATCGCCCGGCGCTCACGCCTTGGCCGCGTCCGCCTCGCGCTCGGCCGCTTCGAGCGTGTTGACGAGCAGCATCGTGATCGTCATCGGGCCGACGCCGCCCGGCACCGGCGTGATATGGCCGGCCACTTCCTTGACACCCGCGAAGTCGACGTCGCCGCACAGCTTGCCGGCGTCGTCGCGATTCATGCCGACGTCGATCACGGTCGCGCCCGGCTTCACCATGTCCGCGGTCAGGATGTTGCGCAGACCAGTCGCGGCGACCACGACATCGGCGTTGCGCGTGTGCGCGGCCAGATCGCGCGTCTTGCTATGGCAGATCGTGACGGTCGCGCCCGCTTCGAGCAGCAGCAGCGCCATCGGCTTGCCGACGATGTTCGAGCGGCCGATTACCACCGCGTTGGCGCCCTTCAGCTCGATGCCATAGGCCTCGAACATTTTCATCACGCCGTACGGCGTGCACGGACGGAACAGCGGCTGGCCGGTCAGGAGCGCGCCCGCGTTGGCGACGTGGAAACCGTCGACGTCCTTCTCGGGCGCGATCGCCTCGATCACCTTGTGGCTGTCGATGTGCTTCGGCAGCGGCAACTGCACGAGGATGCCGTGGATGGCTGGGTCGCGGTTCAGCTCGTCGATGCGCGCGAGCAGGTCGGCTTCGGGCAGGTCGGCCGGATAGCGGTCGAACGACGAGCCGAGGCCGTTGTCGTGGCAGGCTTTCACCTTGTTGCGCACATACACTTCGCTGGCCGGATTGTCGCCGACCAGAATCACGGCGAGGCCCGGCTGATGGCCGCGGGCGGTCAGGGCTGCGGCGCGCGCCGCGACGTCGGCGCGCAGGGTCTTGGAGAGGGCGAGGCCGTCGATCAGTTTGGCAGTCATGGTCGGTCGAACGTTGAGTCGAGGTTGGGATCGGGAATCGATTCGGGGCAGGCGGTTTTGGCTGGCGGGGCGAAGCGCTCGCGTGGAGGGGGCGCGCGACGGCGTGCTTCGGCTGCTTGACGAAGCCGGGTCGCCCTGCGACAGGCGCGTTACCGGTTCGGGCAAGGCGCCGCTGCAAAGTCCGACATTATACCGGCGCGGAAGGCGCGCTTCCGCAGTGGATTCGGGGCCCGTGTCGCGCGTGGAAGCGTACGGGAGAGGAGGGGCGGGACATGTGACGGCAAGAAAGCGCAACGCGGGCGGCGGGGCAGGCCGCTCGCACGCCACGCGCACGCCGGACCCAGCGACGCTCACGCCGTCACGAACGGGCGACGCAACTGCCACTCATGGCGGTCACGCAGAAACGGCCCTCCGGGCGAAGGGCCGTCCATACCGATGTTACTGCGCCGTTTGCGGCTTGTTCGACAGCGCGAGTCGCAGCAGATCGGCGACCGTGTTGACGTTCAGCTTTTCCATGATGTTCGCGCGATGCGCTTCGACCGTCTTGATGCTGATGCCGAGGTCGTCGGCGATCTGCTTGTTCAGGCGGCCCGCGATGATCCGCTCGAGCACCTGATGCTCACGCGCGGTGAGCTTGCCGAGGCGCTCGGCCGCGGCACGCTGCTGCTGGACGCTGGTGCTTTCGCTGCGCGCCTTGTCGAGCATGCGCTCGACGAGCTTGCGCAGTTCGGCTTCGTCGAACGGCTTTTCGATGAAGTCCATCGCGCCTTTTTTCATCGTCGACACGGCCATCGGCACGTCGCCGTGACCCGTCACGAAGATGATCGGCAGCGAAGCGTTGTCGGCGATCAGGCGTTCCTGCAACTCGAGCCCGCTCATGCCGGACATCCGCACGTCGAGGATCAGGCACGCGATCTGACCCGGATGCTGATGCGGCTGCCATGCGTCGAGGAACTGTTCGGCGCTCAGGAAGCATTGAACGCGGTAGCCGTTCGCCTCCAGCAGCCAGCGCAGCGAATCTCGCACGGCCTCGTCGTCGTCGACGACAAAGACGGTTTCCTGGGTGGTGACTGGGCTGTTCATAGCTCTCCCGTAACGGTTTGTGGTGTCGGCGCCTCGGACCCGCCGTTGCTCGGGCCGTCAGGCTCCCCAATAGGCAGACTGCAATGGAACGTGGCGCCCGTGACGTGGCCGTCGGATTCGACATTATTGACCACCCACAGACGCCCGCGATGCGATTCGATAATCGAACGGCAAATGTTCAGCCCCATGCCCATGCCATCGGACTTGGTGCTGTAAAACGGTTCGAACAGACGCTCGGCGGTCGTTTCGTCGACGCCCGGCCCCTGATCGACGACGCTGATGCAAACGAAGCCGCTCTCCAGCCGCACGACCACCCGGATCACTGGATCGACCGCATTCGGGCGCGCTTCGGCCATCGCCTCGACGCCGTTCTTCAGCAGGTTTACCAGCACCTGCTCGATCAGCACCGGATCAACGTAGATCACCGGCAGCCGCGAGCGCAGATCGGTGACGATGCGAATCCGCCGCTTCCTTGCCTCGATTTCGGCGAGACCCACCGCGTCGGCGACGATATCCGCGACCCGCGTGGCCTGACGCTTCGGCTCGCTGCGCTTCACGAACTCGCGGATGCGCTTGATGATCATGCCGGCGCGCACCGCCTGCTGGGCGGTCTTTTCGAGCACCGGCAGCAGATTGTCGGGCGTCGTTCGACCGGATTTAACCAGCGCGACGGTCCCGGAGCAATAGTTATTGATCGCGGCGAGCGGCTGATTCAGTTCATGCGCGAGCGACGAGGCCATTTCGCCCATTGTCATCAGGCGGCTCGTGAACTGCAGCTTCTCGTCCTGCTGGCGCGCCAGCTCCTGCGCGCGCTTGCGGGTCGTGATGTCGGTCGCGATCTGCATCTGCGCGAGATGGCCATCGACCCACTGGATGTACTGGCGCCGCACCTCGAACCATTTCTGGATGCCGGGGATGTAGATTTCCTGCGCGTCGGCGGTGCTTTCCGTCAGCGCTGCGGCGGGCAGGCCGACGAAGGTGTCGACCATGTCGATCGAATCGGACGACGCCTGCGAGCTGTCGAAGCCGCCGCCCGCGAGTTCGAGGTGGCCGTCCGGGCGGATCCCGAACAGATGCCGGTAGTAGCGGTTCGCGAACAGCAGCTCGGCTTCGTCGGCGGCGAGCACCGACACCGCGGCATCGAGGCTTTCGAGCACGGTCGTGAAGCGTTCGTGGGCAGCGGCGAGTTCTTCGCGCGCGCGCTTCGGCTCGGTGATGTCGGTCATCGACGACATCCAGCCGGTCTGGCGGCCCGAGCTGTCGATCAGCGGCGACACGTAGAGCCGTGCGTGGAACGTCGAGCCGTCCTTGCGCCGCACGCGCAGCTCGAAGCCGGACGAGGGCGCCTTGCCGCGCAGCGTCATGTCGAGTTGGCGCTGCATCTCGGGGTAAGCGTCGCGCGGCCAGTAGGCGAACGGCGCGCTCTTGCCGACGAGGTCGCTTTCGTCCCAGCCGGTCATGCGGCAGAACGCGGGGTTCACGTGCGTGATGCGGCCGTGCATGTCGAGCACGCGCATGCCGATCAGCACCGAATTTTCCATTGCGCGGCGGAAAAACGCTTCCGCGTACAGCGCCTGCTGCGCCTCGAAGCGCTGCCGGGTGTGCTTCCACAGACTCCACAGGCTCCACAGCACGAAGCAGGACAGGCCGGCCACCAGCCACACCAGCGTGTTGTTCGTGAAGTTGGTGATCTGCGGGAACGCGTACACGCGCACCGAGATGCCCTGGCCCGGCGGGTCGAGCGGCAGGTCGTAGAACATGTCGCGCGGCAGGCGCGGGCGGGTCGACGTGGTGGTCAACTCGCGGTTGTTCACGTCGATGATCGAGATCTTGTATTTGGCCGACAGCTCGGGCGGGATGTCGCGCTTCAGAATGCCTTCCACCGAGAACACCGCGGCGATCGTGCCGAGGAAATCGCGGTCGCGGAAGATCGGCGTTTGCAGCGTGATGAAGCCGTTGCCGAGGTCGTCGTAGATGAGCGGCGAGTACACTTGGCGGCGCGTGTTGCGCGCCTCGGCGAAACCGGCTTTGACCGCTTCGTCCATTTGCGCGTCGTTCGGGCGCGCGAGCCGCTGGCCGAGCACCGGCGGTGCGGCATTGGGCCAGCGCGGCTGCTGCTGAGCGGTGTACCAGTTCATGTAGAGGATCTCGGGATGCCCCTGCATGATGTCCGTGGTGTTCACCTGAAACGAATGCTCGTCGGCGTGGCCGGCGGCGAGGTCGCGCGCGAGCGCCTGGATCTGTTCCTGCGCGCTTGTCATTGACAGCCGGATCTGCTGCTGCGCCCACGCGACGTTGCGGTACAGCGTGTCTTCCTGCTGCTGCTGTTCGCGCCGGTTCAGACTCCAGAGAATCAGGCTCATGACGACCAGGAATACCAGGATCGACAGCAGCGGCGTCAGCAAATAGGAATTGGACCACCAGGGTCCGTGGTGCCAGCGCGGGGACGGCGACGAATCCGCCGGCGAACCCGCGGTGCGCGCCGAGCGAGAGAAAAGCCGTTCGGTCAACATGCGTGGCATTGTAGCTCAGCACGTCCCCGACAAATGGCGCAAAAAAGCGCGGAAAGTGCAGTTAATCGGCGCAAACTAGCCGACGGATGAGTCTAACGGCAGTCAAACCAGGTTGCGTTGCAGCAATTTTCCGCATTGTGAGAATTGATCTCGTAATTTGAAAATTTGATTGCGTTCACGTCGGGACCCTTATTACAATCGGCCGGTGCTGCCGCGGCCTATCCTACGTCCGCGTGATCTGTTCAAAGTGCGTTCCCCATATCCAGGAGACGAGCATGTCCGCTGTACCCGACGAAGTCATGAAATATGTCGCCGCCGAGAAAGACGACGATCCCCAGGAAACCGGCGAATGGCTGGAAGCGCTGGATGGCGTGATTTCTGCTGTAGGCCCTGATCGTGCCCACTACCTGATCGAAAAGCAGATCGAGTTTGCACGCGTGCACGGCGAACATCTGCCGTTCTCCGCCAATACGCCTTACATCAACACGATCCCGGTCGCGCGTCAGGCCAAGAATCCCGGCGACCAGGACATCGAACACCGCATCCGCTCGTACACCCGCTGGAACGCAATGGCGATGGTGCTGCGCGCCGGCAAGGAAACCAACGTCGGTGGTCACATCGCGTCGTTCGCGTCGGCCGCCACGCTGTACGACGTCGGCTACAACCACTTCTGGCACGCGCCGTCGGCCGAGCACGGCGGTGACCTCGTGTTCGTGCAGGGCCACTCGTCGCCGGGCGTCTACTCGCGCGCGTTCCTGCTCGGCCGCCTGACCGAGAAGCAGCTCGACAACTTCCGCCAGGAAGTCGGCGGCGAGGGCATCTCGTCGTATCCGCATCCGTGGCTGATGCCGGACTTCTGGCAATTCCCGACCGTCTCGATGGGCTTGGGCCCGATCATGGCGATCTACCAGGCGCGCTTCATGAAGTACCTGCAGGCGCGCGGCATCGCGAAGACCGACGGCCGCAAGGTCTGGGCCTTCCTCGGCGACGGCGAAACGGACGAGCCGGAATCGCTCGGCGCGATCGGCATGGCCGGCCGCGAGCGGCTGGACAACCTCGTGTTCGTGATCAACTGCAACCTGCAGCGTCTCGACGGTCCGGTGCGCGGCAACGGCAAGATCATCCAGGAACTCGAAAGCGAATTCCGCGGCGCCGGCTGGAACGTGATCAAGGTCATCTGGGGCAGCCGCTGGGATGCCCTCTTCGCGCGCGACAAGTCGGGCGTGCTGATGCGCCGCATGATGGAAGTCGTCGACGGCGAGTACCAGACGTACAAGTCGGAGTCGGGCGCGTTCGTGCGCGAGCACTTCTTCAACACGCCGGAACTGAAGGCGCTGGTCGCCGACTGGTCCGACGACGACATCTGGAATCTGAACCGCGGCGGCCATGATCCGCACAAGATCTACGCGGCGTTCACGGAAGCGACCAATTCGAAGGGCCAGCCGACCGTCATCCTCGCGAAGACGATCAAGGGCTACGGCATGGGCGAAGCCGGCCAGGCGATGAACATCACCCACCAGCAGAAGAAGATGCAGGTGGAGCAGCTGAAGAAGTTCCGCGACCAGTTCCGTCTGCCGATCACGGACGAGCAGATCGTCGACGTGCCGTACCTGACCTTCGAGGAAGGCTCGAAGGAACTCGAATACATGCGCCAGCGGCGCATGGACCTCGGCGGCTATCTGCCGGCGCGTCGTCAGAAGGCCCAGTCGCTGCCGGTGCCGGAACTGTCGGCATTCGAGCCGCTGCTGAAGGGCACGGGCGAAGGCCGCGAGATCTCCACGACGATGGCGTTCGTGCGGATCCTGAACATCCTGCTGAAGGACAAGGCGCTCGGCAAGCGCGTCGTGCCGATCGTGCCGGACGAGTCGCGTACGTTCGGTATGGAAGGTCTGTTCCGCCAGATCGGCATCTGGAATCAGGACGGTCAGAAGTACGTGCCGGAAGATTCCGACCAGCTGATGTTCTACCGTGAGTCGGAAACCGGTCAGATCCTGCAGGAAGGCATCAACGAAGCCGGCGGCATGGCCGACTGGATTGCAGCCGCGACGTCGTACTCGACGCACGGCGAGATCATGATCCCGTTCTACATCTTCTACTCGATGTTCGGCTTCCAGCGCATCGGCGACCTCGCATGGGCCGCTGGCGACATGCGCTCGCGCGGCTTCCTGCTGGGCGGTACTGCCGGCCGCACGACGCTGAACGGCGAAGGTCTGCAACACGAAGACGGCCACTCGCTGCTGTGGGCGGCTTCGGTGCCGAACTGCATCAGCTACGACCCGACCTTCGGCTACGAACTCGCGGTCATCGTGCAGGACGGTCTGCGCCGCATGGTCGCCGAGCAGGAAGATGTGTATTACTACATCACGGTGATGAACGAGAACTACGAGCACCCGGCGATCCCGCAGGGCCCCGGGCTGGAAAGCGTAGCCGAGGACATCATCAAGGGCATGTACTCGTTCAGAAAGACCGCTGCCGACAAGAAGGCGCCGCACGTGCAGCTGATGGGCGCGGGCACGATCTTCAACGAAGTGATCGCCGCGGCCGACCTGCTAAAGAACGACTGGGGCGTGAACGCCGACCTGTGGAGCGTGCCGAGCTTCACCGAGCTCGCGCGCGAAGGTCACGAAGTGCAGCGCTGGAACCTGCTGCACCCGACCGAAGAGAAGAAGCTGTCGCACGTCGAGAAGCTGCTGAAAGATGCGCCGGGTCCGGTCATCGCGTCGACCGACTACGTGCGTGCGCTGACCGAGCAGATCCGCGCGTTCGTGCCGCAGAAGTTCGTGGTGCTGGGCACCGACGGCTACGGCCGTTCGGACACGCGCGAGAAGCTGCGTCACTTCTTCGAAGTCGATCGCTACTGGGTCACGGTCGCCGCGCTCAACGCGCTGGCGGACGAAGGCACGATCGAACGCAAGGTGGTCGCCGAGGCGCTCAAGAAGTACAACCTTGATCCCGCCAAACCCAACCCGATGACCGTCTAAGGCATCACCCGTGTGCCACGATGCACGCGCCTGCTCCTCGTCGCGAGGGGCAGGCGGCGTGCGCGGCCCAGGAGACACTAACAATGAGTCAAGCGATCGAAGTCAAGGTGCCGGACATCGGCGATTACAAGGACGTCCCTGTGATCGAGGTGCTGGTAAAGGCGGGTGACACCGTCGAAAAAGAGCAATCGCTCGTTACGCTGGAATCCGACAAGGCGACGATGGACGTGCCGAGCTCGGCTGACGGCGTCGTCAAGGAAGTGAAGGTCAAGGTCGGCGATGCGGTGTCCGAAGGCACGCTGATCGTCGTGCTGGAAGGCGCCAACGCGGCTGCCGCGGCGCCCGCGCCGGCGGCAGCTCCTGCGCCTGCACCGGCACCGGCGCCGGCGCCGGCGGCAGCTCCCGCCGCGGCGCCCGCGGCGGCAGGCGGCGGCGTGCAGGAAATCAAGGTGCCGGATATCGGCGACTACAAAGATGTTCCCGTGATCGAGATCGCGGTGAAGGTCGGCGACCGCGTCGAGAAGGAACAGTCGCTCGTCACGCTCGAATCCGACAAGGCGACGATGGACGTGCCCAGCTCGGCCGCCGGCGTCGTCAAGGAAGTGAAGGTCAAGGTTGGCGATACGGTGTCGGAAGGCTCGGTCATCGTCGTGATCGAAGCGGAAGGCGGCGCTGCTCCAGCACCCGCGCCCGCACCGGCCGCGAAGGCGCCGGTCGAAAAGCCGTCCGACGCACCCGCCACGCCGACCCCGGCGCCGGCCGCGCCGTCCGCGCTCGCGCAGGCGCCGCTGATCCCGGCCGGCGAAGGCGGCACGCGTCATCCGAGCCACGCTTCGCCGTCGGTGCGCAAGTTCGCGCGCGAACTCGGCGTCGACGTGAGCCAGGTGAAGGGCACGGGTCCGAAGGGCCGCATTACGCAGGCCGACGTGACCGCGTTCGTGAAGGGCGTGATGACCGGCCAGCGCGCGGCGCCGGCAGGAGCCGCCGCCCCGGCCGCCGGCGGTGGCGAACTGAATCTGCTGCCGTGGCCGAAGGTCGACTTCACGAAGTTCGGTCCGATCGATCCGAAGCCGCTGTCGCGCATCAAGAAGATCTCGGGCGCGAACCTGCATCGCAACTGGGTCATGATCCCGCACGTCACGAACAACGACGAAGCGGACATCACCGAGCTCGAAGCGCTGCGCGTAAAGCTGAACAAGGAACACGAAAAGGCGGGCGTCAAGTTCACGATGCTCGCGTTCGTGATCAAGGCCTGCGTGGCGGCCCTGAAGAAATTCCCGACTTTCAACGCGAGCCTCGACGGCGACAACCTGGTGTTCAAGCAGTACTACCACATCGGTTTTGCCGCGGACACGCCGAACGGCCTCGTCGTTCCGGTGATTCGCGACGCGGACAAGAAGGGTCTCGTCGACATCGCGAAGGAAATGGCCGACCTGTCGAAGGCCGCGCGCGAAGGCAAGCTGAAGCCGGACCAGATGCAGGGTGGCTGCTTCTCGATCTCGTCGCTGGGCGGTATCGGCGGCACGCACTTCACGCCGATCATCAATGCGCCTGAAGTCGCGATTCTCGGCCTGTCGCGAAGCGCGATGAAGCCGGTGTGGGACGGCAAGCAGTTCGAGCCGCGCCTGACCATGCCGCTGTCGCTGTCGTACGACCATCGCGTGATCGACGGAGCGGAAGCCGCGCGCTTCAACGCATACCTCGGTTCGATTCTTGCCGATTTCCGGCGTGTGATTCTTTGACCGGCTGATGAGGTCCGCCGGCGCGGGCGCGGATAGTTCCGACCGTTCCGCGTCGCGCCGTCCGCGCGTTCGCGTGCGCCATGCGCGCCGAACGCGCCGCTCATCATCGATCAATAAGAGAAGGGGACACCATGAGTCTCGTCGAAGTAAAAGTGCCGGACATCGGTGACTTCAAGGATGTCGACGTTATCGAAGTCAACATCAAGCCGGGCGACGTCATCGAGCAGGAGCAGTCGCTGCTGACGCTCGAATCCGACAAGGCGTCGATGGAAGTGCCGAGCGATACCGCCGGCACCGTCAAGGAAGTGCGCATCAAGCCGGGCGACAAGGTTTCGCAGGGCACGGTGATCGCGCTCGTCGAGGCAGCGGCGGGCGGCGCGGCCGCGGCCGCGCCGGCAGCGAAGGAACCTGAAAAGGCGGCGCCCGCGCCGGCGCCTGCCGCGCCGAAGGCCGCCGCACCGGCGCCGCAGGCCGGCAGCTATTCGGGCAGCGCGGACATCGAGTGCGACATGCTCGTGCTCGGTTCGGGCCCCGGTGGCTATTCGGCCGCGTTCCGCTCCGCCGACCTCGGCATGAAGACCGTGCTGGTCGAGCGTTATCCGACGCTCGGCGGCGTGTGTCTGAACGTCGGCTGTATCCCGTCGAAGGCGCTGCTGCACACCGCGCTCGTCATCGACGAAGCGGCTGATCTCGCGTCGCACGGCATCACGTTCGGCAAGCCGCAGATCGACCTCGACAAGCTGCGCGATTTCAAATCGGGCGTGGTCAAGAAGCTGACCGGCGGTCTCGCGGGCATGGCCAAGATGCGCAAAGTCGAAGTGGTGACGGGCACCGGCGCGTTCGTCGATCCTAACCACATGGAAGTGCAGACCGAGGGCGGCAAGAAGGTCGTCAAGTTCAAGCAGGCGATCATCGCCGCGGGCTCGGAAGCGGTGAAGCTGCCGTTCATTCCGGAAGATCCGCGGGTCGTCGATTCGACCGGCGCGCTCGAACTGCGCCAGATTCCGCAGCGCATGCTCGTGATCGGCGGCGGCATCATCGGTCTCGAAATGGCGACCGTGTACTCGACGCTCGGCGCACAGATCGACGTCGTCGAAATGCTCGAAGGCCTGATGACCGGCGCGGACCGCGATCTGGTCAAGGTCTGGGAGAAGTACAACAGCCAGCGGTTCGCGAACGTGATGCTGAAGACCAAGACCGTCGCGGCCGAAGCGAAGGACGACGGTATTTACGTGTCGTTCGAGGGCGAGAAGGCGCCGGCCGAGCCGCAACGCTATGACCTCGTGCTGGTGGCCGTGGGCCGCTCGCCGAACGGCAAGCGGATCGGTGCGGAAAAGGCCGGGGTCGCGGTGACGGATCGCGGCTTCATCGAAGTCGACAATCAGCAGCGCACAAACGTGCCGCACATCTTCGCGATCGGCGATATCGTCGGTCAGCCGATGCTCGCGCACAAGGCCGTGCACGAAGGCCACGTGGCGGCGGAAGCCGCGCATGGCGAGAAGGCGTACTTCGACGCGATGCAGATTCCGTCGGTGGCATACACCGATCCGGAAGTGGCATGGGCCGGCAAGACGGAAGACCAGCTGAAAGCCGAAGGCATCAAGTTCGGTAAGGCGGTATTCCCGTGGGCCGCGTCGGGCCGCGCGATCGCCAACGGCCGCGACGAAGGCTTCACGAAGCTGCTGTTCGATGAGGAGACGCATCGCGTGATCGGCGGCGGTATCGTCGGTCTGAACGCGGGCGACCTGATCAGCGAGGTCTGTCTCGCGATCGAGATGGGCGCGGACGCAACGGATATCGGCAAGACGATCCATCCGCATCCGACGCTCGGCGAATCGATCGGCATGGCGGCCGAGTTGTATGAAGGCGTCTGTACCGATCTGCCGCCCGTTAAGAAGAAGTAAAGCGGTGCGCCGGGAATGCATGGCGACATGCGGGCCCGGCGAAGTGCGTCAGGCTGTAGCGCAAAGAAAAACGGCGCGCTCCATGTCGGAGCGCGCCGTTTCTGTTTTCCCGGCGGCCGGTAGGCGGGCAAAAAAATCCCGGCTTGGCGGCCGGGCAAACGATACGTCCATTGCAACGTATCGGAGCGTTCGGCCAATCAAACCGTATAAGCGGCAACGGCACGACGCTGTTGCTTGCGATAACGCCGGCGCAGCGCGTAGGCTGGGCCGGCGGGAAAGACGACGACGCCAGGTGTTTAACGCCTGGCGTGTTGATGCGTGAAGCTTAGACTGCCTTCTTGGCGGCAGCGCGCGATGCTTGCGCAGCGGCTTGCGAAGCTGCCTTCGAAGCGGCCGTTGCAGCTGCATTGAAGTTGCTTTCGGCGATTTCGACAGCCTGACGGGTTGCCTTGTGGACCGTTTCGTACGTGGTGTTGGCGGCGGTGATAGCCGACTTCATCACGGCGACAGCGGTTTCCGAACCAGCCGGTGCATTCTTGGCGACGTTTTCGACGAGCGCCTGAACCTTGCGGTTTTGCTCTTCGAATTGCGCTTCCGCGACGCGGGTGAATTCACCTTGCGTTGCCGAAACGATTTCGTACACGTGGCGGCCATACGACAGCGCCTTTTCAGCCACCGGCTGCGCGAGGCTTGCTTGCAGTGCCAGCAGTTCCTGTGCGTCCTTCACGGACAGCGCGCGTTGGGCATTTTCCTGGCTTTCGGCGAGCGTCGACTTCACAACTTGCAGGTTCAGCTCAACCAGCTTTTCGACGCCTTCAAATGCTTTGGTCGTCAGGCCGAACAGGGTTTCGAAGTTGGCTTTCTGGGCTGCGGCGAATTGCTCAGGGGTCAGCAGAGTCATGGTTTACGCTCCTGGATCGCGGCCGGTCTGTGCGGACCGCATTGGGTGGGTGGCAAGACGCCGATTGATCGTCCGCCTGGACCGCGATGTATTGTGCATCGCAGCAATGGTTCCCATTTTAGGATGACCACAAGGAATGTCAAGCGTTTTTTGTGCGTCGCACAATGTTAAGAAAACGCCGATAAAACAAGAGGTTATGCAGTATGCATGTCATTAATATGACGCGGAACGATTGAGTCGCTGCACCTCGCTGGTGCGAGATAAACGACCCCCGCAACAGGCGGCCGCGAGATTATTTTTCGCCGTCAAAGCCTTTATGCGGGCCGAGAGGGTTGCATCGGAGCGATTCGCCCCTGAAAAACCAATCATCATCAATTCGATGTAAACCACCCGATGACAAGGAACGTTAAAGAACGAAGGCAGTCGAACGCGCGTTGGCGACTTTCGTCAGACACTTAAAAGTCTGTCGCACGCTCGCAACGCCCTCATGGCGCGGCGCAGTAGTTTCCGCCGGCGCTCTGACAGTATTTCCCCGGATCAAGGTTGTCTCAAAATTGCCGTTATCCTGCAAGGATCTGCTCGGTTGGGCTGGACGGCAGCAATGGCGAGGCTTGCTGGCGACGATCGTTTTTTTCGATCGAGGCGCGGCACTTATTCGTGTTTTCGCGATCGGAGCTGACAAGCCGGTTTAAGGACCGCGTATAAGTGCTTCAAATTGCTAATTTTTCGTTGCTTTACTACACTTGCGGAAACCTCTCGCCGCTCCCTATCGAACACCCATGAAAACCGACATGTTTTCGTCGCTAAAGGCGCTCCACGGCGCGGCGCGCAGCACCGCTCTGTCGGTGGCCGTCTCGCTGGCGGTCGCAGCGGCGTTCGCTGCGCCTGTCAGCGCTTTTGCAGCTACGTCTGCTGCATCCGCAAAAACTTCCACACACGCAAAAACCGCCAAAAAGCCGGCGCAAGCGGCCGCCACCGAGAAAGTGTCGAGCCGTGCGGCGAAAGCCGGCAAAGCTGAGGCAGCGAAAGCCGGCAAGGGCGAGGCCGTGAAAGCCGCTGCCGCAGACGAAGATGCGCCGCGCGCCAGCGTCAAACGCAAGCGCGTGACGTTCGCGGCGAACGGCCGGCACCATTCTGTGATGCGACGCGTCGCGTTCGAGCCGCGCCAGCCGAGCGTCGGCCAAGCGTTTGGTTTGCACGAGACGCCGGAGGCGCTGATGCTGCGCTCGAGCGTCGCCTACGTAATCGACCAGAACAGCGGCGAGACGCTGTTCGACAAGAACTCGCGTGCTGTGGTACCGATCGCATCGATCAGCAAGCTGATGACCGCGATGGTGGTCCTCGATTCGAAAGAGCCGATGACCGACCAGCTCGAAGTCACCGACGAAGACCGCGACTACGAGAAGAACACCGGTTCGCGTTTGGCGGTGGGCTCGGTGCTGTCGCGCGAGGACATGCTGCACATCGCGCTGATGGCGTCGGAAAACCGCGCGGCGGCGGCGTTGTCGCGCTACTACCCGGGCGGCCGCCCGGCGTTCCTTGCGGCCATGAACGCGAAGGCCAAGCAACTCGGCATGAACGACACGCACTTCGAGAACCCGACCGGTCTGACGAGCATGAACGTGTCGAGCGCGCGCGACCTGGTGAAGATGGTCAACGCGGCGTATCAGTACCCCCTGATCCGCAAGTTCTCGACCGATCACAGCTACGAGGTGTACACCGGCAAGCGCACGCTCGCGTATAACAGCACGAATGCGCTGGTGCGCAACCCGACGTGGGACATCGGTCTGCAGAAGACCGGCTTCATCAACGAAGCGGGTGAGTGTCTCGTGATGCAGGCGACCATCCACGGCCGGCCGATGATCCTGGTGCTGCTCGATTCGTCGGGCAAGTACTCGCGTTTCGCGGACGCGACGCGTCTGCGTACATGGCTCGACAACGGCGGCGACCAGACACGTATCACGAGCGCCGATGCCGGCGGTCCCGGTACCTGAAGCCGGAACGATTAGTCAGCCGATCGTATTCAGACCGGCCGCAGTTGTCGTGCCAAGAAAAAGCCTCGCGGATGCGAGGCTTTTTTCGTTGGCGTCGAAGACGGAGCGCAACGGTGCAACGGCTGTCAGGCGGCCCCTGTGCGTGCGGCCTACGAATGCTGGCCGTGCGAACTGTGCGAGCCGTGCGAATGATCCTGCTGCGCCTGCGGCCGATAGCCTAGCGACTCCGAAATCATCAACGCGGTCTGGCTCAACTGCCCCAGCCACGAATCCTGCAAGCGATCGGCCGGCGCAGACAGCGACAGCCCCGCGACCAGCTTGCCCGTATCGTCGTAGATGCCGGCGGCGATGCAGCGCACGCCCAACTCCAGTTCCTCGTTGTCGCGCGCGCAGGCCTGCTGGCGCACATGCGACAGCTCGCGCTCGAGTTTCGCGAGATCGGTGATGCTGTTTTGCGTGTGGCCCGACAGACCGGTGCGGGTTGCGTAGGCACGCACGCGGGTGGCTTCGTCGGCGGCGAGGAACAGCTTGCCGACCGAGGTCAGATGGAGCGGCGCGCGCCCGCCGATCGCCCGCACCACCTGCATGCCCGAGCGCTCCGAATACGCGCGTTCGATATAGACGATTTCGTCACCCTGACGCACCGACAGGTTCACGGTCTGCCCGGTCTGACGGTGCAGCTCGCGCATCGGCGTGAGCGCCGCGTCGCGCACGGACAGGCGCGCCTTGACGAGATTGCCGAGTTCGAGCAGGCGCATGCCGAGACGGTAGGTGCCGGGGTCCGAACGGTCGACCAGCCGGCACATCACCATATCGTTCAGGATCCGGTGCGCGGTGGAGGGGTGCAGCTCCGTGCGGAGGGCCAGTTCTTTCAGGCTGACCGGGTCGCTATGTGCCGCCAGTGCGTCGAGCAGGCGCATCATGCGTTCGATCACCTGGATCGAGGTTTTGGGATCCGGGTTCGTATCGCTCATATGAGAATCGGTGGATGCGTCAAACAGCGAAAACTGATTGTATCTCGTATTGTGAAAAAAGCGAACGCGCTTCGAGGCGCGCTTCCAATCCGACGGTGCTGCTTCCTATGCCTTCCGGCCGTTGGTATTGCACCAGCAAACAGCGGATAATCAGGGACGTTTCCCCGAAAGGAGGGCTCATGCGAGTCGGATTGTTCGTCACGTGCCTGATCGACCTGATGCGTCCCGAGATCGGTTTTTCGGTCATCAAGCTGATCGAAGGCGCCGGTTTCGAGGTCATGGTGCCGCCTGCGCAAACCTGTTGCGGGCAGCCCGCGTACAACTCCGGAGACCGCCGGCTCGCGCGCGAACTCGCTGAGAAAACGCTGCGCGAGTTCGAACAGTTCGACTACGTGGTGGTGCCGTCGGGCTCGTGCGGCGGCATGATCCGCGCGCACTACGGCGACCTGTTCCGCGATGATCCCGAACTTATGAATCGTTTCGGCCGCCTGCGCGGCAAGGTGTTCGAACTGACGGACTTCCTCGTCAACGTCGCGAAGGTGCAGCTGCAACCGGGCGAGTTCGCAGGACAGGTGACTTATCACGACTCATGTTCGGGCCTGCGGGAACTGGGCGTGAAGGCGCAGCCGCGCGAACTGCTCGCGCAGGTCGGCGTCGCGGTCACCGAAATGAACGGCTGCGAGCATTGCTGCGGCTTCGGCGGCACGTTCGCGGTCAAGTACGGCGATATCTCGACCGCGATCGTCGACGAAAAGTGCGCCAACATCGCCGCGAGCGGTGCCGGTACGGTCGTGCTCGGCGACCTCGGCTGCATGTTGAATATCGAAGGGCGGCTGCGCCGCCAGGGCGACTCCACGACGCGCGTGCTGCATATCGCGCAGGTGCTAGCCGGCGACGTGTAAGCCCCGCGCGGCGAACACGGCGATTGTTCGCGTCGCGTCTCTCTCGTCTTTCACGCATTGCGTCGCGCGCGGATGCGCCGCGCGTTTTCAATCCGATCTCCTCAGGGCCGCCATGCAAGTTCAATCGATGCAGTTCAAGGCTCGCGCCGGTCAGAAACTCGCCGACCAGCGCCTGCAGCAAAACCTGACCAAACTGTCTACGAAGTTCGTGTCGGCGCGCGCCAGCGCGATCACCGCGATCGACTTTCCCACGACCCGCGCGGCGCTCAAGGAGCGTCGCAATCGCGCGCTCGAGAATCTCGACGTGTGGCTCGAAACCTTCGAGCGCGAGGCGACCCGGCGCGGCGTGACGATGCTATTCGCGGAGACCACGCAGGAGGCCGCGCGGCTCGTCGGCGACATCGCACGCAAGCACGACGTAAAGAAGGTGATCAAGACCAAGTCGATGGTCACCGAGGAAATGCGCCTGAACGAAGTGCTCGGGCAGATGGGCGTGCAGTCGATCGAAACCGATCTCGGCGAATACATCCTGCAGATCAACGACAACGAGCCGCCGAGCCACATCATCGCGCCGGTCGTTCACAAGGATAAAGACGAGATCGCCGATCTGTTCGCGAAGACCCACGGCCGGCCGCGGCTCACCGAGATTCCCGACATGACGCGCGAGGCGCGCGAGATGCTGCGGCCGCATTTTCTGAGCGCGGACATGGGCGTGACGGGCGGCAATTTCATCATCGCGGAAACGGGCTCGGTGGTGGTCGTGACCAACGAGGGCAACGAAGGCATGTGCACGGTGATGCCGCGCGTGCACGTCGCAGTCACCGGCATCGAGAAGGTGTTGCCGACGCTCGAGGATCTCGCGACAGCGATGCGCCTGCTGCCGCGTTCGGCAACCGGGCAGGCCACCTCGAACTATTTTTCGGTGCTGACCGGGCCGCGTGGCGCGGGCGATCAGGACGGGCCAGAGCATATGTACGTGGTGCTCGTCGACGGTGGCCGAACTGGGCTGATCGGCGGAGACTTTCAGGAGATGCTTCGCTGCATCCGCTGCGGCGCGTGCATGAATCATTGCCCGGTGTATCAGAAGGTCGGCGGACATGCGTACGGGTGGGTGTATCCGGGGCCGATGGGCTCGGTGCTGACGCCGAGCTATGTCGGCATCGACAAGGCGCTCGATTTGCCGCAAGCAGCAACGTTGTGCGGCGAATGCAACAGCGTGTGCCCGGTCGGTATCCCATTGTCCGATCTGTTGCGCAAGCTGCGCGAAAAGCAGATGGAGCGACACCTGCGGCCGTGGAAGGAGCGCGCCGGGTTGGCGGTGTGGGGTTGGCTCGCGCTGCATCCCGATGCCTATGCGCTCTTTACGAAACTCGCGGTGCGCGTGCTGGAGCGCATGGGTGGGCGCAATCGGTCGATTGCAAAGCTGCCGCTCGGCGGCGCGGGCTGGACCGATACGCGCGACATGCCGGCGCCGGTGGGTCGTACGTTCCGGGAGTTGTATGCCGCGCAGCGCAGCCATATTGGCTGAGCCGGCGGCAGTGGGAGTGGTTTGACGGCTGCGCGCTCACACAGCTGTCATCTTGGGCGCGGGCGGGACTAGCTCGACGTCGGACGGTCCTCAATGTTCCGTCGGTTGCCCCGGGCGACGGGCAGGCGCATTTCTCACCCAGTCGTTGCCCCGTCCGCCGTTGCCTGCTTGCGGCTGCGGCTGCGGCTGCGCCGGCGGCGGGCCCCCTGCGCCGGGGCGCGGGCCGCCATTCGCCCCGCTCGGGCCGTGCGGACCGCCCGCTGCGCCCTGCGGCGGTGGCCCGCCGTGCGGCTGTCCAGGACCGCCACCATTGTTGCCACGATCGTTGCCGTGATTGTCGTGGTCGTTGTCGCCCGGATGACCGCGGAAGCCACGGCCCGGCGGCGGGCCGTAGTAGCGTCCCGGACCGTAATCGCTGTAGCCGAGGTACACATTGGATTGCGGCACGACCGCTACGCCCGGCGCGTAATCGTCATAGCCGCTATAGGCGCCGTAGCCGTTGCCATACATCGGCGTGCCGTCGGGATAGACCGCGCAGCCGCCGAGCAGCGCGGCGGCCACGAGGCCAGCGAAAGGTGCAATGCGTTTCATTTTGTGGGACCAGTTGCAAGTGCAAAGAAATGTCGATGTAAGAATAAGACCATCATTATCGCTTTCCGTCGCGGCGGCTTTGTATGAGTTTGTAAGGTCTTCTTTTTCGTGCCAGCGATCCCGCAATCGCTCATGGAAGACCTCTCAATTGACTGTTCCATTTCGAGCAACGATGTATCGCGTGTGCGCGGGTTTTTCCTGATTGTGAATTCCTATAGCATTTCGACTGGGCATAGTGCGCCAAAAGCTCATGCGCCCCTAATTGGAAAACACATCATGAAAAAGACAATATCGGTGTACTGGCCTCTGGCCATCGTTGGGGCGCTCGCGGTGCTCGCCTATCTGCACATCAACGGCCAAACCTCCTCGCGCGCTTCGCAGATGCCGCTCGATGCCAACCATCTGACCGCCGAACTCGCACGCGCGGTGTCATACGGCATGATCGACACAGCGTCGGCATTGCCGGCCAAACCGATGCCTGCCGCCGCGGCGACCCCGCTGGCCGAGGCGTCGTAGGCAGTCGCGGCGGACCGCGGCGGTACGAAGCCCGCTGCGCTTGCGCGGCTGTACCACGACCGGCGCGAATCCGTCGAGGTTTGTATAATCGCGGCGCAGTCCGCTGACTGTCTGATGACCTCACGCGCGGCGCCTGGAGCGCCGAAGAATCCCTGATGAAAACTGTGTCCATCTGTTTCGTTTGCCTCGGGAATATCTGCCGTTCACCGACGGCGGAGGGCGTGATGCGTCATCTAGTCGACGAGGCGAAGCTCGCGGATCGCATTCTGATCGATTCGGCCGGCACCGGCGATTGGCACATCGGCGCGCCGCCCGACGAACGCGCGCAACACGCGGCGCGCCAGCGCGGCTATGCCCTCGACGCGCTGCGCGGCCGCCAGATCACGGTCGCGGACTTCGAGCGCTTCGATCTGCTGATTGCAATGGACGACCGCAACGTCGCCGCGCTGCGTCAACTGTGCCCGTCTTCTCAGCGTGACAAGATCCGCCTGCTGATGGAGTTCGTGCCGGAGTCGGATGGCCGCTGGAGCGGCGCGCGAGAGGTCGTCGACCCGTATTTCGGCGGCGCGGAAGGCTTCGAGTTGGTGCTCGATCAGTGCGAAGCAGCCTGCCGCGGGCTGATCGCCGCGCTGCGCCCGCAGTTGCTCGCGTAGGTATGGGGCGAAGAGCGCGGGCGAATCCCTCGGGTGACAAACGCAGCCTCATGCTGCGTGTGCCGCGCATGTCAATCTGGCGTCGAAGTATGGTGATCAATTAAGCAGATGACACAAAATTTGCCGCCCATACTTGACTAAATCGGTCATGTATTTATACTTGACAAAACTTGTCGAGAATTGCGGTTCCCACACCATATGAGACTCACCACGAAAGGCCGTTTCGCCGTCACGGCGATGATCGACCTGGCGTTGCGCCAGGAGCAGGGCCCGGTGACGCTTGCGGGTATCAGCCAGCGCCAACACATCTCCCTGTCGTATCTCGAGCAGCTGTTTGGCAAGCTGCGCCGTCATGAAATCGTCGAGTCCGTGCGCGGACCGGGCGGTGGCTACAATCTCGCGCGCCGTGCCGAAGAGGTGACGGTGGCCGACATCATCATCGCGGTCGACGAGCCGCTCGATGCCACCCAGTGTGGCGGCAAGGGCACGTGCGAAGGCACCAAGCAGCACGATGGCCACTGCATGACGCATGAGCTGTGGTCGACGCTGAACCAGAAAATGGTCGAATACCTCGATTCGGTTTCGCTAAAGGATCTGGTCGACCAGCAGCGTTCGCGCGAAGGCGCGCCGGCGGTGCTGCGCGACAGGCGCAGCGACGCGCCGGCGGTCGAACCCGTCCGCGTGGCGCCCAAGGGTCCCAATTCCGTTTTCAACATGGCCGGTTCGTGAAGCGCGGCACGCGATAGAAATCCTTCGCCGCAGCCCCATATCGAATTCAGAAGCCAGAGCACATGACGTCCCCGGAGCAATTGATGAACAACGACTCTCTCCATCTGCCCATCTACATGGACTACAGCGCCACGACGCCGATCGATCCGCGTGTGGTGGACAAGATGATCCCGTATCTGCGTGAACAGTTCGGTAACCCCGCGTCGCGTAGCCACGCTTATGGCTGGAACGCCGAACGCGCGGTCGAGGAAGCGCGCGAGCAGGTCGCAGCGCTCGTGAACGCCGATCCGCGCGAAATCATCTGGACCTCGGGTGCGACGGAGTCGGACAACCTCGCTCTGAAAGGTGCCGCGCACTTCTACAAGAGCAAGGGCAAGCACATCGTCACGGTGAAGACCGAGCACAAGGCCGTGCTGGACACCACCCGCGAACTTGAGCGCGAAGGCTTCGAAGTCACCTATCTGGATGTCAAGGACGACGGTCTGATCGACCTCGACGCATTCAAGGCGGCGCTGCGCCCGGACACGATTCTGGTGTCGGTGATGTCGGTCAACAACGAGATCGGCGTGATCCAGGACATCGAGGCGATCGGCGAGATCACGCGTGAAAAGGGCATCATTTTCCACGTCGACGCGGCGCAGGCCACCGGCAAGATCCAGATCGATCTGCAGAAGCTGAAGGTCGACCTGATGTCGTTCTCGGCGCACAAGACCTACGGCCCGAAGGGCATCGGCGCGCTGTACGTGCGTCGCAAGCCGCGCATCCGGATCGAGGCGCAGATGCACGGCGGCGGCCACGAGCGCGGTATGCGTTCGGGCACGCTCGCGACGCACCAGATCGTCGGCATGGGCGAAGCTTTCCGCATCGCGCGTGAAGAGATGGCGACCGAAAACGAGCGCATCCGCATGCTGCGTGACCGTTTGCTCAAAGGCTTGTCGGAAATCGAGGAAGTGTATGTGAACGGCGACATGGAAAAGCGTGTGCCGCACAACCTGAACATCAGCTTCAATTTCGTCGAAGGCGAATCGCTGATCATGGCGGTGAAGGACGTCGCGGTGTCGTCGGGTTCGGCGTGCACGTCGGCGTCGCTGGAGCCGTCGTACGTGCTGCGCGCGCTCGGCCGCAACGACGAACTGGCGCACAGCTCGATCCGCTTCACGGTGGGACGCTTCACGACCGAGCAGGAGATCGACTACGTGATCAACCTGCTGAAGACGAAGATTTCCAAGCTGCGCGATTTGTCGCCGCTGTGGGAAATGCACAAGGACGGCATCGATCTGTCGACCATCCAGTGGGCCGCGCACTGACGCGCCCGCGGAACGAAACCGACATCGAACGTTCATCGGATTGCAGGTTGAAACGAATCAAGGAGTGTAATCATGGCTTATAGCGACAAGGTCCTCGACCACTACGAAAACCCGCGCAACGTCGGTTCCTTCGCCAAGGACGACGACACGGTCGGTACCGGCATGGTCGGTGCGCCGGCCTGCGGCGACGTGATGAAACTGCAGATCCGCGTCGGCGCGGACGGCATCATCGAAGACGCGAAGTTCAAGACCTACGGCTGCGGCTCGGCCATCGCGTCGAGCTCGCTCGTCACCGAGTGGGTGAAGGGCAAGACGCTAGACCAGGCCATGTCGATCAAGAACACGCAGATCGCCGAAGAACTGGCACTGCCGCCGGTGAAGATCCACTGCTCGATCCTCGCGGAAGATGCGATCAAGGCAGCAGTCGCCGACTACAAGCAGCGCCACGGCGAAGCGGCGGTCGCTGAAGACGGCAAGGCCGCCTGAGCAGCAACAAGGTAAGAACGAAGCAACAGGTGAGCGCGGCGCGAACACGCGTGCCAAGCACACCGGCAACTGAGAAACGTTATGGCAATTACGTTGACCGAAAAGGCAGCACAGCACGTCCAGAAGTATCTGACCCGCCGTGGTAAAGGCATCGGGTTGCGCGTCGGCGTGCGCACCACCGGTTGCTCGGGCCTCGCCTACAAGCTCGAGTACGTGGACGAACTCGCGCCGGAAGATCAGGTCTTCGAGACAGGCGGCGTGAAGGTCGTGGTCGACCCGAAGAGTCTCGCGTATATCGACGGCACGGAGCTCGACTTCGCGCGCGAAGGGCTGAACGAAGGCTTCAAGTTCAACAACCCGAACGTGAAAGACGAATGCGGCTGCGGCGAGTCGTTCCGAGTCTAGATTCGTTACTTTCCGCGTGCGGCGGATCAAAGGCGGCGCGGGCCGCCTTTTTAGTTTGATCGGTGCGCGCGTGAAGCGCTCACGCCTGACACGGCCCAACGTTTCCACACCAGGTTTTCATCAACGGACTTTCATCCGATGGCATCGCTGAACGACAGCCACTTCGATCTGTTTGGTCTGCCGGCGCAATTCGCGCTCGACGCGAGCACGCTCGATCACGCGTACCGCACCGTGCAGGCGCAGGTGCATCCGGACCGCTTCGCGGCGGCCGGCGATGCGCAAAAGCGTATCGCGATGCAATGGGCGACGCGCGCGAACGAGGCGTATCAGACGCTGCGCGATCCGCTCAAGCGCGCGACCTATCTGCTGTCGCTGCGCGGCATCAACGTCGGCGCGGAGAACAACACGGCGATGGAGCCCGCGTTCCTGATGCAGCAGATGGAGTGGCGCGAGAGCATCGAGGATGCGGCCGCGGCGAAGAACGTCGACGCGCTCGACGCGCTGCTCATCGAGTTGCGCGACGAGGAACGTCAGCGCTTGGACAAGCTCGGCGCATCGCTCGATAACGGTGCGAATCAGGCGGCGGCCGAGGCGGTGCGGCAGATGATGTTCATCGAACGCGTCGCGTCGGAAATCGAAGCGCAGATCGAGCGGCTCGAAGGCTAGCCCGGTTTCGTGCGGCGCGCGCAAAAAGCGCGGCGCCGGCAAGCAGCAACACGCCGAAGCAGCACCGGCAGGCAGCGATGTAGCAAGCGACAAACAAAAACCAGAGCGGCCGCGAGCCGTGGCATCACCCCCAGCAACGCGAACATTCAGGACGGGGCACAACGTCCCCGAGAAGATCCAGATGGCCTTACTGCAAATCTCCGAACCCGGCATGGCGCCGGCGCCTCACCAGCGGCGTCTGGCGGTCGGTATCGATCTCGGCACCACCAACTCCCTCGTCGCCGCCGTGCGCAGCGGCCTGCCCGATGTGCTGCCCGACGAAGACGGGCACGTGCTGCTGCCCTCGGTGGTGCGCTACCTGGAACAGGGCGGCCGTCGCATCGGCCGCCGGGCGAAGGCCGAGGCCGCCAGCGACCCGCGCAACACGATCGTGTCGGTCAAGCGCTTCATGGGCCGCGGCAAGGCCGAGGTGGAGGGCGCCGAAAACGCGCCGTACGACTTCATCGACGCACCCGGCATGGTGCAGATCCGTACTGTGGACGGCGTGAAGAGCCCGGTGGAAGTATCGGCTGAAATTCTCGCGACGCTGCGCCAGCGCGCCGAAGACACGCTCGGCGACGAACTGGTCGGCGCGGTGATCACGGTGCCCGCATACTTCGACGAAGCGCAGCGCCAGGCGACGAAAGACGCTGCGCGCCTCGCCGGGCTGAACGTGCTGCGGCTGCTGAACGAACCGACCGCGGCCGCGATCGCCTACGGTCTCGACAACGGCGCCGAAGGTCTGTACGCGGTCTACGACCTCGGCGGCGGCACCTTCGACTTGTCCATTCTTAAGCTCACCAAGGGCGTGTTCGAAGTGCTGGCGGCGGGCGGCGATTCCGCGCTCGGCGGCGATGACTTCGACCATGCGCTGTACCGCCATGTGCTCGAACAGGCCGGCATCGCGCCGCAGACGCTCGCGCCGCACGACGTGCGCCTGCTGCTCGATAGCGTGCGCGAGGCCAAGGAGGCGTTGTCGAGCGCGCCGAAGGCTAACCTCAAGCTCACGCTTGCCAACGGCACCGCGCTCGATCTGACGATCGACGAAGCCACTTTCGAGACCATCACGGCCGAGCTGGTGCAACGCACGCTGGGTCCGACGAAGAAGGCGCTGCGCGACGCGAAGGTCACCACCAAGGACATCAAGGGCGTCGTGCTTGTCGGCGGCGCGACGCGCATGCCGGTGATCCGCCGCGCGGTCGAGGCGTTCTTCGGCCAGGCGCCGCTCGTCAATCTCGATCCGGATCAGGTCGTCGCGCTCGGCGCGGCGATCCAGGCCGATCTGCTGGCCGGCAACCGCGGCGCGGAAGGCGACGAGTGGCTGCTGCTCGACGTGATTCCGCTGTCACTCGGCGTCGAGACGATGGGTGGTCTCACCGAAAAGATCATTCCGCGCAACTCGACGATTCCAGTCGCGCGCGCGCAGGATTTCACGACCTTCAAGGACGGTCAGACCGCGATGGCGATTCACGTCGTGCAAGGCGAGCGCGAGCTCGTCAGCGATTGCCGTTCGCTCGCGCGCTTCGAGCTGCGCGGCATTCCGCCGATGGCCGCGGGCGCCGCGCGCATTCGCGTGACCTATCAGGTCGACGCCGACGGCCTGCTGTCCGTGTTCGCGCGCGAGCTCGCGTCGGGCGTGGAGGCGTCGGTCGTCGTGAAGCCTTCGTATGGCCTCGCCGACGACGACATCGCGCGCATGCTCGAAGACAGCTTTTCGACCGCTGAAATCGATATGCGGGCGCGCGCTCTGCGCGAGGCGCAGGTCGAAGCCCAGCGTCTCGTCGAAGCGACCGACGCGGCGCTCGCCGCCGACGCGGAACTGCTCGACGACAGTGAACGCGCCGAACTCGATGCGCTGCTCGCCGCGCTGCGCAACGTCGCGTCGGGCGAGGACGTCGGCGCGATCGAAGCCGCGACGAAGGCGCTCGCCGAAGGCACCGACGAATTCGCCGCGCGCCGCATGAACAAGGGGATTCGCCGCGCGTTGTCGGGCCGCAAGCTCGACGAGATCTGAACGGGCGAACGAACTGCGAACGTCGCACGAATCACCGGAGCGCGCCGGCTGGACTTAAAAAGTCCGCGCGGCGCCAGTAAAATGGTACGGAGCCTGCACGCGGCATTGCTGGCAGCCGCTGTGCCTCAGACCCAAACGGAAACTGTATGCCTCAAATCGTTGTGCTGCCTCACGTCGAACTGTGCCCGGAAGGCGCGGTGATCGACGCCGTTCCCGGCAAGAGCATCTGCGACAACCTGCTCGATAACGGTATCGAAATCGAGCATGCGTGCGAGAAGTCGTGCGCATGCACGACGTGTCATGTGATCGTGCGTGAGGGTTTCGCCGCCTTGACGCCGTCCGAGGAAGACGAGGACGATCTGTTGGACAAGGCATGGGGGCTCGAACCGGCTTCGCGCCTGTCGTGCCAGGCGATCATGCCGGACGAGCAGGATCTGGTCGTCGAAATTCCGCGTTACTCGATCAATCACGCGAAGGAAAACCACTAACAGGAGGGCGCCGCCATGAAGTGGACCGATACGCAAGAAATCGCGATGGCTCTGACCGACAAGCATCAGGATGTCGATCCGCAGCAGGTGCGTTTCACCGATCTGCATCGCTGGGTGATGGAGCTCGAAGGCTTCGACGACGATCCGAACCGCTCCAGCGAAAAGATCCTCGAAGCGATTCAGGCGGCGTGGATCGAAGACGCGGATTATTGAACGCGCGTTCGAACCGATTCATCGAACTGCAAAGAAAAGGCGATTCCGATGGAATCGCCTTTTTTCATGGCTGCGTCGACGAGAGTGGAGCGCGTGAGTGACGCGGCCGATGTCAGTCGGCGACGAGACCGCCGTTCTGCACGCGCACGCGCTCGCCGTCGTGGAACGGCGGGGCCTCGTGATACGTGAAGTAGCGCGTCTTGCCGTCTTCCATGCGCACGCGCACCGAATACGACGTCGTGCTGCGCAGATGTTTTTCGACCGAGTTGCCGGCCAACCCGCCGCCGAGCGCGCCGAGCAGCGTCATCGCGGTACGCCCGCTGCCGGCCCCGAACTGATTGCCGACGACGCCACCGGCCACCGCGCCGCCGACCGCGCCAATACCGGTGCCATGTCCTTCATGCCGAACTGCAGAGATCGCGACGACTGTGCCGCAAGTCGAGCAATGAGCGGCTTGTGGCGCCGGCTGCTGCGCGTACTGGGGCGCTGCTTGCGGCCCGGGTTGTTGCGCGTACTGCGCCTGAGGTGCGGCCGGCGCCTGTTGCTGCTGCGCGTATTGCTGTTGCTGCGCCGGAACGGGGGCCGGGGCTGGGGCGGGCTGCGCAGCTTGCTGAGCCTGAACCTGCTGCTGTTGCGCGGATGGATTGACCGGTGCGGCCGAATCGACGACGCCCGGCACTTGCGTGCTGACCTGCGCGGCCTGTGTCTGACCGTTCTGTGCGCCGTTGCCCGACGCCTTCGGGAACACGCCGGTGATCGCGGCGGTAGCGACGAGACTTGCAACGAGCACCGCGCCGGCGGCGACCGCGATCAACGGATGAAGACGACGTGGCTGCGTGGGTTGATGAGTAGGGGTGTCCATGTGGGGCCTCCGCTTCTGACAGAGCCGACTGCCTATGAGACTGAGTGTCGGGCAATTCGATCCCGGCAGCGTTTCCATTTGTAACCGGCTCGATGGCGGCCTCGGGCGTGGGCCGGTGGCCTCTGCGCGGCGCGCCTTGTGTCAGCAAGCTTTCAAGACTGTTGCGACCACGGCGATTTGCGCGCACTGGCGCGGCTTTTACCGCCGGTTACAAAACGACTGCTCGCAGAAACCGGTCCCGCCAAGCGAAAACGCGCATAAAAAACGCCCGGCATCGACCGGGCGCTCTTCAGAACCATCACATTGCACGCGAAGCGCAACGACTACTCGCGCTTAGCGTCGCTCAATCTTCGCGACGCAGATGCGGGAACAGAATCACGTCGCGGATGCTCGGGCTATCGGTCAGCAACATCACCAGGCGGTCGATGCCGATACCGCAGCCGCCCGCCGGCGGCATGCCGTATTCGAGCGCGCGGATGTAGTCCGCGTCGTAGAACATCGCTTCCTCGTCGCCGGCGTCCTTCTGATCGACCTGTTTCTTGAACCGCGCGGCCTGATCTTCCGGATCGTTCAGCTCGGAGAAGCCGTTGGCGATTTCGCGGCCGGTGATGAACAGCTCGAAGCGCTCGGTGATGCCTTCCACCTTGTCCGACGCACGCGCGAGCGGCGACACCTCGATCGGGTAGTCGATGATGTAGGTCGGCTCCCACAGTTGCGACTCGGCGGTCTCTTCGAACAGCGCCAGCTGCAGCGAGCCGATGCCCGCGTTCAGGAACTGCGGCTGCGACGCATCGACACCGAACTTCTTCAGTTCGGCGCGCAGGAACGTGCTGTCGGCGAGCTGTTCGTTCGTGTATTGCGGCGCGTATTTCTGGATCGCCTGCGTGATCGTGAGGCGATGGAACGGCTTCGACAGATCGAGCTCGCGGCCCTGATAGGTGATGGTGGCCGTGCCGAGCGCATCGATCGCGGCCTGGCGGATCAGCTGCTCGGTGAAGTCCATCAGCCACTTGTAGTCGGTGTAGGCCGCGTAGAACTCGATCATCGTGAATTCCGGGTTGTGGCGCACGGACACGCCCTCGTTGCGGAAGTTACGATTGATTTCGAACACGCGCTCGAAGCCGCCCACCACCAGACGCTTCAGATACAGCTCCGGCGCGATGCGCAGGAACATCTGCATGTCGAGCGCGTTGTGATGCGTCGAGAACGGCTTGGCCGCCGCGCCGCCCGGAATCGGGTGCAGCATCGGCGTTTCGACTTCCATGAAGTTCGCATCGGCCATGTACTTGCGGATCGACGAAATCGCCTTCGTGCGCGCGACGAACGTGCGGCGCGTTTCCGGCGTGACGATCAGGTCGACATAGCGCTGGCGGTACTTCATTTCCTGGTCGGCGAGACCGTGGAACTTGTCCGGCAGCGGACGCAGCGACTTCGACAGCAGACGCAGCTCCGTGCAGCGCACCGACAGCTCGCCCTTATTGGTGCGGAACAATACGCCGCGCGCGGCGACGATGTCGCCCATGTCCCACTTCTTGAACGCGTCGTAGGTTTCCTGGCCGACGTCGGCCGGCGTGATGAAGAACTGGATCTGACCCGAGCCATCGCGCACGGTCGCGAAGCTCGCCTTGCCCATCACGCGTTTGAGCATCATGCGGCCGGCGATCGCGACTTCGAGCGGATTCGCTTCGAGCGCTTCCTTGTCAGCGTGCTCGTACTGCGACTGCAGATCTTCGGCGTGGTGCGTGGGACGGAAATCGTTCGGATAGGCGACGCCTTGCTCACGCAGCTCGCGCAGCTTTTCGCGGCGCTCGGCGATGATCTTGTTGTCGTCCACTTCGGGCACGACAGTCGGCTGGGCGGCATTCCGCTGGGCCGCATTTGGCTGGGTCGGTTCAGTCATGATGATTTGGTATTCGGTGGCCCGCCGCGGCGTGCGCCGCAAAGCGGGAAGCCAGTCAGTGTAGAAACCTCAGGCGGTACTGGAAAACGAAGCAAGCGCGGTCCCGATCGCTGAACGTGGCCGCGCCGTGCGCGCTTAGACGCCCTGTTTCAGGCTTGCGCTGATGAACGGATCGAGATCGCCGTCGAGCACGCTCTTCGTGTTGCTGATTTCGACGTTGGTGCGCAGATCCTTGATGCGGCTGTTGTCGAGAACGTACGAGCGGATCTGATGGCCCCAACCCACATCGGTCTTGCCGGCTTCGAGCTTGTCCTGCTCGGCCTGACGCTTGCGGATTTCCGCTTCGTACAGGCGCGATTTCAGCATCGCCATTGCTTCGGCGCGGTTGCGGTGCTGCGAGCGGTCGTTCTGGCACTGCACGACGATGCCCGACGGCATGTGCGTGATACGCACCGCCGAGTCGGTCTTGTTGATGTGCTGACCGCCCGCGCCGGAAGCACGGTACGTGTCGATGCGCAGATCGGCCGGGTTGATCTCGACTTCGATCGAGTCGTCGATTTCCGGGTACACGAACACCGACGAGAACGACGTATGCCGGCCGCCCGACGAGTCGAACGGCGACTTGCGCACGAGGCGGTGCACACCGGTTTCGGTACGCAGGAAGCCGTAAGCGTATTCGCCTTCGATCTTGATCGTCGCGTTCTTGATGCCGGCGACGTCGCCTTCGGTCTGCTCGAGCACTTCGGTCTTGAAGCCCTTGCGCTCGCAGTAGCGCAGATATTGGCGCAGCAGCATCGACGCCCAGTCGCACGCTTCGGTGCCGCCGGCGCCGGCCTGGATGTCGAGAAAGGCGTTGTTGGGGTCGGCCGGATTCGCGAACATCCGGCGGAATTCCATGTCGGCGACGCGCGCCTCGATGGCTTGGGCATCGGCTTCACAGGCGAGCAGCGTTTCGTCGTCGGCTTCTTCGCGCGCCATGTCGAACAGGTCTTGCGCGTCGTTCACGTCGTTGGTGATCGACGTGAGTTTGCCGACCGTGTCGTCGAGCAGCTTCTTTTCCTTACCGAGTGCCTGGGCGTGCTTCGCATCGTTCCAGACGTCCGGGTCTTCGAGTTCCCGGTTGACTTCGATTAGACGCAGTGCTTTGTCGTCGTAGTCAAAGATACCCCCGTAGGTCGTCCGCGCGCTTGCGCAGGTCGGCCAGAGAGGCTTCGATCGCGTTGAGACGTTCCGCTTCCATGTCGATCTTTTATAGCTTCGTAAAAAGGAGAAATTATAGCCGATCGGCACGCCGCGCCGGAGCCCCGCGGGAGATCCGGCGCGTGTTCGCAATTGATTTTGCGGAAGATTTCAGCTCGCCGCGTGCTCGACGATCAATTGCACGCGCGACACGCCGTTCCATGTGTCGCTCGCGAGCCGGTAGGCGACGGTGGTGCGCGCGGGCAGCGTATCGGTGTGATTGAACCAGATCGCGTTGAAGCGCTGGCGGCCGCGCAACAGTTGCAGCTTCAGGTGCTTGTCCTTCACGAGCGCCTGCGACGCGACCTCGAATTCGCCCGAGAACACCGGCGCCGGAAAGCCCTGGCCCCATACGGCCGCATCGAGCATCTCGACGAATTGCGGCGTGAAGTACGCGTCTTCTAGCTCGCCGTCGGTTTCGACCGTGCGCGCGAGCGCCTCCGCGGACAGCCATTCGCGGCCGACCGCCTCGAAGGCGGCCGTGAAGCGCGGCACGTTCGCGGCGGCGATCGTCAGGCCCGCGGCCATCGCGTGGCCGCCGAATTTGACGATCAGGTCCGGTTCGCGCTTCGAAATCAGATCGAGCGCGTCGCGCAGATGGAAGCCCGCGATCGAGCGGCCCGAGCCCTTGACGAGCACGCCGGTATCGTCGGCGGGTGCGAACGTGAACGACGGGCGGTGGAATTTCTCCTTCAGCCGTCCGGCGACGATGCCGATCACGCCTTGATGCCAGCCCGGATTGAACAGCGTGATCGTGGTCGCGCCGTCGGGATCGACCGTCGACAGGTCGTCCAGTGCCTGCTGCTGCATGCCGGCCTCGATTTCGCGGCGCTCCCGGTTCATCGAGTCGAGCTGCTGCGCGAGCTCCCACGCGCGGCCGACGTCGTCGGTGGTCAGGCATTCGATGCCGAGCGACATGTCCGACAGCCGCCCCGCCGCGTTCAGGCGCGGTCCCAGCGCGAAGCCGAGGTCGAAGCCGGACGCGTTGCGCGCGTCGCGCGCGGCGGCGCGAAAAAGGGCGGCGATGCCCGGCTGCATGCGACCCTTGCGGATGCGCTGCAGACCTTGCGCGACCAGCACGCGGTTGTTGCCGTCGAGCTTGACGACATCGGCGACGGTGCCGAGCGCAACCAGATCGAGCAGGCCGTCGAGGCGCGGTTCGGGCAGCGCGTCGCCGAACGCGCCGCGGCGGCGCAGTTCGGCGCGCAGCGCGAGCAGCACGTAGAACATCACGCCGACGCCGGCCAGGCACTTGCTCGGGAACGTGCAGCCCGGCTGGTTCGGATTGACGATCGCGCGCGCGGCGGGCAGTTCGTCGCCGGGCAGGTGGTGGTCGGTGACGAGCACGTCGATGCCGAGCGCGTTGGCGGCGGCGACGCCGTCGACGCTCGCGATGCCGTTGTCGACGGTGATCAGCAGATCGGGCTTGCCCGTAGCGCCGCGCGCCGCCAGCTCGACGATGTCCGGCGTGAGCCCGTAGCCGTGCTCCATGCGGTTCGGCACCAGATAGTCGATGCGCGCGCCGAACATGCGCAGTCCGCGCACCGCGACCGCGCAGGCGGTCGCGCCGTCGCAGTCGTAGTCGGCGACGACCAGCATGCGGCGCTGCTGCTGGAGCGCGTCGGCGAGCAGCGCGGCGGCCGCGTCGCAGCCCTTCAGTTCGACGGGCGGCACGAGCCGCGCGAGGCCGGTCTCGACCTCTTCGGGCAGGCACACGCCGCGCGATGCGTACAGGCGCGCGAGCACCGGATGCATGCCGCAGCGGATCAGTACTTCGGCATCGACGGGGGAGCAGGGGCGCGTAACGATTCGGGTCATGCGGAAGGGCCGTGGATCATTCGATGAAAAGCGAGGCCAGCACGCGCCGTCGCCAGAATTTGCGCAGATCGCCGCGCGTGACGGTCAGCGTCACCGAGCCGGTGTCGCCGCACAGCGTGAGGTCGAGTTCGGCGAGTTCGCCCGCCTGCAGCGCCGCGAGCGCCGGCTCGAACCAGTCGGTCTGCAGCGCGGCGAATGCCTGGTTCCAGCGCGCCCAGTCCTGTTCGATGTAGGGCGCGGAGAATGGATCGAGTTCGACGAGTGTCGCGCCGCTGCCGTTGGTTGCACGGCGCAGCGCCGCCGGCAGTTCGCGATACGACGCCGGCGGCGCGCCTGGCGTGATCCCCGCGCTGAGCGCGAGGCCCCGCGTCGCGGCGGCGTCGGACAGCACCTGCGCGAACGGACTGCGCACCGGCCGCGCGGCGCCTTGCGCGTAAAACCAGATCGAGTTGACGGCCGGCAGCCCGCGTGCCTCGCGCGCCTCGTTGACCGGATGCTCGAACCATGCCATCTGCACTTCGTTCTGCAGCTTCATCCATGCGCGCGAGCGTTCGCCGGAATGCGCTTCGTGGGGCAGCCAGATCTCGATGTTGCGGCCGCTCGCGCGCAGCGGCGACGCGCCCGCGAGCGTGCCGAACGCGTCGCTCGACAGATACCAGCGAGTCGGTTTCGGCGCTTCGATGCGCACGCCGAGCTCCTCGATCAGCGGACGCGCAAGCGCGAGCAGCGTGGCCGCTTCGTCGTCCGACAGATCCAGCGACGCGGGATCGATCAGCACCAGGTGGTCGTGCGCGATGTGCACGTGCACCGGCTGCACGCAGGCCCACGTCGCGCTGCCGGGTTCGCCGCCGTCGGCGCGCAACATGTAGGGCGCGAGCGGGGCTTCGTCGGCGGCGGCCGAGGCGCCCGCCGTGCCATCGGGCAGCGCGCCGAATTGTCGCGCGACCCAGCGCTCGTGCGGCAGCGTGCGCTGAAAATCTTCGCCGATCACGCGTTCGATCAGCGTCGCGCGGGCGATCAGCCTGTCGAGGGCGGGGCTCTGGATGTCGTGAAGCGCGGTGGAGGCGTCGGCCGCGGCGGGCAGCGCGAAGGGCAGCAGAAGATGGAGGCGGTCGGCAGGCATGATGCTGCGCATTGTAGGGCAAACGGTGCGAGTATTTCGACGAAGCACGGTCGGTTTGTCGATCGCGAACCGAGGCATGAGCTTTGCGCGAGCCGGCGGCATTGTGTGGCAAACTTCGCGCTTGATCGCTGGGCGCGGCAGGGGTGGCGCACCGTGCCGCCACGCCTCCATGCGCCGGCGGAGCCGCACGGCGGCTGGGCGGGCGAGGAACGATCCGCGCCGCCGCGAGCCCAACGATCACGACGTTCGGGCCGCTCGGCGCACGCTCGCTGTCCGCCGCTCCCGACACACAGTCGAAGAACGCACAAAAGGATTCGCTTGAAATTTCCCTACGAATGGCAGATTGGCTGGCGCTACACACGCGCCGGCAAACGCACGACTGGCAACGGCTTCATCTCGTTCATCGCGCTGGTGTCGATGTCGGGCATCGCGCTTGGCGTCGCGGCGCTGATCGTGGTGCTGTCGGTGATGAACGGCTTTCAGAAAGAGGTGCGCGACCGCATGCTGTCGGTGCTCGCGCACGTCGAGATCTTTTCGCCGACCGGGTCGATGCCCGACTGGCAACTGACCGCGAAGGAAGCGCGGCAGAACCAGCTGGTGATCGGCGCGGCGCCCTACGTCGAGGCCCAGGCGCTGCTCACGCGCCAGGATGCGGTGAGCGGCGTCGCGTTGCGCGGCATCGAGCCGACGCTCGAACCGGAAGTGTCCGATATCGGCAAGGAAATGAAGGGCGGCAAGCTGACCGACCTCGTACCCGGCGACTTCGGCATCGTGCTCGGCGCCGATCTCGCGGCCAACCTCGGCGTGCAGTTGAACGACAAGATCACGCTCGTCGCGCCCGAAGGCACGATCACGCCGGCCGGCATGCTGCCGCGCCTGAAGCAGTTCACGGTGGTCGGCATCTTCGAGTCGGGCCATTACGAATACGACAGCACGCTCGCGCTGATCAACATCAAGGACGCCCAGGCGCTGTTCCGGTTGCCCGCGCCGACCGGCGTGCGGCTGAGGCTCACCGACATGCAGCGCGCGCCGGAAGTCGCGCGTCAGCTCGCGCGCACGCTGTCGGGCGATCTGTACATTCGCGACTGGACCCAGCAGAACAAGACCTGGTTCTCGGCGGTGCAGATCGAGAAGCGCATGATGTTCATCATCCTGACGCTGATCATTGCGGTGGCCGCGTTCAATCTGGTGTCGTCGCTGGTGATGACGGTGACCAATAAACAAGCCGATATCGCGATCCTGCGCACGCTCGGCGCGCAGCCCGGCTCGATCATGAAGATCTTCGTCGTGCAGGGCGTGACGATCGGCTTCATCGGCACGGCGACCGGCGTCGCGCTCGGCTGCCTGATCGCGTGGAGCATTCCGTGGCTGGTGCCGATGATCGAGCATCTGCTCGGCGTGCAGTTCCTGCCGCCGTCGGTGTACTTCATCAGCGAGCTGCCGTCCGAGCTGGTTCCGGCCGACGTCGCTCGCATCGGCATCATCGCGTTCGTGCTGTCCGCGCTCGCGACGCTGTATCCGAGCTGGCGCGGCGCGAAGGTCCGTCCGGCGGAGGCGCTGCGCTATGAATGACCGCCTCGTCCATCCCTCAACCGATTCATCCATGACCGCTCAGGACCCCGCATCGTATCCGTACGTGCTCGAAGCCACCGGCATTTCCAAATCGTTCGTGCAGGGTGGCCTGAACGTGCAGGTGCTCAACAATGCCGAGCTCGCCGTGCGGCGCGGCGAGAAGCTCGCGATCGTCGGCGCGTCGGGCTCCGGCAAGAGCACACTGCTGCACGTGCTCGGCGGTCTCGACGATCCGAGCGCGGGCGAGGTGTCGGTGCTCGGCAAGCCGTTCACGAAGCTCTCCGAGCGCGAGCGCAACGACCTGCGCAATCGCGCGCTCGGTTTCGTTTATCAGTTTCACCATTTGCTGCCGGAGTTTTCCGCGCTCGATAACGTCGCGATGCCGCTGCGAATTCGTCGCGAGACGACCGAAGTCGCGCGCCGTGAGGCGATGGCGGTGCTGGAGCGCGTCGGCATGGGGCATCGCGCGAAGCATCGGCCGGGCGAGCTGTCGGGCGGCGAGCGTCAGCGTGTCGCGATCGCGCGCGCGCTCGTCACGAAGCCCGCCTGCGTGCTCGCCGATGAGCCGACCGGCAACCTCGACGGCGGCACCGCCGACACCGTGTTCAACCTGATGCTCGAACTGTCGCGCACGCTCGAGACGAGCTTCGTGATCGTCACGCACGACCCGGAATTGGCGGGGCGCTGCGATCGCATCATGCGGCTGCGCGACGGCGTGCTGCACGAAGAACCGCCGGTGCCGGTCTGAAACCGGGTTGAGCCCGAGTTGAGCCCGGGTTGAGCAATATCCCGGCACGGTCGTTGCGGGTGGTCCGCGGATGCTGACCGCCGCCGCGAACCACCAGACCACCTTCGGTCGGCTCCATTGCCAGTGAGACAACCCATGTGGATCGATACGCACTGCCATCTCGACGCTTCGGAGTTCGACGCCGATCGTGACGCGGTCGCGGCGTCCGCGCGCGATGCGGGCGTGTCGCGCATCGTGATCCCAGCGATCGGGCGACAGAACTTCGCGGCGGTGCGCGAGCTCGCGCACCGTGTCGACGGCGGCGCGTACGCGCTCGGCATTCATCCCATGTACACGCCAGGCGCCGTCGACGCCGACCTCGACCTGTTGCGCATGGAGATCGAGGCGAGTCTCGACGATCCGCGCTTCGTCGGCATTGGCGAGATTGGGCTCGACTTTTTCGTCGACGGTCTCGACGATGCGCGCCAGCAATTTTTCTACAACGGGCAGTTGCAACTCGCGCGCGAGTTCGATCTGCCGGTCATCTGCCACGTGCGCAAATCGCAGGATCAGGTGATCGCGGGACTGCGCCGGCATCAGATCCATCGCGGCATCGCGCACGCGTTCAATGGCAGTTTCCAGCAGGCTCGGGCTTATATCGATCAGGGTCTGCATCTTGGGTTCGGCGGCAACCTGACGTTCGAGCGCGCGCGGCAGATCCGCCGACTCGCCGAACAGCTGCCATTCGACGCGCTGGTCGTCGAGACCGACGCGCCCGATATCGCGCCATCGTGGATGTACAGGCAGCGCAATTCGCCGGAGCAGATTCCGGCGATCGGCGCGAGTCTCGCGCAACTGCGCGGTGTCACTTCCGACGCAGCAGCCCTTGGCACAACGGCTAACGCGCTCGCCGCGCTGCCGCGACTCGCGCTTTCCTCTGCATAATCGATTCCGTTGATCGAAAGGGTTCGCGCCGGGCGACGCCCATGCCCGGCGGGCTCGCTGCTGCCTGCTCGCCGGCGCGTGACGACGCCCGGCGCCAGTGGCGCGGAGGGCGGATGCGGGCAGTCTGGTGCGGGTTTGCGTTGGGCGTGATCTGGCTGCAGCAGCAGGCGGTGTTGCCGGATGCGGGCGGATGGTGGGCGTTGATACTGGCCGGCTCCACGGCGGCTGGCGTTGCCGTGTGGGGTTTGCGTGGCGATAGGGTGGGTGCGGCGTACCGGCTCGAATACGAACTGCGCTTTTCGAACCGGTTCGCGAGCCGCGCATGGCGCGATGTCCGCATGCGGCGGGTCGCCGGTTGGGGCGCCGTGTGGTGCGCGGCGATCTGCGTCGGTTTCGGATATGCGGCTCTGCGCGCTCATACGCGGCTCGCCGTGAGTCTGCCGCATGACTGGGAAGGGCGCGACATCGAGGTGGTCGGCGCTATCAAGGGACTGCCAACGCGCGACGACAAAGGCGCGCGCTTCCTGTTCGACATCGAGTCGAACGATGCGCGCCTCGCCGCTTTTCCGCGCGTGATCCAACTCGCCTGGATCGCGCGCGGCGCCCCGGCGCCGCGGCTCGAACCGGGCGAGCGCTGGCGTCTGACCGTGCGCCTGAAGCGCCCGCACGGCAACGCGAATTTCGGCGTGCGCGATGCCGAGGCGAGTCTGCTCGCGCGCAACGTCCGCGCGACTGGTTACGTGAGCGTGCCGGAGCATGCGCGACGCCTTGCCGGTCGCGCGCGCGGGCTCGCCGTGCTGGTCGACCGCTGGCGCGCCGCATTGCGCGAGCGTATCGACACGGTGCTCGCCGATGCGCCGCATCGCGGCATCGTCGTCGCGCTCGCGGTCGGCGCGCAGGACCAGGTGAGCCCCGCCGACTGGCAATTGATGCGCGGCACCGGCACGAGTCATCTGGTGGCGATTTCGGGCTTGCACATCGGCCTGGTCGCGGGGCTGACCGGCTGGCTCGCGGCAGCAGTCTGGCGACGCTCGGGCTGGCTCGGCCGCAACTGGCCGCTGCGCCTGCCCGCGCAGCTGGTCGGCGTGACGGCGGGGGCGCTGTTCGCCGCGCTGCATGCCGCGCTCGCGGGCTTCAACGTGCCGGCGCAACGCGCGCTGTGGATGGCCGCACTCGTCGCGCTGGCGTTCGTCGGTGGCCGGCAACTGGCGCGCTCCACGGTGCTCGCGTGGGCGCTCGGGCTCGTGCTGCTGGTCGATCCGTGGGCGGTCGTGTCGGCCGGATTCTGGCTGTCGTTCTGCGCGGTCGGCGCGATCCTGTTCGCGATGGCGGGGCGGCCGCGCGTGCGCGGTCCACAGGCGTCCCTTCGGCATGAAGACGAAGAGCGCGGCGCGGCGCATGGTAGGTGGCTGGCGCTGCGTCCTGACTTGATCCGGCATCTGCGTGCCTTCGCCGAACGCTTGCGCAGCGCCGCGCACGTGCAGTTCGCGGTGACGGTCGCGCTTGCGCCGCTGACCGCCTACTGGTTCGCGCAGATTCCGCTCGTCGGTCCGCTCGCGAATGCGTTCGCGATTCCGTGGGTGAGCGCGCTCGTCACGCCGGCGGTGCTCGCGGGCGTCGCATTGCCCGCGCCGCTCGACGCGTTCGCGTGGCGCATCGCGCACACGCTGCTCGATGGTCTCGTGGCCGGCCTGGAGCTGGTGTTCGGACCGCGCTGGACGCTGTGGTGGTTGCCGCAGCCGCATGCGTGGTCGCTCGCCGCGGCGGCGCTCGGTGTGCTGTGGTGTCTCGCGCCGCGCGGCTGGCCGTTGCGCTGGGCGGCCCCGCTGACGTGGCTGCCGCTGCTGATGCCCAGTGCAAACGGCGCACTCGCCGAGCCATCGGGCGCGTTCCGTCTGACTGCGCTCGATGTCGGGCAAGGCACGTCGGTGCTCGTGCAGACCGCGCATCACGCGTTGCTGTTCGATGCCGGCCCCGGCCCGGAATCGACGCATGCTGGCGAGCGAGTGGTGGTGCCGTTCCTGCAGGCGCAAGGTGTGACGATGCTCGATACGCTGATGATCAGCCACGACGATTCGGATCATTCGGGCGGCGCGCCGGCAGTGCTCGACGCGATCGAGGTGCGTCAGCTGGTGGCCGGACTGAAGCCGGACAATCCGCTGTGGCCGAAGGCGAAGCAGCATGGCGCGCAGACGCTGCCGTGCGTGGCGGGGCAGCGCTGGCAGTGGGACGGTGTCGAGTTCGCCGTATTGTGGCCGGACGCCGGGGCGCTCACTGGCAAGGCGAACGAACATTGCTGCGTGTTGAGAGTCAGCACGTTGCCCGCCACCAATGCAGGCCAGACGGCGTTGGTCAGTGCGAACGCGCCGCATTTCGCGGCCCTGCTGACCGCCGACATCGAAGCGCCGACCGAACGCGCGCTGCTCGCACGCGATCGCGAGATGCTACGCGCGCAAGTATTGATAGTGCCGCATCATGGCAGCAAGACCTCGTCGACCGAACCGTTCCTCGACTCTATCGATCCGTCCATCGCATTATTTCAGGTAGGCTACGAGAATCGTTTTCATCATCCGAACGCGGGCGTGCTCGCGCGCTATGTGGCGCGTCATATCGAGCTCGCGCGCAGCGATCGGGATGGCGCCGTCAGGGTCGACGTCGATCCGGGCGCGCGCGGTGAGGAGGGCGCCGCGCTCACGCTCGAGCGCTATCGCGACACGCAGCGCCGCTACTGGATGGAGCCCTGAGCGCGTCGCCGCTCAATGAGCGCAGCGGCGCAGACAACGGGCGCAAGCAGCGGTATAAGCAGCGGCAGAGGCGCAGCACCCGCCCGCGCGTAAAAAACACAACGGAGATTGCCGCAGTTGAAAAACATCATCCATTTCTCGCACGCGAACGGCTTCCCGGCCTCGACTTACCGGACCATCTTCGCCGAACTCTCCGACGACTACGAGGTGCGCTCGATCGAGCGGATCGGTCATGATCCGCGCTTTCCGGTCACGCAGGACTGGCCCCATCTGGTTGAGCAACTGCTCGACGATATCGCGCGCAAGTACGAGCAGCCAGTGTGGCTCGTCGGGCATTCGCTCGGCGGTTATCTGTCGCTGATGGCGGCGCTGAAAAAGCCGCAGTGGGTGAGGGGCGTCGTGATGCTCGACTCGCCGGTGATCGCCGGCTGGCGCAGCAGCATGCTGCGCGTGTCGCAATGGACCGGGCTCGACGAGCGGCTGTCGCCCGCCGCCGCGACGCGCAAGCGCCGCACGCAATGGGCTAGCCGCGACGAAGCCTGGCGGCACTTCCATTCGAAACCCGCGTTCGCGCGCTGGGACGAGCGCATGCTGTCCGACTATATCGACTTCGGCATTCCGCAGAGTTCGCCCGACGGCACCCGCGTGCTCGCCTTCGATCGGCGCACCGAATACCAGATCTACCGAACTTTGCCGCATACGCTCGGCGCGCGGCTCGCGCGCGGCGCGGCGGTGCCGGTCGGATTCATCGCCGGCACGCACTCGAAGGAAATCCGCCAGGCCGGTCTCGACGCGACGCGGCGCGCGACCGGCGGGCACGTCGAGTGGATCGAGGGCAGCCATCTGTATCCGATGGAAAAGCCGATCGAAACCGCGCGCGCGGTGCAACGCATGTTGCGCGAGCTGGAGCGAACCGCCTGACGCGCTGCGCGCACGAAGCGGGCCCCAAACTGCTGCGCCGGCTGCCACGCGAGGCGGCATCGGCGCGCGGCGGGCGGGTCGTTTTTTGCTGGGTCGGGACCATCCTTTACGGTATAATCCGTTTTTCCCGCGAGCATCCAGCGATGACCAAATATGTTTTCGTCACCGGCGGCGTAGTATCTTCCCTCGGCAAGGGTATTGCCGCCGCTTCCCTCGCCGCGATCCTCGAATCGCGCGGTCTTAAAGTCACCCTCCTCAAGCTCGATCCCTACATCAACGTCGACCCCGGCACGATGAGCCCGTTTCAGCACGGCGAAGTGTTCGTGACGGAAGACGGAGCGGAAACCGACCTCGACCTTGGCCACTACGAGCGCTTCATCAGCACGAAGATGCGCAAGGCCAACAACTTCACCACGGGCCAGATTTACGAATCAGTGATCCGCAAGGAACGCCGCGGCGATTATCTCGGCAAGACCGTGCAGGTCATTCCGCACATCACCAACGAAATCCAGGCATTCGTCGAACGCGGCGCAGCTTCTGCAACGTGCGGCGAGCCCGATGTCGCGATCGTGGAAGTGGGTGGCACGGTGGGTGACATCGAATCGCTGCCGTTCCTCGAAGCCGCGCGTCAGATGAGCCTGCGCCTCGGCCGCAACAGTGCGTGCTTCGTGCACCTGACGCTGGTGCCCTGGGTGGCCACGGCCGGCGAACTCAAAACCAAGCCCACCCAGCACAGCGTGCAGAAGCTGCGCGAAATCGGCATCTCGCCGCACGTGCTGCTGTGCCGTGCCGACCGCCGCATTCCGGACGACGAGCGCGCGAAGATCTCGCTGTTCTCGAACGTGCCTGAAGACGCGGTCATTTCCGTGTGGGATGCGGACAGCATCTACAAGATTCCGCAGATGCTGCACGACCAGGGGCTCGACGCGATCATCTGCGAAGAGTTGAAGCTCACGCCGAAGGCGGCGGACCTTTCCATGTGGTCCGACCTCGTCGAGAAGCTGCAGAATCCGAAGCACGAAGTGACGATCGGCATGGTCGGCAAGTATGTCGATCTGACCGAGTCGTACAAGTCGCTGATCGAAGCGCTGCGTCATGCATCGATGCATACGTCGACGCGCGTGAACATCGAGTACATCGACTCCGAAGAGATCGAAACGCAAGGCGTCCAAAGCCTCAAGCATCTCGACGCGGTGCTCGTGCCGGGCGGCTTCGGCCGTCGCGGCACCGAAGGCAAGATTGCCGCGATCCGCTACGCACGCGAAGCGAAGGTGCCGTATCTCGGCATCTGCCTCGGCATGCAGCTTGCGGTGATCGAATTCGCGCGTGACGTGGTCGGCCTGAAGGACGCGAACAGCACCGAGTTCGATCAGGAAACGAAGAATCGCGTGGTCGCGCTCATCACCGAGTGGTACGACCGCGAAGGGCGCGTCGAGAAGCGCACCGAAGAATCGGACCTCGGCGGCACGATGCGTCTCGGCTCGCAGCGCTGCCCGATCAAGCCCGGCACGCTCGCCGAAGAGATCTACGGCACGGATGTGAACGAGCGTCATCGTCACCGTTATGAGGTGAATAACCGTTTCGTGCCCCAGCTGGAAGGGGGTGGCCTCATCATTAGCGCCCGTACCCCGAGCGAGGATCTGCCGGAAATGATGGAACTGCCGCGCAGCATGCACCCATGGTTCGTCGGCGTGCAGTTCCATCCGGAATTCACGTCCACGCCGCGTGACGGTCATCCGCTGTTCAAGTCGTTCGTCGAAGCGGCGCTCGCGCATCAGCAGTCGAGGGTCGAGGAGAAAGCATGAAACTGGGCGATTTCGAAATCGGGCTCGGCAAGCCGTTTTTCCTGATCGCCGGTACCTGTGTCGTCGAATCCGAACAGATGACGATCGACACGGCCGGCCGCCTGAAGGAAATCTGCGGCAAGCTGAACATTCCGTTCATCTACAAATCGTCGTACGACAAGGCCAATCGCAGCAGCGGCAAGTCGTTTCGCGGTCTGGGCATGGACGAAGGTCTGCGTATCCTGTCGGAAGTGAAGCGCCAGCTCGGTCTGCCGGTGCTGACCGACGTGCACGCCGAGCACGAGATCGAGCAGGTGGCGTCGGTCGTCGACGTGCTGCAAACGCCCGCGTTTTTGTGCCGTCAGACGGACTTCATCCACGCGTGCGCGCGCTCGGGCAAGCCGGTCAATATCAAGAAGGGCCAGTTTCTCGCGCCGCACGACATGAAGAACGTGATCGACAAGGCGCGCGACGCCGCGCGTGAAGCGGGTCTGTCGGAAGACCGCTTCATGGCGTGCGAGCGCGGCGTGTCGTTCGGCTATAACAACCTCGTGTCGGACATGCGTTCGCTCGCGATCATGCGCGAGACCAACGCGCCGGTCGTGTTCGACGCGACGCACTCCGTGCAGCTGCCGGGCGGTCAGGGCACGAGCTCGGGCGGCCAGCGCGAATTCGTGCCGGTGCTCGCGCGCGCCGCGGTGGCGGTCGGCGTCGCGGGTCTGTTCATGGAAACGCACCCGAATCCGGCGCAGGCGAAGTCGGACGGGCCGAACGCGGTGCCGCTCAATCGCATGGCCGACCTGCTCGAGACGCTCGTCACGCTCGACCAGGCCGTCAAGCGCGGCCCGTTCCTCGAAAGCGACTTCAACTGATTCAGGTGTGAGCCGCGTGTCACGATTGCTCTCGATAATCGACCCGCGGCGTTTTCGCATAATGGTCGTCGAACGTATCGGCGCGCGAGTTGTCTGTCGGGGAGACCGGCGGGTGCTTTGCATGGGACCGGAGTAGGCGCTAAAGCACCAACTCCGGATCGACAGCGCGATACAGTGTCAGAGTAAAGAATTCAACGTCATCCTTTGAGGAAACCATGAGTGCTATCGTAGACATCATCGGTCGAGAGATTCTCGATTCGCGAGGCAACCCCACCGTCGAATGCGACGTGCTGCTCGAGTCGGGCACGATGGGCCGCGCAGCCGTGCCGTCGGGCGCGTCGACCGGCTCGCGCGAAGCGATCGAACTGCGCGACGGCGAAGCCGGCCGCTACGGCGGCAAGGGCGTGCTGAAGGCCGTCGAGCACATCAACACGGAAATCTCCGAAGCGATCATGGGTCTCGACGCTTCCGAGCAGGCATTCCTCGACAAGACGCTGCTCGAGCTCGACGGCACCGACAACAAGTCGCGCCTAGGCGCGAATGCGATGCTGGCCGTGTCGATGGCCGTCGCGAAGGCCGCCGCTGAAGAAGCCGGCCTGCCGCTGTACCGCTATTTCGGCGGTTCGGGCGCGATGCAACTGCCGGTGCCGATGATGAACATCGTCAACGGCGGCGCGCACGCGAACAACAGTCTGGACATCCAGGAATTCATGATCGTGCCGGTCAGCCAGCCGAGCTTCCGCGAAGCGCTGCGCTGCGGCGCCGAAGTGTTCCACGCGCTGAAGAAGATCCTGTCGGATCGCGGCATGAGCACGGCAGTCGGCGACGAAGGCGGCTTCGCGCCGAATTTCGGCAGCAACGAGGAATGCCTGTCCACGATTTTGCAAGCCATCGAGAAAGCGGGCTATCGCGCCGGTGAAGATGTGCTGCTCGCACTCGACTGCGCGGCCAGCGAGTTCTACCACGACGGCAAGTACCAGCTCGCGGGCGAAGGCCTGCAGCTGTCGTCGACGGAATTCGCGGATTACCTCGCGAACCTGGCGGACAAGTTCCCGATCGTGTCGATCGAAGACGGCATGCACGAAGGCGACTGGGAAGGCTGGAAGATCCTGACCGACAAGCTCGGCGACAAGGTCCAGCTGGTCGGCGACGACCTGTTCGTCACGAACACGCGCATCCTGAAGGAAGGCATCGAGAAGGGCATCGCGAACTCGATCCTGATCAAGATCAACCAGATCGGCACGCTGACGGAAACCTTCGCGGCGATCGAAATGGCCAAGCGCGCGGGCTACACGGCCGTGATTTCGCACCGCTCGGGCGAAACCGAAGACTCGACGATCGCGGACATCGCCGTCGGTCTGAACGCCGGCCAGATCAAGACCGGTTCGCTGTCGCGTTCGGATCGCATCTCGAAGTACAACCAACTGCTGCGTATCGAGGAAGATCTCGGCGATATCGCGAGCTACCCCGGCAAGTCGGCGTTCTACAATCTGCGCTAAGCGTTTTCGCCAGATTGTTCACGCCGATCGATGAGCCGGTTATCCTTCGTTTCTGATTGACCTCGCCGCCCTGCGTATAGCGCAGGGCGGCGCGTATTTATTGTGCTTACTTCATGCGGCTTGTCACTGCTGTCCTGATCGTTCTGCTGGCATTGATCCAGTACCCGCTCTGGTGGGGGCACGGCGGCTGGCTGCGCGTGCATGAGTTGCAAGGCCAGCTCGCGCAGCAACTGCAGAAGAATGCCGACGCCAAGCTGCGCAACGAGCGCATCCAGGGCGAAGTGCAGGATCTGCAGAACGGCACCGCCGCGGTCGAAGAGCGGGCGCGCTACGAAATGGGCATGGTCAAGGACGGCGAAGTGTTCGTGCAGTTCGTGTCGCCGAACCAGCCGTTGCCGCTGGCGAATACGCCGGCGGCGGATACTTCGACGCGCGGTGAGGTGTCGGCCGCGCCGCTGCACGTGGTGCCGAATCCGGAGTCGCGCGCGAAACCAGATCGCAAGCATGGCGGGAAGGCGGCGGCTGCGAAGGAGAAGAAGCCGGCGCACTGAGGTTCGATATCTCGCATCGGCTTCGCCACGAAGGGCGAAAAAAGCGCGGTTCACTTTGAACCGCGCTTTTTGTTTTTGGGCTGCCGTATTCGCTGCTACCAACCCCAATACGGCCCGAACCCGACGCCGACCCCAGTTCCCCAGCCACGTCCCCAGCCGCCGCTCGAGAAGCCCAAGGAAAACCTCACGGGCGGCGAGCGCGAGTAATAGCGGGACCAGGCTTGCGCGGCGGCGTCCGTGGCGATCGCCTGATTCTGTTCGAACATGACCTGTTGCTCAATCGCGTCATAGCGCGCGCGTTCCTCCGGTGTCAGCGTCTGTGTATGGCTGATGGCCTCCGCCTGATCGGGCGGCAGACGGCTCAGAATCGGCGCGGGGCCCGGCGGATCGATCGAGCAGGCGGCCAGCGCCGCGCAGCCCGTGAGGACGGCCAGGATCAACGAAAGCGTATGCTTCATGGTCGAATCTCCATCGGTCCGAGGTCCGAGGCTCGAGCAGGCGTCTTTCAACACGTGGTGACGCATCCTTCCAATGTATCAACGCCGCGCTCAAATGCAACGCGCCGCCCGAGCCGTGGCGAGGCATGGGGCGGCGCGGTCAGGACTTCCGTCGTAATGCGCGATCAGTTCGCGGGCGCGCACTTCGCTTCAGCGAAAGCGCACTTTAGTGCCGCTGCGCGGCCGCCGGCGTCACGCCTTGTGAGAGTCCGCCGGCGACGAAAAGTTGCGCGACGTCGACCGGGTCGAACTCGTAGCGCTGGTTGCAAAACTCGCAGTGAATCTCGACGTGGCCGCGTTCCTCGATCACGCCGTCGACTTCATCGCGGCCGAGCATCTTCAGCATCGCGCCGACTTTTTCGCGCGAGCACGTGCATTCGAAGCGCGCGGTGACAGGCTCGAAATGCTGGACGTTTTCCTGCCAGAACAGGCGCCGGAACACCGTCTCCGGTTCTTCCTTCAGCAACTCGTCCTGTGACAGAGTGCCGCCGAGCGTGCAGACGCGCTCCCACGTATCCGCGTCGAGCGCGCCTGGATGCGGGACGATGCCGCCGTCGCCCGGCAGCTTCTGCAGCAGCATGCCGACCGCGCGCTCGGTGTTCGCCGCGAGCCACATGCGCGTGTCGAGCTGCTCGGAGTGATGCATGTAGTGCTCGAGCACTTCGGCGATCGACTTCAGCGGTCCGTTCGCGCCCGACAGCGGCACGATACTCTGATACGGCTGCTGGCCGGGCTGCTTGTCGGTCGGGTCGAGCGTGATCACGCAGCGGCCGTGGCCGCTCGCGTTCACCAGATCGATCAGCGAGGTCGTGTCGTCGATCGTATGGGCGGCTTCGCCGGACAGCTTCGCGGTGGCGCGCATCGTCAGGTTCGAGCTGCACTGCACGACCAGCATCTTGATCGGGCCATCGCCGAAAATTTGCATGACGAGCGTGCCGTCGAACTTCAGGTTCGCCGACAGCAGCGCGCACGCGGCCATCATTTCGCCCAGAATCGTTCGCACGGGCGCCGGATAATCGCGGCGCGTCAGCACGTCCTGCCAGGTATTGCGCAGGGAAACGATCTCGCCGCGCACCGGCGCCGCGCTGAACATGAATTTTTGCAACTGGTCGCTCACAACTTTTCCTCGCTGGAATGACGCGGCGTGATGCCGCGCCTTTGCGCGCCGCGCGCCGGCCGTCTAGCCAATGCGTACGAGCTGCGCCTTGAAATACTCGCGACGCCCGGCATAACTTGCCGCGGCGCGCTGCAGGTTGGCGATATCCGCTTCCGTCAGTTCGCGCACCGCTTTCGCGGGCGCGCCGAGGATCAGCGTATTGTCGGGAAACACCTTGCCCTCGGTGACGATGGCGCCCGCTCCGACCAGACAGTTGCGGCCGATCACCGCGCCATTCAAGACCACCGCCTGAATTCCGATCAGCGCGCCTTCCTTGATCGTGCAGCCATGCAGCATCGCCTGATGGCCGATCGTCACGTTCGACTCGACCGTCAGCGGATAGCCCGGGTCGGTGTGCAGCACCGCGTTTTCCTGCACGTTGCTGCCGGCGCCGATCTTGATCGGCTCGTTGTCGCCGCGCAGCGTCGCGCCGAACCACACGCTCGCGTTCTCCTCGAGCGTCACGTTGCCGATGATGTTCGCCGAATCCGCGACGAACACGCTTTCATGAATGATCGGGGCGGCTTCGCCCAGCTTGTAAATCGTCACAATGTCTCCTTATCGGTCGGAGCCTAGGCCTTGGGGCGGCTCCGATCCCGTGCACGATGGGTGTCTGATCGATTGCCTCGCATGGGCTGGGCGGCGTGCGACCCGGCGCGGTGCGAGTTTGGCGGTTCTGCGTGGCCAACTGACGGGCGTGCCCGAAAGCGCGCCGGATGGTCGAATCGGGTATTGTAAACGGTTGTGTGCTTGAGCCGCTCGGCCGCTCGCGTGCGGGCCGGACGCCGTCGGCTTCACCGCTTCCATCGCCTATCCGTTCTCATGACGTCCGTCCCTTCGCTCGTTTCCGTCGCTTCCCCCGCATCGAATTCTCACGACGAGCCACTGTGCGCGCGCCGCGCCGCGCTCGCCGCGTTGCGCGAGCGTGAACCGGCCGCGAAGGTCGCGGCGACCCGCGAACTGTACGCTGCGGTACTCGATGGCCGCGCGCTCTGTGACGCCGGCCTCGATCTCGCCGAGCCCGCCGGCCTGCCGGGCCGCCCCGAACGGCCGGAACTGGTCGAACCGCGCCAGCTCGGCCGACGCAGCATGCAGTCGCCGCAGGGGCGCGCGGTGCTGCTCCACGCGCTTGCGCACATCGAGTTCAACGCGATCAATCTGGCGCTCGACGCCGTCTGGCGCTTCTCCGGCATGCCCGCCGAGTTCTATGCCGACTGGCTCAAGGTCGCCGCCGAAGAGGCATATCACTACTCGCTGCTCGCCGCGCGTCTCGCCGAATACGGCCACGCATACGGCGATTTCCCGGCGCACGGCGGCCTGTGGGACATGTGCGAGCGCACTCGCGGCGACGTGCTCGCGCGCATGGCGCTCGTGCCGCGGACGCTCGAAGCGCGCGGCCTCGACGCGTCGCCGCCGATCCGCGCGCGGCTGCAGCAGGCCGGCGATCACGCGTCGGCGGCGATTCTCGACGTGATCCTGCGCGATGAAATCGGCCACGTGCTGATCGGCAACCGCTGGTTTCGTCACCTGTGCGACGCGCACGGCCTCGATCCGCACCACACGTATCTGCGTCTGGCCGACCAGTATCACGCGCCGAAACTGCGTGGCCCGTTCAATTTCGAAGCGCGCCGCGACGCCGGTTTCGACGACGCCGAACTCGCCGCGCTCGCACGCGAGGATACGCAAGCCACACGGGCTGCGGACGACCGGGCGTCGCCCTAATGATCCGTTACCACCTCTTGCGGCGTCCACCCTATAATCGAACGACCATTCTTTTTTGCGAGTGCGCCGTTGATGAATACCTCCCACTCTGAATTCGTTAGCGCACATGGCGTCCGGCTGCACGTGCGGCGCTGGGGCCGTCCCGACGCGCCGATACTGTTCATGCTGCACGGCTGGATGGATGTCGGCGCGTCGTTCCAGTTTGTCGTCGATGCGCTCGGCGGCGACTGGCAGGTGATTGCGCCGGACCTGCGCGGCTTCGGTCTGTCCGGCTGGCCGGTTGCCGAGCGCGGCGGCGGCAGCTACTGGGTGCAAGACTATCTCGGCGATCTCGACGCGTTGATCGACCACTACGCGCCGGACGGCGAGGTGAACCTCGTCGGTCACAGCCTGGGTGCGAACGTCGTGTGCCTGTACGCCGGTGTGCGGCCGCAGCGGGTGCGGCGGGTGGTCGATCTGGAGGGCTTCGGGCTCGCGCCTTCGCATCCGGCGCAGGCGCCGAAACGTCTGCTGAACTGGCTCGACGAATTGCGCGATCCGCCGCAGTTGAAGCGCTACGCGTCGCTCGACGAGGTCGCCGCGCGCCTGATCAAAACCAATCCGCGCCTCGATCCGCGGCGCGCGCAGTTCCTCGCGCAGTACTGGTCGAAGCCGGATGGCGAAGGGCGCTTCATGCTGCTCGCCGACCCGGCGCACAAGGTCCGCGGCCCCACCTTGTATCGCCTCGACGAGGTGATGGCGGTGTGGCGCAAGGTCAGCGCGAAGGTGCTGCACGTCGAAGCCGCCGGCTCGCCGACGCTCGCGCGAATCGCCGGCGACGTGCCGCTCGACGAATTCAAGGCGCGTTTTCACGCGTTTGCGGATTGGCGCGAGAAGATCATCGACGGCGCGGGGCACATGGTGCATCACGACCAGCCGGAGCAGGTCGCCGCGTTGATCGAGGGTTTCTGCGCCTGATGCCGTGCCTGAAGCTACGGTCGAAAGGGCGCTCGCGGGTCGCCCGGACGTTGGTCTCGGCACCGCCCCGTCCTGACCTTCCGGCACCCGGGCAAGTGCAACCGGCGTCGCCAGATACCCCTGCGGACCCTTACTGCATTGCAGTAAAATGACCGCAGAACCCTTCCAGGACCACGATGAACGCCGATCTTCACTGCCACTCCACCGTTTCCGACGGCCAGTTCGCGCCGACCGACGTCGCGCGCCGCGCGCACGCGAACGGCGTGACGCTGTGGGCGCTCACCGATCACGACGAAGTGGGCGGCCAGCAAGAGGCGCGCACTGCGGCCGAGGCGCTCGGCATGAACTACCTGAGCGGCGTCGAGATTTCGGTTACGTGGGCGGGGCGCACGGTGCACATCGTCGGACTCGGCATCGATCCGTCCAACCAGGTCCTGATCGACGGTCTTGCCCGCACCCGCGACGGCCGCGCCGCGCGCGCCGAGGCAATCGGCGAGCAACTGGCCACGCTCGGCATTCCAGACGCGTACGAGGGCGCGCTGCACTACGTATCGAATCCCGACATGATGTCGCGCACGCATTTCGCGCGCTTCATGGTCGAGCACGGTCACTGCGCAAACACCCAGGAAGTGTTCGACCGCTATCTCGGCGACGGCAAGCCGGGTTATGTCGCGCACCGCTGGGCCAAGCTCGCCGACGCGCTCAGCTGGATCCAGGCCGCCGGCGGCGTCGCGATCGTCGCGCATCCGGGGCGCTACGCCTATTCGCAACTCGAATTCGACGCATTCTTTGGCGAATTCATCGACCTCGGCGGCAAGGCGATCGAGGTCGTGACCGGCAGCCACACGCCCGACCAATACCGCGAATATGCGGACGTCGCGCGTCGCTATGGCTTCGAGGCCTCGCGCGGGTCGGACTTCCATGCGCCAGGCGAAGGCCGCATCGAACTGGGCACACTGCCGCCGCTACCCGCCGATCTGAAGCCCGTCTGGGAACGCTGGCTGTGACCGTGCGCCGTGCCGGAACGGCACGTTTCGCGCGCGGGCCGGCTGGCTGCGGCACACGCTCTGCTCGCCGCAGCCCATCCGCCGCAGTTCGTCTGCCGCCATCGTGAGTCTCCATGTCCCAATACTTTCGGCTCCATCCCGACAATCCGCAGCCGCGCCTCGTCAAGCAGGCCGCGCAGATCATCAACGACGGCGGCGTGGTCGCCTTGCCGACCGATTCGACCTACGCGCTCGCCTGCCGTCTCGACGACAAGGATGCGGTCGAACGCCTGCGGCGTATTCGCGGACTCGACGAAAAGCAGCTGCTGTCGCTGCTCGTGCGCGATCTGTCGGAGCTCGCCAATTTTGCGATGGTGGACAACTGGCAGTATCGGCTGCTGAAATCGGTGACACCGGGTCCGTACGTGTTCGTGCTGCAGGCCACCAAGGAAGTGCCGCGACGCGTATCGCATCCGTCGCGCAAGACGATCGGTCTGCGCGTGCCGGATCACGCTATCACGCTCGCGATTCTCGAGGAGCTCGGCCAGCCGCTGCTCGGCACGACTCTGATCATGCCCGGCGAAACCGAGCCGCTGAACGACCCCGAGGAAATCCGCGCGCGGCTCGAAAAGCAGCTCGATCTGGTGATCGACGGCGGCGCGTGCGTGTGCGAGCCGTCCACCGTGATCGATCTGACCGGCTCGGAGCCGGTGCTGGTGCGGGCAGGGCGCGGCCCGCTCGAGCCGTTCGGCCTCGAGGAAACGGCGTGAGCGGCCCGAGCGAAAGCGGACAGACACGCGCGAGCGCATTGTTACAATAGCGAGTTATGGATTCTTCCCTGATACAGACAATTGCGGTGTACGCGCTGCCGGTGATCTTCGCGATCACGCTGCACGAGGCCGCGCACGGCTACGTCGCGCGCTGGCTCGGCGACAACACCGCGTACGTGCTCGGCCGCGTGTCGCTTAACCCGATGCGGCATATCGATCCGCTTGGCACGATCGCGATTCCGTTGCTGCTGTACTTCGCGACGAGCGGCGCGTTCATGTTCGGCTATGCGAAGCCGGTGCCGGTCGCGTTCGGCAATCTGCGCAATCCGCGCTGGGGCAGCCTTTGGGTCGCGGCGGCCGGGCCGGTATGCAATTTTGTCCAGGCGCTGCTGTGGGGCGTGCTTGGCATCGTGCTGGCGGTGCTCAATGTCAACGAACCGTTTTTTACGCGTATGGCGGGCGCGGGCGTCGGCGTCAATCTCGTGCTCGGCGTGCTGAACCTGTTTCCTCTGCCGCCGCTAGATGGCGGACGCGTGGTGATGGCCCTGTTGCCGCCGAAGCAATCGATCGCGTTGTCGCGGCTCGAACCGTACGGCTTTTTCATCGTGATGGCGCTCGTGATGACGGGTACGCTCACGCGTTTCTGGTTGAGGCCACTCGTTACGCTCGGCTATAGCGCGATCACCGCAATTCTGACTCCTCTTGTTTCGCTTTTCTAAATAACCATGTTCCCAGACCGTATCTTCTCCGGCATGCGGCCCACCGGGTCGCTGCACCTCGGCCACTATCACGGCGTGCTGAAAAACTGGGTGCGGCTGCAGTCCGAGTACCCGTGCTTTTTCTGCGTGGTCGACTGGCACGCGCTGACGACTCACTACGAAACGCCCGAAGTGATCGAAAAGAACGTGTGGGACGTGCTGATCGACTGGCTCGCTTCCGGCATCGATCCGGCGCAGGCGACGCTGTTCATCCAGAGCAGGGTGCCCGAGCATGCCGAACTGGCGCTGCTGCTCGGCATGAGCACGCCGCTCGGCTGGCTCGAACGCGTGCCGACCTACAAGGAGCAGATGGAAAAGCTGAAGGACAAGGATTTGTCCACCTACGGCTTCCTCGGCTACCCGGTGTTGATGGCGGCGGACATTCTGCTGTATCGCGGCTCGCTCGTGCCGGTCGGTGAAGACCAGGTGCCACACGTGGAGATGACGCGCGAAATCGCTCGTCGTTTCAACTACCTGTACGGCCGCGAGCCGGGCTTCGAGGAAAAAGCGAACGAAGCCGCGAAGAAGCTCGGCGGCAAGCGCTCGAAGCTGTATCACGAACTGCGCAACGCGTATCAGCAGGAAGGCAACGACGAAGCGCTCGAACGCGCGCGGGCGATGCTGCAGGAATCGCAAAGCCTGTCGATGAGCGATCGCGAGCGCCTGTTCGGCTATCTCGAAGGTTCGCGCAAGATCATCCTCGTCGAGCCGCAGGCGATGCTGACCGAGGCGTCGCGCATGCCGGGTCTCGACGGCCAGAAGATGTCGAAGTCGTACGGCAACACGATCGGCTTGCGCGAAGACGCGGAAACGATCACGAAGAAGGTCCGCACGATGCCGACCGACCCCGCTCGCGTGCGCCGCACCGATCCGGGCGATCCGGACAAGTGTCCGGTGTGGCAGCTGCATCAGGTCTACACCGACGAAGCGACCCACGAGTGGGTGCAGAAGGGCTGCCGCTCGGCGGGCATCGGTTGCCTCGATTGCAAGCAGCCGGTCGTCGAAGGCATTCTGCGCGAGCAGCAGCCGATGCTGGAGCGTGCGCAGAAGTACATGGACGACCCGTCGCTGTTGCGCGCGATCGTCGCCGATGGCTGCGACAAGGCACGCCGCTTCGCGACCGAAACGATGCGCGACGTCCGCGAGGCGATGGGGCTTTCGTACAACTGATGCGCACTCGAGGCGCCGCCCCGCAGCGATGAGCACGCCGGCTACCCCTGGCTTGCATGGCCTCGGTGAACCGTCGCGCTGGGTGCGTCACTGGGCGCACCTGATCGCGCCGGGCGGGGCGGTGCTCGACGTGGCATCGGGGGCCGGGCGGCACGCGCGCTTTTTTGCGTCGCTCGGCCATCCGGTCACCGCGATCGATCGCGATGCCGCTGCCCTCGACCTGCTGCGCGACGCACCGCTCGTCAGCCCTGTCGTGGCCGATCTCGAGAGCGCGCCGTAGCCATTACCGGACGATGCGGTGTTCGCCGCCGTCGTGGTCACCAATTACCTGCATCGACCACTTTTCCCGCAGTTGCTGCGCGCGCTCGCGCCCGGCGGCGTAATGGTTTACGAGACCTTTGCGCAAGGAAACGAAAGCGTCGGCAAACCCTCCAATCCGGCGTTTTTGCTCGCGCCTGGCGAGTTGCTCGAGATCGTGCGGGGCCAATTGCGGGTGATCGCATTTCAGGACGGATTTCTCGCCGAGCCGCGTCCGGCGTACGTTCAGCGCATCTGCGCGGTTCGGGAAGCGGCACGTGCGGATGATCCCGCACGAGCAACAGTTCCACCTTGTTACGAGTTGGCTGGCTAATCCGCTACAATCGCGGTTTACCTGATCATATTCATGGCGTTTCATGACTAACGGCAACCACAGCGGTCACCAGGACGGCGTTCAGATCCGCGGCAGCATTCCTGCCATCATCACTCCGATGCTCGAAGACGGCAGCCTTGATCTGCCGGCGTTTCGCAAACTGATCGACTGGCACATCGAGGAAGGCACGAATGCGCTCGTCGTGGTCGGCACGAGCGGCGAGTCGGCCACTCTGTCGGTCGAAGAGCACGTGCTGATGGTCAAGACCGCGGTCGACCACACCGCTGGACGCATTCCTGTCATCGCGGGCGCGGGCGCCAACTCCACCGCCGAGGCGATCGAACTCACGCAGCACGCGAAAGACGTCGGCGCGAATGCCACGCTGCAGGTCGTGCCGTACTACAACAAGCCGACCCAGGAAGGCATCTACCGCCATTTCGCGAAGATCGCGGAAAGCGTCGATCTGCCGGTGATCCTGTACAACGTGCCGGGCCGCACCGTCGCCGACATGAGCAACGAGACCATCCTGCGCTGCGCGCAGGTGCCGGGGATCGTCGGCGTGAAGGAGGCCACGGGCAACATCGACCGCGCTGCGCATCTCATCAAGTCGGCGCCGGCAAACTTCAGCATCTATAGCGGCGACGATCCCACTGCGATCGCGCTGATGCTGCTCGGCGGTCACGGCAATATTTCGGTCACCGCGAACGTCGCGCCGCGCGCAATGAGCGAGCTGTGCAAGGCCGCGCTCGCCGCGGACGCGAAGACCGCGCGCGAGATTCATCTGAAACTCCTGTCGCTGCACAAGTACCTGTTTGCCGAAGCGAATCCGATTCCGGCGAAGTGGGCGCTGCAGCAACTGGGGCGTGTGCAGGGCGGCATCCGCCTGCCGCTCACGCCGCTCGACGCGCAATACCACGAAGTGGTGCGCGGCGCGCTGCGCGAAGCGGGCCTGCTCTGCTGAACGGCCCGCCCGTCCAGCCGCCCACGCCAGACCGCCACCGGCATTTCATTAACCGACGTCGCTTCAGCCCACGTTCCCGGCAGACCGAACGAGGCATCGCGTTCCAGCATCACGAAGGACCTCATGAAACGTTCCGCACTTTCCCTCCACGCAACCCGCATGGCGGCGCTGGCGCTTGCCCTCTCGACGCTCGCCGGCTGTGACACGCTGAACGACTGGTTCGCTTCCGACCGCGTCAACTACAAGGCGACCTCGAGCGCACCGCCGCTTGCCGTGCCGAGCGACCTGAGCACGTCGCCGAATGACCAGCGCTATGTGGCGCCGCCCGCCAATCTGGCGCTCGGTGGCACGCCGACGCGTGCTGTCACGGCCGCCGGCAACGCAACCGAAGGTCAGCCGACCGCACAGGATCCGCTCGGCATGCATATCGAGCGCGACGGCGACCGTCGCTGGCTGGTGGTAGACGGCCGTTCCCCGGAACAGCTGTGGCCGCAACTGCAGGAGTTCTGGCAGGAGAACGGCTTCGTGCTGAAGACCGACGCGCCGGCCACCGGCATCATGACGACCGACTGGGCGGAGAACCGCGCGAACATTCCGGACGACTGGTTCCGCCGCACGATCGGCAAGGTGATCGACTTCGCCTATTCGTCGGGCACCCGCGACAGTTTCCGTACGCTCGTATCGCGCGGTTCGGACAGCGCGACCGATATCTCGATCACGCATAGCGCGATGGAAGAGGTGATGACCGGGCAGGACAAGACGTCTTCGCGCTGGGAAGAGCGTCCGCGTGACCCGGCGCTCGAGGCGCTGTTCCTCGCCAAGCTGATGCAGAAGTTCGGCCTGACCGAAGCGCAGTCGAAGCAGCTGCTGACCGACGCGCGCCCGGCCAGCGCGCCGACTACCATCGAGCAGAACGCGGGCGCGTCGACGCTCGATCTGCAGGAGTCGTTCGACCGCGCCTGGCTGCGTGTGGGCCTCGCGCTCGATCGCACCAACTTTACGGTCGACAACCGCGATCGCGAGAAGGGCATCTACTACGTACGCTACGCGGATTCGATGCAGGAGCTGAAGAAGGAAGGTCTGTTCGGCAAACTGTTCTACAGCGGCAATTCGACGCGCAAGCCGGGCCAGGAATTCCTCGTCAACGTGCGCGCGAAGGGCGACGCCGTGACGCAGGTTGCGGTCGTCGACGCGAACGGGCAGATCGATACGTCGTCGGACGCGCAGCGCATCGTGTCGCTGCTGCACGCGCAACTGAATTAGGCGGGTCGTGCGCTTCGCAAGTCTCGGCAGCGGCAGTGAAGGCAACGCGCTGCTGGTGGAAGCGCACAGCGGCGCGAGCACCACGCGCGTGCTGCTCGACTGCGGCTTTTCCGGGCGCGAAGTTGAGCGGCGTCTCGCGCGGCTCGGCGCGAGCGCCGAGCATCTCGATGCGATCCTGATTACGCATGAACATAGCGATCACATCGGCAGCGCATTGACGCTGGCGCGCAAGTGGTCGATTCCGCTGTACATGAGCTGGGGCACCGCGCGCGCGGTGGGCGCCGACGAAACCGATGTCGACCTGCAGGTGCTGTGGGGCGACGAGGCGGTAGCAATCGGCGAGCTCAGCGTTCTCCCTTATACCGTTCCGCACGACGCTCGCGAACCGTTGCAATACGTGTTCTCGAACGGCGCGCGCCGGCTCGGCGTGCTCACCGACGTTGGCACGTCCACCCCGCATATCAGCGCGGTGCTGAGTGGTTGTGACGCACTCGTGCTCGAATGCAATCACGACGTGCAGATGCTCGCGGGCAGTCGTTATCCGCCGTCGCTGAAGGCGCGTATCGGCGGCAATCACGGGCATCTGAACAACGACGCGGCGGCTGAAATCCTTGCGTCGCTCGACCGCTCGCGTTTGCGGCATCTGGTCGCCGCGCATCTGAGCCAGCAGAACAATCTGCCGGAACTCGCGCAGGCGGCGCTGGCGGGCGTGCTTGGCGCGGCTCCCACCGAGGTGGTGGTTGCGTCGCAGAGCGAAGGTTTCGGGTGGTTGACTCTGTGACTGCGGTGCAGGGCTGGCTTCCGGTTGCGCCGCGCAGCGTGTGTCAGCTGATCAGGCAATGAAAAAAGCCCATAACGAACAATCGTTATGGGCTTTTGCTTGGAGCGTCGAGGCGGCGCAGGGCACGCCTCGCGACCGGCCAAGCTTAATTGCGGTTGCCGCCGAAAATGCCGAGCAGCGCAAGCAGGTTCACGAACACGTTATACAGATCCAGGTAGATCGCTAGCGTCGCGGTGATGTAGTTCGTCTCACCGCCGTTCACGACGCGCTGCACGTCGAACATGATGTAGGCGGAAAAGATCACGATTGCCATGACCGAAACCGTCAGCATCAGTGCCGGCAGTTGCAGGAACACGTTCGCGACCGAAGCCAGCAGGATCACGATCACGCCCATGAAGAGCCATTTGCCGAGGCCCGAGAAGTCGCGTTTGCTGACCGTGGCGATGGTCGCCATGGCCGCGAAGATCACACCAGTGCCACCAAACGCGAGCATGATCAGCGACGGGCCGTTCGAGAAGCCGAGCACGAACGCGAGAATGCGCGACAGCATCAGCCCCATGAAGAACGTGAAGCCGAGCAGTACGAATACGCCGACGGCGCTGTCCTTGGTGCGCTGAATCGCGAACATGAAGCCGAACGCGATCGCGAAGAACGCCAGCATGCTCATGGCGGGACTGGTGGCGGCAAACAGCGAGAAGCCGGTGGCAAGACCGACCCAGGCGCCGAGCACCGTTGGGATCATCGACAACGCGAGCAGCCAGTAGGTATTCCGTAGCACGCGGTTGCGTGTTTCGACCGTACTGACCGCGCCGTTGCGGCCAAACATATATGGATGTTCGTTCATGGTCTCTCCTTACCTCGGAAGCGTGTTTCGTGATGGTGAAACGGAAATTTGCGAAGCGCCGGCGGGCGCACCGTTCATCCGTAAGATTAGCGCGGCGGCACGGAGTTTCAATACCCTCCAGTCGGCCCAATGGCCTACGCTACCAGTATTTTGCACCCGTTGCTTCGATCCTTTCGATGCTGTAAGGGTTCAATCGCAATGATACACGGGAACATGCTACAATAGCGGATTCATTTAAATCTGTAACCTCTTAATTTTTTGGAGTTTTTATGGCGATCGAGCGCACCCTGTCGATTATCAAGCCGGACGCAGTGGCCAAAAACGTGATCGGCCAGATCTATACCCGTTTCGAAAACGCTGGCCTGAAGATCGTGGCATCGCGCATGGTTCATCTGTCGCGTGCTGACGCCGAGAAGTTCTACGCTGTGCACGCAGCACGTCCGTTCTTCAAGGACCTCGTCGAATTCATGATCTCGGGTCCGGTGGTTGTGCAGGTGCTGGAAGGCGAAAACGCGATCCTGAAGCACCGTGACCTGATGGGTGCGACGGACCCGAAGAAGGCAGAAAAGGGCACGATCCGTGCTGACTTCGCTGACAGCATCGACGCCAACGCGGTGCACGGTTCGGACGGGCCGGAAACGGCTGCGGTCGAAATCGCTTTCTTCTTCCCCCAAGTCAACGTCTACTCGCGTTGAGCGCCTCGCGCTGAGGTCGGGCAGTGACCTCAGCCGCGTATCGCAAGCCGTCTTTCGCGTGGCGCGTTTCGTGCGGTCGAATTGTTTTATCGCATGGATCGCGCGCGGTGTACGGCAAAAGTAGTAAGGTAAAAGCAGCAGGAATGGGCGCGAACGGCACGGCGTTCATGCAGCTTGTTGCATGAACGTAGTCTCGCACTGAAATGGCAGGATTCGATATGACGAGCAGTCCCTCCGTCAACCTTCTCGACCTCGACGCCCAAGGGCTCGTCGCCTATTGCGACAGCCTGGGCGAGAAACCGTTTCGCGCCAAGCAATTGCAGCGCTGGATTCACCAATACAACGCTGCCGACTTCGACGGCATGACCGATCTCGCGAAGTCCTTGCGCGAAAAGCTCAAAGGGCGCGCCACGATCACAATGCCTGGCGTCGTCAGCGATCATATTTCGTCGGACGGCACACGCAAGTGGCTGATCGATGTCGGTAATGGCAACGCCGTCGAAACCGTGTACATCCCCGAAGAAACGCGCGGAACGCTATGTGTGTCGTCGCAGGCGGGGTGTGCGGTCAACTGCCGATTCTGCTCGACCGGCAAGCAGGGGTTCTCCCGCAATCTCACCACCGGCGAAATCATCGGCCAGTTGCGCATGGCCGAGTTTGCGCTGCGCGCGTCGCGTGGCGATGCCGGCGGCCGCGCAATGGGCGGCGACGGCAAGGGCGAGCGCGTCGTCACAAACGTCGTGATGATGGGGATGGGCGAGCCGCTGCTCAATTACGACGCGGTCGTGCCGGCCATGCGTCTGATGCTCGACGACAATGCGTACGGCCTGTCGCGCCGGCGCGTCACGTTGTCCACTTCGGGCGTCGTGCCGATGATGGATCGGCTTGGCGCGGACTTGCCCGTGGCGCTCGCGGTGTCGCTGCATGCGTCGAACGACGCGCTGCGCGACGTGCTGGTGCCGCTCAACAAAAAGTATCCGCTGCGCGAACTGATGGCGGCGTGCGAGCGCTACCTGAAAGTGGCGCCGCGCGATTTCATTACGTTCGAATATTGCATGCTCGATGGCGTGAACGACAGTGAGGCGCACGCACGCGAGCTGCTCGCCGTCACGCGCAGCGTGCCGTGCAAGTTCAATCTGATTCCGTTCAATCCGTTTCCCGAATCGGGCCTCATCCGCTCGAAACCGGAACAGATCAAGCGGTTTGCGCAGGTGTTGATCGACGCAGGCGTCGTCACCACCGTGCGCAAAACCCGCGGCGACGATATCGATGCTGCCTGCGGTCAGCTGGCCGGCGCGGTGAAAGACCGCACGCGTCTTGCTGAGCGCACCGGGAAGGCGGCGAAGGTGATCGAGGTTCGCGCCGTGTAATCGCGTGGGGCAGCAGGGCGTCGGCGTTCGGCGGAAAGCACTGCGAACGCAAAAATGCTCTGATGCCACCGGCGGTTGAAAAGAAAGTTTGCAGAATCGATCGGGAGCGGCACACAAAGCCGCACATTTTGTTATAAACGGTCTGCGATTTGGACGTGAGGCTCGAGCCCGTCCAGTCGCACGATTAAAAGAATCGACGCGAAAGGATTTGGGATGAGTGAGCCGCAGCACCCGCAGCCGCACGAGACAGACACGAACGATGGCCATCCAGCACCCGTTGCAAGGGCGGTGGTCCAGCCGGTCGTGCAACCGGCCCTCGATTCGTTGGCAGCGGTTGGCGCGCGCTTGACCCAGTTGCGCGAGTCGAAAGGCTGGGCGATCGAGGACGTGTCGGCGCGGCTGAAGGTGTCGGTCGTCAAGCTGAGCGCGCTCGAAGCGGGCGACATTAGCCATCTGCCGGACACGACATTTGCACTCGGCGTCGTGCGCAGCTACGCGAAAATGCTCGGCGCCGATCCGGCGCCTTTTACGGCGGCGCTGCGTCGCGAGAGAGGAGTGCCGGCGCCGAATCTGTCGATGCCCGCGTCATCCGGCAAGGATCTGCCCCGCGGCAAGGTTTCGCTGTCGCTCGGCGATAGCGGACACAAGAGCCGTTCGTGGCTCTGGGGCATTGCGGCGATCGTCGTCGCGGTCATCGCGCTCGGCATGTGGCGCACCAACGGCGGCGATTCATCCGCGTGGCTCGCGCGGCTGAAGGCCAGCGCAAATAGTTCGACGAGCAGCGACACGGCGGCGTCGGGCCCGGTCGCGCAAGGCCCGGCGACGGCGGAAGGCGCATCGGCGCCGGACGCGGCGGTCACGGCGGACAACGCGGGGAGTGCGGATAATGCGGCGTCTGCGTCGGCAACGCCGATGCCCGCACCGCTTGCCACCGGCACCGCGCCGGGCTCGGCCCCGGCCGCGAATACAGCGGCAACGCCGGCGCCGACGGCAGCGGCAGCGAAGGCTGGCTCGCAGGCGCAGGCACAGGCCGCCATGGAGAGCCCAAGTGCACCGGTGGTCGTGGCGAACGCGTCGGCACCGGCGGTTGCGCCAGCGCCCGGCGAGTCGGTCGTCGCGCTGCGCGTGACGCAGGACAGCTGGTTCAGCGTGCGTGACAAAAACGGCAAGGAACTGTTCTCCGGCCTCGTGCATGCTGGCGATCCGAAGGAAGTGACGGGCGCCGGCCCGTTCAAGGTGACGGTCGGCAACAAGGCGGGTCTCGAGTCGGTGACGCTCGACGGCCAGCCGGTCGATCCGTCGAAATATGCGGCAGCCAAGGGCAATGTGGCGCGGTTTGCGCTGCCTTGACAGATACGGTACGCGCCGCGGCCAACGGGTCCGCGGCGCTTTTTCAATTGAGGCGCTGCGTTTTTGCATAGCGCGTGCGGCGTAAATGGGTTTTTCGATGCAAACCGAAGCTCAATCCCAATCTTCTAGCAAGATCGTTTCAGACGAGCCGGTGTTCGGCGGCCCCGCGATGCGGCGCAAATCGCATGCGGTCAACGTCCGCTGGGGCGGCCAGCTCGTGACCATCGGCGGCGATGCGCCGGTGCGCGTGCAGTCGATGACCAACACCGACACCGCCGACGCGATCGGCACCGCTATCCAGATCAAGGAGTTGGCGCAAGCCGGTTCGGAACTGGTGCGTATCACCGTGAATACGCCGGAAGCGGCGGCGGCCGTGCCGGCTATCCGCGAGCAACTCGACCGCATGGGCGTGATGGTGCCGCTCGTCGGCGACTTCCATTACAACGGCCATCTGCTGCTGCGCGACTATCCGGGCTGTGCGGAATCGCTGTCGAAATACCGGATCAATCCGGGCAACGTCGGGCACGGCGCGAAGCGCGACACGCAATTCGCGCAGATGATCGAGGCGGCGGTCAAATACGACAAACCGGTGCGCATCGGCGTGAACTGGGGCAGCCTAGACCAGGACCTGCTCGCCAAAATGATGGACGAAAACGGCTCGCGCGCTATTCCGTGGGAAGCGCAAAGCGTGATGTACGAAGCGCTGATCCAGTCCGCGATCGGCTCGGCGGAACGCGCGGTCGAACTCGGCCTCGGGCGCGACCAGATCATCCTGTCGTGCAAGGTCAGCGGCGTGCAGGATCTGATCGCGGTGTACCGCGAACTCGCGCGCCGTTGCGATTTCGCGCTGCATCTGGGCCTGACCGAAGCAGGCATGGGCTCGAAGGGCATCGTCGCGTCGACCGCGGCGCTGTCGGTTCTGCTGCAGCAGGGCATCGGCGACACGATCCGTATCTCGCTGACTCCGGAACCGGGCGCGTCGCGCACCGGCGAAGTGATCGTCGGTCAGGAAATCCTGCAGACAATGGGCCTGCGCTCGTTCACGCCGATGGTGATCGCTTGCCCGGGCTGCGGCCGCACCACGAGCACGCTGTTCCAGGAACTGGCGTCGCAGATCCAGACCTATCTGCGTCAGCAGATGCCGGTGTGGCGTGACCAGTATCCCGGCGTCGAGCAGATGCACGTCGCGGTGATGGGCTGCATCGTCAATGGTCCGGGCGAGTCGAAGCAGGCGAATATCGGCATCAGCCTGCCGGGCTCGGGCGAGAACCCGGCCGCGCCGGTGTTCATCGACGGCGAGAAAGTGAAGACGCTGCGCGGCGAAAACATCGCGCAAGAATTCCAGCAAATCGTGAGCGACTACGTCGAGCGCCGCTATGGCCGCGCCGAAGCGCTCAACTAAATACCGGCAATCGAAACACAGATGACTGAACAGAAGAAAAAGCTCGAGAAGCTTTCCGGCGTGAAGGGCATGAACGACATCCTTCCGCAGGAAGCCGGGCTCTGGGAATTTTTCGAAACCACCGTCAAGTCGATGCTGCGTTCGTATGGATATCAGAATATCCGCACGCCGATCGTCGAGCATACGCAGCTGTTCACGCGCGGTATCGGCGAAGTGACCGACATCGTCGAAAAAGAGATGTACAGCTTCACCGACGCATTGAACGGCGAAAACCTGACGATGCGCCCGGAAAACACGGCGGCGGTGGTGCGCGCGTCGATCGAGCACAACATGCTGTACGACGGCCCGAAGCGCCTGTGGTACATCGGGCCGATGTTCCGTCACGAGCGTCCGCAGCGCGGCCGTTATCGCCAGTTCCACCAGGTCGGTGTCGAGGCGCTCGGCTTCGCGGGTCCGGATGCGGACGCGGAAATCATCATGATGTGCCAGCGTCTGTGGGACGACCTCGGCTTGACCGGCATCAAGCTCGAAATCAACTCGCTGGGCCTCGCTGAAGAGCGAGCCGCGCATCGCGTCGAACTGATCGCATACCTCGAGAAGCACATGAACGTGCTCGACGAAGACGCGAAGCGCCGTCTCTATACGAACCCGCTGCGCGTGCTCGATACGAAGAATCCCGCGCTGCAGGAAGTCGCGCAAAACGCGCCCAAGCTGATCGACTTTCTCGGCGAAGAATCGCGCGCGCACTTCGAAGGTCTGCAGCGTCTTCTAAAGGCGAACAATCTTCCGTTTACGATCAATCCGCGTCTCGTGCGGGGTCTCGATTACTACAATCTGACTGTATTCGAGTGGGTGACCGACAAGCTCGGCGCGCAAGGCACGGTCGCGGCGGGCGGCCGCTACGATCCTCTGATCGAGCAGCTCGGTGGCAAGCCGACCGCTGCGTGCGGCTGGGCGATGGGCATCGAGCGGATTCTCGAGTTGCTGAAGGAAGAGCAGCTCGTGCCGGAAGACGAAGGTTGCGACGTGTACGTGGTCCATCAGGGCGACGCCGCGCGCGAGCAGGCTTTCATCATCGCCGAGCGTCTGCGCGATACCGGTCTCGACGTGATCCTGCATTGCAGCGCGGACGGTCAGTCCGCAAGCTTCAAGTCGCAGATGAAGCGCGCCGATGCGAGCGGCGCCGCGTTTGCGGTCGTGCTCGGCGAGGACGAGATCGCCAATGGCACGGTCGGCGTGAAACCGCTGCGCGATACCCAGGCCCATGGCGGTAAGAACGAGCAACAGAACGTGCCCGCCGAAGACTTGACCGAATATCTAATCAATGCGATGGTTGCATCCGCCGAAGACGGCGACGACTGATCGCGATGTCGTCGAGCCGGCTGGCTCGACACGCACACGTAGCAAGAATGAGGAAATCGCCGGGCAATGAGTTACCACGACGAACAAGAATCGATTGAAAGTCTGAAGGCATGGTGGCAGCAGTGGGGCAATGCGACCACGTGGATCGTGCTGGTGGTGTTGTTGGCAGGCGCGAGCTGGAATGGCTGGAATTTCTGGCAGCGTCGCCAGGCCGCGGAAGCCGCGGTGCTGTATGACCAGGTTCAACAAGCCACGGCAGCGGGCGACAAGGCGCAGATCGCGCGCGTCGCCGCCGACATGGAAGACAAGTTCGGCCGCACCGCCTACGCTCAGATGACCGCGCTCGGCGCCGCCAAGGCGCTCTACACCGCTGGCGACGAAGCCGGCGCGAAGGCGGAACTGCAATGGGCGATCGATCACGCGAAAGACGACGAGTTCAAGCAGATCGCGAAGCTGCGCATGGCATCGCTGCTGCTCGACGACAAGGCGTACGACCAGGGGCTCGCGCTTCTGGCGGAGCCGCAATCCGATGCCTTCAAGGGCGTCGTGGCGGACCGCCGCGGCGACCTGCTCGCCGCCCAAGGCAAGCGCGACGACGCGCGCGCGGCCTACAAGCTCGCGCTCGACTCACTGTCGAAGAGCGACAGTTCGGCGCGCCAGCTGATCCAGTTCAAGCTGGATGCGCTTGGCGGCTGAGCGTCCCGCGCGGCGCGCCGCGAGCCACGACCGCAAGACGGTCTCCTTTAATCCATTTCCTGAATGCTTCGTCCACCGATGAATCTGCTGAAACGTTACGCCGTGCCCGTTATCTGTGCGATGACCGTTCTCACGCTGGCGGCTTGCTCGTCCACGAAAGACGAGCGCCGTGTGCCGACGCCGCTCACCGAGTTCAAACCCGTTCTCGATGTGCAGCAGTCCTGGTCGGCGAGCGTCGGCAAGGCGGGCCGCTACATGTTCTCGCCGGTTGCCGTCGGCAATGCCGTGTACGCTGCCGGCACGAACGGCACGGTCGCCAAGATCGACGCGCAAACCGGCAAGGACGTGTGGCGCGTCAAGCTGCATGACGATCTGTCGGCGGGCGTCGGCAGCGATGGCACGCTCACCGCGGTCGGCGGCCTGAAGGGTGACGTATACGTGCTCGGCGCGGACGGCAAGGAGCTGTGGACCGCGAAGGCGCCGGGCGAGATCATTTCGCCGCCGCTCGTCGGCAACGGCCTCGTGGTCGTGCGCACGATCGACGGCCAGATCGTCGCGTTCAACGCGCAAACCGGCGAGCAGAAGTGGAACTTCCGCAACCGCGCGGTGCCGTTGAACCTGCGCGTGTCATCGGGCATGACGTTCGCGGGCGACGCGGCCGTGCTGGCCGGCTTCCCGGGCGGTTCGTTCGCCGCTATCAATCTGCAGACGGGCGACGCCTACTGGCAGACGCCCGTGTCGTATCCGAAGGGCGTGACCGAGGTCGAGCGTATTAACGACGTGACCGGCCCGCCCACGCTGGTGGGTTCGGAGACCTGCGCAGTGACGTTCCAGGGCCAGATTGGCTGTTTCGACGCGAACTCGGGCCGCGCGCTGTGGGGCAAGCCGTTCTCGAGCACGAGCGGCCTCGCGCAGGATGAGCGCAGCGTGGTCGCCGCCGACGACTGGTCGGTCGTGTCCGCGTTCGACGTGAACAACGGTTCGGTGCTGTGGAAGAACGAGGCGCTGAAGAACCGCGAACTGAGCGTGCCGATGCTGCTCGGCCGCGCGGCTGTGTTCGGTGACTACAAGGGCTTCGTGCATTTCCTGTCGACCGCCGACGGCACGCTCGTCGCGCGGGTCAAGACCGACGGCAGCGCGATTACCGCCGCACCGGTGCTGGCCGGCGACACGCTGGTCATCCAGACGCGCGATGGCGGCCTGTTCGGCTATCGTCCGCGCTGATCGCTATAGATGGTGTCAGGCGCGCAGGCCGGCTTTGCCGGCCGCGCGTTTTTTAATTGAAGTCTGCGTGGGCCTTGGCGCACGGCTCCTGCCTCGGGTTGCCACTGCGTCCGTGGCGTGATCGGGGCAGACTCAATAGAAAAATCGCCGGACGGGCTGGTCCGGCAAGTCGGATCGAAGCTGCGCCCGCCGGCATCGAAGGCGGTGCGTGCGCTTGGTCGGCGGCTTTGCGAACCCCGGAAGCACTCGCGCACGAGCGTCGGCCGCCGAGCAGCCCGGTCTGAAGCAGGCGACCCCCAGTGGCGTCTGCGCAGCCACTCCCGTCCGCCTGGATGCGCGTGTCGATCGCGCATCCGGAGCAGGCTGAATTCGTGATAATTTCGTCAAAACGCCGCCGCGTGGCGGCTGCCTGGCGTCGCTAAGCGCGCGATCGATTGCGATCCCGCGTTTCACCGTGAACAACATCAGATGAAACCCGTAATTGCCCTCGTTGGGCGCCCCAATGTGGGGAAATCCACGCTGTTCAACCGCCTTACGCGTTCGCGTGATGCGCTGGTTGCCGACCTGCCCGGTCTCACGCGCGATCGCCACTACGGCGAAGGACGCACCGGCGAGCGGCCTTATCTGGTCGTCGATACCGGCGGCTTCGAGCCTGTCGCGAAGGACGGCATCCTGCACGAGATGGCGCGCCAGACCCGCCAGGCGGTCGAGGAGTCGGACGTCGTCGTGTTCATCGTCGATGGCCGCAACGGGCTCGCCCCGCAGGACAAGTCGATCGCCGACTATCTGCGCAAGGTCGGCCGGCCCATCTTCCTCGTCGTCAACAAGGCCGAGGGGATGAAGTACACCAACGTCGCAGCCGACTTCTACGAACTCGGCCTCGGCGACCCGCGCGCGATCTCCGCCGCGCACGGCGACGGCGTCACCGACATGATCAACGAGGCGCTCGAAGTCGCGTATGCCGGTCAGCCGGAAGAGAGCGAGGAAGACAAGGAAGCGCGCGGCGTGAAGATCGCGATCGTCGGGCGGCCGAACGTCGGCAAGTCGACGCTGATCAATGCGCTGGTCGGCGAAGAGCGCGTGATCGCGTTCGACATGCCCGGCACTACGCGCGACTCGATCTACGTCGATTTCGAACGTAACGGCAAGCCGTATACGCTGATCGACACGGCCGGCCTACGCCGCCGCGGCAAGGTGTTCGAGGCGATCGAAAAGTTCTCGGTCGTGAAGACGCTGCAGTCGATTTCCGATGCGAACGTCGTGATTCTGCTGCTCGACGCGCGTCAGGACATCTCGGATCAGGATGCGCACATCGCTGGCTTCGTCGTCGAGCAGGGCCGCGCTCTGGTGGTTGGCGTGAACAAATGGGACGGTCTCGATCCGCATGTGCGCGAGCGCACCAAAGCCGACCTCGAACGCAAACTAAAATTCCTGGACTTCGCCAAATTCCATTTTATTTCCGCCGCGGAAAAAACCGGGATTGGGCCGTTGATGCGTTCGGTCGACGACGCGTACACGGCCGCGATGTCGAAGCTGCCGACGCCGAAACTGACGCGCGCGCTGATCGAGGCGGTCGAGTTCCAGCAGCCGCGCCGCCGCGGTCCGGTGCGTCCGAAGCTGCGTTATGCACACCAGGGCGGGCAGAATCCGCCGATTATCGTGATTCACGGCAATGCGCTCGACGCGATCACCGACACGTATAAGCGGTACCTCGAAAATCGCTTCCGGGAAACTTTCAAGCTGACGGGGACTCCATTGCGAATAGAGTTCAGATCGTCGACGAACCCTTACGCGGACAAAGGCTGAAGCAGGCTGAAGCTGGTCTTAAACCTGGGCTGAAACCCGCATGTATGCTGGGTTTGGCCGGTGGTCCCGGGCCCGCGCGTCGAAATGAAAATCAGCTATAGTGTAGCGGTTGGCGGCGGATCTCTTTTTCTTCGCCGTCAATTCAGTCAACCTGCAAAAAAATACGGAGTTTGCTATGAGCAACAAAGGGCAATTGTTACAAGACCCGTTTTTGAACGCACTGCGTAAAGAGCATGTGCCGGTGTCGATCTATCTGGTCAACGGCATCAAGCTTCAAGGGAACATCGAATCGTTCGACCAGTACGTCGTGTTGCTCCGGAATACGGTCACCCAGATGGTCTACAAGCACGCGATTTCGACGGTCGTGCCGGCCCGTCCGGTGAATTTCCACCCGGATTCCGAACAGTCCTAACCCTCGCCGCGGCCGGCACAGCGTCGCCCGTTGGCGATTCGCTCCCGGTCGCGTCATTTTGATACCCTCCAATTTGATCAATGCAGCGCTCGTTGGCATCGACTTCGGCAAGATCGATTTCGAAGCCAGTCTCGAAGAACTCAGCCTGCTCGCGCAAAGCGCGGGCGCGAACCCCGTAGTCACCCTCACCGGACGCCGTTCCAGTCCCGACGCGAAGATGTTCGTCGGCAGCGGCAAGGCTGAAGAATTGCGCCTTGCCTGTGAAGCGAACGACATCGAACTCGTGATCTTCAACCATGCTCTGGCGCCTGCGCAGCAGCGCAATCTGGAGCGGGCGCTTAATCGGCGCGTGGTCGATCGCACCAGTCTGATCCTCGACATTTTTGCGCAGCGCGCACGCAGCCACGAAGGCAAGCTGCAGGTCGAGCTCGCGCAGCTGCAATATCTGTCGACCCGGCTGATTCGCGCGTGGACCCACCTCGAACGTCAGAAGGGCGGTATCGGTTTGCGCGGTCCGGGTGAAACGCAGCTCGAAACCGACCGCCGGCTGATCGGCGAGCGCATCAAGGCACTCAAGATCCGCCTCGACAAGCTGCGCCGCCAGCACGGCACGCAGCGTCGCGCGCGTAATCGCAACCAGACGATGTCGGTGTCGCTCGTCGGCTATACGAACGCTGGGAAATCGACGCTCTTCAACGCTCTCACCAAGGCGCAGGCGTATGCCGCCGACCAGTTGTTCGCGACGCTCGATACCACCTCGCGGCGCGTGTATCTCGGCGACGAAGCGGGGCAGGTAGTGGTGTCCGATACCGTCGGTTTCATCCGCGAGCTGCCGCATCAGCTCGTCGCGGCGTTTCGCGCGACGCTCGAGGAAACCATTCACGCGGACCTGTTGCTGCATGTCGTCGATGCATCGAGTGCGGTGCGGCTCGATCAGATCGATCAGGTGAACGAGGTGTTGCACGCGATCGGCGCGGACACGATCCGCCAGGTGCTCGTGTTCAACAAAATAGATGCGGTGCCAGAGCTGGCAGCCCGTGGGGACGCGGTCGAGCGGGACGAGTATGGTAATATTTCGCGCGTCTTTTTGAGCGCGCGCACCGGGCAGGGGCTGGATGCGTTGCGCGCTGCCATCGCTGAAATCGCTACAGCCGAACCGCTTGCCGAAATGCCGCTCGATGCGTCGCAAGATGACCGCTCGGCGCAACTGCGCGAAGACCACAAGATTCCAGAACTCGGGCACTGACCCGTTCCAATTGCACTGACCCGCTGTCTACTCTGGTGAACGAACACAGGTGAACGATTACAACGAGCGGAGTATCTGGCTGCGTATGCGCGCCTTGCTTTCACTGAACGATCCGCGTTGGGGCCGGGGCGACGGCAACGGCGACCGGCAACGGCCGAACGATCCGAAGCGACCGGGGCGCGACGGTGAAGGTCCGCCCGATCTCGACGAAATGTGGCGCGATTTCAATCGCCGTCTGTCCCGGATTTTCGGGCGCAAGGGCGGCGGTGTCGGCGGCGGCCGTCCGGACAACGGCCGCGGCGCGCGCCTCGGCGTCGGCATCGTAATCGGCGTGCTGATCGCAATCTATCTCGGCAGCGGCGTGTTCGTCGTGCAGGATGGCCAGGCGGCCGTCGTGCTGCAGTTCGGCAAGTATCGCTATACCGCGGCGCAGGGCGTGCACTGGCGTCTGCCGTATCCGTTCGAGTCCCACGAATTCGTCAACGTCGGCCAGATCCGCCAGGTCGAGATCGGCCGTAGCAACGTGGTGCGTCTCGCCAACGTGAAGGATTCATCGATGCTCACGCACGACGGCGACATCGTCGACGTGCGCTTCGCCGTACAGTACCAGGTGCGTAAGCCCAACGACTTTCTGTTTCGCAGCGTCGATCCCGATCAGAGCGTGATGCATGCCGCGCAGGCGGCGGTGCGCGGCATCGTCGGAGCGCACAGCACCAGCGATATCCTCGATCAGGATCACGAAACACTGCGCCAGCAGCTGATCGCGTCGATCCAGCAATCGCTCGATCAGTATCAATCGGGTCTCGGAGTCACGGGTGTGACGATTCAGAGCGTGCAGGTGCCCGAGCAGGTGCAACCCGCGTTCGCCGACGCTGCAAAGGTGCACGACGAAAACGAACGCGCCAAACGCGATGCGCAGGCTTATGCCGCCGAGCTCGTGCCGCGCGCGCAAGCCGACGTCGATCGTCAGGTCCAGGAAGCCAAGACCTACAGCCAGAACACGGTCGCGCAGGCGCAGGCCGAGGCCGAGCGCTTCAAGCAGGTCTACGCGCAATACGCAAAGGCGCCGGCCCTCGTGCGCTTCCGCCTGTACATGGAAACCATGCAGCAGATTTACGCGAACGCGACCAAGGTGTTCGTCGACGCGAAGAACGGCAACAACGTGCTGTATCTGCCGCTCGACAGGCTCGTCGAGCAGAACCGCGAGCGTCAGGCCGCGGCGGCGGCCGCCGCCGCTTCGGGTCCGGCCGTCGCGGGCGCGCCGCAAGCGGCGAGCGCGGCTGCGCCGTCGGCTGCGTCGGCCGCTGAGACCGGTGCCGCAGCGGGCTCCGCCGCCGAGGGCGCATCCGGCCCCGCCGCTTCCGCGCCTGCGCCGGCGAGCCGGCCGAGCGCCGCGTCGCTGCGTTCGCGCGAAGCATTCCGCAATCGCATGCGCGAAGAAGACGTTCAATAAGGAGCGCACGAGAATATGAACCGAATCATTGCGCTCGTCGTCGCCGTCGTCATCGTGCTGTTCGCGGCATCGTCGATGGTGTTCGTCGTCGATCAACGGCATATGGCGGTGCTGTCCGCGCGCGGCGACGCCGTGCCCACGCTGCTCGGCCCAGGGCTGCACGTGAAGCTGCCGCCGCCGTTGCAAACGGTGACTTTCGTCGACAATCGCATCCAGTCGCTCGACGCACCCGACGAAGATCATTACGTCACGTCCGACAAAACCGATCTGCTGGTCAACCCGGTCGTCAAGTTCCGTGTGACCGATCCGCTGAAGCTGATCGCCGAAACGAAAGGCGATCCGCAGAGCCTGCCCGACCGGCTCGCGCTGCTGTCGCGTGGCGCGCTCGGCGACGCGTTCGGCAAGTTCACACTATCCGACGCGCTCGCGAAACAGCAGGCGGTCGCCGAAGAGGCGCGCGGTGCGATGGACAGGAGCGCGGCATCGCTCGGCGTGTCGGTCGTGGATGTGCAGCTCACGCGCGTCGATTTCCCGGCGGCGGTGGCCGACTCGGTGTTCAAGCGCATGATTGCCGCGCGCCAGCAGGTCGCAGCGGACGAGCGCGCGAAGGGCGCCGCAGAAGCGAACCAGATCCGCGCTGACGCGCTCGCGAAGCAGCAGGCGGTGCTCGCCGACGGCCTCGCCCAAGCCCAAGGCATTCGCGGCGAAGGCGATGCGAAGGCCGCGGAGATCGCCGCCGAAGCGTTCGGCAAGGACCCGCAGTTCTATCAGTTTTATCAAAGCATGCAGGCGTACCGGAAGACCTTCAAACCGGGCGATCTGATCGTGGTCGACTCCAGTAGCGAGTTCTTCCGCTTCATGCGTAGCCCGACCGGCGGCGTCGCCCCGGACGCTTCCGCGCCTGCTGCGCACAAACGCTGATTACCGAAGGCCGCGGCATCCGCATCGCGGCCGCTTCACTCGCATGGACATAGCTGGCTCGTTATTGCTCGCGATCGCGCTGATGCTGATTATCGAGGGGATGTTTCCGTTCGTTTTTCCGAGCGCCTGGCGCGACACGTTTCGTAAAATAGCGGAACGACCGGCGCATCAGATTCGTGTCGGTGGGCTCATCGTGATGTTGCTCGGGCTGGTTCTGCTGTTCATCGCGACCTGAAGCCGGCTTGCTTGTCTGACGAACGCTGCGTGCTGCGGCGTGTTTGACCCGCCCCGAGCGAAACGCCGACTGTTCCGGTCAGGCCGCAGCGCGTCGCGCGCGAGCCGCAAAACGCCGCCCGAGCGTCGGTGTCAGCCGCCAGAATCAAGCCGCTATACGCCATTCACACTCATCATCGGCGCTACAAGACGCCGTGTTCAACGCCGTAGGACTGTATCGATGTCGACCTGGTTGCTTCCTGAGAATATCGCCGACGTGCTGCCGTCGGAGGCCCGCAAGATCGAAGAATTGCGGCGTCATTTGCTGGACCGTTTCCGCTCGTACGGCTACGAGATGGTGATGCCGCCGCTGCTCGAATACCTCGAGTCGTTGCTGACGGGCGGTGGGCAGGACCTGAATCTGCGCACCTTCAAGCTCGTCGATCAACTGTCGGGCCGCACGCTCGGTCTGCGCGCCGACATCACGCCACAGGTCGCGCGTATCGACGCGCATCTGCTGAACCGCCAGGGTGTCACGCGTCTTTGCTACGCCGGCAACGTCGCGCATACGCGGCCGCGCGGCCTGCATGCGACGCGTGAGCAGATCCAGATCGGTGCGGAAATCTACGGCCACGCGGGCCTCGAAGCGGACCTCGAAATCCAGCAGCTGATGCTCGACGCACTGCGTCTCGCCGGCCTCGCGAAGGTGCGTCTGGACCTGTGTCACGCGGGCGTGCTGGCGGCGCTGATCGAAGCCGAGCCGGCCGCCGAGGAACTCGGCCAGGCGCTCTACGACGCGCTGGCCGGCAAGGACGTGCCGCGCCTCGTCGAGATGACCGCGCAATTCTCGCCGGTGATTCGCGATGCGCTGCGCGCGCTGCCCACTTTGTACGGCGACGCTTCGGTGCTCGAAGAGGCCCGCGCGCGTCTGCCGAATTCGCCGGCGATCGCCCGCGCGCTCGACGACCTCGCGTTCCTCGCGAGCCAGGTCGACGGCGCCGAAGTGATGATCGACCTCGCCGATCTACGCGGCTACGCGTACCACAGCGGCGTGATGTTCTCCGCTTACGTGGACGGCGTGCCGAACGCGGTGGCGCGCGGCGGCCGTTACGACCACGTCGGCCAGGCCTATGGCCGCGCCCGCGCGGCAACCGGCTTTTCGCTGGATCTGCGTGAAGTCGCGCGGATCTCGCCGATCGAAGCGCGCAGCAGCGCGATCCTCGCGCCGTGGCGGCACGACGAGGCGTTGCGCGTGGCGGTCGCGGCATTGCGTGATGGTGGCGAAGTGGTGATCCAGGCGCTGCCTGGCCACAAGCACGATCTCGATGAATTCGCGTTCGACCGCGTGCTGGTCGAGCGCAATGGCGCATGGGTGGTCGAACCGCGCGCTTGAGCCGCGCGTTCCGATCGACTCCGCCGGGAACAGGTTTCCGGCGTTCGCTACAGGGCGGTGCAACCATCGCCCGAACCGGGCGCGGTCGAGCGACTTTTCGCGGCCGCGCATCCCTCGCAATACTCAACATAACGTGCATACCGTTGAGCGGAAACGGAAAAATTCCGGAAGCTTCCGCGAACCTAGGTAAAATACGTTTTTAACCAGCTTACGAAACAACATGTCTGCCAGCGCAGTGAATGTGAACCCCGGGCGCAACGTCGTCGTCGTGGGTACCCAATGGGGTGATGAGGGCAAGGGCAAGATCGTCGACTGGCTGACGGACCACGCTCAGGGCGTCGTTCGCTTCCAGGGCGGTCACAATGCCGGTCACACGCTTATCATCGGCGGCAAGAAAACCATCTTGCGTCTGATTCCGTCGGGCATCATGCATGCCGGCGTCGCGTGCTATATCGGCAATGGCGTCGTGTTGTCGCCGGAAGCGCTGTTCAAGGAAATCGGCGAACTCGAAGCCGCCGGCATCGACGTCCAGAAGCGTCTGTTCATTTCCGAAGCCACCACGCTGATCCTGCCGTATCACATCGCGATCGACCAGGGCCGCGAAGCGCGCCGCGGCGCGAGCAAGATCGGCACGACCGGCCGCGGCATCGGCCCGGCATATGAAGACAAGGTCGCGCGCCGCGGCCTGCGCGTGCAGGACCTGTTCGACGCGTCAGCCTTCGCCGAGCGCCTGCGCGAAAACCTCGACTACCACAACTTCGTGCTCACGCAGTACCTCGGTGCAGCCGCGGTCGACTTCCAGCAAACGCTCGACACGATGCTGAGCTACGCCGACCGTCTGAAGCCGATGGTCACCGACGTGTCGCGCCGCCTGTACGACGTCAACGCGAACGGCGGCAATCTGCTGTTCGAAGGCGCGCAGGGCACGCTGCTCGACATCGACCACGGCACCTATCCGTTCGTCACGTCGAGCAACTGCGTCGCGGGTGCCGCGACAGCGGGCGCGGGCGTCGGTCCGCAGAAGCTCAACTACATCCTCGGAATCACCAAGGCGTACTGCACACGTGTTGGTTCGGGCCCGTTCCCGAGCGAACTGTACGATGCGGACAATACCTCGCGTCAGGACCCGATCGGCCTCGAGCTCGCCACCGTCGGCAAGGAATTCGGCTCGGTCACCGGCCGTCCGCGCCGCACCGGCTGGCTCGACGTCTCGGCACTGCGCCGCTCGATCCAGATCAACGGCGTGACGGGTCTGTGCATGACCAAGCTCGACGTGCTCGACGGTCTCGACGAGGTGAAGCTGTGCGTGGGCTATACGGTCGACGGACAGAACGTCGATCTGCTGCCGCGCGGCGCGACGGAAGTCGCGCGCTGCGTACCGGTCTACGAAACCTTCGCGGGCTGGAAGGAAAGCACGGTCGGCATCAAGCAATGGGACAAGCTGCCCGCCAACGCGCGTGCGTACCTGACGCGCGTGCAGGAAGTCGCGGGCATTCCGATCGACATGGTGTCCACCGGTCCGGATCGCGACGAAACGATTCTGCTGCGTCATCCGTTCAAGGTTTAAGTGATGCAAGGTGTACCGATGATCGCGATGAAAGATCCGCGTAACGACGACAAGAACCTGTGGGTCGGCTGGGACGAATATCACCGGCTGATCGAGGTGCTCGCACTTGCCGTGCACGAATCGGGCTGGAAGTTCGACAAGATCCTGTGCCTCGCGCGCGGCGGTCTGCGCGTCGGCGACCAGCTGTCGCGCATCTACGATCTGCCGCTGGCCATTCTCGCAACGAGCTCGTATCGCGAGGCGGCCGGCACGCAGCAGGGCGAACTCGACATCGCGCAATACATCACGATGACGCGCGGCGAACTGCACGGCAACGTGCTGCTCGTCGACGACCTCGTCGATTCGGGTGTCACGCTCGCGCGCGTGCAGCAGCATCTGAAGGAACGCTATCCGGCCATCACTGCGGTGCGCTCAGCGGTGCTGTGGTACAAGGGCTGCTCGAAGGTGAAGCCCGATTATCACGTGCAGTATCTGCCGACCAACCCGTGGATTCATCAGCCGTTCGAGGAGTGGGACACGGTGCGTCCGCATAACCTCGGCGCGTGGATCAAGCGCGGCATTGCCCAGGCCGAGGAGGCGTCGGGCAATTAACGCAAGGCCGCGCGCGGCATCGCGGTGTCACAAAACGGAGCCCAGTCGGGCTCCGTTTTTTATGCGCCCCACACGCCGCGCTGGGACGCCCGCCCCGCGGCAGACGCGTCCATATCGCGGTGCTACACTGCGCGGACATCCACGTGGCGTATCCACAACAAGCCGGGCGGTACCGGATGGGCAGTTTAAAATAGCGGGCGTTTTTTCCGCCCGGGAACGGATTTCCTCGCGTCCATGACAGATAACAACCACGAACACAAACAGCCGCTTCCTTCCCTTGCGCTTGCCGCGATCGGAGTGGTGTTCGGCGACATCGGTACGAGTCCGTTGTACTCGCTGAAGGAAGCCTTCAGCCCGTCGCACGGTATCCCGTTGACCGATCAGTCGATCCTGGGCGTGATCTCGCTGCTGTTCTGGGCAATCATGATCGTAGTCGGCGTCAAGTACGTGCTGTTCGTGATGCGCGCCGACAACAACGGCGAGGGCGGCGTCCTCGCGCTGATGGCGCTGGCGTTGCGCTCGGTCGATCAGAAATCGAAAATGGCCGGCCTGCTGATGATGCTCGGCATCTTCGGCGCCTGCATGTTTTACGGCGACGCGGTGATCACGCCAGCGATCTCGGTGATCTCGGCGGTCGAAGGTCTGGAAATCGCCGCGCCGCATCTGTCGCATCTGGTGATTCCGCTGACCATTGTGATCCTGATCGTGCTGTTCTGGATCCAGCGGCACGGCACGGCCACGGTCGGCCGTCTGTTCGGGCCGATCATGATGCTGTGGTTCCTCGTGCTTGCCTTGCTCGGCCTGTGGCACATCATGCAGTCGCCGAACGTGATCCGCGCGCTCAATCCGTACTACGCGTACACCTTCATGGCCGCGCACGTGCTGCAGGCCTACGTGGTGCTCGGCTCGGTCGTGCTGGTGCTGACCGGCGCCGAAGCGCTGTACGCGGACATGGGCCACTTCGGCGCGAAGCCGATCCGCATGGCGTGGTACGTGCTCGTGATGCCGTCGCTGGTGCTGAACTACTTCGGCCAGGGCGCGTTGCTGATGCACGACTCGAAGGCGATCGAAAACCCGTTCTTCCTGCTCGCGCCGGACTGGGCGCTGTTGCCGCTCGTCGTGCTGTCGACGGTTGCGACGGTGATCGCGTCGCAGGCGGTGATTTCGGGCGCGTACTCGCTGACGAGCCAGGCGATCCAGCTCGGCTACGTGCCGCGCATGAAGGTCCTGCACACGTCCGAACTCGCGATCGGGCAGATCTATGTGCCGGTCGTGAACTGGATGCTGCTGTTCATCATCCTTTGCATCGTGATCGCGTTCAAGAGCTCCGACAATCTGGCGGCCGCGTACGGTATCGCGGTGACGGCAACGATGGTGATCACGACGATCCTCGCGTGCGTCGTGATGGTGAAGGTGTGGAACTGGAACAAACTGCTCGTCGGACTCATCATCGGCGTGTTCCTCGTGGTCGACCTCGGCTTTTTCGGTGCGAACCTGTTGAAGGTCGAAGAGGGCGGCTGGTTGCCGCTGTGCATCGGCGGCTTGCTGTTCTTCCTGCTGATGACGTGGTTCAAGGGCAGGATGATCGTGAAGGAACGCACGGCCGCCGACGGTATTCCGCTGATGCCGTTCCTGCAAGGCCTGCTCGCGCATCCGCCGCATCGCGTGTCGGGCACCGCGATCTATCTGACCGGCAGCGATTCGCTGGTGCCGGTGAGCCTGCTGCACAACCTGAAGCACAACAAGGTGCTGCACGAGCGCACGATCTTCCTGACCTTCGTCACGCGCGACATTCCGTATGTGAAAGACTCCGATCGCGTGACCGTGAAGGACATGAACGGCGGCCTGTGGCTGGTGAAGGCAGCCTACGGTTTTAACGAAACGCCCGACGTGAAGGCGGTGCTGCTCGACGTCGGCCGCTCGCACGACATGACGTTCGAATTGATGGACACGTCGTTCTTCCTCGCGCGCGAAACGGTGGTGCCGACGCAATTGCCGGGCATGTCGGTGTGGCGCGAGCGGGTGTTCGCGTGGATGCATCAGAACGCCGCCAAGCCGACCGACTTCTTCAGCATCCCGGCTAACCGGGTCGTGGAACTGGGGACGAAGATCGAGATTTGACGGCCCGCGCGTGACGTGCGGGAGCGCCAACAAAAAGCCCACGCAATGCGTGGGCTTTTGATTCCTGCGCGCGTGCGTGTAAGCGGTTGAGCGCGCGACGCAGTCGTGTAACGGACCGGTGCACGTCCAACGACGTACACCGGTCCGATACGCTCACTTCTGCTTGAGCTTGGCAAACGCGGCCGCCATCGCGCCGCCCGGCTCCGGTTCGCGCGAGCGCTGCGGCGCGCCGCGTCCCGCTCCGCCGCGGTTGAAGCCGCCCGAGCCGCTGCGATCCTGCTGCGCACCGCCGCCGCTGCGCGCGGCCGCCGCGCCGGGTTCGTCATCGAGACGCATCGTCAGCGCGATGCGCTGGCGTTTCACGTCGACCTCCAGCACCTTGACCTTGACGATCTGACCGGCCTTCACGACCTCGTGCGGGTCCTTCACGAACTTCGTCGACATCGCCGACACGTGCACGAGACCGTCCTGATGCACGCCGACGTCGATGAATGCGCCGAACGCCGCGACGTTCGTCACGACGCCTTCGAGCACCATACCCGGGATCAGGTCGCTGACCTTCTCGACACCTTCGCGGAAGGTCGCGGTCTTGAATTCGGGACGCGGATCGCGGCCCGGCTTTTCCAGTTCGATCAGGATATCGCGCACGGTTGGCAGACCGAAGCGTTCATCGACGAATTCAGTGGGTGACAGTCCGCGCAACGCGTCGCGATTGCCGAGCACTTCGCCGACCTGCTTGCTGATCTTTGCGAGAATGCGCTGGACGACCGGATAAGCTTCCGGGTGCACCGACGAGCGGTCGAGCGGATTCTCGCCGTTGTTGATACGCAGGAAGCCAGCGGCCTGCTCGAAGGTCTTGTCGCCGAGACGCGGCACCTTACGCAGATGCTCGCGCGACGGGAACGGCCCGTTCGCATCGCGATAGTCGACGATGTTGCGCGCGAGCGTCGCGTTCAAGCCCGAGACCCGCGCGAGCAGCGCGACCGACGCGGTATTCGCATCGACGCCGACCGCGTTCACGCAGTCTTCGACGACCGCGTCGAGCGAGCGCGCGAGTTCGCGCTGGTTCACGTCGTGCTGATACTGGCCGACGCCGATCGCCTTCGGCTCGATCTTTACGAGCTCGGCGAGCGGGTCCTGCAGACGTCGCGCGATCGACACCGCGCCGCGCAGCGATACGTCCATGTCGGGGAATTCCTTCGCTGCCAGTTCGGACGCCGAGTACACGGACGCGCCCGCTTCCGACACGACGATCTTCTGCAGCTTCAGCTCCGGGTGACGCGCGATCAGCTCGCTCGCGAGCTTGTCCGTCTCACGCGACGCCGTGCCGTTGCCGATGCTGATCAGCTCGGCCTGCGTTTGCGCGGCAAGGCGCGCGAGCTTCGCGAGCGAGCCGTCCCAGTCGCGGCGCGGCTCGTGCGGGTAGATCGTGTCGGTCGCGAGCACCTTGCCGGTGCGGTCGACCACCGCCACTTTCACGCCGGTGCGCAAGCCCGGATCGAGACCGATCACGGCCTTCGGTCCAGCGGGCGCCGCGAGCAGCAGGTCTTTCAGATTGCGTGCGAACACGCGGATCGCTTCGTGTTCGGCTTCGTCGCGCAGATTGGTCAGCAGCTCGTTTTCCAGGTGCGGCTGCACCTTCACGCGCCAGCACCAGCGACACACATCGGAGAGCCACTTGTCGGCGGGACGGTTCTGATTGGCGATGCCGAAGTGCCGCGCGATCAGCGCTTCACCCGGGTGCGGCACCTGCGCGTCGAGCTCTTCGCCGAGACCCAGCTTGATCATCAGCACGCCGGCATTGCGGCCGCGGAACAGCGCGAGCGCGCGATGCGACGGCACAGTGCGGATCGTTTCGGCGTAATCGTAGTAGTCGCGGAACTTCTCTTCCTCCGCCGTTTCCTTGCCTTCCACGACCTTCGACGACACCACGCCCTGGTTGAACAGATAGTCGCGCAGCTTGCCGAGCAGTTCGGCGGTTTCGCCGAACTGCTCGGAGAGGATGTCGCGCGCGCCGTCGAGCGCGGCCTTCACATCGGCGACGCCTTTCTCGGCGTCCACGTACGCCGCGGCTTCGGTTTGCGGATCGAGCAGCGGATTGCCGAGCAGCGCGTCCGCGAGCGGCTGCAAACCGGCTTCACGCGCGATTTGCGCGCGCGTGCGGCGCTTCGGCTTGTACGGCAGGTAGAGGTCTTCCAGCACCTGTTTGCTGTCGGCGCCTTCGATCGCGCTGCGCAGCTCGTCGGTGAGCTTGCCCTGTTCGTCGATGCTCGCGATGATCGCCGCGCGCCGGTCTTCCAGCTCGCGCAGATAGAGCAGGCGTTCCTCGAGATTACGCAGTTGCGTATCGTCGAGATTGCCGGTCACTTCCTTGCGGTAACGGGCAATGAACGGAACGGTCGCGCCTTCGTCGAGTAGTTCCACCGCGGCCGCGACCTGGCGCGGCTGGACGGACAGTTCGGTGGCGATGCGCTGGACGATCTTGAGTGCTACGGTTTCCGTCATAAGGTCTTGGTATTCCTGCGGACTCAGTGATGGGCCGCGCGCGGGCGGCAATTCGGGACAGGCCGGGCGTGTGCCGCGACCAGGTTGCTAGAGCGGGGCATTTTGCCATAAATGCCAAAGGGCTCAACCGCGGGGTGTTAGAATTTCGGGCATGTTCCGTTGACCCTCTACGACGTTGCCAATCTCCTTGTCCCTCAACCGCCTGGTCTCTTCGCTGGCGTCAGGTTCGCTGCCGGGTTCGTCTCGGGGTTCGTCTCAATTGCCGCTGGTTTCGTTGCGCTGGCTCGGTCCGTCGGTCGTAACGGCGGCCGCGTCGTGCGCGCTCGCCGCAGCGTTTGCCGTGCCGGTGCCGGCCGCGGCGCAGAGCGCGACACCCGCGCAAGGTGCGGCGCCGGTCGCGGCCTCGGGCCCGCAAGCCGCCGCAACGGCCGGCAGCCCTCAAAGCGCGAGTGATGCAGCCGCGCTGGACAAGTCGTTCGACGAACGGCAACAGGTGCTCAACCAGCGCACCGACGACAACAACTATCAATTCGCTGTCGCGCAACACAACTGCTACAGCCGCTTCTTCGTCAATCACTGTCTTAATCGTGCACGCGACGCGATGCGCAGCGTGCAGGCGGACATCCGCAAGGAGCAGCTCGCACTCGACGCCGAGCAGCGTGCGCAGCGCGCCCGCGAGCGCGACGAACGCACAGCGTTACGGCGCGCGCAAAACGAGGCGGAAGCGCCGCAACGCGCCGCCGAAGACGCGCGCAACGAGCAGGCGTATCAGGAAAAGCAGCGTCAGCACGCGCTCGATCAGGCGCAGCGCAACGCCGAGGCGCCGCAGCGCGAAGCCAATGCGCAGGCCTACGAAGAGAAGCAGCGTCAGCACGCGCTCGAGCAGGCGCAGCGCAACGCCGCGGCACCGCAGCGCAAGGCCAATGCGCAGGCCTACGAAGAGAAGCAGCGTCAGCACGCGCTCGACCAGGCGCAGCGTGGTGTCGCGCCGGCGCAGTCGGCGGCCAATCAGAAGGCCTACGACCAGAAGCAGAGCGACTACCAGCGCAAGCTCGAGGAAGCGCGTCGGCAGGGCGCGCAACAGGCCGTGGAGCGCCAGCAGAAACAGGAGAATTTCGAGCGGAAGCAGACCGAGGCCGCGCAGCACAAGCTCGATGTCGAAGCGCGTCAAAAGCAGGCTGCCGAAAAGGCCGAGCAGAAGCGTCAGGACCAGTTGAAGCAGCAACAGCTCGAAGAGCAGCAAAAGCAGCAGCAACAGCAACAGCAACAGTAAGCGTGCTGTAGTGGCAGTGCCGTAGAGTGAGCCGTGGCGGTCGTGGCCACGGCCGCCGTAGTCGCCGTAATGCGTTTTGAGCCGGACAGCAACCTCAGGCATCTGACCGCGCGCACGCGGTGGGTGCCGCCGACCAGAGGAGGCGAGCATGCGCGATCGTCATCACGTCATCGACGCAAACACACTTCGCGACCGCATTCTGCAACTGGAATCGGAGCATAGTGGACTCGACCGGTTGATCGACCGGATGTCGGATGAACCCGGCATCGACGACTTCGAGTTGCAGCGCCTGAAAAAGCGCAAACTCAAAGTCAAGGACACCATCATCTTGCTGCAATTGCAGCTCGAACCGGACGCGCGCGCCTGAGTTCGCGGCCTGGCAGGTGCTGGGGCGCGCAGCGCGCGAGCCGGACTTAGCAGGAACGCTTGCCTTGAATTCATCGCATGACACTTCATCCCGGGCCGCGCCGGACAACGCATCTGCTTCGGGCACGCCCTCGCCGCGTGCGGCAGCACCGGTGCCAGGTGTGTCGCTGAGTCGGCGCCGCGCGAGCGAGCTCGACGACATCTTCGCCGACAACGGTCTGCTCGCGCGGCAGATCGACGGTTATCGGCCCCGTGCGTCGCAGATCGAAATGGCGCGCGCGGTTGCCGCGGCGATGGAGGCGTCGGGTCGCGCGATGCCCGAGCCCGTGATGTTCGAGGCGCAGAAGCGCCCGGCACGGCGCCTGCAGCAGACCGGCGCTGAGGCCGCCTCTGAGTCGACCGACAGCAACGCCGAAGCCGACGGTGTCGATGCGGGTGAGAACACGCTGATCGTCGAAGCGGGAACCGGCACCGGCAAGACCTATGCGTACCTCGTGCCGGCCATGCTGTGGGGCGGCAAGGTGATCGTCTCGACCGGCACCAAGCATCTGCAGGATCAGCTGTTCCAGCGCGACATTCCGACCGTGCGCGACGCGCTCGCGGTGCCGGTGTCGGTCGCGATGCTGAAGGGCCGCGCGAACTATCTGTGCCATTACTACCTGCAACGCACCGCGGACAACGGCCGTCTGCCGTCGCGCCAGGAAACCTCGTATCTGCAGGACATCGTGCGCTTCGCGAAGATCACGCGCACCGGCGACAAGGCCGAACTCGCGAGCGTGCCGGAGACCGCGCAAGTGTGGTCGATGGTCACCTCGACGCGCGACAACTGTCTCGGCCAGGAGTGTCCACACTACAAGGACTGCTTCGTGATGCAGGCGCGCCGCGAAGCGCAGCAGGCCGATATCGTGGTGGTGAACCACCATCTGTTTTTCGCCGACATCATGCTGCGCGATACTGGCATGGCGGAGTTGCTGCCGACTGCGAACACGGTCATCTTCGACGAAGCGCACCAACTGCCCGAAACCGCCACGCTGTTTTTCGGCGAGACGCTATCGACCGCTCAGTTCCTCGAGCTCGCGCGCGATTCGGTGGCCGAGGGCCTCGGTCACGCACGCGATGCGCTCGATTGGGTCAAGCTCGGCGCGACGCTCGAGCGCGCCGCGCGCGACGTGCGGCTCGCATTCAAGGAAGACACGGTGCGCCTGTCGATCGGCCAGTTGCCCGACGATCATCCGCTATTCCCCGCGCTCGACACGCTCGAAGCCGAGCTCGACGCATTGGCCTCGGCGCTGGCGGGGCAGGCTGAGCGAGCCGAATCGCTGGGCGCGTGTCTGCGTCGCGCGCGCGAGCTGCAGGACGTGCTGAGCGGCTGGACCACGCCGCCCACGAGCGCGGAACGCGACGCGGTTGCGACACGCGAAGGCGACGCAGGTGCAGAGCGCACCGATCCGAACGAAAAGGTCCGCTGGATCGAGGTGTTCTCGCACACGGTGCAGTTGCACGAAACGCCGTTGTCGGTCGCGCCGATTTTCGCGAAGCAGCGCGCCGGCGTGCCGCGTGCGTGGATCTTCACATCGGCGACGCTGTCGGTGCGGGGCGACTTCACGCATTACGCGGCGCAGATGGGCTTGAACTCGAAGCGCTCGATGACCTTGCCGAGCCCGTTCGACTATCCGTCGCAAGGGCTTCTGTACGTGCCACGCAATCTGCCGCAGCCGTCGTCGCCGATGTTCACCGATGCCGTGTTCGATGCGGCATTGCCCGCGATCGAAGCATCGGGTGGCGGCGTCTTCATGCTGTGCACGACGCTACGCGCGGTGGACCGTATCTCGGCGAAACTGCGCGACGCGATCGAGTCGCGCGGCTGGGACTATCCGCTGCTGGTGCAGGGCGATGCGAGCCGCACCGAACTGCTCGATCGCTTTCGCGCGTACGGCAATGCGATTCTGGTCGGCAGTCAGAGCTTCTGGGAAGGCGTGGACGTGCGCGGCGACGCGCTGTCGCTGGTCGTGATCGACAAGCTGCCGTTTGCGCCGCCAGACGATCCCGTGCTGGCCGCGCGGCTCGACGCACTGACGAAGAAGGGCTTGAGTCCGTTCGCCGTGCATCAGCTGCCGCAAGCCGTGATCACGCTGAAGCAGGGCGCGGGCCGGCTGATTCGCGCGGAGACGGATCGTGGCGTGCTGATGATCTGCGATACGCGTCTTGTCGATAAACCGTATGGCCGCCGTATCTGGCAGAGTCTGCCGCCCTTCAAACGCACCCGCGAGATAGAGGTGGTCCGGGAGTTCTTCGAGGAACCGGTCGAACGCGGTTGAATGACTTGATCGGTTGCTGCGTTCAGGTGACGCAGCAACCCAACGACGTGTGCCGCGTGCGCGGTGCATCGCAAACAAAAAAGCCACGAATTTGCATTCGTGGCTTTTTTAATGCTGCTTGCCAGGGGCTGCTGGTTTGAGCAGCCTCCCGCATCGACGTTAGCTGCGACGGGAGCCGTCGCAACGTCGAGCAAGCGCAGCTTACTGGCTTGCGCCTGCAGCCGGCGATGCTGCGACTGCCGGCGATGCTGCTTCAGCCGGGGATGCTGCTTCTGCGGGCGATGCTGCTTCTGCCGGGGATGCTGCGACTGCCGGCGATGCTGCTTCTGCCGGGGACGCGGCAGCAGGCGCGGACGCAGCATCTGACGGAGCAGCGGCTTGTTCGCTCTTATTGCATGCAGCGAGTGCCACAGCTGCCAACAGGGATGCTACGAGGAGGGATTTCTTCATGATCACGTCCTTTTATGGTTTAAAGGTAAGCAACAGCGCAAAATAAAACCGGTAATGTGCTCCAACACCGACCTGGGCCGCTGGTGGAGATGCTCTTTCGAGAGCTGGAATCTTCCCTACGGCTTGGGCGGAAATTATATGCACTTTCGTACTGACAGTCGATAAATCCGGGGTCAATACGTTGTCTTTCTCATACAAAATTTCACTGTACGGTATAGCACGTGGGCAGAGTTACGCAAGCTCGCCCACCTGTATCCAGCCCGCACGATACCACTCGTGTAGCAGGGATGTCACAGATGAATCGTGCGATAGTGTTACAAAGCGTTTCGCACTCATGGACCTCTGATTCGCGAGATCAATCAGCCATCTTTTCGCACCGTTCCACGTCATTTCTTCTCCATTTACGAAGAAAAAACGACGTTCATACAACAAGTTAGTCTTGCGATCGAGCCGTACACCGGATTTCGATGCGACGCCGATGAAACGGGCTTCGTTGAGCGGCCGTTGCGGCGGATCAAAGACGACACTCGGCTTCGGTTCGCTGAGATATGTGCCGAGGAACGACGCAATGTCCTGCTCATTCCACCGCACTTTAGCAAGCATCGCGCCTACCCGTTCGACGAGCGCCGCGGGCAGTTCGGCCGGCCGCTCGACGGCGACCTGCCGTGGATCGCTATAGAGAGTGCCGGCCTTGCCGGTGGCCTCTCCACGCTCGGCCAGGTGGTACAGGAACTGCGCGGTCAGCTCGGTCTCGGACGGGGCGCGAAAACCGATCGAACAGGTCATGCATTCGCCCTCGGCGATGCCGTCGTGCGCGATGTGCGGCGGCAGATACAACATGTCGCCGGGCTCGAGCACCCACTCTTCATCATGCTCGAAATGCTGTAAAACTTTCAACGGCAAGCCAGGCTGCAGTGTCAGGTCTTTTTGCGCGCTAATACGCCAGCGGCGCTTGCCTTTTACTTGCAAAAGAAACACATCGTAGGAATCGAAGTGCGGACCGACGCCGCCGCCATCGGTCGCATACGAAATCATCAGGTCGTCGAGACGCGCGTCCGGCACGAAGCGGAAACGGTCGAGCAACGCGCGGGCGCGATCGTCATGCAGGTCCACGCCCTGCACGAGCAGTGTCCACGCGCGCTGTTTGACGGACGGCAGTTCGTCGGGCGCAAACGGGCCGTGCTCCAGCTGCCATTTGTTGCGGAAGTGCGTGATCAGGCGCGCTTCGACGTCGTCCTGATCGGCCAGCTCGAACAACTCGTCGCGCGACAGAGGCGCTTCGATGTCCGGAATCGCCTGACGGATCAGCAATGGCTTTTTCTGCCAATAGCGGCGCATGAATTGCGAGGGGCTCAGATGGCCGAGCAGTGCGGTCGGAATGTCGGGCGAGGGCGGAAGAATGGGCTGCGTGGCCGGCTTTGCAGCAGACGGCGAATTGCTTGCCGAATGTGCATCGGCCGGGAGGTGAGTGGGCCGCCTGGGCATCGTATAATGTGAGTTGTATTCTGGAGAATCGAATGAAAATCGCAAAGAACACCGTCGTGTCGGTCGCGTACAAGCTGTCGGATGCGCAAGGCAATCTGATCGAGGAAAGCGAAGAGCCGATGGTCTATCTTCACGGCGGCTATGATGGCACGTTCCCCAAGATCGAGGAAGAGCTCGACGGCCACGAGACTGGCTTCGAAACCCAGATCCAGCTCGAGCCGCAAGACGCGTTCGGCGAATACGATCCCGAGCTTGTGAAGATCGAGCCGCGCGATCGCTTCCCGGAACCTCTCGAAGTCGGCATGCAGTTCGAAGGCACCCCGGAAGATGGCGACGAGGAAATCGATGCGCTGGTCTACGTGGTGACCGACGTCGCCGAAGACAAAGTCGTGCTCGACGGCAACCATCCGCTCGCCGGCATGGCGCTGCGTTTCGCGTTGACCGTCAAGGACGTGCGTCCGGCAACTGAAGACGAAATCCAGCACGAACACGCGCATGGCGCGGACGGCCTCGAAGTCCTCGACGACGACGAAGACGAGGACGAAGAAGACAACTCAAAACCGACCCTGCACTGAGCTTGCGGGCGTGCGCGGTGTCGTCGCGGGGGCAGGCGGCAGCGATGCCGGCAACGCCGGCGAGGCTGGCAGTATCGACCCCGGCGGCATCGAGATCGCGGGCCCGTAGTCGCCGCCGCCCTGGTCGGACGGAATGTGCGGCTGCTGGTCCTGCGACTCTCCAGGTGTCTGCAATACGGGCGGCAATTCCGACCCCGGCCCGAACCCTTCCACATTCGGCATCTCCGGCGCAGCCGGCATTGACGCGCCGGATTCGTCACGCGGCGATACGGGCGGCAAGACCGGCGGCGTGGTGGGCAGCGGCATCTGCTTCGGCACGTCGCGCACGCTGACTCTGAACGGCGGCTTAGAGGCGAAGTCCGCTTCTATCTGAATCCATTGGTTGAGACGATCACGCGGCGCGAGCGCAATGCGCGTGAGGTTCGTCACGACCATCCCCTTGTCGTTGCGTAGCGGCTGATCGATGACGAAAGCACCGGCCTGCCGTTCGTCGTCTGCATGCACGACGACCACGGGTCCGGGGAAAATCTGCGCGAGCTTGACCAGACTGCGCTTGAATTCGAGAAAGCCGTCGCGGCGCGGACTGTGCGCAAAGTGCAGCCAGGCGAACCGTTCGGGTCGCTCATAGCGCTCCGGGTCGAAATCGCCCTGAATGAATACGACCATCGCGCGCGCGTCGCGGCGCTTCGCGTATTCGGCCGCGTGCTCGAGCCAGAATGCATTGGCGATCACGCGATCTTCGAACTCGCCGTTGCGGCCGCCAGCGCTCAGGTAGTGATTGTTCGGACCCGGCGCGTTCAAACCGATGAAGACGACGTCCCCGCCTTTGGTATTCGCTTTTTCGTTGACCACCCAGCGCACGTTTTCGCGAAATGGACGGAAGCGCGATACCTCGCTCTCGCGTGTCAACGCGATCGGGTTCTGTCCCATCGAGGTCGGATCGGCGAACAGCGTTTGACGCAACTGGTCGAGCCGTTCGACTGGATCGAAGCCACCGGCTTCCGCCGTGCCGCAATCGGCCCAGTCATGCTGGCCGGGGATAAAGAAGAGGGCAGTGCGCGAGCTGTCGAGCAAGGCCTGACGGCGCTCGAACAACGCGTCGCGACAAACTTCCTTCGCGCCCTTCAGATTGCCGTCGTAGACGATGAAGCGCACGTCGCGCTCGCGGCCGATCGCATCGAGCAACCGTTGCGTGGCGGCTTCGTCGGCGGGGCTGTGCATCGTGCCGGAAATCACCGCGAACCCGAAGCGCGAGGCCTCGGCGTGCGCCGGCGCGCCCCATGCGCACACCATTGCGAGCACGACGATGCCGCCTGCCGGTGCGAGCACGTGACGCAGCGCCGCGCGAATCCCGTGCGGGCGCGGCGGGCGTCTGCGCATGTCAGTGGCCCGCATCCGGCGCGACGGCCAGTTCATGCAGTTCGTACAGCAGATCGAGCGCTTCGCGCGGCCGCAGATCGTTCGGATCGATGCCGCGCAGACGCTCGACGAGCGTCTGCATCGCGGGCGACGCAGGCGTTGCGTCGCTCGCCGCCTCGAGGTCGTCGTCCGCATCTTCGGCGAGCATGGCAGGCTGCGTCGCAAACAGATCGAGTTGCGGCGCGGGCTGCGCGGCCGATTGCTGTTCCAGATGCGCGAGATGCTTGCGCGCCGCGCGAATCACCGCGTTTGGGACGCCGGCGAGTTGCGCGACCTGCAGACCGTAGCTCTGATTGGCCGGTCCTTCGTTGACAGCATGCAGGAACACGATGCCGTGCCCATGCTCGACCGCCGACAGGTGCACGTTGGCTGCGTGCGGAAACTCCGCGGGCAGTTGCGTCAGCTCGAAATAGTGCGTCGCAAACAGCGTGTAGCAGCCGTTGTGGGATAGCAGGTGACGCGCGATCGCCCACGCGAGCGCGAGGCCGTCGAACGTCGATGTGCCGCGGCCGATCTCGTCCATCAGCACGAGGCTTTGCGGCGTCGCGTCGTTGAGGATCGCGGCGGCTTCGGTCATCTCGACCATGAAGGTCGAGCGGCCGCCGGCGAGGTCGTCGGCCGCGCCGATGCGCGTGAAGATACGGTCGATCGGTCCGAAGGCCGCGCGCCGCGCCGGCACGTAGCTGCCAACATATGCGAGCAGCGCGATCAACGCGGTCTGGCGCATGAAAGTCGACTTGCCGCCCATGTTCGGACCGGTGATCAACAGCAGCTTGCGCTCGGTCGCGAGCGTGCAATCGTTGGCGATGAACTGCTCGACCTGCGCCTCGACCACCGGATGCCGCCCCTGCTCGATGTCGATGCCGGCGTTCGCCGAGAACGTCGGCGCAACCCAGTCGAGCGCGCGAGCGCGTTCGCCGAACGCGGCCAGCAGATCGAGTTCGGCAAGCGCGAGTGCGACGCGCTGACAGTCGGGAATGAACGGCAGCAACGCTTGCAGCAACGCGTCGTACAGCGCGCGTTCGCGCGCGAGCGCGCGTTCCTGAGCGGACAGCGCTTTGTCCTCGAAGGTCTTCAGCTCGGGCGTGATGTAGCGCTCGGCGTTCTTCAGCGTCTGCCGACGGCGATAGTCGTCGGGCACCTTGTCGGTCTGGCCGCGCGTGACTTCGATATAGAAGCCATGCACCTTGTTGTACTCGACGCGCAGATTGTTGATGCCGGTGCGTGCGCGTTCGCGTGTTTCGAGATCGATCAGGAACTGTCCGCAGTTCTCCGAAATATCGCGCAGTTCGTCGAGCTCGGCGTCATAGCCACGCGCGATGACGCCGCCATCGCGCACCATCGCGGCCGGCTCCTGCGCGACCGCGAGCGTCAGCAAATCGACGCACGCGTGCGGCGGTTCGAGCGCCGCGTCGATGCGCGCGAGCGAGTCCGCGTTCGCTGCCACCGCCGCGAACTGCGCGCGCAAAGCAGGCAGCGCGATGAAGGTATCGCGCAGGCTCGACAGATCGCGCGGTCGCGCCGACAGCAACGCGAGACGTCCGGTGATCCGTTCGATGTCGGAAATCTGCCGCAATGCGCTGCGCAACGTATCGAGATCGGCGCTTGGCGGTGCGTCGAGCAACGCGCCGATCGCCTGCTGGCGTGTTTGCGCCACCGCCGAATCGCGCGGCGGATGATGCAGCCAGTGACGCAGCAGGCGGCTGCCCATTGTCGTGCAGCAGGTGTCGAGCAGCGAGCACAGCGTTGGCGATTCGGTGCCGCGCAGTGTCTCCGTGAGTTCGAGGTTGCGGCGCGTGGCCGGATCGAGGCCGATGTATTCGGATTCGGATTCGACCTTCAGGCTCCGCACGTGACGCAACTGCTGGCCTTGCGTAGACGCCGCGTACAGCAGCAACGCGCCGGCCGCGCCGCACGCGCAGCCGAGCGAATGCGCGCCGAAGCCGTCGAGGCTCGCGACTTCGAGCTGATCGCACAGGCGCTTCGTGCCCGACGTGATATCGAAGTGCCAGGCCGGCACGCGCTTGAGCGCGCTGGCATTGACAGGCGGTGTCCAGCTGGTCGAGTCGGCGGCGGCATCGGCGACCAGAATTTCCGCAGGACGGATGCGCTCCAGCGCGGCGGCGACCTGATCGGGCGCGACTTCGGCGAGGCGCAGCGCACCGCTCGCGAGATTGAGCCACGCGAGACCGACGCTCGTCGCGACGCCGCGGCGATTGTGCGCGACGCACAGCGCGAGCAGATAGACGTCGCTCTTGTCGGACAGCAGCGCGGCGTCGGTCAGCGTGCCGGGCGTGACCACGCGCATGACCTTGCGTTCGACCGGGCCTTTCGAGGTGGCCGGGTCGCCGATCTGTTCGCAGATCGCGACCGATTCGCCGAGCTTCACGAGCTTGGCCAGATATTGTTCGACCGAGTGATGCGGCACGCCGGCCATCTTGATCGGATTGCCTGCCGATGCGCCGCGCTGCGTGAGCGTCAGGTCGAGCAGACGCGCGGCTTTTTCCGCGTCGTCGAAAAAGAGTTCGTAGAAGTCGCCCATCCGGTAGAACACCAGCGTGCCCGGATGCTCCGCCTTGATGCGCAGGTACTGCTGCATCATGGGCGTGTGTTGTGCGACGTCGTTGGCCGCTGCGGTTTGAATGCCCATCCTTCGTGTCTTCTTGCGGTAGATGCTCAGGGCGTGAGTTTAACCCGCCGGCGCGACGAGCGGACCCTGGCCGAACGGACGATGCCCAACCCGGGAGCCGGATGCGTTCATTCCTCGATCATCGCCCGCATGTCCACTCTGCGTTCGTTCGTGGCGCTGCGGCGTTTCGCGAGCCACATCAGCAGCGTGATGAAGCTGCCGAACACGACGATGATCCACTGCGCGGGCATCTTTGCCGTGAGCAGCAGCGCGTACACGCCGAGCATCAGCAGCACCGCGAGGTTCTGGTTGAAATTCTGCACGGCGATCGAGTGACCGGCCGAAAGCAGCGTCGCGCCGCGATGCTGCAGGACCGCGTTCATCGGCACGATGAAAAAGCCCGACAGCCCGCCGAGCACGATCATCAGCGGATAGGCCAGCAGAATGTAGTAGGGCGCGACGTGCGTGCCGAAGCGCAGGCCCGCGCCCGGCGGGAACAGGTTCTTGTTGTAGAAGGCCATCGCGATCGCCACGGCACCTGTGAGCACGCCGACCGGCAAAACCTTCAGCGAGTGTCGCAACGGAATCAGCGCGGCTGCACCCGCCGCGCCGATCGCGATGCCGACGCCGGTCACGCCCTGCATCACCGCGGCTTTCGACAACGACAGCCCGAGGTTCACGTTCGCCCATTTGAGCACCAGCAGCTGCATCGTCACCGCGGCGCCCCACATCAGCGTGGTCACCCACAGCGCGATCTGCGCGAGCTTGTCGGCCCACAGCACGCGGAAGCAGTGATGGAAATCGCCGAGCAGCTTGCTCGGCTCGGTCAGCCGGTTCGGATAGCGCGCGCCGGTATCCGGAATGAAGATGTTGATCGCGGCGGCGATCGCGTAGGTAAGCATGACTGCGGCCATCGCGAGATCGGCGGCGGAGTGGATCAGCGGCATATGCACGCGCTTGACGAAATGCTCGACGACGGTGCTGATCAGCGCACCACCGAGCATCGTGCCGACGATCGTCGACAGCACCGTCGCCGCTTCGAGCCACGCGTTCGCGCGCACGAGCTTTTCGGCGGGCAGCAGCTCGGTGAGGATGCCGTACTTGGCGGGCGAATACGCGGCCGCGCCGAAGCCGACCACGCCGTAGGCGATCATCGGATGAACGCCGAGGATCATCATCAGACAACCGCTCGCCTTCAGCGCGTTGGAGATGAACATCACGTGGCGCTTTTGCATCGAATCGGCGAACGCGCCGACAAAGGGCGCGAGCAGCACGTACGAGATCGTGAAGAAGATCTGCAAGAGCGGCGTAACCCACGCGGCAGAGCGCATCACGGAAAGCAGCGCGATGGCTGCGATCAACAGCGCATTGTCGGCCAGCGACGAAATGAACTGCGCCGCGATGATCGTATGGAAGCCTTTTTTCATGGGGCCGGTTGGAGGCTGCGCCCAGGGTGAAAGTCGGATAGGTCAAAGCGGTATGGAGCACAGAACGGTCCCGGCCGAGTCCCGTCCCGAGTCACCGCGGCTTTTTGGCACGACGCCCCGGCACGCCGCAGCGCCGCCAACAAAAAAGCGGCCGAAGCCGCTTTTCCGCACAACCGTTATGCGTGGCCGCGGACCGGCCACGGCAGTGCACCTTACGCCGACTGCTGACGCGTGCGGCTGTAGCGCGACAGGATCGGGATCATCTGCGCGTAGACCTTCGGGTTGCCCGCGACGACTTCGCCGACGTGCAGGAAATCCGAATCACCGGTGTAGTTGCCGACCAGACCGCCGGATTCGGTGATCAGCAGGCTGCCCGCCGCGACGTCCCAAGCGTTCAGGCCCTGCTCGAAGAAGCCGTCCATGCGTCCGGCCGCGACGTTGGCCAGATCGAGCGCGGCGGCGCCCGGGCGGCGCAGGCCCGCGCAAGCTTGCGTCATCTCGGCGAACTGGCGGCCGTACGATTCGAGGCTGTCCTGCGCGCGGAACGGGAAGCCGGTGCCGATCAGGCAGTCGGCGAGGCGGTCACGCTTGGCGACGCGGATGCGGCGATCGTTGAGGAACGCGCCACGGCCACGCGATGCGGTGAACAGATCGTTGCGGGTCGGGTCGTAGACGACGGCTTGCGTGACGATGCCCTTGTGCGCGAGCGCGATCGACACGCAGTAGTACGGGAAGCCGTGGATGAAGTTGGTGGTGCCGTCGAGCGGATCGATGATCCACTGGTATTCGGAATCGTCGTTCGACTTGCCCGATTCTTCGGCGAGGATGGCGTGATCGGGATAGGCGGTCTTCAGCGTTTCGATGATCGCCGCTTCGGACGCTTTGTCGACCTCCGTGACGAAATCGTTGTGCTGCTTCTTGCTGACCTGAATCAGGTCGAGATCGAGCGATGCGCGGTTGATGATCTGAGCTGCGCGGCGCGCGGCCTTCACAGCGATATTGAGCATGGGATGCATAAACTGATCCTTGTGCCGGGGCAGCACGGCTGCCGGCCGGTAAATAAGCGCGAAACCTGCGCTGACGGGCGCCGCAACGACGCAAAAACAGCACGGAACGGCAGCCGGCTATCCAGCCTGAGCGCATTCCGTCGACGGAGACGAATTGAATAAGAACGGTGCGGCCGGTTCGACGAAGGCTTCAGCAAACGTCGGCGCCGGACGCGAAAAGCGGTATTTTACCTGAGTCCGGCCGCCCTCGCGCAGGTGCTCGCTAACGTGGAGCGGATGTGCCGCACAGGCGCCCGTTGGCGCTACCATACGCGTCTTGAGTTCTAGCCAGCCGAGTTTCATCGTGGATCACACCCACCATTCCTCCGACCCCGCCGTGGCCGATTTGCGCGGCGGCTTCACGTCGACGCGTTTCGTGCTGGTCGAGCCCAGCCATCCGGGCAATGTCGGCGCCGCGGCGCGCGCGCTGAAAACCATGGGCTTTTCGCGGCTCGTGCTCGTGTCGCCGCGCGTGCCGAACGTGCAGAACGATCCCGAAGCGATCGCGATGGCGAGCGGCGCGGACGACGTGCTCGCCTCCGTGCACGTGGTGCCGTCGCTTGCCGATGCGCTGACCGGCGTGCACTGGTCGATCGCGCTGACCGCGCGGCTGCGCGAATACGGACCGCCGCAATGGACGCCGCGTGCGGCTGCCGCCGCCGCGCACGCAGAGGCGATGCACGGCGAGATTGCGCTGGTGTTCGGCAACGAGCGCACGGGCTTGTCGAACGAGGACGTCGAGCGATGCAGCGCCATCGCGCATATTCCGGCCAATCCGGCCTACAGCTCGCTCAATCTCGCGCAGGCGGTGCAGGTGCTCGCCTACGAGCTGCGCACCGCGTATCTCGGCGCCGATGAAGCGACCGACGGTGCGCCCGCCGCAGGGGCACGCGTAGCGCCGGCCGAATCCGCCGGTACGCGCGCGCAGATGGCAGCGAGCGACGAGATCGAGAGCATGTTCGCGCATCTGGAAAGCGCGCTGGTCGCGCTCGAGTTTCTCGATCCGGCCAATCCGAAGAAGCTAATGTCACGGCTGCGGCGGCTCTTCGCGCGCTCGGGCCTCGAGCGCGAAGAGGTCAACATCGTGCGCGGCATCGCCAAGCACATCCTGCTCAAGACCGGGCGGACCGGCTGACGCTCGTTGACGAGCCCGTCGCGGCGCACCTGTTGCGCCGCGTTCATCTGACGACAACCTTGCAGGTGACGGGGACTTCCGGCAGGTTTCGCGCAATCGCCCTACAATCCACGAAACGTTAGAAGCAAAGCTGCCGCCGTGCTAAGCGGCAGGCATGCCGTCACGCGTGGCGCGAAATGCACAGGCCCGCGCGAGCGCTAAGCGCGCGGACCCGCTCACGCAGACGGTTTTTCTTTTCCCCCAAAACAACACAGTCCCAGCCATGTTTACGAGACTTCGCGAAGACATCGCCACGATCCGCGAGCGCGATCCCGCCGCCCGCAGCGCATGGGAAGTGCTCACGTGTTATCCGGGGCTGCACGCGCTCGTGCTGCATCGGATCGCGCACGCGTGCTGGCGCGCGAAGCGCCGTTGGCTCGCGCGTTTCGTGTCGCAGATGGCGCGCTTCATGACCGGGATCGAGATCCATCCGGGCGCGACCGTCGGGCGGCGCGTGTTCATCGATCACGGCATGGGCGTCGTGATCGGCGAGACCGCGCAGATCGGCGACGACTGCACAATCTATCAGGGCGTGACGCTCGGTGGCACGTCGCTCACGCGCGGCGCGAAGCGGCATCCGACGCTCGAGCGTGGTGTGATCGTCGGTGCGGGCGCGAAGGTGCTCGGCGGTTTCACGATCGGCGCGGACGCGAAGATCGGCTCGAACGCGGTGGTGACGAAGCCGGTACCGGCGCGTGGCACGGCGGTCGGCAATCCGGCGCGGATCATCGTGCCGGCGTCGGTCGCCGCGGACGCGAACGGCGCCACGGGTGCAAACACGAATGCGGACAACGCCGCGCGTGACGCGAAGCGTGGCAGCGAAATCAGCGCGTTTTGCGCCTACGGCATCACGCCCAATGCGGACGATCCGGTTTCGCTCGCGATTCACGGTCTGATCGATCATGCAGCTACCCAGGCGCGGCGTATCGATGAGATCGTCGATGCGCTCGAGCGGCTCGGCACGAGCCTCGAAGGGCTGCAAGGCGCGGATGCGGCGTTGCTCGATCTGCGGCGCCTATCGGCGGCGATCGCGGGGAAGGTGGAAGGGGTGGCGGCGGAGCGCTAGGTATCGGCGCTTCGACAGCGCGAAGCGCACGCCGTACTTGCCAGGTCAATCCAGCGGCAACGCCCGAATCCCGTCGGCATCGATCTTCAGATAGCCGCCACGGTGCTCGCCGTGATCGAGATCCCAGTCCGGCAGAACCCAACGCGTGCCGCCCGGCTCGCGATGCCGCGCGGGCAGATGTGTATGCCCGTGAATGATCGTCGCGCTCTTCGATTTCCTGAACAGCGCGGCGACGCCTCGCGGGGTCACGTCATACTTGACCGACATCGGCCGCGTGCGGCCGTGCTCGCTCTTAGAGCGCATATTCTCGGCGAGCTTGCGACGCCAGCGAAACGGCCACGCGAGAAACAGTGTCTGCGCGAGTCGATTGCGCGCGAAACACCTGAACAACTGATAGCCGCGATCCGCGGTGCACAGACCATCGCCGTGGGCGAGCGCAATGCGCGTGCCGAACGCGGTGATCACGAATGGATCGGGGAGCCAGATCGCGCCGGCCGCTTTCATGAAGCGCTTGCCAAGCAGAAAGTCGCGATTTCCGTGCATGATGTAGAGCGCGATGCCGCGCTCGGACAGCGTGTGCAGCAATGCGGCAATACGGGCGACGAACGGCTCGCTCAGCATGTCGTCGCCGACCCAGTATTCGAACAGGTCGCCGAGGATGAAAACCGAGTCGGCCGCTTCCGCGTTCACGCGGATGAAGTGCTCGAACGCGGCGACCGTGCGCGGAATCGCCTCGCTCAGATGTAGATCGGAGAGGAAGAAAAAAGGGCGCGCGGCGTGCGGGCGTGGGCCCTCGCCTGGCACGCCCGCGGCGATGCTTCGCAGCGGCGTCTCTTGCAGCATTGAAGGTGCCTGATTTCAGTTCAAACGAGTCGACGCCCGCATGGGGCGCGACTCACTCACGGCTTAGCCGACGACGACAGCCTTTTCGATCACGACGTCATCGACCGGCACGTCCTGATGGAAGCCCTTCGAGCCGGTCTTGACCTTCTTGATCTTCTCGACCACGTCCATGCCTTCGACGACCTTGCCGAACACCGCGTAGCCCCAGCCTTGCGGCGTCGGCGACGAGTGGTTCAGGAAGTCGTTGTCGTTCACGTTGATGAAAAATTGCGCGGTCGCCGAATGCGGGTCGTTGGTACGCGCCATTGCGATCGAGCCGTTCTCGTTCTTCAGACCGTTGTTTGCCTCATTGGTGATCGGCTCGGCCGTCGGCTTCTGCTTCATGCCGGGTTCGAAGCCGCCGCCCTGGATCATGAAGCCGTCGATCACGCGGTGAAACACCGTGTTGTCGTAGTGGCCGGCCTTCACGTAGTTCAGGAAGTTCTCGACCGACTTCGGCGCCTTTTCGGCGTTCAGCTCGAGTTTGATGACGCCGTGGTTCGTATGCAGTTCAACCATGATGGAATCCTTTGATGAACAGGTGGATAAAAGGCGCGTCGCGTCGTCATGCGCTGACGACAGGCCGCGCCGGGGCGTTGGTTGGGGCCGGGCTTCGGCCGCGCGGATTCGCTTGCTGGTGCGCCCGCTGGTTCGTCGTTACTTGCTCACCACCGTCGCCGACTGGATCACGACCGGTTTCTGCGGCACATCGCTCATGGGGCCGCGCGTGGTGGTGGGCGTGGCTTCGATGCGCTTCACGACGTCCATGCCGCTCGTGACCTTGCCGAACACCGCGTAGCCGTTGCCGTCCGGATTCGGGTAGTCGAGATTGGCATTGTCCACCGTGTTGATGAAGAACTGCGCGGTGGCGGAATTCGGGTCGCTGGTGCGTGCCATCGCGATCGTGCCCGCGGTGTTCTTCAGACCGTTGCGGCTCTCGAGCGGGATCGGCGCGCGCGTCGGCTTCTCGGCGAAGCTCTGCGTGTAGCCGCCGCCCTGAATCATGAAGCCCGGAATCACGCGATGAAAGATCGTGCCGCTATATTGGCCGGCCTTCACGTAGTCGAGAAAATTCGCGACCGTCTTTGGCGCCTTCTCGGGATAAAGCTCGACGCGGATCTCACCCTCCGACGTCTTCAACAGCACGGAAGGATGAGCGGCCTGCGAACCGGACTGTGCAAAGGCGGGTGCGTTTGCGATCAGGGCGGCGCTGCCGAGCGCCAACATCAACCATTTCATGAAAATCCTCGGGGTTGGAGAAAACGTGCGGCAAGCAACGAGCCCGGCGCTCAGCGCGACGGCGCCATGTACGGCGGCATGGCGAGCGAGCCGTTCGGGCCGCCGAACTGGAAGCTCGGGCTCTCAGTGATGTTCGACGTGGGGTGCGCGGCGGGCCCGGTGGTCTGTTCGGCGGCGGGCTGCGACGCCGCGGCAGCGGGCGCAGCCGGCGACACGACCTTCTGGATGTCCGCGAGACGCTGCGCGGTCCTCGGGCTAGCCTTGCCGAGGCTTTCCGCGCGACGGTACGCGGCATCGGCGAGGCGCAGATAGAGGTCGCCGAGGTTCTCGAACGCGAGCCCGTAGTTCGGATTGACCTGGGTGGCCATTTCGAGCGCGGCGCGCGCTTCGGTCAGGCGGCCTTGTCTTGCGAAGAGCGTGGCGAGGTTGTTGTACGGCTCGGGCAACTCGGGATACAACTGCGTGAGTTCGGTGAACGCGGTGATCGCTTCGTCGTCGCGATTCAGATGCACGAGCACGTTTGCGCGTTTGAATTTAGCTTGTGCGTCGCGCGGGTTTGCGGCGACGCGCGCATCGAGTTGGGTCAGCGCGGCTTGCCAGTTTTTCTGCGCGATCGACGCGTCGATTTCCGGCGTGTTGTCGCGCACGGCGGGACCTTGCGGCATCACCGCCGCCTTCTGCGCAAAAGCGCTCACAGCCGGCACCGCGGCTAGCGCGGCAACGACGGTGATACGCCACGCGAGGGCGCGCGCCGCTTCGAAAGTAACGCCACCAACAACGTCGCCAAACGCAGTCGCGGCGAGGGTCGCAGCGCTGCGCGCGCGGCCGCTGGAGTGTTTCATAGGCTCAGGTCAGGATGTTATACTCCGAGCCATTCTAACAAAAGGTCTGCGCGTTCCGTCGAACCGCCGACTGTCTTTTCGCCACTCGTGGCCGTCTCCGCCCGGTTCGCAGTATCGTCTGCAGCCTGATCGCCGCACGAGGTGCGCCGGTTTAAGCTGTATGCGACGCACCCGTTGTCCTGTTGGTTTCGCGGGTCGCGGCGCGCATGAAGCACAATGCGGACTTCTTTCGGCCCACGCACCGCTCTCTATGGAATCTCTGCGCATCTACAACACGCTCGCGCGTGACAAACAGACTTTCGTGCCGCTGCGCGAAGGTGTCGTGCGGATGTACGTCTGCGGGATGACCGTGTACGACTATTGTCACGTCGGTCATGCGCGGGTGATGGTCGTGTTCGACATCGTGCAGCGCTGGTTGCGCGCGCTTGGGTACAACGTGACCTACGTGCGCAACATTACCGATATCGACGACAAGATCATCAAGCGTGCAGTCGAGAACGGTGAAACTATCAAATCGCTGACTGATCGCTTCATCGCCGCGCTGCATGAAGACGCGGACGCGCTCGGCATCGAGCGTCCGGACATCGAGCCGCGCGCGACCGACTTCATTCCGCAAATGCTCGGCATGATCGAGGCGCTCGAGAAGAACGGCTACGCCTACCAGGCGAGCGACGGCGACGTCAACTACGCGGTACGCAAATTCGCAGGCTACGGCAAGCTGTCGGGCAAGTCGCTCGAAGACCTGCGCGCGGGCGAACGCGTCGCGGCCAACGACGCGAAACAGGACCCGCTCGACTTCGTGCTGTGGAAGCAGGCGAAGCCACATGAACCGGCCGACACCGGCTGGGATTCGAAGTACGGGCGCGGTCGTCCCGGCTGGCACATCGAGTGCTCGGCGATGGGCTGCACGCTGCTCGGCGAACAGTTCGACATTCACGGTGGCGGCCAGGATCTGCAGTTTCCGCACCACGAAAACGAGATCGCGCAAAGCGAGGCCGCGACCGGACAAACATTCGTCAATTATTGGATGCACAACGGCTACGTACAGATCGACAATGAGAAGATGTCGAAGTCGTTGAACAATTTTTTTACGATTCGCGAAGTGCTCGCGCAGTACGATGCAGAGGTGGTGCGTTTCTTCATCGCGCGCGCGCATTACCGCTCGCCGCTGAACTACAGCGACGTGCATATCGACGACGCGCGCAATGCACTCGCGCGTTTGTACACGGCGTTGAAAGACGTGACACCCGATAGTGCCGCGCTCGACTGGAACGAAGCGTACGCGCAGCGTTTCCAGGCAGCGATGAACGACGACTTCAACACGCCGGTGGCCGTGTCGGTGCTGTTCGAACTGGCCACTGAAGTGAATCGCACGCGCGAGCCCGCGCTGGCCCGTCAATTGCGCGCGCTTGGCGCGGTGCTCGGGTTGCTCGGACGCGAACCGCGTGCATACCTGCAGCAGGCAGCGGGTGCTGCAGCCGAAGGCGCGCTCGAGCCCGCCGCGATCGAAGCGAAGATCGCCGCGCGCATCGCCGCCAAGCAGGCAAAAGACTATGCGGCAGCAGACCGGATCCGGGCTGAATTGCTCGAGGCCGGCGTTGCCCTCGAAGACAAACCCGGCGGGTTGACCGAGTGGCGGCGCGTGTGAGCGCACCTCGTACTTCCCTCTAAACGACTCGCCAGGCAGGAGGCAGGATGGCAACGGCCACGAAGACGCCGGCTAAACGCGCGGCGTCTCAAACCAGTGCGGCTGCCGCAGCATCGGCTGCCGCAGCCAAGTCGACGCGTGCGTCGACTCGCGCGGGCGATGGCGCGGTAGACAAAGCGTCATCGACAGCGGGCGGGGCGGCGAAAGCCGGCTCGGCCGCGGCAAAGAAGAGCGCGGCCAAACGCTCGCTCAATGGTGCGGGCGGCGCGGGCACTGAAGCCGCGCACGCGCCGGTTGCGAAGCGCGCGAAAACGGCGTCGCGGGCGAAGGGCAATGGTGCGGTGCCGGCCGAGTTCGCCGGCGACGTGCAGGAACTCGCACGCGATACGAACGCAGGCGAAGTCGTGCGCAAGACACGTGTGTCGGCCGCCTCGGCGAGCACGGTCAGCGCCGGCGGCGAAGCGGCCGGTGTCGCATCGCTCGCGAACGAAGTCGCGGTGCCGGTGCAGATCGGCGGCCTCGCGCCTGAAGTCACGCGTCCCGCGTATTGGGATAAGGCGTGTGCGGACCTCGTCAAGCGCGATCGCATTCTGAAAAAGCTGATTCCGAAGTTCGGCCCCGTGCATCTTCTGAGTCGTGGCGATCCGTTCGTTACGCTTGCGCGCTCGGTGGTCGGCCAGCAGATTTCGGTCGCGTCGGCGCAGGCGGTGTGGGCGAAGGTCGAAGCCGCGTGTCCGAAGCTCGTGCCGCAGCAGTTCATCAAGCTCGGTCTCGAGAAGCTGACCGCGTGCGGCCTGTCGAAACGCAAGGCCGAGTACGTGCTCGATCTCGCGCGGCATTTCGTGTCGGGCGCATTGCACGTCGGCAAATGGACGTCGATGGACGACGAGTCGGTGATCGCCGAACTCACGCAGATTCGCGGCATCGGCCGCTGGACCGCGGAGATGTTCCTGATCTTCAACCTGTCGCGTCCCGACGTGCTGCCGCTCGACGACCTCGGCCTGATCCGCGCGATCAGCGTCAACTATTTCAGCGGCGAACCCGTCACGCGCAGTGAAGCGCGCGAAGTTGCCGCGAACTGGGAGCCGTGGCGCACCGTGGCGACCTGGTACATGTGGCGTAGTCTCGATCCGTTGCCGGTCGACTACTGAAGAAGAACAGGAGGCGAAGCCGTTTCAAAGACTATCGTGTATATCATGTCGATAGTTGAGAAATGGTTTTGACATCGGCTCGCGCGGTTAGAATACGCGCTGCCCGGTAAGTCCAAGGATTACAACCAATGAAGACCACGTTTCTGGATTTCGAACAGCCGATCGCTGAACTCGAAGCGAAGATCGAAGAATTGCGCTTCGTGCAGGACGACTCGGCCGTCGATATTTCGGAAGAGATCGAGCGGCTGTCCAAGAAGAGCCAGCAGCTCACCAAAGATCTGTATGCGAACCTCACACCTTGGCAGGTTTCGCAAATCGCCCGTCATCCGCAGCGTCCGTACACGTTCGACTACGTGAGCGAACTGTTCACCGACTTCCATGAACTGCATGGCGACCGCAATTTTGCGGACGATCTGTCGATCGTCGGCGGTCTCGCGCGGTTCAACGGCCAGGCGTGCATGGTGATCGGTCATCAGAAGGGCCGCGACACCAAGGAGCGCGCGCTGCGCAACTTCGGCATGCCGCGTCCGGAAGGCTATCGTAAGGCCGAGCGTCTGATGCGCCTCGCCGAGAAGTTTGGCCTGCCGATCTTCACGTTCATCGACACGCCGGGCGCGTACCCCGGCATCGGCGCGGAAGAGCGCGGCCAGTCCGAAGCGATCGGCCGCAATCTGTACGTGATGGCCGAGCTGAAGACGCCGCTGATCGCGACGATCATCGGCGAGGGCGGCTCGGGCGGCGCGCTCGCGATCGCAGTGGGCGATAGCGTGCTGATGCTGCAGTTCTCGACCTACTCGGTGATTTCGCCGGAGGGTTGCGCGTCGATTCTGTGGAAGAGCGCCGCGAAGGCGCCGGAAGCAGCGGAAGCGCTCGGCTTGACCGCGCATCGTCTGAAGGCGCTCGGTTTGATCGACAAGATCGTCAACGAGCCGCTCGGTGGTGCGCACCGCGATCCGAAGGGCATGGCCGCGATGCTGCGCCGTGCGCTCGCCGATTCGCTGCGCCAGTTCCAGGGCATGAGCACCAACGACCTGCGCGAACGCCGTTTCGAACGGCTGATGGCGTACGGCAAATTCAAGGAAACGACGCCGGGCGCATAAGCCCGCGCGTTGACCTGTCTTCATCGTCCACCGGCGCTTGCCGCGCTAACGACGTGACCACCACCGCCGACTCATCCGCCGAGCGCCTCGTGATCGAGGCGCTCGGCGCGGCGCTGTCCGGGCTCGATCCGAACGCGCGGATTGCGCTCGCATTCAGCGGCGGCGTCGATTCGAGCGTGCTGCTCGATGCGGCGGTGCGCGTCGCCGGCGCATCGCGTTGTGTCGCTCTGCATGTACATCACGGTTTGAGTCCAAATGCCGATGCGTGGCTCGCGCATTGCGAGGCATTCGCGCGCGAACGTGGCGTGGAATTCGACGCGCGACGCGTGGACGTTTCGCGCGCGCCGGGCGTGAGCATCGAGGCTGCGGCACGCGACGCGCGTTATCGCGCGCTCGACGCGATGTGCGCAACGCACGGAATCAGCACGCTATGGCTCGCGCAGCATGCGGACGATCAGGCCGAGACCGTGCTGCTGCAACTGCTGCGCGGCGCGGGTCTCGCGGGGCTCGCGGCGATGGCGCCCGGCTCGCTGCCGACGGGTGCGTCGACGACACGTATGCGGCCGCTTTTGCATTTGCTGCGCGCGCAACTCGAACATTATGCGAGCGCGCGCAAGCTGCGCTGGATCGACGACGAATCGAACACGGACACGCGTTACGCGCGCAACGCATTGCGTCATCAGGCGATGCCGGTGCTCGCGGTGCACTTTCCGGGCTTTCGCGATGCGCTCGCGCGCACGGCCGCGCATGCGGCATCCGCGCAGCGCTTGCTCGATACGCTCGCGCGCGCGGACATGGAGAGCGCGGCGCGCGATGAAGGACGCGCGCTCGCGCACGACGCGCTGCTCGCTCTCGACGACGATCGGGCGCTGAATCTGCTGCGCTACTGGATGCGCACGCTCGGCTTCGTCGCGGCATCAAGCGCACGTGTTGCGGATGCGCTGCGGCAGTTGCGCGAAGTCGGTGCGGGACAGGACGGACATCGTCTGCGTATCGATCATGCGGGGCATGCGTTGCGCAGTTATCGCGGCCTCGTCTACTGGGAGGCCGGCGACAGCAGCGAGCCCGCCGACGAAACCGCGCTCGTCGAGCGTGAGATCAGCGAACTCGCGTGGCAGGGGCAAGAAGTCTGGCATCTGCCGCAATGGCGCGGCACGTTCGTGTTCGCGGTGGTGGATGCAGCCGCTGCCTCCGACGTCGCCGACTCATTGCACGAAGCGCCACGCGACGAAGCATTGGATACCGTTCCCGTCAGCGTCCTGCAACGTGCTTCTCTAAGCGTGCGGGCGCGCCGCGGCGGCGAGCGCATGCGCGTCGGTGCGTCGAACACGTCGAGCCGCACGCTGAAGAACCTGTTTCAGGAGCGCGGCATTCCCGCATGGAAGCGCGACGTGCCATTGCTTTACGTCGGCGATGAACTGCTGTTCGTGCCGCTGATCGGCGTGAATCGTCGGACGGTGCGCGACGCATCCGAGCGCGAAACGCGCGTGAAAATCGCCTGGCGAGAAGATCTGCTGATCGCGTGAGTGCCGGTCGGGCAGTCGCGCATGCCGCGCGGGGGCATGTCGTAATAGTGAAATAGGGTGCAAATCAACGATAAAACAGGCCATTGCGGGCCTGATTTGACGCATTTGAACGCTCTGTGCGTCTTGTCTTTTTGCGCCTAATCAGGTACTTTAGCTTGTTTGCCCGACCCGATTTCGCCGTCGCTTTTGTCGCCATCGGTCGTTAGTGCCGGCAGGCGTGCGTGATCCGTCGTCGCCGTTCAAATCCGATCAGCCATTTGCGATTTCATCCCGGGCAAATCCGCGCGTGCTGCACGCGTGCTGCATCTACGCCGCCACACACTTTGCCGCCGTTCACGAGACGTTGCGCCCCTGTGCTTTCTGTGCGGTCGTCTCCAGCGCGCCAGCGCGGCTTATCTTCCAGTTCAGAACGACAATGGCACTCATCGTACACAAATACGGCGGCACCTCGATGGGCTCGGTCGAGCGCATCAAGAACGTCGCCAAGCGCGTCGCGAAATGGCACAAGGCCGGCCACCAGATGGTCGTCGTGCCCTCGGCAATGTCCGGCGAAACCAATCGCCTGCTTGGCCTCGCGAAGGAAATCACGACTCAACCGAGCCCGCGTGAACTCGACATGATCGCCGCCACCGGCGAGCAGGTCAGCTCGGGTCTGCTCGCGATCGCGCTGCAGGAAGCCGGCGTCGAAGCGGTCAGCTACGCAGGCTGGCAGGTGCCGGTCAAAACCGATAGCGCGTTCACGAAAGCGCGCATCAGCGACATCGACGGCGAGCGCGTCAAGCAAGACCTCGCGGCCGGTAGGGTGGTCGTGATCACCGGCTTCCAGGGTATCGATCCCGACGGCCACATCACGACGCTCGGCCGCGGCGGCTCGGACACCTCGGCGGTTGCGGTCGCGGCCGCGCTGAAGGCCGACGAGTGCCTGATCTACACGGACGTCGACGGTGTGTACACGACGGACCCGCGCGTCGTTGAAGAAGCGCGCCGGCTCGACCGCGTGACGTTCGAAGAAATGCTGGAAATGGCCAGCCTGGGTTCGAAGGTGCTGCAGATCCGCTCGGTGGAATTCGCCGGCAAATATCAGGTGAAGACGCGCGTGCTGTCGAGCCTGACCGATCCGCTGATGCCGCTCGACGACGAAATGAAGTCGGGCACCCTGATTACTTTTGAAGAAGACGAGACCATGGAAAAAGCAGTCATCTCGGGCATCGCGTTCCAGCGCGACGAAGCTCGTATCGCCGTGATGGGCGTGCCCGACAAGCCGGGCATCGCGTATCAGATTCTCGGCCCGGTGGCGGACGCGAATATCGACGTCGACATGATCATTCAGAACCAGAGCGTCGAGGGCAAGACAGCGTTCACGTTCACGGTTGGCCGCGGCGACTATGCGCGTGCAATGGAAATCCTCACCGGCACGGTGAAGGCGCACGTGCAGGCCGAGCAGGTGCTGGGCGACCCGAAGGTGTCGAAGGTGTCGGTGGTCGGCGTTGGGATGCGCTCGCACGTCGGCATCGCGAGCAAGATGTTCCGCACGCTGTCGGAAGAGGGCATCAACATTCAGATGATCTCCACTTCCGAAATCAAGATTTCGGTATTGATCGACGAAAAGTACATGGAGCTCGCAGTGCGCGCGCTGCATAAGGCCTTCGAACTCGATCAGGCATAAATCGTGTGAAAAACGGGGCGCTCTAGAGCGCCCCGTTTGTTTTGTGGCGTTCATGTGAACGATTTGCGTCGCGAGACACCTCGTTGGCACAAAAAATGTTCGCGGGACATTGACCTTATCGGCCCGGCCCGCTATTATCTTGGCTTCGTCGCACTGACTCCCTGTGCGACAGAAAGTTTGGGAGACGTGGCCGAGAGGTCGAAGGCACTCCCCTGCTAAGGGAGCATCTGGGCCAAAACCTGGATCGAGGGTTCGAATCCCTCCGTCTCCGCCAGCAATGGTGGTGAAACCCCGCAGAGTCTAGGCTCTGCGGGGTTTTTGTTTTTTCGGCGACCGCTGTTTCGTTTCCTCTCACTGCCAGTTATGCAGGCATCCTGATCACTGCATGGCGCTCTGAACCCGCGTCGCTTAGAACGCGTGCCGCAACCCCACCATGCCGACGAACTGAGACGGGCCCGACGACGGCGTCGTGTTCTGCGAGTCGCCGACCACCGCGACCGCATCGGCGATGGTCACGCCGCTGCCCGACGCGATCAGCGACTTGCCGCCCGCATGCTGATAGGCCTCGAGCGCGTACAGCGTGGTGCGCGTCGACAGGCTATAGGTCTGTTCGAGCGAGATCTGATGATAGTGCGCCGGGTCGGTGATGCCATTCGCCTGGCTTGCCTGCGTGAAGCTATAGCCGCCGCCGACGGTCACGCTCGGTGTGATCCGGTACGTCGCGATCGCGCCGTACGTGTTGAACACGGCCTTGTCGAAGAACAGCGAGCCATGGCCCGGCGCGTACTGCACATTCGAGTAGTTGACGCCCACCATCAGATCGTGCCACGTGTAGCGGCCCGCCGCGGCGAACAGCTGCGCGCTGCGCGCGCTCGCATAACCGTTGTTGACCGGCGAGTTGATCGCGAAGCTGCCGAGCGCCGCGCTCGTCGCGATGTCCTTCAGCTTCACGTAGCCGGCTGCGAGCGATACCGGCTGGAAGTCATAGCGCAGTGCCGCGCTGAACAGGCTGCCGTTCGCGACGCTGCCGGGCACGCCACCGAGACCGTACTGCGCACTTGCCTGCAGGCCCGCGATCGTCGGTGATAGATAGGTAACCGAATTGTTGAAGCGCAGCGTCGTGTCGAGGGCGTCGAGATCGCCCGGGTGCGCGCCGGTCGCGCCGGTCAGCACGCCGGTCGGTCCGAGCGCGCCGACCATCTGGAAGTAGGGCGTGTACTGGCGACCGAGCGTCACGGTGCCGTAGCGATCGTTCGCGAGGCCGACGTAGGCCTGGCGGTTGAACAGGTAACCCGCGGTGCTTTGCGCGCCGGTCAGCGAATTGAAACCGCTCTCGAGCCGGAAGATCGCCTTCGTGCCACTGCCGAGATCTTCCGAGCCGAGGAAGCCGAATTTGCTCGCCTGCAGATTGCCCTGGCTCATGTAGAAGTTCGAATGCCCCTTCTGGTTGCTGGCATAGGCGAACGCATTGTCGACGACGCCGTACAACGCGACGCTGCTTTGCGCAGACGCGCTGGTCGATAACGCGGCGCCCGCGAACGGCAGGCAGCAGAGGACGAACGCGCGGGTACGCGCGCGCTGGCTGATTTTCATGATTGGGATGTCTCCAGACTGAAGGGACGGCCTGATCCCTCAGGCCGGTGCGGTGTGTCGTTCAGTGCCTAGTAGCGCGAGTCGGTGCTTTTGTGTGTCAGTGCGGCAGCGAAATCGTCAGGCAGCGCCAGCCGTTTGCGGTGTGGTCGGCGTCGAGCGTGCCGTTCGTGCAGACGATCGCGCGTGTCTCATGCATCGGCACGAACACACGCACTTGCAGCTGCGTGCGATGCTTCCATTGCGGACGCTCGAGCGTCACGCGCAACGTGTTTGCGTCACCCGTCAGCGTGACGTTCCAGCGGCCTTGCTCGCCATTGCGCCAGGCTTCGGTCTCGCCGTCGTCCTCGATCGAGCCGCCTTGCGCGGTGCCCGCGCCGGCATGGGGCACCGCGAGGAATGCGCGCTCGTCGGCGGGGCGGCCGAAATGCTGCTCGGCGATGTTGAGCGGAATCACGCTGCCTTCGCGCAGCAGGAACACCGGCCGCTCGATAGGCGCGGGCAGCGTGACGGTCTGGCCGCCGTCGAATGCTTCGCCGCTCCAGTACGACACCCAGCGCGAACCGGCGGGCAGATACACGTCGCGCGTGCTCCGGCCCGGATCGACCACCGGCGCGACCAGCATCGACGAGCCGAGCATCATGTCGTCGCCGTCGACGAGGCAGCGCGGATCGCGCGGAAACTCCGCGAACAGCGGCCGCAGCACCGGTTCGTACGCACTATGAGATTGCCACAGCAGCTCGTACAGGTAAGGGATCAGCCGATAGCGCAGCTTGATCAGGTCGGCCACGTGCCGGGTGACTTCCGGATGCATCCATGGCTCGTTGACGGTGCCGTCGTCGTTCCACGAGTGAATCGAAAAGCGCGGCAGGAAAATGCCGAACGCGACCCAGCGCGCGAACAGCTCCGGCTGCGGCGCCGGACCCGAGAAGCCGCCGATGTCATGGCCGCTATTCGACACGCCCGACATCGCGAGCCCGAGGCCCATCTTCAGATTGAAGCGCAGCGTTTCCCACGACGTGTAGTTGTCGCCCGACCACGTCTGTACATAACGATGCATGCCCACGCCGCCCGAGCGCGATACGAGGAACGGACGCTTATCGGGCGCATGCTCGCGCTGCGCGTCGTGCGACGCGCGCATCATCAGCTGCGTTTGCAGCACCTTAGCCTGATGTGCCGGATACGGCTTGCCGAAGCCGTGCGCAATTGCATGCGGCGACCAGATCTCGAACTCGTTGTTGTCGTTCCAGGTGGCCGCGATGCCATATTCGAGCAGCGCGTCCTTCACGCGCGCCTTCCACCAGTCGATCGTCGCGGGATTCGTGAAGTCGAGATACGCGCCGACTTCGTCCCAGAACTGCACCCATGCGGGCTCGCCGTCGGGCGCTTCGATCAACAGGCCGGCCTGCGCGACGTCGTCGAACGCGGGGTGATCCTGCAGCAGACACGGCTTGATGTTCGCGCACAGACGCACGCCGTGATCGAGATAGCTCTGCACGAAGCCTTCGATGTCCGGAAACTTCTCGTGGTTCCAGTTGAACACGTAGCGCTTCGGCCCGATCGACGTATAGCCCGATGACAGATGGAACGAGTCGCACAGCACGTCGTGCTCGCGGCAGCGCTCGATGAATTCGCCCATCTGCTGTTGCGCGTCCGGTGCGTCGGTGTAGCTCATCGTCGAGCCCGAGTAGCCGAGGCCCCACTTCGGCATCCACGCGGGACGTCCGGTGAGCCACGTGAAGCGGCGCACCGCGTCGAGCGGCGAGCCGGGCGACGCGATGAAGTAGTAGTCGAGATCGCCATGCTCGGCGATGAAGTGCCGATAGCGACCGTGATAGTTGTCGAGCTCACGTCCCATGTCGAAGCGGCAATCGGCGAGCGTGTCGTAGAACAGGCCAAAGCCGGTCGACGTCTGCGGCTGCCACGTCACGTAGAACGGGATGTGTTTGTATAGCGGGTCCGTGGTGCGTGCGCTGTAGCCCATCGCGTCGATGTTGCGCATCTCGTAGCTTTGCTGCGCGCGATCGAGCGAGCCGGCACGCTCGCCGAGGCCCACGTACATTTCGTCGCGGCGCCGCTCGACGTAGTGATAGACGCGCGAGTCCCACCAGCCGAAGTTGTACGCCTGGGTCTTGCGATCGCTCATTACGCGATGCCACGTGCCTTCGTGCACGATGTCCCATGCGCAGGCGCCGCCTTCGAGCGCGACGCTCACGCGTACGCGCGCCGTTTCGATCGCCACGTGGCCGGCTGCTTCGTTCACCGTGAACGGCGGCGGCGTAAAGCCGCTCAGGTCGCGGCGCTCGCGGCCTTCGAGCGGCACGTCGTCCGCGCCGGGCGCGATCGCCCACGTGCGCGGACCGTGCGTTTCGCCGTCCGGCAGCACGAGCACGCGGATGATGTCCTCGGCGAGCACGAATAGCTCGATGCGGCAATTCGGCTGCGCGCTCAGCACGACCGGGTTGGCCGCGGGGTTGCCAGCGTTGGGGGCGAGTGCGAAGCGCGGCGGATGTTTGAGATTGATCTGTGAACGCATGACGAGTCTTCGAGGGAGGTCAGGCAGCGGTGTTGACGCTCAGGTCGGCGCGGCGCGCGCGGCCGTGGCGCGGCACACCGCGCATCAGGATGATCAGCAGCGCCGCGCCGATGATGTCGAACGCGCCCAGCGCGCCGAACAGCGGCGTGTAGCCGATCGAATCGGCGAGCGCGCCGACCATCAGCGAGAAGCCGAGGCCGCCGATCCACGCGGCCATGCCCGCGAAGCCGGCGACGGTGCCGACTTCGCCGGGATCGAACACGTCGGCGGCGAGTGTGTTGACGAGCGCCGAGATCATCTGGTGCGCGAAGCCGCCGACGCAGAAGAGGGCGATCGCCTGGTACGGCGACGCGACGAGACCGATCGACGCCGGGCCGAGCATCATCAGCGCGCCGAGCACCACGCCCGAGATGCGCGACCAGATCAGCGGCACGCGAAAATGCTTCATCAGGAACGGCGACAGATAGCCGCCGAACAGGCCGCCGAGGTCCGCGGCGAGAAACGGCAGCCACGCGAACAGAGCGATTTGCTTCAGATCCATATGACGCTGCGTGGCGAGATAGAGCGGAATCCAGAAGCTGAACGTTTGCCACGCGGGTTCGGCGAAAAAGCGTGCCTGCGCGATCGCCCAGAAACGGCGCGTGCGCAGTACTTCACGCACGCTCGCGCGGCGTGCCGCGGGCGGTGCCTGGCCTTCGACGATCGCCGTGCGCTCGGCGTTACTCACGCGCTTGTGCTCGGTGGGCGAGCGGTACAGTACGAACCATGCGGCGGCCCAGAAGAAGCCGAGCGCCCCGGTCACTGCAAACGCGCTCTGCCAGCCGTAGCGCAGCGACAGGAACACGACGAGGGGCGGCGCGAGCAGCGAGCCGAACGAGGTGCCCGCGTTGAAATAGCCGACCGCGACGGATTTCTCGCGATCGGGAAACCATTCGGCGACGACCTTCATGCCGGCCGGAATCGCGACCGCTTCGGACAGACCCATGAAACCGCGCAAGGCGGCGAGCGAAAGCCAGCTGCCCGCGAAGCTATGGAACACGCCGGTCAGCGACCACAGGCACGCGAACAATGCGAAACCGAGGCGCAGGCCGATCAGATCGATGATCAGGCCGCAGACGGGCTGCATCACCGTATAGCCGACCTGGAACGCGCCGACCACGTACGAGTACTGCCGCGTGTTCATGTGGAGCAGCTTCATCAGCTCGGGTGCCATCACGCCGAGCGCGTTGCGCGACAGATAGTTGACGATCGTCCCAACGCAAACGAGGGCGATGATCCACCAGCGCAATCCCTTGATCGTTTTCAAAATCAGTCTCCGTGGCGCATTGAGCGGTTGCTTTCCGAGGCAGCGCTCGGAAATGCTCGAATTCGAACATTTATTGGTCTTCAATGGAAGTCATCCTACCACTTGGAACCCGGTTAGATATCGGGGAAAACCATGGCATGTGCGGAGTTATCCCTGATTTTTCGAGATAATCTAGTAATCTTTGTCAGAATTTTTGAGAGGTGATCGGATGACTGCGATCAGAAATATCGAGCACGAATGTTCTTTCGAACATCGAATGTTCGTTTTCGGTAAGCCTGTCAGGCCTCAGCCGCCGGCTCCGCCGGAAGCGTTTTTTCACGGCCGTATGGCGGATGTAACCAGACATTACGCCGCAGTCGGTCAGGCGATTTTCAGCATCAGTTATTACAAGGTTGAAATACGCGTGTTGGTGCCTTGCGTTATATTTCCGCCAACAAAACATGTTCGTACAAAGGTGATCAATGAAGTCCGTTCGTCTTGTTCCGTTTATGCTCGGGGTGTTCACGTTGGCTGCATCGGGTGCCGCGATGGCCGCGGGGCTCAACGTCGGAGTCAATATCGGCATCCCCGCGCCGGTCTACGTCGCACCGGCTCCGGTCTACGCACCGCCGCCGCCTCCGCCGCCTCCCGTCGTCTATCAGCCGGCTCCCGTGTACTACGGCGGTCCGCAGATCGTGATCGGCTGGCATGGCGACCGTTACTGGGATGGCAGTCGCTACTGGGCGCGCGACGACTGGTATCGCCACCATCCGCCGGGCCACGGCGACTATTGGCGCGGTCACTACGACCAGCATCGCGGCTGGCACTGAGCCGGCACCGCGGCGCGCTAACTGGCTGCTGCGACATCAGAACCGCCCTTCGAGGGCGGTTTTTGTTTTCTGCGCTGAAACATCGATAACTGATGCGTTTCGTCGCAGTCGCCCGCCGGATCGCGCAAGCTAATTGGGTAGAATCCCCCACATCGCCACTGCCCACTTACCAGCACGACTCCATGACAACTGGCTCGCGACGGGTTCAAACGCCTCAGGGACTTCGACACAGCGTGCTCCACGGACCCTTGCGCGCCGCGTTCGCCGTCGCGCTGCTGTGCGCGAGTCTGCTCGCCGCGCCGCACGCGCATGCGGCGCATGCGATCGCGCAGTACGGCGAGCCGAAATATCCAGCGGGCTTCAAACACTTCGACTACGTCAATCCCGATGCGCCGAAAGGCGGCACGCTCGTGCTCGCGAACCCGAGCCGTCTGACGAGCTTCGACAAGTTCAATCCGTTCACGCTGCGCGGCAATGCGGCGCCGGGCCTCGAATTGATGTTCGAGAGCCTGACGATCGGCAGCAGCGACGAAGTCGCGTCGGCTTATGGGCTGCTCGCCGACGACATCGTCATCGCGCCCGACGGCCTGTCGGTCACGTTCCGCATCAATTCGCGCGCGCGCTTTTCGAATGGCGAGCCCGTGACCGCCGACGACGTCAAGTTCTCGCTCGATACGCTGAAGAGCCCGCAGGCCGCGCCGCAGTTCGCATCGCTTTTCAGCGAGATCAAGGGCGCGGTCGTCGTCGATCCGGCCACGGTGCGCTTCGAGTTTCGCGAGCGCAATCGCGAGTTGCCGCTGCTCGCGGGCAGCATGCCGGTGTTCTCGCGCAAGTGGGGGTTGAAGCCCGACGGCAGCCGCATTCCGTTCGATCAGCTTGCGTTCGAAAAGCCGATCGGCAGCGGGCCGTATCTGATCGACAGCTTCGACAACGGCCGCACGATCACGTTTAAGCGCGACCCGAACTACTGGGGCGCCGATCTGCCGGTGCGCGTCGGCATGTACAACTTCGATCGCATCGTCTACAAGCTGTATGCGGATAGCACCGCGCGGCTGGAGGCGTTCAAGGCGGGCGAGTACGACGCGCTGGTCGAATACATCGCGCGCAACTGGGTGCGGCGTGACGTCGGCAAGAGGTTCGACAGCGGCGAGTTGATCAAGCGCGAGTTTGCACAGCACAACGGCACCGGCATGCAGGGCTTTTTCCTGAACACGCGCCGGCCGCTGTTCCAGGACGTGCGGGTGCGCAAGGCGCTAGATCTCGCGCTCGACTTTCAATGGCTGAACCGCCAGCTGTTTTTCAGCCAGTACACGCGCATCGATAGCTATTTCGCCAATACCGGATGGCAGGCGAAGGGGCTGCCGTCGCCCGGCGAGCTCGCGCTGCTCGAGCCGTTTCGCGCCCAGCTCGACCCCGCGGTATTCGGGCCGCTGCCGAAGCAGCCCGATACCGATCCGCCCGGCACGCTGCGCGCGAATCTCCTAGAGGCACGCGATCTGCTGCAGCAGGCCGGCTGGACCTATCGCGACGGCGCGCTGCGCAACGCCGAGGGCGAGCCGTTCCAGTTCGAGATACTCGACGACGCCGGTTCGGCCTCGTCGATGGAGCCGATCATCGCGACTTTCACGCGCAATCTGCAGAAGCTCGGCATTACCGTGAACTTCCGCACTACCGACTTCGCGGTCTATCAGAAGCGGCTCGACGCATTCGATTTCGACGTGACGACGATTCGGATGCCCGACGTGCAGGTGCCGGGCTCCGAGCAGATCACCCGCTTCGGCAGCAAGGCCGCCGATACCCCCGGCTCGGACAACGCGATCGGCCTGAAGTCGCCGGCCGTCGACGCGGTGCTGAACGCGCTCGTACACGCGCAAACGCGCGAGCAGCTGACCGACGCTGCGCACGCGCTCGACCGTCTGCTGATGCATGGCTACTATGTGGTGCCGCACTGGTACAGCGGCACGCATCGCGTCGCGTACAAGCGCGGACTCGCGTGGCCGAAGACTTTGCCGCTGTACTATGGCGCGGAGGGCTGGATCACGACGATGTGGTGGTACGAAGATCCGCAGGCGCATGCGCACACGGCCAGCGCCGACTGATCCGCAGACCCATCGCCCCCACCAACGCGTTCGCACTGGAACACCGCCTATGTGGAGCTACATCCTTAAACGCCTGCTGCTGATGATCCCGACGCTGCTCGGCGTGCTGACGCTCACTTTCGTCGTGATCCAGTTCGTGCCGGGCGGTCCCGTCGAGCAGATGCAGCACGAGTTGCGCAAAGGCGCGGAGGGCGCCTCGCCGTTCGGTTTGCGTTCGCATAGCGGCGTCGATGCGCAGCAGATCGCGCAACTGAAGCAGCTATACGGCTTCGACAAGCCGCCGCTCGAACGCTACGGGCTGATGCTCAAGCGCTTCGCGACCTTCGATCTCGGCCAGAGCTATTTCCGGCATCAGAGCGTGTGGTCGCTGATCGTGTCGAAGCTGCCGGTGTCGATCAGCATCGGCCTGTGGACGTTCTTTCTGACCTATCTGATATCGGTGCCGCTCGGCATCGCGAAGGCGGTGCGCAACGGCTCGCATTTCGATATCGCGACGAGCCTCGTCGTGCTGGTCGGCTACGCGATTCCGGGCTTCGTGCTGGGCGTGCTGCTGCTCGTGCTGTTCGGCGGCGGCACCTTCCTGCAGCTGTTTCCGCTGCGCAACCTCACGTCCGACAACTGGGACCAGCTGAGCCTCATCGGCAAAATCCTCGACTATCTGTGGCATATCACGTTGCCTATCACGGCGTCGGTAGTGGGCAGCTTCGCGGTCGTCACGATGCTGACGAAAAACGCGTTCCTCGACGAAATCCGCAAGCAGTACGTGCTGACCGCGCGCGCGAAAGGTTTGTCCGAGCGGCGCGTGTTGTGGAAGCACGTGTTTCGCAATGCGCTACTGCCGCTGATCGTCAATTTCCCGGGTGCTTTCATCGGCGCGTTCTTCACCGGCAGCCTGCTGATCGAAACGCTGTTCTCTCTCGACGGGCTCGGCTTGCTGTCGTATGAATCGGTGATGCGGCGCGACTATCCGGTCGTGCTCGGCACGCTGTATCTGTTCACGCTGATCGGCCTCGTCACGCGACTGATCTCCGACCTGTGTTACGTGTGGGTCGATCCCCGCATCCAATTCGAACAACTGGAGCGCTGATGAATCGAGCCCGCCTTTCCGCCGATGCGGCGGCACGCACCGAACCCGCGCGCGCACTGATGTCGCCGTCGCCGGCGCGTCGCGTGTGGCAGCGGTTTCGCCAGCAGCGTCTCGGCTACTGGAGCCTGATCATTTTCGTCGTCGCGTTCGCGGCGAGCCTCGTGGGGCCGCTGTGGTCGAACGACAAGCCGGTCGTCGTGCGCTATGACGGTCATCTGTATTTTCCGCTCGTGAAGACCTATGCCGAGACCACCTTCGGTGGCGACTTCCCGACGCCGACCGATTACCTCGATCCGTACATCCGTCACCGCTTCGACGCGCCGGGCAACTTCGCGCTGTATCCGCCGAATCATTACTACTACGACACGCTCAACTACTTCTCGAAGGCGCCCAACCCGGCGCCGCCGTCGCGCGAAAACTGGCTCGGTACCGACGACCGCGGCCGCGATCTGTTCGCGCGTCTGCTGTACGGCTTCGGCGTGTCGGTCGTGTTCGGCCTCGTGCTGACCGTGATCAGCACGATAGTCGGCATCGTCGCGGGGGCGGTGCAAGGTTACTTCGGGGGGCGAACGGATATCGTCGGGCAGCGGTTGATCGAAGTCTGGAACGCGATGCCTCAGCTTTATCTGCTGATCATCTTTTCGTCGATCTTCGAGCGCAGCTTTGCGCTCTTGATCGTGCTGCTGTCGCTGTTCAACTGGATCGGACTGTCCGATTACGTGCGCGCCGAATTCCTGCGCAATCGCCAGCAGGATTATGTGCGCGCCGCGCGCGCGATGGGCCTGTCGCATTGGCAGATCATGTGGCGTCACGTGTTGCCCAACAGTCTGACGCCGGTCATCACGTTCCTGCCGTTCAGCATGAGCAGCGCGATTCTCGCGCTGACGAGCCTCGACTTCCTCGGCCTCGGGGTGCCGCCGCCGACGCCGAGCTTGGGCGAGCTGCTCGCTCAGGGCAAGGCGAATCTCGATGCATGGTGGATCTCGGTGTCGACCTTCGGCGTGCTGGTGGCGATGCTGTTGCTATTGACCTTCATGGGCGACGCGCTGCGCAACGCGCTCGACACGCGTATCTCCGATGCGATACACGCCGGAGGTGGCCAATGAGCGCGCTCCCGCAAATCGATCCGCCATCGACGGATATGCCGCTGCTCGAATTCGACCATCTGCGCGTTGCGTTCGGCGACACGGTGGCCGTCGACGACGTCACGCTCGCGATCGCGCGCGGCGAGCGCGTCGCGCTCGTCGGCGAGTCGGGTTCGGGCAAGAGCGTGACCGCGCTGTCGGTGCTGCGCCTGCTGAACGACGCGCAGGTGAGCGGCGCGATCCGCTTCGATGGTGAAGATCTGCTCGCGAAGAGCGAGCGCTCGATGCGCGGCCTGCGCGGCTCGGACATCGCGATGATCTTCCAGGAGCCAATGACCGCGCTCAACCCGCTGTACACGATCGGCGACCAGATTGCCGAGACGATCGTCGTGCATGACGGCGTCAGCGTGGCCGAGGCGTGCCGGCGTGCGGTCGCGTTGCTTGCGCGCACTGGGATCACCGAACCGGAGAAGCGCGTCAACAGCTATCCGCATCAGCTGTCGGGCGGCCAGCGGCAGCGCGCGATGATCGCGATGGCGCTCGCCTGCCGGCCGCGCCTGTTGCTCGCCGACGAGCCGACCACTGCGCTCGACGTGACGATTCGCGCGCAGATCGTCGAACTGCTACTGGAGTTGCAGCGCGACGAAGCGCAAAAGCGCGGCATGGCCGTGCTGCTGATCACGCACGACCTGAATCTGGTGCGTCACTTCGCGCAGCGCGTCGCGGTGATGGAGCGGGGCGTGCTGGTCGAAACCGGCACGGTCGAGCAGGTCTTCGAGGCGCCGCGCCATCCGTATACCCAGCGGCTGCTCGCCAGCCGGCCGCAACGCGAGGTCGCGCCGGTGCTGCCGATCTCGCCGGTGCTGCTCGAAGCTCGCGACGTGTCGGTCGACTTCAAAACGAAGCTGCCTGGCCTGCGCGGTTGGTTCGGCGCGGGGCGGTTTCGTGCGGTCGACTCGGCGAACGTGTCGGTACGCCAGGGCGAGACGCTCGGGATCGTCGGCGAATCAGGGTCGGGCAAGTCGACACTCGCGATGGCGCTGCTCGGTCTGCAGCGCACCGCGCACGGCGAGATCCAGTTTCAGGGCAGGGCGCTCGCGAGCTATCGCGGCGCCGAAAAGACCGCGCTGCGCTCGAATATGCAGGTTGTCTTTCAAGACCCTTTTAGTTCGCTTTCGCCGCGGCAGACGATCGAGCGGATCGTCGGCGAGGGGCTCGCGCTGCATCGGCCGCAGATGACGCCGCAGGCGCGGCGCGACAAGGTGCTCGCGGTGCTGCGTGAAGTCGGCATCGACCGCACCGCGCTGTATCGCTATCCGCATGAGTTTTCGGGCGGGCAGCGGCAGCGCATCGCGATCGCGCGCGCGCTGGTACTCGAGCCGCGCGTGCTGATCCTCGACGAACCGACCAGCGCGCTCGACGTCTCGATTCAGCAACAGGTGCTCAAGCTGCTCACCGGTTTGCAGCACAAGTACAACCTCGGCTTCGTGTTCATCAGTCACGATCTGGAGGTGATCGGGGCGATGGCGCACCGCGTCGTGGTGATGCAAAACGGATCGATCGTCGAGACCGGCGAAGTCGAGAAAATTTTTGCGGCACCCGCGCATGCTTACACTAGAAAGCTGCTGAAAGCGGCGCTTGATCGTTGATTTTTCACCGTTTCACCAATTGAGTGCGCGTCTCGATTGATTTTTTCTATTCCTTTTGACACGCAAATACTTACTGGCTAGTATCGACCAAACTTTTTTCGTAGACGTCTGATTTTTTTGGCAAAAACTACCGACCAATGCAGCACAGAAACTTCACCCAGGCTTGCACGCGCGTCGTCGCCGGGATGTTCATTGGCGTCTTGATGGCAGCAGCTCCCGGCGTATTCGCCGATGAAGTAAGCGGTTTTAATCAGAATGCCTCGTATCCCACCACCAACGGCTCGGATCCTCTCTCCCTCCTCACTCCCCAACCCAAGGCTGCTAGCACCGAGAGCAGCGGCGCCAAATCATTCCTTTCCGGTATGGCCGGCAAAGCGGGTGACGTGGTGGTCGGCGCGCTGAACATGATCGGCGTTCGCTACCGTTGGGGCGGCAATACGCCAGATTCAGGGCTTGATTGCAGCGGTTTCGTGCGCTACGTGTTCCAGGACACGCTCGGCCTCGCGCTGCCGCGTCGTGCCGAGGAAATGAGCCGGATGGGCGAGAAGGTGCGCGTCAGCGACCTCAAGCCGGGCGATCTGGTGTTCTTCAATACGATGCGCCGCACGTTCTCGCACGTCGGCATCTATATCGGCGACAACAAGTTCGTGCACTCGCCGTCCACCGGCAGCACGATCCGCGTCGACGACATGGATGACGGCTACTGGGAAAAGCGCTTCACGGGTGCGCGTCGGATCGAGACCTCGTATCAGGCCGACGATCTGCGCAAGCGCGTGACCGCGACGATCAGCGGAAATAACTAATTCCGCGCTGAGTCCGGCGATAAAAAAGCCTGCTTCGTTCGAAGCAGGCTTTTTGCATTTGATGCGCGAACTTTGCCCTGGTGGCGCACGGCGACTGTGCGCCACGAGGTTTTCAGGCGCCCATGCGCCGCGCGGCGAGCTTGCGCTGCAATTCCGGCATCATCTTCGCGACCGCTTCCTCGCCGGCGAGGATCGCCGCGTTGCGCTGCGAGAAATCACTGCCGCTCATCGCCGCGAGATTCGGCCGGATTACCACGTCGGCGTACTTGTCGAGCTCGTAGGCCTTGATCGTCTGGCCCATGATCGTGAAGGTCTGCATCAGCACGTCGAACGAGCTCGTGGTGAGGCCGGTCTCCGGCCGCTGCGAGATATCGACGGCGATGACGAAATCCCCGCCCATCTTGCGCGCGAACGACGCCGGTACGGGGCTCACGAGACCCCCATCCACATACTCGTGACCGCCGATCTTCACCGGCTCGAAAATCGACGGCACGCTGCACGACGCGCGCACCGCGGTGCCGGTGTTGCCGCGCTGGAACAGGATCGGCTGGCCGGTTTGCAGATCGGTCGCGACTACGCCGAGGGGCCTCGCCATCTTCTCGATCGGGCGGTTGTTCAGCGTCGTGTTCAGGTAGTTCTGCAGCGCGACGCCCTGCAGGAAGCCGCGCGTACGAAACGGCATCGCCCAGTCGCTGATCGACGCTTCGTCCATCGACAGCGCGAGCTTGTTCAGCGCGAAACCGTTCATGCCCGACGCGTACAGCGCGCCGACCACGGAGCCGGCGCTCGTGCCGGCGATCAGGTCGATCTGGATATTGCGCGCCTCGAGCGCCTTGATCACGCCGATGTGCGCAAAGCCGCGCGCGGCGCCGCCGCCGAGAGCGAGCGCGACGCGAACCGGTTTCTGTTGCGCTTTTTCAGGCGGCGCAACGGCGGGCGTCGCGGTGATGGGCGCGCCATTGAGTTTGCCGTTGGTCGTGGTGCAGGCGGCAAGCACTGCGGATGCGGCCGCCAGCGAAAAGCTGCGGCGGCTCAAACTTGGGGATGAGGGTTTCAACGAGTTCTCCAGCTACGGCGCGGGCGACGCAGGCGGCGTCGCGCGTACCGCGATCAGGCTGAGGTCAGGCCAGGCGTATCGCCGGCGGCGATTCCGCGCGCTGGAGAGTGTCCCGTTCCTATCGGATCGATGTGCGGGGCAAGCCCTTATATCAGCGCGCGCACATCTTAATGCAAACGATCGGCGCGCGCGGTCCGCTGTAATGAAACGTTGCAGAGGAAGTATTCGGAACTGGGGCCGCGTCTTTTCAAGATGAGTTCGGTCAGCGGAGGGAAGGTGCCTGCGCAGGTGTCCGGACGCCGTTCGCCCATGCGCCATAGCCGTTCGGACGAGGGCGGCAACCCGCGGGCGGAAGGTATAATTCGCGTCTTGCATCTATTTCCCTCGTGGCCGTGCGCGACATCGCGCGCAGCATGGGCACGCTTCGCTGCCGCGCTTCGCAGCCGTGTTCGCTCGAGCGCCGGCGCCTGTTTTCCGAGTAACCGCTAATGACCACCTCCGTTCGTACCCGTTTCGCACCGAGTCCCACCGGCTTCATCCACCTGGGCAACATCCGCTCCGCGCTGTATCCGTGGGCGTTCGCGCGCAAGATGAAAGGGACCTTCGTGCTGCGGATCGAGGACACCGACGTCGAGCGCTCCACCACCGAATCCGTCGACGCGATTCTCGAGGGCATGGCATGGCTTGGTCTCGATTTCGACGAAGGCCCGTTCTACCAGATGCAGCGCATGGACCGTTACCGGGAAGTGCTGAAGCAGATGCAGGACGCCGGGCTCGTCTACCCGTGCTACATGTCGACCGAAGAGCTCGACGCGCTGCGCGAGCGTCAGCGCGAAGCGGGCGAAAAGCCGCGCTACGATGGCACGTGGCGCCCGGAGCCGGGCAAGGTCCTGCCGGAGCCGCCCGCGGGCGTGACGCCGGTGCTGCGCTTTCGTAATCCGCTGACCGGCGTGGTCGCGTGGGACGACGCGGTGAAAGGCCGCATCGAAATCTCGAACGAAGAGCTCGACGACCTCGTGATCGCCCGTCCGGACGGCACGCCGACGTATAACTTCTGCGTCGTCGTCGACGATCTCGACATGCGCATCACTCACGTGATCCGCGGCGACGACCACGTCAACAATACGCCGCGGCAGATCAACATTCTGCGCGCGCTCGGCGGCGAGCCGCCGGTGTATGCGCATCTGCCGACCGTGCTGAACGAGCAGGGCGAGAAGATGAGCAAGCGCCACGGCGCGATGAGCGTGATGGGTTATCGCGATGCAGGGTATCTACCGGAAGCGGTCGTCAACTATCTGGCGCGCCTCGGCTGGTCGCATGGCGACGCGGAGATTTTCACGCGCGAGCAGTTCGTCGAGTGGTTCGATCTCGAGCATCTCGGCAAGTCGCCGGCGCAGTACGACCATGACAAGCTGAACTGGCTCAACGCGCACTACATCAAGGAAGCCGACAACGCACGCCTCGCCGAACTGGCGATACCGTTCTTCGCGGAGCTCGGCATCGACGAAGCCACACTCGCGCAAGGTCCGGATTTGACGGGCGTGGTGGGCCTGATGAAGGATCGTGCGTCGACCGTGAAGGAAATCGCGCAGAACTCCGCGATGTTCTATCGCACGCCGGCACCCGATGCCGAGTCGCTTGCCCAGCACGTGACCGACGCGGTTCGTCCGGCGCTCGCTGATCTGGCCGCTGCATTGAAGACGGTCGAATGGACCAAGGAGGCGATCGCCGCCGTGCTGAAGGCTACGCTCGGCGCGCACAAGCTGAAGATGCCGCAGCTCGCGATGCCGGTGCGTTTGCTGGTGGCGGGTACGACGCATACTCCGTCGATTGATAGCGTGCTGATGCTGTTCGGTCGCGACGTCGTCGTTGGCCGTATCGAAACAGCGCTTGGCTGATCAGCTGCGGGCGTGCGTGACAGGGTTTCGCACGCCTTCGGAAAAATCGCATGTAATTGCTCAAAGGGTATTTACAAACCGCAGATCGCCCTCTAGAATCTCGTTTCTCTGATGTGCGCGGGGGTATAGCTCAGCTGGGAGAGCGCTTGCATGGCATGCAAGAGGTCAGCGGTTCGATCCCGCTTACCTCCACCAACACAGCAGAGAGAAGTTAAAGTGGTTAAGAAGTCTGAAAGTTGTAGAAAAAAAGACTTCACAAATAACTGAAACGTAGTTAAAATAGCGGTCTTCGTAGTTGACGTTAAAAAGCTCAGCGAATTAACTGAAAAGTTAGAGCGAGCTGAATAAGTCGAAAGCGAATTAAGACGGATCTGAAAAGATTTTGTCCCCTTCGTCTAGAGGCCTAGGACATCACCCTTTCACGGTGAGTACAGGGGTTCGAATCCCCTAGGGGACGCCAAACATCAGCGTCGCTTTAGTATTCGAGTAGTAGTAAAGCAGCGCAGCTTGCAGAGAATTAACCGACGCTCGCAAGCAGGGTGTAAAGACTGGAGTGGTAGTTCAGTCGGTTAGAATACCGGCCTGTCACGCCGGGGGTCGCGGGTTCGAGTCCCGTCCACTCCGCCAGACAAAGCCCGTTCACACATACCTGAACGGGCTTTTTCATTAAAGGTGTAAGCAGTACGTTGTCCCCTTCGTCTAGAGGCCTAGGACATCACCCTTTCACGGTGAGTACAGGGGTTCGAATCCCCTAGGGGACGCCAGAACATCGGCGTCGTTCGGTTGGAAGTTTGAACGGTGCAGCAGGCTGGGAGCATGGCCCGCAGACTGCGATGCAAAATCTGGAGCGGTAGTTCAGTTGGTTAGAATACCGGCCTGTCACGCCGGGGGTCGCGGGTTCGAGCCCCGTCCGCTCCGCCAGATTTGAGAAAGCCCACTTCACAAGAAGTGGGCTTTTTTTATTGTGCGCCCAGCATGGGCGCACTCTTGTGGGTGCAAGTCCCACCGCAAGTTGATCACAGCGAGCGAAGCGAAGCGCAACTGCGCGAGGGCGACCGGGCGTAGGGAGGAAGCGTGGAGCGAAACTGC
>NZ_JBFPKM010000029.1:0-37559 GCF_040948755.1 Paraburkholderia sp. BR13444 | reverse complement strand
CGCCGACCCAGGCTTCTGCGTAGCCGAGCTTGTCGGCCATGATGATTGCGTCGCGGTCCTGCTTGAGCAGCTCCGTGTAATTCCGCTTCGGGTCGTGAAGCGGCATCATGAAAAGTCCGAGTTTCATTTATTACCTCAAAGGCCATCGAAATGTAGTGGGCACCATGTTCTGCAACGGCTATGCCAGTCCGCAATGCCCTTGATTTTTCAGAGTTAATTTCGCAGTCTCAGTCGCCTGTCTCACCGATGAGACAGCGTGAAGCGCTCGAGTTGAGACGAGGTTTCAGCAAGCGCTCACCCTCGAACCGCCCCCCCAAGTACAAAACCCGACTTGAATACACGAGACGAGAGGAGGTACAGCAACACAACGGGTGCGGAATACACCAGGCTGTAGGCAGCGATGTCCCCATACCGAATCGTGTCGGCCGTGATGAAGCTGAAGATGGAGATTGGACTCGGCTGTTGCTCGGAGTTGGTGATGAGAACAAGCGGAGCCAGGAAGTTGCCCCACGTGTTGACGAACCCGAAAATGGCGCCAGCCATGATTCCCGGCATCGACAGAGGAACAATCACCCGCAGGATGATTTGCAGCGTGCCCGCGCCTTCGATTCTTGCCGCCTCTTCGAGGTCCAGAGGTATTGCGTCAATCGCGTTCTTGATGATGTAAAGCTCAAACGGAAGCGCAGTTGCTCCGAGAAAGATGCCGGTCGGAAGCAGGGACAGCATGTCCATCTTGGACAGCACTTGATAGACAGGCACAATCAGGATATTGATTGGGATGCCCGACAGAAAAAGAATCACGAGGAGCGTGCTCTTTTTGAACGGTATGTGCTGCCGCGAGAACGCGTACCCAGCAAATATCGACGGAATTGTCGCGACAAGGGTAGCGATGATTGAAATGACAACGCTGTTCCAGAGCGCCAGCAGTTTCCCGGAACTCAATGCAATGCCGAAGTGCGCGAGCGTCAGAATCGGCAACTTGAGCTGCCGGCTCGCATCCGCGTCGACAGAGGCAAGAATGAGCCAGAGCAGAGGCAAGACGAACATTGCACCGCATGCAGTCAGGGCAACGTTTCGAGACACTTTGCCGACGGTCAGCTTGGGCAGGATAACTTCAGGACCAAAGCGGGATGGTGTCTCACTGGTCGCGGAAACATCGGAAGCAAGGGAGATATGTGTACTCATGGCCGGTTCCTTAGCGCTTTTTGGCGGACTTCTTGATACCGCCGAGTCGGTCGACGCAGATAAACGTGATGCCCAGGGCTGCTGAGAGCAGGACCATGACGTTGCCCAGCATCGCGCCGTATCCCAGGTGATTGAAACGGAAGCCCTGCATATAGGCATATACAGGCAGGATGTTGGTGGCATTTCCGGGGCCACCGCCCGTCATGAGGAAGACGAGCGTGAAGTTGCCGAACGACAGAAGCGTCATGAGCAACACGGACGTCATCAGGGTCGGACGCAGCATCGGGAGAGTAATGCGGAAGAAGCGCTGTACGGCGTTCGAGCCTTCGAGAATGGCCGCTTCGTACATGTCCTGCGGGATATTTTTGAGCGCTGCCGCGAACATCAACATTGTCAAACCGCAGAGCGACCACGCATTCGCGGCGGAGACGATAACTACCGGATACTTGAACAGGAGGTCACTCGATGCCTGTCCCAGCATCCAGGGCAGCACACCACCGGCCGTCGAAACACAGAACCACAGGACAGCAACCGTCGCGGGCGGCAGAATGCACGCGAGCATGGCAAGCGCTCCCACCGAAACCTGAATCGCAGGAATCGCCCGGTCCATCAGCATCGCGAGCACAAGGCCCGCAATGGTGGATGCGACAGCACCCGAGCCGACCACAAAGTAAATCGTCACAAGGAGCGAATGCCAGAACTCTTCATCGTTCAGAAGTACGTGGACGTTCCACATTCCGGTGAACTTGTAGTGAACGGCATGCGAACCAATCAACTGGAGGTTGGTTAGTCCCAGATAGCCGGCGTAGATGATTGGCGCTACGAAAAGGCCAATCAGGAGAGCAGCGGCGGGAAGAAGGAGTACAAGGCTCTCCCACCGATAGCGATGACCATCGAGTCTGGCTTTGCCAAACCGGTCCATTGAGATTGTTGGGCTGTTCATCTATGCCTCGAGTCGAGCAGACTGTGAAATCAAACGTAGCGAGAACTGCGCCGCATCAAGCACGCATCAAGGCGGGGACAGACTCCAGAGCAAGCGCCCGCTCGTCGATGAGAGATGCCCCCGACTCAATATCGAAGATGTGCAGGTCTTCAGTATCGAAGGCGAGTTCGACAATGTCGCCCTCAGCAACCGGGGCGAAGCTCGGGAAACGGGCGGTCAGCGATTCGGTTCCACACATGACCGTAACGTACGTCTCGGCGCCCGTCGGCTCGACACTCAAGACCTGGCCTTTCAGCCGGCTAGCGCAGCGTCCTGGCGAATCCTGGACCCAGTGAATCTCCTGCGGCCGGATGCCGATGTGAACCTTTCGGCCGCGAGGCGCGTTGAACGCCTGTGCCTTGGCGCCGTCTAGCGCGTATGTCGAACCACATAGATTGAAGGCGGGCGCGTCTGCAGAACCTACGACATCAGCAGACAGGATGTTCATCTTTGGTGAACCGATGAAGGTTGCCACTTCGCGATTCATCGGGCGCCGATAGAGTTGCTCCGGTGTTCCAATCTGCAGCATCTTGCCGTGTGAGAACACGGCGATTCGATGCCCCATGGTCATTGCTTCCACCTGGTCATGCGTGACGTAAACCGTCGGCACGCCAAGGCGGCGTTGCATCTCGGCGATTTCAAGCCGCATTTGTGTTCGAAGTGCTGCGTCGAGGTTTGAAAGCGGCTCGTCGAGGAGGAACAGACGGGGCTCGGTAATCATCGCCCGGCCGAGCGCAATGCGCTGACGCTGGCCGCCGGACAGTGCGCTCGGTTTTCTGTCAAGGAGCTTGGTCAATCCCAGCATGTCGCTCACCCGGCGGACACGCTGGTCGCGGTCGTGCTTGGACTCGTGACGGATTTCAAGGCCGAAAGACAGGTTGCGATAGACGGAAAGGTGCGGATACAGCGCGTAGCTCTGGAACACCATCGCGATGCCGCGCTTACCGGGCGGTGTCAACGTCATATCCTTGTCGTCAAACCAGAGGCGACCGTAAGACGGAGTCTCCAGCCCGGCCAGCATTCGGAGCGTCGTGGTCTTCCCGCAGCCACTGGGTCCGACCATGACGAGGAACTCGCCGTCGTTCACTTCGAAATTCAGGCCCTGTACGGCGACGGTATCGCCGTACAACTTGGATACTTGGTCAAAGCGGACAGTCGTCATGTCACACCTTCAGGTAGTTTGCGAGCAGGGACATGACCCTGCGTTGCTCAGTGATTTAGGGAATTGGGCAATTTGTCGAATGGAAACGACGCCCGCCACAGGGCCGACTGAAAATCGACGCTCGATGCCAGATTGAGCAGGAATCCGTTGCTGACTGGAAAATCGAGAACCTTGCTTTGCAGGACGAGCAGACTCATCACGATGCTTGCAGTCGCTGCAATACCGTAGAGAACTGGTTTCATGTGCGTTCATCCTTCGCCCCGCGTTCGACGTTTCATCGTCCGAGGCGGGGCAGCATTCGCTGGTGCGATTTACTTTCGGACTTCGACTTCGTCAGGACCTGTCTGGTTGGTGACGTAGGTCACCATCTTTTTCATGGCATCGTCGACAGAGAGCTTCGGGTTGAGAACGACCGCCTCGGTGGCCGTCACGAAGCCCATAGCCCAAGTGTTGTAACCGGCGACAACGGGAATTGGCGTGGCATGCGGCAACCAGTTCTGGAAGCTTTTCTGGAACGGGTCAACATTCAGCCAAGCGGACGAATTTGCGTAGCCAGACACAGGCGGCGTCCAGCCGTTGTTGAGCGCCCCCATCAGCATGTTTTTCTTCTGTTGGCCGATTTGGATGAATTTCCACGCCAGGTCCTTCTGCTTCGAGCCCGAGTAAATTGCCATATCCCATCCGCCGAGACTGCTCGCAACTCCAGGCGCCTGACCGCCGACAGTCGGAACGGCCGCTACGCCGATGTCATTGAAGGCGGTTCCGTAGAAGGGTGATGAGACGGGTTTGGTCCACTGAAGGGTGAACCAGTTGCCGGCGAGCGTGATGCCGATGCGATGCTTCGGAATTTCCGTCGGGGGCGTCGCGATAGCATTCGCATTCAGGAGTTGCGAGGACGGAGCCAGCAACCCCTCTGCTGCAGCAGTGCGGTAGATGTTGACGGTCTCGCGAAGGCCTTTGCTATCGACAACCCACTTCTTCGTCGAGGCGTTGTAAATCGTCGGGTCCGACGAGCCAAAGAGCACCGAGTTCGGGCCGTTCCATGCGCCCGACGCACCCTGTGCGGTTCCGGTAGGAAGCCACAACGGCCACGCGGACGGACTGGTCGCCTTAATCTTGCGCGCGGCGTCAAGTACGTCGGCCCATGTCTTGGGCGCCCACGGGACTGCAATACCGGCCTTGGCGAAGAGGGTCTTGTCATAGAGCAGCCCCATTTCGTTTTCGCCGTGGCTGATGCCGTATACCTTGCCGTCGACCGTCGTCTCGTACTTGATGTTGGCGGGCATGTCCTTCCAGGACGGTTCGGCGCCAAGCCATTTGTCGAGCGGCGCGAGATAGCCACTGTCGACCCACTGAATCATGTCCTGGTTGGACAGTTCGACGACGTCCGGGGCGGTTCCCGGCGACCGGAACATCAGGCTCATCTTGTTTTCAACGTCGGCGTACGACCCCGGCACTGTGATTCGTTGGACTTTGACGCCCGGGTTTTCCTTTTCGAACTGGCCGACAACCTGGTCCCAGTATGCCTTTCCTGCTTCAGGACTCAGCGGAACAAAGTCCGAAGAATAGGCAACTTTCAGCGTGACCTGGTCAGCGCTATGGGCGGGAATAGGCACGATGGACGCGACAAGCAAAGACATCGCGCTTACAAGTGGTCCACCAATGCTCTTGAGCATACCTTTCATGTGCTGCACCTTTACGTGTGGAGGTTTCAGACGCGCTGGACGGGTCTCCCGTTTGCCAGCTTTTGCCGCGCGAAATCGGCTCGATTCGGGCAGGTCTCCATCTGCAAAGGCTATGCCAATCTAATTTTGGATGGCTAATGAATTGATTATCTTGAGGAATTTGTGGCGTCTTCGGAACCCGGTCAATCTTTAAATTCTCATCGCCGCGACGCCGTCAAAGTCAGCGGTGAGACGACGTACGCTCCTCGCCTCCCGTTTTAGTCGGTTTTAAAGAGATGAATAAAAGCAAAAAGCCCGCAAATGCGGGCTTTTTCTGAAAGAGTGGAGTAACGAAGCTTACGTACGGATGTCGTAACGCTTCAGCTTTCGATAGATAGTTGCGCGGCTCATGTGGAGTGATTGGGCTGCCGCATCAATGTTGTTTGAGTGGCGTGACAACGCCTTGAGGATTGCTGCTCGTTCGGCAGACGCGAGCGCCGAGCGAACGGTGTGGTCTGAATCGTGCGCGTCAACTTCGTCAGCCTGCTGCGGGATTACCTCGGCGGTTGCCGGCGCAACCGGTTGTTGCGGCTGTTGCGGCCTGGGCTGCATTACCGGTGCAGGCGCAAGTAAAAGGTCGCCTGCGGTGACCACTCCGCCTTCGCACAGCTTGATAGCGCGCTGCAGCACGAAACGCATTTCTCGGACATTGCCCGGCCAGCGATGCGCGAGAATCGCCGCAATCGCGCTGTCGTCAAGCTTAAGCGCCTTACCTTCCGAGAGACGGTTCAGGAGCGATTGAGCGATTCCCGCAACGTCATCCCGCTCGCGCAGGGAAGGCACGTCGATAACGATTCCCGCGAGGCGATAGTAAAGGTCTTCGCGGAAGAGGCCCTCTGCAATCTTCGTCCTGAGATTCTGATTGGTCGCCGCAATAACTTGAAGGTCCACCTGACGCGCACGACCGGCACCAAGCGGGGTCACTTCCCCTGACTCCAGTACTCGCAGCAATCTGGTCTGGAGCTGCAGCGGCATGTCGCCAATCTCGTCAAGAAAGATTGTGCCTCCATGCGCTTCTACGAGTCTGCCCACGTTACCTTCGCGATTTGCACCCGTGAAGGCCCCCTTCGAGTACCCAAACAGCTCGCTATCAATCAACGACTCTGGAACCGCGGCACAGTTGAACGCGACGAATGGCTCGCTAGCACGGCTACTTTCATTGTGAATCGCTTTGGCGAGCGTATCTTTACCAGTGCCAGTCTCGCCAAGAAGCAGTACAGGAATACCGCTATCTTTCAGCTTATTAAGGATTGCGATGTTTGCCTGCATCTTCCGGTCGCTTCCCGCACACTCCGCAACCGTCACAGCCTGCTGTCGACCAGCTCGCGTGGCTCCCCGGTCAGTGCGATAGGTTTCCGGAACGACAATCGAAGGCCGGTGCCTCGTGCGGGCACCCGGCCAGACTGACACCTTGTGCAGGCGACCCGTTGAAAGGAGACGCAATCCGACTGTATTCAAGTCACCTGAATGAGTCAGCGCAGCTTCGCAGCTACGGTCGAACACTTCCCAAAGATTAGGCGTCCCCGTTCCGACATCACCGAAGCCAAACAGGTCGCGCGCAGAACGCGTAGCGCCAGTTACCTGGAAGTCCTCTCCAATTGCAAGCATCACTGCAGGCCCTGTCCGTCGATGAAACTGAAGGACTGAATCGTTGGAGAATTGCGAGCGGAACAGCTTCGCTTCCAGCCTGACTGCACTATCGAGAGCCAGCTGATAGATAACCCGGTGCGCCGATTCGGTGATGTCCGTGTTACGCGTTGCGAGATTGATTACGCCTTTGACGCGGCCATCGATGCTACGAACGGGAGCGGCCACGCACGATTGCGTAATCAGGTCGGCGAGGTAGTGGTCCTGCTTGAAGACTGAAGTCGCACGCTGCTCTATCAATGTAGAGCCGATTCCGTTGGTGCCGCCGTACTCCTCGAGCCAGAAGGTGCCTTCCTTGTCGCCAATACAGTGATGAGCGGGGTCGTCAGGCGCAACTTCGACCAGGATGATTCCCTGGCTATCGGCGAGGGTTGCGTTGTATCCGACCGGTCCGATGATTTCCAGAAGCCGATGCAACTCCGGCATGATGAGCGACAGGTTGTCGTCACCGAACGCGTTGCGTGCCTCGGTGAGTTCCATTGCCGTCAGAATCGGCACATTCGGCTTTGCATCGGGCTGGATTTGGTACTTGTCCATGCACCGGCGCCACGATGAATAGGGGGTCCAGTCTGGCGCGGTCCCCGAACCGACTGTCGGCGGGACGTCGCTCGCCGCCGCCGTCAGAGCGGACATAATCTTCACAAGGTGTTCGTCGATGCTCATACCCACTCCACCGCGTAACGCCGCGACCGGCATACCGCAAGCCCACCGCAATAATTGAGCCAAATCAGAATGTCGTCATTAACTATTTGATTATTAACGACATTTTATGAAAAGATAAGGCTCAAACCGCAAAGTTTCGCACTTGATTGGTGCGAAAAATGCGCTTAAACGTTGATTAGTGTCATATAGTGAAGCGCGCAAGCCGACCCTGATAGGCGGGTAAACCTTAGGCGCCTTCCCCAGCCACATACCTCTTCCCCCATCGGTCGTCTCATTTCCGACATCGCCGCTCACGGGTTCCGCATTGAAAATCGACGGAACCTGCTTCAGCCCCCTAAGAGGAAGGAGTAGCCGAGACTCAGCTCGTTTGCTCGGCTTGTCTCAATCCGACGACATGTACGTCCGAGGGGCCACAAACGAGAGGCACGAACTATCTCGGTGGCCAGTTTGCCCCCCCCGGAACTCGGAAGCCGCCCGGCAAAAGCCCTTGGAAACTGCCCTTTTAGCAGGCCAATCCTTGGCTGCGTGGTGAGCCGGCCTACCTGAATCTCAGACTTCCGCGGTATCACGCGTGCGACTGACGCGGTCGCACGCGTGAGAATGACAAGGGATGTGACGAACTAAGTGACTGATTTATAGAGAATAAATCGAATGGCACGGCCTTTGCCTTTTTGACCGGCAAGCAGGCGTCCGCGTCTGCGCTCTCTCAACCAAGCAAAGGTGATTTCGCATGTCCTATCAGGATGTCAATCTTTTCATCGACGGTGAATGGCGTCGTGGCGCTCTCAATCAAACCCTCGACGTGGTGAACCCGGCGACCGGCGAACGTATTGGCTCTGTGGCTCGGGCCGAGACGCAGGATGTCGAGAGCGCTATTCAGGCTGCACAAAAAGGCTTTCGCGACTGGAGCGGCATCTCAGCTTTCGACCGGGCGAAGAAGATGCGCCGTGCCGCGGAATTGCTTCGCGAGCGCGCCGAGCCGATTGCGCGCCTGCTGACAACAGAAGAAGGGAAACCGCTCGCCGAAGCCCGGCTCGAGGTGAACTCCTGCGCCGACCTGATTGAGTGGTTCGCCGACGAGGCTCGCCGGGTGTACGGACGCGTCATCCCAGGTCGTAACGCAGCCGTGCTCCAAACGTCGCTGAAGGAGCCCGTTGGGCCGGCCATCGGATTTACGCCGTGGAACTTCCCCGTCAGCCAAGTCACACGCAAGCTGGCACCAGCGCTCGCCGCGGGCTGCTCCATCATTATCAAGGCGCCGGAAGAAACGCCTGCTTCGCCGGCGGAACTGATTCAATGCTTCCATGACGCCGGCGTACCGGCGGGCACGATTGGACTCCTCTTTGGCGTACCGGCCGAGATTTCTGAATACGCGATTCCGCACGCAGGCATCCGCAAGGTCTCGTTCACCGGCAGTGTGCCGGTCGGCAAGCAGCTGGCGGCGATGGCAAGTCGGCACATGAAACGTGTGACGATGGAACTCGGTGGTCACGCGCCCGTGGTCATTTGTGACGACGCAGACCTCGAATCGGCAGCCTCCCTGCTCGCCGCTGCCAAGTTCCGCAATGCCGGGCAGGTATGTATTGCTCCGACCCGGTTCCTGATTGACCAACGCGTCTATGGCGCCTTCTGCGACAAGTTCGGCAGCAAAGCCGCCGCCCTCAAGGTCGGTGACGGTCTGGAAGACGGCACCACGATGGGTCCGCTTATCAACGAACGCCGTTTGCAAAGCGTTGCGCATCTCGTCGAGGACGCCGTTGGCAAAGGCGCGCGCGTAATCACGGGCGGCAAACGCATCGTGGGCAAAGGCTACTTCTTTGAGCCCACCGTCCTCGCCGACGTCACGCCCGAGATGGCAGCAATGAACGATGAGCCTTTCGGCCCCGTTGCCCTTCTGATGCCGTTCAAGGACTTGAACGATGCACTCAATGAAGCGAACCGGCTGCCGTTCGGTCTCGCCTCCTACGCGTGGACGCGAGACAGCGCGAAGGCTTCCACGCTGTTTCGGGGCATCGAGGCGGGGATGGTGACCATTAACCACTTGGGGTTGGCTCTGCCCGAAACTCCCTACGGTGGCGTTCGTGATTCGGGCATTGGCTCAGAAGGCGGACCGGAAGCGGTCGAAGCATATCTGAACACGAAATTTGTGTCGCACTTGAATGGGTAGGATATCGTGAACATTGACAAGCAATTCCGCGAAGCGATGGCTCGCTTCCCTGGCGCAGTCACGGCAATCACCACGGCTGAAGGCACTGTGCCCCTCGGTTTCATCGCAACGGCTGTTTGCAGCCTTTCTGCGGACCCGCCGTCCGTCATCGTATGCGTCAACAAATCTGTATCCGCACACGATGTCATCCTGCATCAGGGATTCTTCGCAGTGAACGTTCTGATGGCCGACCACGCGCGGGTTGTCCAGCAGTTTGGCGAAAAGAAAGGCTCGGAGCGATTCGTCGGTATCGACTGGATACCTGGCGAAACGGGCGCGCCGCTTCTCACAGGAGCTCGCGTCGCCCTCGACTGCACGCTGGCCAAGGCTCATGACGGGTTCTCGCACACCATTCTCGTAGGCGTGGTCCAGTCTGTCCTCATGCCCGACGAAGTCGATGGGCACTGCCTCCTTTGGCAAGGTCGCAGCTTCCACAAAGCGATTGAACTGGCGGCGTGATTGAACAACACCTGCGCGCCCTTGCCACGACGTCCTTCGTGGCAAGGGTGACGCTCTCTTCCTCTCTGAGGTTGACGTGTCGACAGACGCATTGAACATCTATGCAATCAACTATGGCGTTGGCCAATATGCCATCACGGAAAATCAGATTCGGGACAGCCTCGGAGACCTCAACGAGCGAGCGCACATTTCGGTCAGTGCATTTGACCAGTTGAACCACGAAGCACTGGGCGCGGCGGAATTTCTGGTGGCTCCTCGCTTTGACACCGAAGTAATCAGAAAGCACGCCCCAAATCTTAGACTCGCGCACTGTATCAACGCGGGCGTAGAGCGCTTCATGCCGCTTGACTGGCTTCCCCGCGGGGCCATTTTTTCGAACAGCAGTGGCATTCACGCGGTGAAGGCGCGCGAGTATGCGCTAATGAGCATCCTGATGCTCAACAGCAGAATGCCGCAGTTCGCCTACGACCAGTCGCAGCGTCGCTGGCAGCCAATATTCACCTCGCCGGTCGCAGACAAAAAGCTTCTCGTGGTTGGTACTGGCGGAATTGGTACTGCGGTAGCACTTGCTGGCGGAACCTTGGGGTTGTCAGTAACTGGCGTGTCAAGGAGCGGTCGGCCGGCTGAGGGCTTCAATCGCGTCGTCCCGCAAGATGCACTCGACGATGTTCTGCCCGATGCCGATTTCGTCGTCCTCGCATGCCCGCTGACACCCGAAACACAAAACCTGATTTCGGCGAGACGAATAAGCTCGCTCAAGCCGGGTGCAGGCATCGTCAACATGGCGCGAGGAGCCGTCGTGGACTACAACGCAATCACCGACGCCCTGAACCGTAATGCATTGGCAGGCTGCGTGGCCGACGTCTTCGAAGTCGAGCCGTTGGCCTCAGAGTCAACTCTTTGGGACGTTCCGAGGTTTGTTGTTACGCCGCATATCTCTTGCGATGCCCCGACAGGCTATGTTGAAGCCGGACTCAGACTGTTTGCCAAAAATGTCCGCGCCCTCACTCTAGGCGAACCGGTCGCCAACGTCGTGAATCCGGAACTTGGGTACTGATGCTGGCGCGGCAACACCTCCGGTTTCGCTCTCTCAGGCGAGAGAATGGTCTCATGTCTGAGATGCTTTCATAAGAGATGGATTCAAAAAGGCTGCTCCGTCCGTCTGAAGATGTTCCAGCAGACGAGGGAGCAACCGAATTTGAGAAGTGCTTCGTGAATGTCGGCCCGACGTTCGAAGCGAATGCGAAGACGACGGAAGTTGTGAAGCCACGCATGCGTACGTTCGACAACCCAGCGGAATTTGCCCAGACCACTGCCGTGTTCTGTCCGGCGCTTGGCGATCACCGGCTTGATGCCGCGCTCGCGAAGTTTCTGGCGATGCGCCTCGGAGTCATAGCCACGGTCTGCGTAGATGACCTTGGGCTTCTGAAGCGGCCGGCCACGTACGCCGCGAATCGGTGGAATGGCGTCAAGCAGCGGCAGCAGCTGGGTGACGTCGTTGCGATTCGCGCCAGTGAGGATCGCGCTGACAGGAACGCCATTGGCGTCTACGAGAATGTGGTGCTTGGAACCTGGTCGCGCGCGATCCGTGGGGTTCGGACCAGTTTTTCGCCCGCCCCCACAGCTCGCACGGATGAAGAGTCGACGGCTGCTCGTGAGAAATCGAGTTCGCCTGCCTCGCGTAACTTCGCCAGCAGTAGCTCGTGCAATCGCTTCCACACGCCGGCCTTCTGCCAGTCGCGCAACCGTCGCCAGCAGGTTGACCCCGATCCGAATCCCAATTTGGTCGACAGGTCCCGCCAGCGGATACCGGTCTTGAGCACGAACAGAATGCCGTTCAGTGCAGCTCGGTTCGCAACCGGCAACCGGCCTGGATACTTCTTGCGCCGGGGTTTGAGCGAAGGCAGCAATGGCTCGATCAGTGTCCACAGTCCGTCATCAACAATCGGCGCGCCCATCCTTGGTTCCAGTTGTTCAGGTGGCCAAGGTTAACAGCTTGCCGAGAAGGTTAACAGCCCCCAGTGGGTCTTTTTGATTCCGTCTCTAAGCGTTGGAGCCTGCGCATTTACGTGGGCGGGCGGCATGGAAAGGCCGTCCTGCAGCATTCTTAACGAATCCGTCGCGTTGGCATGGTTAATGCTCTATTAGCGCCGCCATTGCAATAAAGGTGGCGCATTGGCGCTTATGGGCGCTTTATCTCGCCAACGAGCCGACAGTGCTGCCGTAGTCTTTTCTAATCGTTCCGAACGTCGTCTGCGGACATCCAATTAGGACTCCGCACGGCAAAACTCGTTCTCTAATTAGAGGATTCCACGCAAATGAAAAGCCTTTTACTTCCTGCCGCAATCGTCGCCTTCTTCGCGGGAAGTTCCGCTCATGCACAGAGCAGCGTCACCTTATACGGTGTCCTCGACACAGGTATCAATTTCACATCGAATGCGGGCGGCCACCATGCGTGGGCAATGGTCAGCGGCGATGTGTCGGAGACGCGCTTTGGTCTGAAGGGAACCGAAGACCTGGGTGGCGGGCTGAGTGCTATTTTCACTCTGGAAAATGGCACGAATTTGAACAACGGCCAATTGAATGAGGGCGGCCGCCTTTTCGGGCGTCAAGCCTTTGTCGGTTTGAACTCGGCGAGCTATGGCACATTTACGATGGGGCGGCAGTACGACGCAACCGTTGACATGTGGAGTTCGTTTACGGGGGCAGGCAACGCTATCGGCGACCTTGCCGCTCACCCATTCGATAACGACAACGCCGACTACGACTATCGCTTGAACAATTCGGTCAAGTACCTCAGTCCAACGATTGCGGGCTTCCAGTTCGAAGGCGTGTACGGCTTCAGCAACTCGACGAACTTTGCTGACAACCGGGCATACAGCGCAGGGGTCACCTACGCAACGGGGCCGTTCTCCGCCGCGGTGGCATACATACGCCAGAATGGCAGCAACCTCACCACCACAGGTGCGGTAGCAGGCGACGGCGTCTTTACCGGTTCGCATCAGCAGAACATCGACGCCGGCGTCAAGTGGACGTTTAGCGACGGGTCGAACGTCGCGCTGGCTTACTCGCACGTCGACGTCTACAACCCGACGGCCAACGGGTACGCGCCGAACATCGGCACGCAGACATGGACCTCCTGGAAATTCGATAACGTGGAGGTCAACGGGACATATTTCTTGAACCCCGCGTTGTTCCTCGCCGGCGCGTATACCTATACGCACGGGAATCTGAACGACACAGGCGGCGGCTCGAGTCAGAACTGGCATCAGGTGTCGCTGATGCTGAACTATTTGCTCAGCAAGCGGACGTCCGTGTATGTGCAGGGTGCTTATCAGCACACGAACGGAAAAACCGGTACAGACCTGGACTCGGCGCATATCATCGGCTCATCAGACCTCTCTTCCACAGGCAATCAGATGGTCTATCGCGTAGCCTTGATGCATACGTTCTGACGAGTCTCAATGCATTGTGAGACGGGGCAAAGGCTCCGTCTCAATGCTGCTGCGGCGAAGTCGCAAAATTGAGACAAACGCATGAGTTCCGAGAAGTGATGCCAGCTGCACCCATAGAATCAAAGACTTGCAGGGAGACGCGCCGCTTGGCACGATGCTTGTATGTATAAAGTAGAAGACAGTGTAGCGCTCCCAGCAGCGCTTACGGAGTGCGCGGAGACGACTGCCAGCGCTAATGCACGAGGCGGCCGATGCTTTTCTTAGGAGGGTTTTGTGGTTGATTACATTGTTGTCGGAGGCGGCCCAGCTGGTTGCGCAACCGCCGGTCGCTTGACCGAGGATTCGAATGTCTCCGTCCTGTTGTTTGAGCAGGGGCCGCGCGACGTCAATCCCTACATTCACATGCCGGCAACGTATTTCAAGACAGCCAAGGGCAATCTGCTGACCCGTTACCGCCTGCAGCCGCAGCGACAACAGAACATGGTCACACCAGAGATGGTGCAAGGCCGCGTGCTTGGCGGTGGAAGCTCCGTCAACGCGATGGTCTACATGCGCGGATGCCCGGAAGACTACGACGGCTGGGCTTCGATGGGCCTCGATGGCTGGAGCTATGCCGATGTTTTGCCTTATTTCCGAAAGGCAGAGGACAACGAGCGCTTCGCCGGCCCAGAGCATGGTACGGGCGGCCCGCTGGGAGTTTCTGACCAGCGCTACACCCACTATCTGACCAAAGCCTGGTTGCGAGCGTGTCAGGAAATGGGCATCAACTACAACCAGGACTTTAACTCCGGAAAGCAGGCGGGTTGCGGTCTCTACCAGACGATGACGCGGGATGGAAAGCGATGCAGCGCCGCGGTCGCGTATCTCAATCCGGCGCGCAACCGGAAGAACCTGACCATCAAGACCGATTCCCGCGTGGTGCGCATCGTCGTCGAGAACGGACGGGCGGTTGGCGTGGAGCACGTCGAAAATGGTCAACGGAAGATTGTCCGCGCGGAGCGCGAAGTCATCATCTCCGCTGGCGCAATCGGCTCCCCCCATCTGTTGATGCTTTCCGGCATCGGTCCGGCTGAACAACTTCGCAAGGCCGGCGTGTCGGTGGTACATGACCTCCCGGGCGTGGGCGAGAACTTCCAGGACCACATGGATATGTTCCTCATTTACGACCTGACCGGTGAGCACAGTTACGACCGCTACAAGAAATTCCGCAACCAGGTCAGCGCGGGTCTCGAATACGCGCTGTTCCGTAGCGGCCCGGTGAGTTCCAACATCTGCGAAGGCGGACTCGTCTGGTACGGCGCCGAGGATGACCCTCTTCCTAATCTGCAGTATCACTTTCTGCCGGGCGCTGGCGTCGAAGAAGGTGCAGACGAGACACCGAGCGGCAACGGTCTGACGCTGAACGTGTACCAGACACGTCCGCGCTCACGCGGCACGATACGCATCGCCAGCGCCGACCCTGCAGTGCCGCCTCTCGTCGACCCGAACTACCTGTCGGACCCGTACGATGCCGAAGTGCTGGCGGAAGGCGTCCGGATTGGTCAGGAGACGCTTGCACAGAAAGCCATGAGCAAGTACGTGAGGGCACCGTATCGTCCTGGCGGTATTCTTCGCACAAAGGAAGAGCGAATCCGTTTCGTCCGCGAGACGGGGCAAGGCGCACTTCACCCGTCAGGCGCCTGCCGGATGGGCACGGACGACATGTCGGTTGTGGATACGACGTTCCGTGTTCACGGGCTGGAAGGCCTCCGTGTAACCGACACGTCGGTCTTGCCAGCACTCGTCTCGGGGAACACGACTGCTCCGACGATTATGCTCGCCGAACGACTCGCCGACTTCATCAAACGGGGCGCGACATCGGCGGTGTCGGAAACGACCGAGATGCCGAGCGTCGACCTGGAACGATTCCGACGCGCCAAGATGCCTTCCTGAATTGAAAGCCGAAGGCGAAAAACCGTGACGCTCGGACCGGATGCGTTCAGGGGTTTCGCCTGCGGTGCAGCACTGATATCTCATTGCGAACACGGGAGAGACCGCTGATTCAACAGCGGCGCCGACGGAGCAACCGCCCCGGAAACTCTCAGGCCAAAGGACCGTGTCGCATCAACATCTGGAGAGCGGCGCATCAGGCGCCCACCGAAGGAGATTCTCTGGTTGAAACCCCGGAGAAGGAAACTCTCAGGTACATGGACAGATGGGGCATGCGGATTACGCCGCATTAGCTTTGACTGGACGTGTGCAAATGAAAAAAGTTGCAGTTATCGGCGCCGGCATCACCGGGGTGACCACCGCTTACGCACTCGCGAAACGCGGTCTCGACGTGACCGTGTACGAAAAGAATCGCTATGCGGCCATGGAAACGTCGTTCGCGAATGGTGGGCAACTTTCGGCGAGTAACGCGGAAGTCTGGAATAGTACGGCCACCGTACTCAAAGGACTCAAATGGATGACGACAGCGGACGCTCCGCTCTTACTCAACCCTGCGCCTTCCTGGCACAAGTACTCGTGGATGGGCGAATTCTTGCGCCAGATTCCGAATTACAAGTCCAACACGGTCGATACAGTGCGCCTCGCCATCATGGCGCGCGAGCATCTGTACGCAATCGCCGAGCAGGAAGGCTTTGACTTCAACCTCGAGAAGCGGGGCATTCTGCACATTTACGCGGACCGCGCCGGTTTCGAGGCTGCGTCTGCGGTCAACGTCCTGCTGCGTGAGGGTGGCCTCGACCGCAGGTCGGTCACCCCACGGGAAATGAAGCAGATTGAGCCGACCCTCCGGGGCGAGTTCTACGGCGGCTTCTTCACACCCTCGGATTCCACCGGTGACATCCACAAATTCACGCGGGGTTTGGCCGAAGCTTGTCGTCGCAAGGGCGTCCATTTCCACTACGACACTGACATCACCTCAATCGCCCGCGAAACCGACGGCTTACGGATCCACTCGACTGCTGGTGGCGACCGCCGACGAAACGATGTGGTCGACGGGGTGGTTGTATGTGCAGGGGTTCACAGCCGCCGATTTGCAGCCATGTTCGGGGACCACGTGAACATCTATCCTGTGAAGGGATATTCGATTACGGTCAACCTCGATGACGAAAAGAGTCAACAGGCAGCCCCTTGGGTAAGCCTGCTCGATGATGCGGCCAAAATCGTGACGAGCCGATTGGGTGTCGACCGCTTCCGGGTCGCAGGCACCGCGGAGATCAACGGCTTCAACAAGGATATCCGGGCTGACCGCGTCGCGCCCCTCACCGACTGGGTACGGCGCTATTTCCCCGACTGCTCGACCGCACGCGTTATTCCATGGGCGGGGCTGCGCCCGATGATGCCCAACATGCTTCCCAAGGTTGGTCCTGGCAAACAGGACGGCGTGTTCTACAACACCGGACACGGACACCTCGGCTGGACGCTCTCGTGCGCAACAGCGGAGTTGCTGGCAGACAGCGTTGAGTCCTCCCACCTCCGCTCAGTGCGTGCGGCCGTAAGCGCCTGACCTTGCCCGACGTATCGCCACTCGCCTGACCTTGTCTTTTGACGCGGTCACGCGGGTGGCGCTCGCGTATCTGAACTCAATCCAAAGACTACGGGACCGCGTCCCGTCGAACGCCGCTCAGTCGCCAGCGGCCAGAACAGACGACGCGCAAAACGCGCGAGGTGACCTATGTATAACAAAAAAAAGGTGACGCTCAAGGCCAAAATGCTCGCGGCCGTCGCGCTTGCCGTAACAGCCGGATTCTTTGTTTGCATCGCGAGCATCAGTATCCGTGTAGGTGCCTCCCAGAAAGATGCGGCTGTTCGGTACGCACAGGAGCTTGCTCGCACCAACGCCGTTCAGGTCGCCGGGGAACTCGACGCGACGATGGATATCGCAGCCAACCTGGCTGATTCGTTGGTGGCAATGCGAACCCGGGGCATTGCTGACCGCCATGTGGCGGATGACATGCTCCGGTCGGCACTCGAATCCCACAAGTCATTCCTGGGCATCGCCGGAGCCGAATGCGTTCGATGGCAAAGACCAGATGTACGTCGGCACACCCGGGACTAATACTACCGGACGGTACCTGCCCTACTGGAATCGCGCCGCTGGCTCCATAGCGGTGGAGGCCAGTACGAACTACGACTCGCAAAATCAGGACGGCGAGTAATACCAGATTCCGAAGAAAACAGGCCACCCGCTTGACACGGAACCGTACACCGGACAAGCCGGCGGCAAGCAGGTCATGATGACGACCCTGTGACGCAGCAGTACGCGGATGAGCGCGCCCCCGAATCAGGCTTCCTGGACGGCGGGTTTGCCGAAGCGCGCTGCAGAGAATCGCCCAAGTTGGTCCCTCTGCGGCGGCCGGCCTGTCACGCAGTCCGCGATAATCTTGGCTGTGGGAGCTGAACCAGTCAGCCCAAGGTGGCCGTGTCCGAAGGCAAGCCAGAGATTTTTTCGGTCAGGTGCCTGACCCAGAACGGGCATTGAATCGGGCATGCAGGGACGGTGTCCCATCCACGTGGTCGCGCCACGCGTCGTATTCAACGATGGCAGTCCTGCCCGGGCATGGTGTTCGAGAAGGGTTGCTCGCCGCTCATTACCCGGGCGCTGAGTGCCGCCAAATTCGACTGTGCCTGCAATACGCAGACCGCTTTCCATCGGCGTGATAAAGACCTTCCTGTCAGCAAGCACGATTGTGCGCGAGAGATGCGTATCCGATTGGGGGACATGCAGGTGGTACCCGCGCTGAGTTTCCAGCGGCACTGAAAGGCCGACAGAGCGCAGTAGTACGTTCGACCACGCGCCCGACGCGAGAACCACGTGCGTGGCGCTGAACACGCGGTCGCCCGCGCGAACCACCCAGTTCAGCGCGTTCGATTCAAGCGTCGTGACGCTGGCCCGTTCAAACGCGACACCACGCAGACGGGCCGCGTCTGCGATTGCGCGCGCATAGGCGAGCGGGTCGCGAAGCCAGTGGTCGTCCGGAAGGAGGAGGCCGACAACGTAGTCTGGCGACACATCACGCTCAATTTCTCGAATCGACTTTCGGTCGAGCTTCTGCATACGCATCCCAAGCTGGGACTTTAGCGCCCAGGCAAACGCGTCTTTTGCTAGCGATACTTCTGAGGGGTAGAGATGCAACTGCCCAGTCTGGCGCATCTGCTGCGCAAAGCCGACATCGGTTGCCAGCTCTTTGTGGTCGCGTGGCGCATGGTGAAGCAGCCATTCCAGTGACTCGGCAGTTTTGTACACGCGAGCTGGCTCGGCCGACTTTACGAACTGGAACAACCATGACGCAGCGAACGGGAAATAGAGCGGTGGGACATACAGCGGCCCCTTCGGGTTGCACATCATCTTGATGGCACCCGACAGAACTCCGGGAAGGGCGAGCGGCGCAAAGGAATGATACGAAAGCGCGCCTGCGTTGCCGCCCGAACATTCACCGGCGGGCTCTCCTTTGTCCACGACCGTTACAGCCAGGTTGCGCTTTGCCAGTTCGTGCGCGATAGCGAGGCCAACGATTCCGGCGCCCACGACTATCACATCATTTTTGTTTGCATACATGAATGAGAGGGGCTATTCAACAAGAGCGGCTGCACGTGAGCAACCGGCTGATTAGATCGTTGTGTGTCTGTGCCGGATGAACCGACGGTTCTCAAACCTAGACGGGTTCGAAATCGACGTCAGTCCTACGCGCGAAGGCGAGCAATGCCCCGGCTCAACGAAGCTCCGGCATCGGGCTGGTACATGCACGTCAAGCCGCACGTTCGATGGCCAGAAAGGCCGGACGGCCGCCACGCTGCGGATAAACCTGCCAGGAGCCGTCACCGTGTCTGAAGAAAATGATGGCGTACGGACTGTCGATGCGTGACACGGTGACGCTCCTCTTCTGGTTAGTGGCGCCGCGTGAGATACGAATCGAGGTCCGCTGAGCACCGCCAAACCATTTTTCGATTTGCCCGTGAAGCGAAGTTGAGGCGGTAGTCATTGCAATCTCCTGAAGGCCGCAACCGGAAGCATTCGAGGAGGACTCGAACCTCGCGGTTGGCGTGAGGATTTCTGCAAGCTTTATGCCGATTTCGCGAGGAGATGCGGAATGGTGATGTGTGAGAGCCCTTGGGCTTCGCCGGCTAGGGGCCGGCGAGTTTCATTGAATGTCCCGTTCGAGGCTCACCGTGAGATTTCTCAGGCATGAGACGAGTCAGGCAGCGACGGGCGTCTCAAAGATGATTTCGTAAGACTCCGACAATTTGCCCCGAACTCTCGCGAAGCCCCGCGGAGCGGGCAGGCACAAGCAGAGAAGGATTTAGGGACGCATCAAAAGCAGATTGGCATGGACGTTGCAGTAGAGACGCATAAAAAAGGCGTAACGAAAACGTCTTCCCTTTCTGTGTCGCGGTCGAATTCTTTTTTGTCAGGCCGTGGCCCTACACTATCAGGAGATGCTGGAATGTCGTCAGGAGATATTGTGAGCGAGCGTCGTACAGAAGATATCCTGCGTGAAGACGCAGAGACGCTGCACCGCTTCGGCTATGCTCAGGAGTTGTCGCGGCGTATGTCCGCGTTCGGGAATTTCGCCGTTTCGTTTATGGTTATCGGCGTGTTCTTCGGCGTCTCGGTGAACATGCAACAAGGACTCGGCACGGCCGGGATGTTCGGGCTGACCGTGATGTGGCTGGTGGGCGGTGTTATTGCACTCGCGACGGCCCTTTCGCTAGGTGAAATCAGCTCGGCCATCCCCACGGCAGGCGGCCTCTATCACTGGTCATCTGTTCTCGGTGGTCGCGGCTGGGGATGGGCGACGTCGTGGATAAATCTGCTTGCCTACGTCTTCTCGATGGGCGGTACGGCCGTCGCCACGTATCTGGTCTTCAACCAGATGATTCTCAATGAGATTTTCCAGATTGATACGTCGCACTGGGGCTACTGGGAACAGTTGCTCGGCGTGTCAGTGCTGATGGTGACCTGGGCGATTTTCAACCACGTAGGCGTGAAGACGCTGTCCCGGCTCGTGGAGATTGGTGCCTACATCACCTTCGTCGGAGCGACTGCGCTGTGCGGGATGATGCTTTATAACATTCACCCCGCGAACCTCACGCACCTGTTCGACTTCGTCAACAACACGGGTGCAGCCGGCGGCGATGTCGTTCCGCGTACAACGAATCCCCTGCTCATCTGCGGATACGCTTTGCTGCTCCCGATGTGGCTGGTTACCAGTTACGACGCATCTGCGCACGTTTCCGAAGAAACTGTGGACGCTACTCGCGCCGTTCCTCGTGCGATGAAGAACTCGGTGCTGTTCTCCGTCATCCTCGGACTCGCGCTGTTTGTGATTTTTGGCCTCGCAATGCACGACCCCGCTGAGATTGCGAAGAAGGGGCCCGATGGATTCCTGAAGCTCTACCAAGAAGTTGTGGCACCGCAATGGCTAAAGCACTTCGTCGCGGCTTCCATCACGATTTCTGTGTACATGTGCGGTGCAAGCTGCATGACCGGCTTCTCGCGGGCACTGTATTCGTTTGCTCGCGACGGCGGACTCCCCAAAGGCTTTGCCAAGGTCTCGCCCAGCTTTCGTACGCCGGCCTCGGCAATCTGGTTTGGCGCGATTGCCGGGGTGGCCGTGACGCTCTATTCGTCGGCATTTGCGGCCCTGACAGCTGGCACGGCGCTCTTTTATCAGATTTGCTACGGTATGGCGATTCTCGCGGCGCTGTTCGCGAAGAATCGCAAATATGGTCCGTTCCGCCTCGGTGTCTGGTCGAAGCCATGCGGAATCGTCGCCGTTGTAGGTGGCGTCTTTATCGTCTGGGTTGGATTGCAACCGCCGACCGAAATCCTTCGTCAGTACTTCATCGGCCTCTTCGCCCTGCTCATCGTTGGCTGGTTCGGACTTGAGCGCCGCCGCTTTCGCGGGCCCCCCGTCGGAGTTGGGGCGGTCGAACAGTGCCAGCGCGAGGTTGAGTTGCAAGAGGTGGCGCTGAGTCACATGAAGTCGTAATGCAGAACGAGCGTGTGGACCACCACACGCTCTTTTTTGCTGACGAGAAACGCGCCGCGCAAAGCGAAGACCTACATGTCTGCCTTCCGAGACGCCTGTAGCGTTCCAGACTCAAAATAAGCGCCGCTCTACAAGTTCGCATGGACAAGACGTTACTCAAGGGACTGCACGTCCTTGAAGCAGTAGCAGATACGAATGGACGAGGTCGGACCGCCCGTGAGATTGCTGAGTTGACTGGCCTCTCGCTGTGCAATGTGCATCGAACCTTGCGGACCCTCGTTCACGCCGACTTCATCTCCCGCGAGGAAGCGACGGGCCGCTATTTCACTGGATTCAAGGTCCTCTCGATGGGCGGTCGCGGGATTGTTGATATCGACATACGACGCCTCGCCGCGCCACTCCTGGCTGAGCTTTCGCACCTTACTGGGGAGACTGCGTTCCTTGCGCTTCTTCAAGGAGACTCGATTTGTTGTGTCGATAGCGTTAGCGCGCGTGACCGTGTCTCTGCATCCCTGAGCATTGGGACCTCGGCGCCGGCCGACTCGACCGCGGCAGGTTTGGTCATCTTGGAGGCAAAGGCTGGCGGACCTCGAACGCCTGAAAGTCGCGACTGCTACCGACCAGGCGGCACGCCGGAAACCGCAATGTCGCCGTGGTCAGGCGCATTCGTCTGTATGGGAGGGTGGCGCCCTGCAATCGGGGAAATTGCCGCTGCCGTCTTCGACGGTCTCGGCGAGGCCAAGGCATCTGTTGGAATCTTCGCACCTGCGGACAGGATTGATGACGCTCGAGCGTCCATCGTCGCTCAGCATGTGCTGGGAATCGCCGCTGCAATATCTGAACGTTGGGGCTTCACGCAGCGTTCGTGAGGCCCAACCCCGGCTTTTCCTTGCATTTGCCTGCCTTTTGCGTACTGGAGAACAAAACTCCCTGCTTCCTCTGCGTCAGTACATGGCTGGGCGCTTGCCCCCGCCATCGCTTCTAGCGACGTCATCATCGGTTCGCTTGCCTTCGTCCATCTATGTCGCGTTTCACGGAGCCGCGCGCGCTCTGCTTTCAGTGCCGGTGAGTCACCCACGCGAATCGTCCCGCAACCACAATCTCGATAGCTGAACCAGAACAGGCTTAAGCATCTTACGCCGGCTGCCGTCCCGAAGACGGGGCATTCATCTCAGGGTAGGCCGAGATGCCGGCCCATCTCTCAATTCTGGCGTCTCACCTCTGAGATTTCTCACTGCCAGGCTCAATGCTTTCCTCAAGCAACGTAGCGAATAGCCCGACACAGCGGTGCCGGTGAGTGCAGAGATACTCAAAAGAAAGTTGGCATGCTCTCTGCAGATAGTCGAGCGGGTAACACTGAAACACGGTAATCGAAATGTGCTATTTAATGCGACAGAATTGCTGGGAAAGCGATATTCAACTGGTAGTTGGCTTGCATCCGGTCACGCGTCGCCGCGGCTACACGCATCACGGAATCTACGTGGGCGAAGGCAAGGTGGTCCACTACGCCGGTCTCTGGACGTCGCTTCGCAGGGGCCCCCGTTTGCGAGTCGTCAATCGAAGCGTTCTGGAATGGGAACGCAATCTGGATTGAACTTCCCGACGATGCGCCCTGCCGGGGCGATGAAGTGGTCCGACGTGCTTATTTGCGCATTGGCGAAAACCGCTATCGGCTCTTCACAAATAACCGCGAGCATTTTTGCACGTGGTGCTTATACGGACAGGGTCGGAGCACCCAAATTGAGCGAATTACCAAGACAACCGCGTACCAATAACGTCCGCCTTGCTTCCCAACGTAGCCGTCGGGTTTCACGGACAAACGTAGCGACACAGATTGAAAGGTGGATTAATGAGTTCGTCGGTAAAACGCTCGGTTGAGTTGGATTTTCTAAGAGGAGTCGTTCTGATAATCATTGCGCTCGACCACAATCTTAGCGGCCTTCTTCAGCACGTAATGCTGCACACCTATGCCTATTGCGATGCCGCCGAAGTTTTTGTCTTTTTTGGTGGCTATGCATCGGCTTCCGCCTATCTCAGTGTTGCGTCAAACAAGGGAGAAGCCGCGGCGCGGCTGCGCTTCCTGAAGCGCGCCTTCGAGATATACCACGCTTACCTGCTAACCGCCGTATTGATGCTTGCCTGTAGTGCGGTTCTCACGCTCATGCCGGTTCCATACATTGTTGCTGGCGCCAGTTGGCCAAGCTTCTTATTGCACCCAATGCGAACGCTGTTTGACATCGCACTCTTCCGTCAACAACCGTTTCTCTCAGCCGTTCTGCCGATGTATGTGGTCTTCGCGCTCTGTGTCCCGCTAACCGTGCCCCTGGCACGACGCTCGCAGTCGACAGCGCTTGTCATAAGTTTCGTAGTCTGGCTTGCAGCGCCATGGCTGGGGACGACAATGCCCAGTGCAAGCGGAGAAGGCTGGCCCTTCAATCCCTTTGCCTGGCAATTGATGTTCACCTTCGGTACGTTGTGCCGCCTGCGTCCGATTCCGTGCGATGTTCATATCTCGGACCGGGGCAAGCAGTTGACCAGTGCCGCCCTCGCGGTCGGACTAACGATAGCGTTGGTAAGGCTCTGTGGCGATGTGCATCCGACGCCGGGCTATATGAAGCAGAACTTGTCGAGTGTCCGCATCGTCAGCTTTCTCTCAATTGCTTGGCTCTGCGCGCAGGCGGTACGCTTAGGATGGGTTCGGGCACTCGCCGAACGTATGTCATGCGTAGTTACCGTGGGTAGGCAAGGATTGGTCTGCTTCGTAGGCGGTACGATATTATCGATATCGGCAGACGTTAGCCTTCATGTTGCAGAATTGAACACGAGGCACTGGCACACGTTCTGGCCGATGCGGCTCATCGCGGACGGTTTGGTAATCGCGACATTGTTAGCGTTAGGGAGCGTTGCTAGCCGATTTAAGCATGCACGGGCGATTGCTCTAGTTCAACAAGGCACCAACAATCTGCCGCCCGGTATGAATGCACCTGCGACCCAGTATAGCGACAACAGAGGAATAATTCCCCCGACTTGATGCGGCGGCAGATCGCGAGCCCCACATCGGTTCTGTAAGTGAAGGTTCCACTTTTCCAGTCCAGTGTAGCTCGAGGCGCTTGCCTGACGTGATCGGAAATGGGCGGCCGGCACGTCGTTGATGCGCACATTCCTGCGAATCGAAATGTGCACCACCGACGCCTGTTGGGACTGAGCGGTGGGCGGCCGTGGTGCTGGCTCTATCAAGGCGTCGATGGTCAGTTTGTTGCCCGCTGGGAAAACGCCCGCCTGCAGGTCTGCGCCGCGACGCCGGCTGCCGCCATCGCGGGACTGCGGCGCTGCGCGACGAGATGCCCGCACATTGGTGGTAACGCACTCCCCTACCCCGCTTTGGCGCCAGTTGTCAGAGCCAGCCCGATGTCCACGACCCTCGCAGCCGACTATCGGCTGTTCATCCACTGCGCGAAGGCCCGTCGCGGTTGGTGGAGCGAAGCCGGGAAACTGGCGGCCGGCGGCTATCGTTGTGCGCGCGCGGTGGCGGACCAGACACGGCGTAGCCGCGGGATAGCCTAAACAGGGTAATCACGTTGATCGACCGGCCGCGCCGGGCGGTAGTAACACCCATTAGACAGTATGACTCCGCGAGGCAGGGGCTGGCCCCTCGTGAGGAATCAGACGCGAGTTAGCATCTCTGCCAGAGCCGCACGATGTGGACTGGGCCACACCCGGCAATGCCTGAGACGGAGGCCAGCATGGAACACGATAGCATTTTGTACGTAGGTCTGGACGTTCATAAGGACTCGATCACGGTTGCCTATGCACTGGGCGCAGGTGAAGTTGAGGTGCTCGGCAAGGTCGGCGCGACGAAGGCCGATTCAATCGCCTGTGCAAGCGCCTGCAGTCCAAAGCACGCGATATACGCCTCGTCTACGAAGCCGGACCGTGCGGCGATGGGCTGTACCGCCAGCTTGTACAAAAGGGGTTCGACTGCATGGTATGCGCGCCGTCACTCATTCCGCGCAAGCCCGGTGAGCGCGTGAAGACCGATCGACGTGACGCCATCAAGCTCGTGCGATCATTGCGCGCCGGAGATCTTTCAGCCGTGTACGTGCCCACCGTCGAGGATGAGGCATTCCGCGACCCGGCGCGTGCGCCCGAAGCGCCTGTGACGAGAACATATTGACCATGAAGTTTTTGATTCAACTGCCCTTCCTTCCAAAGACGGTGGACTCTCATGTCAGCGCACAGCACCGGAATCCTTCTGCATATCGCTGCCGAGCAGCAGCACATCCCCGCTTCCCGCTCTGACGCGTACCCGGACATACCGATAGCCGATCGTCGAAAAACAACCTCAAGCGCCCTGCGCATCTCGCGCCGATTACAACAGCGCGATCGATTCCGTCATGTTCTGACGCATGTAGTCGAGGAAGCGCTTCTGGAACAACATCGTGTGCTCGTGCGCAAGCCGTTCCGCCGCCTCAGCGTCCTTGCGTGCAATCGCGCCGATCAATTCCGCGTGATCACGCCCGAGCTTCGTCGCGGTCTGTGACGTTACCGTGTAGTCGAAATGCAGATGCAGCAGCCGTTGCCCCTCGCCGAGCAGACGCTCGTAATAGCCCACGAAGTACGGATTGTTCGCGGCATGCGCGATGGCCATGTGCAATGCCTTGTTTGTTTCCGACATCGCCTGGAAGTCGCCGCTATCGACCGCCTGCATGTAGACGTCGTCGGCCTTCTGGATGCGTGCAAGGTCCGCGTCCGTGCGGTGCTGAGCGGCAAGCCGGGTTACCGCGCGCTGGATCAGGTCCAGCGCGGAGATGTACTTCGGGAATTCTTCGATTTCGAACGGTGTGACGAGTGTCGTCCGGTTGGGGAGGATGGTCACGAGACCTTCGCTGATCAGCCTGGCGAGCGCATCGCGCACGGGTGAACGCGACAGGCCGAACTGCGCGGCCAGCGACACTTCGTCCAGCGGCGCACCCGGCTTGAGCTGCAGCGTCAGGATCTGCTTTCGCAACTCTTCGTAGATGTACCGTCCGCCATGCCGGCGACCCTGTGTCTCTGTCTCGCTCGTACCTTTGCTCATCGTTTCACCGCAGTCGTCGTGGGCCCGGAAAGACGGGCGCGCGGTCAAGTTTACCATCGCGCGCATCTCCCCTCAGACCTTCGGAAAACCCGAGCCCCACGTGTCGCTGAGCATGAAACCGGCTGCCAGCGGATCGTCGGGATCGACTCCAATCTGCTGGATGCCATATATCCACGCGCGGCCGCGTACTCGCGGGAGCACCGCCGGCCTGCCTCCCACCTCGGTTTTCCCCAGCAGTTCGATGTCGAACTCGCCGCCGATCGTCGAGCGCGACTTCAGCCGGCTGCCGATGTCCGCCAGGCCGCGCGCCGCGAGCGTCGCGAGGTTGGCCGAGCTGCCCGTCCCGCACGGCGACCGGTCGACGCGTCCCGGCGGCAGCGTCGTGCAGGTCTGGTACAGCGTGTCGTTGAGCCGGTTGCGGAACATCACGTACGCGACCTCGTTGATCTGCGGATACAGCGGATGCTGGATCCGGATCTGCCGGTTGATCACGTCCTTGAACGCAACGCCAAGCTCGGCGAGTACGCGTGCGTTTTCGGGCGCGATGGTGAGCCCTGTTTGCGCCACGTCGATCAGCGCGTAATAGACCCCGCCAAAGGCGATGTCGGCCTTGACGGCCCCGAATTGCGGTGTCTCGAAAGCGAAGTCCAGTTGTTCGACGAACGCGGGCACCATATCGAGCGACACGCTCACGCAACGTCCATCCGCGCACGTTGCACGAGCGGTCACCAGACCCGCCGGCGTATCGAGCACCACAGTCGTTTCCGGCTCCTGCATCTCGACCATGCCGAGTTCGAGCAGCGCCGTGACCACGCAGATGGCGTTGCTACCGGACATCGGATGCGCCTTGTCCGCCTGCAACACGATGAAGCCGGCGTGCGCCTCGGGACGCGTCGGCGGCGGCAGCAGATTGACCGACATCTGCAGGCAGCCGCGCGGTTCGAGCACGACGAGTCTGCGCAGGCTGTCGTCGACCTCGTTGATGTAATTCATCTTGTCGAGCATGGTCGCACCGGGAATGCCGACGACGCCTCCCGTAATGACCTTGCCGATCTCGCCCTCGCAATGCACGTCGACGAGTTGCAGCGTTTTCTTCCAGCGCATGATCGCCTCGACTTACTTGATGTACCAGCCCCACGGCTTGTCACTGTTGAAACGCGTGATCTGTTTGGTCTCAAGATAATTGTTCAAGCCCCACACGCCCAGTTCGCGTCCGATGCCGCTCTGCTTGTAGCCGCCCCAGGGCGCTTCCGTGAACGTGGGCTGCGAGCAGTTGATCCACACGATGCCCGCGCGCAGCGCTCGCGCAACGCGTTCGCAGCGCGCGTCGTCGCGCGACATCACGGCTGCGGCAAGACCGAAGCGCGAGTCGTTCGCGGATTGCACTGCTTCGTCTTCGGTATCGAACGGCCGTACGCACACCACGGGTCCGAAAATCTCTTCGCGCCAGATCCAGCTGTCTTCGGGCACGTCTGCGAACACGACGGGCTCCATGAAGTAGCCCGTGTCGAGATGCGCAGGCCGCGCGCCGCCCGTCACCAGCCGCGCGCCTTCCTGCTTGCCGCGCTCGACCGCTTCGCGCACCTTGTCGTACTGCCCCTTGCTGACGATCGGTCCGAGCAGCACGCCGTCATCGAGCCCGTTGCCAATGGTGATTTTGCGCGTTTCCTCTTCGAGCCGCTCAATGAGCCGCGCGTAAATGCCACGCTGTACCAGTACGCGCGAGGTCGCCGAACACACCTCGCCCTGGTTCCAGAAAATGCCGAACATGATCCATTCGGCGGCCGCGTCGATATCGCTGTCGTCGAAGACGATGAACGGCGACTTGCCGCCCAGTTCGAGGCTGACGTTCTTGATGTCCCGCGCGGCCGCCTGCATGATCCGGCTGCCCGTCGGCACGCTGCCCGTGAACGCGAGCTTGTCGATGCCGGGATGTTCGCTGAGCGACGCGCCCGCGTCCTTGCCGAAGCCCGTGACGACGTTGAGCACACCGGGCGGCAGGTCCGCCGTCGCCGCAATCCCGGCGAGTTCGAGCGCCGTCAGCGGCGTCAACTCGGAAGGCTTCAGGACCATCGTGCATCCCGCCGCCAGCGCCGGCGCGACCTTCCACGCCGCCATCAGCATCGGGAAATTCCACGGAATGATCGCGCCCGCCACGCCGATCGGCTCCTTGCGTACCACTGACGTGAAACGGTCGTCGGGTAGCGCGACGGGTTGCTCGGCATTGTCGTCGAGTGTTTCGGCGAGGTTCGCGTAGAACTCGAAGCAGCCTGCCGCGTCGCCGAGATCCCACAGCGCTTCGGGCAGCGGTTTGCCGTTGTCGCGCACTTCGATTTCGGCCAGTTCGTGCAGACGGTCGCGAATGCCCTTGCCGATCCGTCGCAACACGGCGGCCCGCTCGGCGCCGCGCATGCGCGGCCACGGACCTGCGTCGAACGCCTTGCGCGCCGCCTGCACGGCGAGGTCGACATCCTCTGCCGTCGCAGCGGCCACTTTGGCGAGTACCTGCTCGCTGCTGGGGTCGATGGTGTCGAAGCTGCCGTTGTGGACGGGCGCGACCCAGCGGCCGTCGATGAAAAGTCGATCGTAGGATTTCATGTTCAGTTTGAAGTTGATTGACGCGATTTGATGAGCTTGTCGTCGACTGCTTCCAGCCATGTGTCGGCCACGGTGAAACCCGTCTGGAAGCGGTCCGTCGGATCCACTCCGATCTGCGAAATGGAGGTGATCCACGCCTGACCGGACACGACGGGCACCACGGCCGCGTAATTGCCGACCTTCGTTGTCGCAGCGACGCGGCTTTCGAATCGCGATCCCGTGATCGATTCATGGACGAAGGTTTCGCCGACGTCGATCAGACCGCGCGCGTGCAAGACCGCAAGGCGTGCCGAGGTTCCCGTGCCGCACGGAGAACGGTCGCAACGCCCCGGCGACACGACGACGGTGTTGCGTGCAAACAGCTTGCCGTTTTCCCGCCGCAACGGGCCCATGAACTGCGTATTCGTGACGCCCTTGATCAGAGGATTGAGCGGATGCGAGAACGGCAACTGCTCGACGGCTGCCGCCTTGATTTTCTGGCCGAGTTCGCAAAGGTCTCGCGCTTCGTCGGGTGCGATATCGAAACCGAGCGCCTGCGCGTCGACCAGGGCATACGTCATGCCGCCGTATGCAACATCCATCGCGATGCTGCCGACGCCGGGCACCTCGACATACGCATCCCGATGCGCGACGAAAGCGGGCTGGTTCGTGAACTCGACGCGCGTCACTTTGCCATTCGAGCACTCACATTTCACATGAATGACTCCGGCGGGCGCCTCCAGCACCAGCTCCGTGACGGGCTCGCGCATCGGCAGAATGCCCGTTTCGAGCAGCACAGTGGCGACGCACATCGTGTTCGAGCCGGACATCGCCACGTACTCCGTCGATTCACCGATCACATAACCCATCTGCGCACGAGGATCTGTGGCGGGCAATATGAAGTTGACGTTGTGATTCACCGAGCCGCGAGGCTCGAAGAGACAGATCCTGCGCAGCTCGTCTGCGTGCTCTTCGAGATACAGCATCTTCTCGAACATCGTGCTGCCCGGCACGTCGATCAGCCCTCCCGTTACGACGTTGCCGACTTCACCTTCGGCATGGCATCCGACCATCGTGAACGTCCTGTTCCAACGCATCGTGTTCTCCGTGATGGTGACTCTAGAAGCGGTAAGCACTGAACGGCGCGAGGTCCTGTTTCGTCGGCCGTCCCGCGACCAGATCGGCAATCAGTCGTCCCGTCGTTGCGCCGAGCGTGAGGCCGAGTTGCCCGTGACCGAATGCCATGAACACGTTCGACAGTCTGCGCGAACGGTCGATGATCGGCTTCGTGTCCGGCAGGAACGGGCGATAGCCGACGCCGTATTCGACATTCGACGTGCGCATCTGCGGCAACACGCGTTTCGCCTTGTCGAGAATGATGTCCGCGCGCCTGAAATCCGGTTTGGCGCCGTGGCCCGCGAACTCGATCGTGCCGCCGATCTGCAGACCGCGCGTCATCGGCGTGAAGCAGAAGCCGCCGTCGGCATAGATCGTCGAGTGGCGGATTTCCACGCCCGGGTCGGAGACGACGGCCTGATATCCGGCGATGCCCGTCAACGGCACGTCGATCCCCAGTGAACGGAAGAAGCGCCGCGCGCCCGTGCCCGCGGCGACGATCACATGCCGGGCGGCAATGCGCTCGCCGTTGGCCAGCGTGACGCCCGTCGCCTGGCCATTCGATTCGTCGATGCGATCCGCTTCCGTGCGAATCCGGCGGCCGCCCTGCGCGATGAAACTCGCCGTGAGCGCCGCGATGAAGCCCATCGTGTCGCTCACTGCACGCCAGTCCGGAAACATCAGCCCGTGTGAGAACCTGCCTGCGAACGCCGGTTCCAGATCGCCGATTTCCTTCGCGTTCAGCCGCTGGGACTTGAAGCCGAGCGACTCGCGCAGATCCAGATGCGGCTGCTCGTGCACGAGCGCGCTGGGATCGTCGAATACTTCGAGGATCGGCCGCTCGCCCATCAGCGTCTTGTCGTCACAGGCGTCGAGCAGCGGCGCGAAGTCTGCGTAGACGTCGTGCGTCAGCGTCGCCATCGACTGCGCAATCTCGACGATCTTCGCGTGCCGCGCGCACATCAGAAAGCGCACGAACCACGGGACGATGCCCGGCAACGCGCTGGGACGAAGCGACAGCGGTCCCTTCCGGTCGAACAGCCAGCCGGGCACTTTCATCAGCACGCCGGGCTTCGAGAGCGGAATGACTTCGCTCACGGCCATCTGGCCGCAACTCCACTTCGCCGTGCTGTTGCCGGGCGCTTCCGGGTCGATCAGCGTGACGGCGTATCCGGCGCGCTGCAGATAGAGCGCGCAGCACACGCCCACGATGCCGCCGCCGATCACGACGGCAGATTCCAGGCCAGCAGGCAGCGTGTCACGCGAAACAGTGTCACGAGGAACGGCGTTCAATTCGCGTACTCCTGCAGGCTGAAACCATGAGCATAGGGCTGGGTATCGTCGACATAGTATTCTGCCCGCCCGGTGATCCACGCACGTCCTTCGACGCTCGGGAACACCGCGTCCAGACCGTTCCCGAGTCTCGTCGTGGTTTCCACGCGGCCCGTAAAGCAACTGCCGATCAGGCTCTGATGCCGGAAACCTTCACCTTGCGCGAGCAGTCCGCGTGCGTAGCGCTGCGCAACGCGGGCGGAGGTGCCCGTGCCGCATGGCGAGCGGTCGATCAGACTGTCGCCCGCGATCACGACCGCGCGCGCATCGGCGTCATCCGAGATCGGCGCGCCCGTCCACATCGCGTGTCTGATGCCGCGTATGGCCGGGTCGTCCGGATGGACCACGTCGAGCGTTTCGTTCACCGCCTGTTGCAGCTGGCGACCCCACATAAGCAGTTGCTCCGGCGAGAAGTGTTCGCAGCCGGGAAAGTTGGGCTGGACTTCGACGATCGGATAGAAGTTTCCGCCATATGCGATATCGAGCGTGAGTCGTCCGAAATGCGGGTGCACGATCTCGACATCGCGATGCAGCAGAAAGCTCGGCACATTCGTGAAGCGCACCGACGCTACCCGCTCGCCGTCCATCTCGTAGCGCGCGTGAAGCTTGCCCGCAGGCACGTCCACGACGACGGTGCCGGGCGACTTCGGCCGCACGAGTCCCGCTTCGAGCGCGAACGAGATCGAGCCGATCGACGCATGGCCGCACATCGGCAGACAGCCTGAAGTTTCGATAAACAGCAGGCTCATATCCGCGTCGGCGGAAACGGGCGGATACAGCAGCGTCCCGGACATATGTGCATGTCCGCGTGGTTCGAGCATCAGCGCGCGACGAATCCAGTCGTGGCTCTCGACGAACGACTTGCGGCGCGCGGCCATCGTCGCGCCTTCGAGGGCCGGCATGCCGTCGATCAACATGCGCACGGGCATACCTTGCGTATGTCCTTCGATGCTCACGAAACGGTGTCTGCTCATTCGATTGTCCCGAAAGAGGAAAGCCGGCGGCCTGAGCCGCCGGCACAGTCGTCAGGCCTGTACGGCTTCGAAGACAGCACGGAAGTCGGCCTTTTCTTCGTCGGTCAGCGGCTTCAGCGGCATGCGCGCAGCGCCGACCTTGAAGCCAGCCAGCTCGCAGCCATACTTCACCTTCTGCACGAACTTGCCTGCTTCCATCGTCGCCATGACGGGGAACAGCGTGCGCATCACGTTCTGCGCACCGCGAATATCGTCGGCAGCGAACCTGTTATAGAAATCCACGACCTGCTTCACGAAGCAGTTTGCGGGACCGCAAATCCAGCTCGTTGCGCCCCACAGGAAGAAGTCGAGCGCCTGATCGTCGGAACCGCACGACAGCTGGTAGTTGCCCTTGTACTTCTCGCCGATCTCGATGGCACGCAGCAGATTGCCGCTGCTTTCCTTGATACCGACTACGCGCGGATGGTCCTTGAACGCATCGAGCACGCCGAAGCCCACTTCGACGTTGGTGCGCACCGGATAGTTGTAGAGGATCACGTTGACGTCGGGCACCGCTTCGAGAATCGCCTCGTAATGGCCGATCAGTTCTTCCTGCGACGGCAGCGCGTAGTACGGCGGCGCGATGAGCACGTTCGTGTAGCCCGCATCGCGCACCAGACGTGTCTGCTCGATCACTTCGCGTGTGCTCGAACCGTTCGCGCCGCCGATCAGCGTGCCGCGCCCGCCGACCACTTCGCGCACGGTCTTCAGGATCGCACGGCGTTCGTCGTGCGTCAGTGCATAGTATTCGCCCGTCGAACCCAGCGGCACGAAGCCCGTCACGCCCGCCTTGAGCTGGAATTCGAGGATGTTGGCAAGGGTGTCGTGATCGACGGCGCCCGAGGCATTGAACGGCGTCACGAGTGCGGGCAGGATTCCCTTCATCTGCATGATTGTTTCTCCACTTAACGATGGACTGGTTGGGGTATCAGGCAAAACGCGAAAGCAGGCGTGTCTCGACCACGCCGACGAGACGCGTCAGCGGGAATGCGACAAGGAAATAAATGATCGCGACGGTGGTGAGAAACTCGACCGGCCGCGCGGTGCTGGTCGAAATGCTCTGACCGACGAACATCAGGTCCGCGACGCCCACGGACGAAATCAGCGCGCTCTCCTTGAACAGGCTCACGATGTTCGACAGCAGCGGCGGAATCGCGCGCAGCAGCGCCTGCGGAAAAATCACGTAGAGAATCTTCGCGTGCGCCGACAGACTCAACGCGATGCAGGCGTCATGCTGCTCGGCCGAAATCGACTTCAGCGCGCCGCGGAACGTTTCGCTGGTGATAGCCGCCATGTACAGCGTCAGCGAAATCACTACCGACAGATACGGCGGAATCTCCACGCGGAAAACCACGGGGAAGCAGAAATACACCCAGAAAAGCTGGATCAGCAAAGGCGTGCCGCGAAAGAACTCCACGTAGAGCGACGTCGCTGCTTTCATCCAGCGAGAAGGCGACATTCTCAACAGGCTCAGCACGAACCCCGCGAGGCTTCCGATCACCGCGCAACTGCTCGTGAATGCAACCGTGAGCGCAAGCCCTTTGAGCAATACCAGCCAGTACGGCAGCACGGCGGAAAATTCGAGGTGCATGGTCTTCTCCTCAACGGCGGACGGCAAGGTCCTGACGACGCTCGATCACATGCACCAGCCTGGCTATCGGCAGTGAGAGCGCGAAGTAAATGAGTGCGACCAGCGTGTAGGTTTCGAGCGGACGATACGCTTCCGTTGCGAGGCTCTTGCCGACATACATCAGGTCCGCGACGGCTACGATGGCCACCAGCGCACTCTGCTGCAGGCTGCCGATGCCGTTGGTCATCAGCACGGGCATCGCACTGCGCAGCGCCTGCGGCAGCACCACATAAAAGGTGCGCTGCCAGGGCTTCAGTCCGAGCGCGATGCAGGCATCGAGATGCTCTTTCGGGACTGCCTGCACACCGGCCCGATAGGCCTCGGCGTTGAAGGCCGTCAGGTTCAGGCCGAGCGCCAGCACGCCCATCATGATCGGGTCGATGAAAACGTCGACCATCATCGGAATGCAGTAGAAGAACCAGACGATCTGCAGCAGCGCCGGCGTGCATCGAAAGAACTCGATAAAAAGCTGAGCGGGCCAGCGAACCGCGGTCCACCGGCTCATCGCGAGCAGACACAGGAAGAAGCCCAGCACGAGCCCCATCGCGTTGGAGGCGATGGCCAGTTCGAGCGTGACCTTGAGCCCGGCGAGCAACGCGCCCGCGCTTCCCGCCAGAAAACCGAAATCGAAGTGATAGTTCATCGCGGACCTCAGTCGAGATGCAGCACTTTCTCGAGGAATTCGCGGGTGCGTGCTTCCTTTGGGCACCTGAACATGTCGGCGGGTGCGCCCTGCTCCACGATTTTTCCGCTCGCGCAAAACACCACACGCGTAGCGATATCGCGGGCGAAATGCATGTCGTGCGTCACGATGATCATCGCCATCTTCTGTTCAGCGAGTTGCAGCATCACGTTCTGCACTTCGATGACCATTTCCGGATCGAGTGCCGACGTCACTTCGTCGAATAGCATCAGCTTCGGCTCGAGCATCAGCGCACGCGCGATCGCCACACGCTGCTTCTGACCGCCCGAAAGCTGGCTCGGATACGCATGCAGCTTGCTCTCCAGACCTAGCCGCGCGAGATACATCCGGGCCCGCTCGGTTGCTTGCGCTTTCGACAGGCCACCGACCTTCATCGGCGCGAGGACGAGATTGCCCAGCACGGACAGATGCGGAAACAGCGTGTAGTGCTGGAACACCATCCCGATCTGCTTCTGCAACCGGGCGTCGATGCGCTTCGAGCGGCCCGAGTCCGCACCGTAGATATACGGCTTGCCCTGGAAGCCGATCCGTCCGCCCTGAATGCCTTCCAGTCCCATCATCACGCGCAGCAGCGAGCTCTTGCCGCTTCCGCTCGGGCCGATGATGACGAGCCGGTCGTCGGCGCGCATGTCGAGATTCATGTGGTCCATGACCACCAGGTTCTCGCCGTAGGACTTGTACACATCCTCGAATTGCACGAAATCGCCCATCGTGGACGGCGTGAAGTCCACCACAGCCGGTGGCGTGTGAGATTGGGCAACCATGGTTTGCGATGACAGCATGAAGTCTCTCCAGCGGGACGCGCCTTACGCGCGCGAAGGTGAGTCGAACCCCGCGACCGTGGATGTGCCGATGTCGTTGCGTCTGGTACCGGCCACATAAACGCAAATCGCGATGCCAGCCGCGAGCGAGCGAACGCGCTCACTCGCGACATGGCAGCAAGCGTCACTTGTTCGAAGCGAGCATGGATTGAACGGAGGTCTTGATGAGGCGATTGACCGCGCCGGAGCTGACCTGCTCGCTCACGTACTTGTTAAGTACCGCGATGTCGGCAGCTGGCGTGTCTTTCCTGATACCGAAAGCGACTTCCTGCTGCGCGAGCGGCGGATTCGGCTGAATGGCGACGGCCCAGTCGGGATGCGCCTCCGTCAGCAGCATGTTCGTGATGTTGGCGTCGGCGAGAAGGTCGGCGCGTTTGGACATCAGTGCGAGGCGGGTTTCGTCGTTACCCGGCAAGCGCATGATTTGCACCTGTTTGAAGACGGCCGTGATCGCCTTGTCCTGCGCGGAACCCGACATCACCGCGACCGTCACACCCGGCTTGTCGATTTCGGCGATGGAATGGGCGCCCTTCGCGATCTTCGGGTTGTTCCTGTTGTAGACGAACGAAACGTTGTAGTCCGTTGCGGGCGCGGAAAACGAGATCGCTTTCTCCCGCTCCGGCGTGTCGTTGAGCGCCATCGAAAGATCCCATTTGTTCGATTGCAGACCCGCGACGATGTTGTCCCACGTGGTATCGACGAACTCGACTTTCACTTTGAGCACGTTTTGCCCGAAGTTGCGACATAGCTCCGAGAAGAAGCCGCTGTATTCGCCGGTCTTCGGGTCGCGCATGACGTACGGCGGCGCAACTGCGGCGCCGCAACGCAGGACGCCAGCCTTCTTCACACTTTCCCAGCCGGCGGTTCCGTCGGCGTGCGACGGCGCGCTTGCAACGACGCAACCCACCGCTACGAACGACAGGAACGTTTGACGGACAAAACAGGACAGCCGAACCATGGTGACCTCTCCTTTAAGGGTAATTCCGAGGACGGAACACATGTGCCACACACCATTGCGTGTTTATAGGTGTGCAGCGATGTATGCATCCTAGAAAATCATAAATGGAGCTGTCAACCAGGAAATTGCCCTAGTCGATATTTCATGCCGCATAGCGGTTTCGTCAGACAAAAAAGAGCTCCTCCAGACCGCGCGGCCGACCTCAAGCTCATCGATTCCTTCCCATCGAGTCAGGAAACTCGCTCGGCAGGCTCAAGATGAACCTGGTAATGACGATCGCCGCGTCTGCGGGAGAGGCGAGTAGGGATTCACTTGCGCGGCCGGAGGCGCACTGCGCTGTTTGGGGGAAGGGGGAGAACAGCGGTCGGACACCGAGTGGGATGCGGCAGCGGAACCCGCTGCCGCATCCCACTCCTTCATGTACTTGCGAGTGCCTCCGCGCTGACCGCCGTGAAGAAGTCAACCAGATTGCCGTCCGGATCCCGAACAGCAGCGAGCGATCTCCCCGTGGCTGAGTGGTAAGGGCCTGTACAACGTCTTCGAGTTACCCACACCGCAACAAGCAGCTTGAGTAAAGAAGTATGTGCATCGGATCGAACCGCGAGGTTCCAAAGCCTCAACGTACTTCGCTTTAGGCGTGACGACTACTCGTCGCGCCGAGCTCTCGCGCAAGGTCGAGAAACCCCGCGATGTAAGCGATTTCCTCTTCTCCGTTCCGCACACCTACGTTGATGCATTTGCTGATACCCGGCTCGCCCAGACGAATGGCCCGTACAGGCAACCCTTCGCCCTCTTCTGCTACGAGCCAGTCCGGCAACACCGCGACGCCGCGTCCAGCCGCGACGAGTTGCAGCATCAATTCCGTCTGCT
>NZ_JBFPKM010000028.1:0-46885 GCF_040948755.1 Paraburkholderia sp. BR13444 | reverse complement strand
CACCACGGGCGGCATCGACGCGGGTGGCAGCAAGATCATCAACGTGGCGGCGGGTGTCGACGCTGGCGACGCGGTGAACAAGGAGCAGCTCGACGAGGTCGGCAAGACGGCCAGCGCAGGCTGGAACGTGAGCGCGCAGGGCCAGAATGCGACGAACGTGGCGCCGGGCGGCACGGTCGACCTGAAGAACACCGATGGCAACCTCGCGGTGAGCAAGAGCACGGCCGGCAACGACGTGAACTTCGATCTGGCACGCGACCTGAAGGTCGACAGCGTGACGATGGGTGACACGGTGGTGAACAACGACGGCCTGACCATCAAGAACGGCCCGAGCATCACCACGGGCGGCATCGACGCGGGCGGCAAGACCATCACGAACGTGGCGGAAGGTGTGAACCCGGGCGATGCGGTCAACATGGCGCAGCTGACCGAGACCAACACGAACGTGACGAACCTGGGCGACCAGGTGACGACCATCGGCGACCAGGTGACGAGCATCGGCGAGCAGGTGACGAACGTGTACGAGAAGGGCACGAAGTACTTCCACGCGAACTCGACGGGTGCAGATTCGTCGGCGCTGGGTGAGGATTCGGTGGCAATCGGTATGGGTGCGGTGTCGAACAACGCGAACGATGTGGCGCTGGGCGCAGGCTCGATGACGGCAGCGGCGGTGGGTACGGCTGGAGCGACCATCGGCGGGACGGCATATGCGTTCGCCGGTGCCAACCCGACGAGCACGGTGAGCGTGGGCAGCGTGGGTAACGAGCGCACGATCACGAACGTGGCCGCCGGTCGCCTGAGCGCGACGAGCACGGACGCGGTGAACGGCTCGCAGCTGTACGCGACGAACCAGCAGGTGGACCAGCTGAGCGAGGACATCAGGAATGGTGCGGGCAGCGGGACGGATCCGCTGGCGGTGCATTACGACGACTCGTCGAAGGGCGCGATCACGCTGGGCGACGGCATCCATGGCACGAAGGTCACGAACGTGGCCGAAGGCGAGCTGTCGTCGAGGAGCACGGACGCGGTGAATGGCTCGCAGCTGCACGCCACGAATCAGCAGGTGGACCAGAACACGAAGTCGATCACCAACCTGGGTGACCAGTTGACGAACGTGTACGAGAGCGGCACGAAGTACTTCCATGCAAACTCGACGGGTGCGGATTCGTCGGCGCTGGGTGAGGATTCGGTGGCAATCGGTATGGGTGCGGTGTCGAACAATGCGAATGATGTGGCGCTGGGCGCAGGTTCGACGACGTCTGCCGCGGTGGGCACGAGCGGCGCGACCATCGGCGGGACGGCGTATGCGTTCGCCGGTGCCAACCCGACGAGCACGGTGAGCGTGGGCAGCGAGGGTAGCGAGCGCACGGTCACGAACGTGGCCGCCGGTCGCCTGAGCGCGACGAGCACGGACGCGGTGAACGGCTCGCAGTTGTATGCAACGAATCAGGCACTGGACCAGATCGGTAGCAATATCACCAACCTGGATCAAGGCGCGGTCAAGTACGACATCGTCGATGGCACGGTGAACTACAACAGCGTGACGCTGGGTGGCGGCCGGTCGTCGGGTCCCGTGGTGCTGACCAACGTTGCCGCTGGATCGTCAACGTACGATGCTGTGAACTACGGTCAGCTGCAAGCGCTGCAGAACGAGGTGACCAATGTCAACAGCCGGGTCACCAACATTGAGAACAACGGTGGCTGGGGAGGCAACGGTGGATCGGGCAGCAACCCGTACTTCAACGCAACGGATACCTCGTCGGATGACAGTGCCGTTGTCAACGTTGCGGCGCCGGGTACGGGTGCGGGCAGCACCACGGCTGGTTCCGGTGCGGTGGCTACGGGTGACAACGGTACAGCAGTCGGTTCGAACTCCAACGCCTCGGACAGTGCAGTGGCAATAGGCTCAGGCGCCGCGGCATCCTCTGGTGCGGTTGCAGTCGGTCAGGGTGCGCAAGCCACGGCTTCCAGCTCGGTTGCCTTGGGTCAGGATTCGGTTGCTGATCGGGAGAACACGGTCTCTGTGGGCTCCGCTGGGAGACAGCGTCAGGTCACCAACGTCGCGGCTGGCTCACAAGCAACCGATGCCGTCAACGTCTCGCAGCTGACGACCGTGGTTGATGGGCTGGGCGGCGGCGCTAGCATCGATCCGACGACCGGTGCGGTGACTGGACCGTCGTATCAGCTGTCAGGTGGCACGTACTCGAACGTGGGTGATGCGCTGTCAGGCCTCGACGACCGCATGAACGCTGCAGATCAGGCGATCAACGATCTGGCTAGGGGCGCTTACTCGGGTATCGCCGCGGCCACTGCGCTGACGATGATTCCGGACGTCGATAAGGACAAGACGCTGTCGATCGGTATTGGTGGCGGGACCTATAAGGGCTATCAGGCTGTCGCGATCGGTGGTACGGCGCGGATCACGCAAAACATCAAGATGAAAGCGGGTGTTGGCTTGTCCAGCGGTGGAACGACTGTCGGGGTGGGCGCCTCGTACCAGTGGTAAGCGTTTAGTAAGAGGGGGCGCGCCCCCTCTTTCCTCCGCTTCGAATCAAACAAATTTTTTCTTCTTTCGCTTCAAGCGAATCTACAAAACATGAAAAAGCACTTTTCAGTTTATCCACGCCTGGCATTGCTGGGCTCAGTATTGGGGCTTGTGGCGGCATGTACGACGCAATCGGGCCCGACCTACAACGCACATGCAATCGTTGCTCCGGACCAGAAAGCGCCGACTTATCGCGTCGAGTGCGGTGGTCTGCTCGAAAGTTCGCAAACCTGTTTCAAGGTGGCGGCCGAGATCTGCAAGGACAAGCCTGTCACGCTGGTGCAGGCCGTTGATGGAGTCAGGTCCGGTGTCAATACGAAAGATCCGCGCGAGGTTACCTTCATGTGCGGTAAACCGGTTGAGGCGCAAGCTGTCCCCGCCCCGGTTCCCCAACCTCCATCTCAACCGAAACCCGAACCTCGACCTCAACCCCAGTCTCAGGAGCGCCGCCAGGTCCTGCTGCAGGGCGACGCGAATTTCGCCACGGATAGCGCAGTATTGAGTAGTGCGGCAAAGGCGAGTCTCGATAATTTCTTGCGCGTGAATGAGGGCATCAACTTCCGACGTGTGACGATAATCGGTTACACGGATTCGACCGGCACACGAGCCCACAACCAGAAATTGTCGGAAGCGCGTGCCCAGTCGGTCCTGCAATACCTGCGTAACCGCGGGTTGATGGCCCAGAGTTTCGTCGCCGAGGGCGCGGCTGCGGATGATCCGGTCGCCTCGAATGCGACGGCTGAAGGGCGCGCGCTCAATCGCCGCGTGGAAGTGCGCGTCGTAGCGTCTGGAGTCATCTCCTGATCGTCCCGTTCAGTTGATACTCCGCCGTCGCCGTAATGCCGTTCAGTGAAGTAACTGAACGGCATTTATTTTTTTTCCATGAGACTTCTCGTGCGGACCTGTGCTCGTCGGTCCCTGCCTGAACGCGGCTCGAATGACTTCAAACGCGCAACGCCTCAGATTGGCCGTATGATGCTGAAATCATCTCCAAGGTCCCGGATCCGGGTCCGCCATGCCATCAAAGAGCACAGATTCCACTGGACATGAGCGTGTGACTTACGCACCCAATGGCGATGCACACATTGATGAGCCGAGCAGGCTAAACCGATATCAGCGGGCGCTGGTCATGGGGGCGGGCATCGCCATCTCGTTTGTGCTGGTGCTGTTGACCGGCGTTGTGCTGCACTCGGCGGTCGCGGAATACATAGAGGATCGCTACAGAGACTTCTCTCTACGCCAAACTCGCCTGCAACTGGAGTTCCTCGAGCGCGAAAGAACCTTGCGAGCCGCGATCCTGCATGAAGAATCGGGGTGGGGCACGCGACCACTTCCACCCGCGGCCCTCATCGACGAATTTGCCGCGCAGCATGGAGAAGTCATTCTGCAGAGACACGCGAATTTTGACCCGGTGATGATGCTCGGCGATGTTGGTCCGTCGCACCACGCATCGGATTTTGCACCGTATCTCGCGCTCGGCGTCGATTTCCATTATCGTGTTGGACCTTGGGCCAAGGTGCAGACCAATGCGGTGTCAGGCTATTTCTATTCGCCGGACCGGCGCTTCGTCGGAATTCTTCCTGCACCGGCATCGGGCAACCCGGTCAAGCAAAGCGGCACGAAAAACGTTCACGAGCTTCTCGACCGCATTGCACCGGACCTCGGCGATCTGACAGACCCAACGGTGATCTCGCGGTTGCGAGAGGGCGAGGGTGCGATCTGGTTTCCGCCAGTCACAGATCCATTCGGCGACCAACCCGCAATCCGGTTCGTCATGCCGGCTTTTAGCGAGGGCAAGATTTTCCTCGTGGCTGTCCGAAAGATTTACTTGAGTTCCATAATCGAAATACTTGCCGGCGGGCGCTACGATGAAGAATCGCTGCTGCTGGATTCCGCCGGCAACGTGATCCTCAGTACAGCCACGCCGGGTACCGACGGTACGCTGACGCAACGGATTCTCGAGTCTCGTTCGCAAGCGGCGGAGCGAACCGGGGAAAGCCGTCGCTATCGCAATCGACTTTTCACGGCCAGTGCGGAAGTAACGAATTCTGGTTGGACCATCGTTTACGCGTTCACGTGGCGCACGATTCTGCGCGACTTGGGGCCGCGCCTCGCTGCTTACATTGCAGTGATGCTGCTGGTCCTGGGATTCATGTGGCTGCTTCTGTTGATGCTCGATCACAAGCTGTTCAAGCCCGACTACGAACGTTCGCAACGAGTATTCGAAAGTGAAGCCTTGAATCGCGCGATGGTTGCCGCCGCGCCGTCCGGGTTCGCGCTGCTGTCTTTTGAACAGGGCGAAATTCTGTTGCAGAGCAACCTGATGCGTAGCTACGAACTGAACACGCATCCGGACGAACCACGCTTGCACGAACGTTTGCTCGCTCTCTACGACCACAGCCCCGGCGCTCCCGCGTGGCAGTCCGATCTGGAGATGCCGCTCAGGCTCGCCGATGGCCGGGTGGACGACCTGCTGGTGAGCATGGTGCGCACCAAATATCGCGGGAAAGACGTGTTGCTATGCAGTTTTTCCGACATCACGACGCTGAAGAACACCGAGCGCAAGCTGGACGAGGCGCGTGCCGCGGCGGACGCCGCCAACGAGGCGAAGTCGGCGTTTCTCGCGATGATGAGTCACGAAATACGCACGCCGCTCAATGCCATTCTCGGCAACCTCGAGCTGCTCGGACGCTCGCCGCTGTCGCCATTGCAGGAAGAGCGCGTAGGGGTTGTCACGTCGTCGTCCACTGCGCTGCTCGGCATCATCAACGACATCCTCGATTTTTCGAAGGTAGAGTCGGGGCAGATGACGCTCGAGTCGATCAGCTTCGATCTCGGTCAGGTGATTCGTGAGGTGGCCGCGATGTTCGAACCCGTCGCGCAGGCGAAGGGACTCGAGTTCGACTGCGTGATAGACGATGCGCTCGCGCCGCACTATCTCGGTGACCCCACGAGAATCCGGCAGATCGCGATCAACCTGGTCAGCAACGCGATCAAATTCACCGCCACGGGCGATGTCCTACTGGAGGTCTACCTCAAGGACGACACGGCCGCCGATTCTCCGATCGTGATCGGTGTCAGCGACACCGGCATCGGCATGACTCCGCAACAGCAGGAGACGTTATTTCATGCTTTTACACAGGCCGATTCGTCGATTGCGAGGCGCTACGGCGGAACAGGCCTCGGACTCGCGCTCTGTCTGCGCCTGACTGAATTGATGCATGGCACGATTCGGGTGAAGAGCGAGTTGAATGCCGGAAGCACCTTTGTCGTGACCTTGCCCATTCCGGTGAGTGCAGCCACCCCGGTCAGCGCCCCAGCGCATACCAAAGCCGAACCGAAATCCACCGAGATCGACACACACGCCATTCACATCCTCGTCGTCGACGATCAACTCGCCAACCGGGAGTTGCTCGTCGCTCAACTTGCCACTCTGGGATACGAGGCCGATATGGCCGAAAGTGGCGGGGCGGCATTGCGGCGCTTCAACGAGCGCCACTACGATCTGGTAATGACCGACATCAATATGCCGGGGATGGACGGGTACGCGCTCGCGCGCTGCCTTCGTGCCCAAAGCGCGCCGGTGCCGATCATCGCGATTACTGCGCACGTCGCGGCAGAAGTGCGCGCGCAATGCACGCAAGCGGGAATCGACGAGGTCCTGCTCAAACCTGTCCTGCTCGACACGATGGAAGCGACGGTGCGGCGGCTGGTCAACGAGGCAGCCAGGCGTCCCGCGAACGACACCGTGGCGAGGCGCGATATCTCGCAAGGGCCATTGCCCGAGCACATCCACGCCGCGATGACTCAGGCGCTGAAGGATTCGCTTCGGGAATTGCATGCCGCCATTGAGCTTGGGGATATGAAAACGGTGCTCGCCCAGCTTCATGCGGTACGCGGATCTTTCGCGATGATTCAGGAAACCGAAGTAGCGACTGCTTGCGCACAGATGGAGCAGCAAGCCAGAAATAACGACATCGCTGCCGTCAAGGATGGGCTCGAACGTTTCGAGCCACTTGCATATTCGGCGCTCGCGCGGCGCGTCATTGGCGTGCAGTCGGACGCATGAGTTTCGGCGTCAGCGCTGAGTCAGCCGGCGGCTGAACAGAGCGTCGACTTCTCCGCCGCCACTCCCGACGTCGGCCAGCATCTTCGATGCCGATTTCACCGACGCGCCACACTCGGCACCCGTCCCATTTCCCCTTGATGCCCCAGCGCGCGCGACAGATTGCCCACCTCTCGCTTGAGCAACGCCGCGAAGTGCTCGACGCGCTCGTCGGTTACGCGCACGCTCGGCCCGAAGATGCACACCGAACCCGCCACCTGGTTCGCACCGTTGAAGAACGGCGCGGCCACCGCTACTGCGCCGGCGATCAGCTCGTGATGGCTGGTGCCGAAGCCCTTTGCGCGGACCGCATCGAGATCGGCGGCGAGCGCCGCGACGTCCTGATTCGGATCGGTCAGATAGCGCCGCAGATCGTCCTCTGACAGCGGCATCTGCGAAAGAATCGTGCGGCCGCTCGCGCCGAGCACGAGCTTCTCGCGATAGCCGACTCCGCGCCGGAAACTGAGCGGCTGCGGACTTTCCAGTTCGGCCACGCAAATCCGGTAGGTCCCCTCCGGCACGAACAACGCGACCGTCTCCGAGGTCGCTTCCCAAAGCTCGCGCAGCATCGGCTGCGCGAGCTGCGCGATCGTATTGTTCGCCATCCACGCGTGCGCGACTTGCGCGACCGAACTGCCGAGCCTGAAGCGCTGCGGCTCGCCCGACGACGCGAGAAAGCCGTTCTGTTCGAGCGTATTCAGCAGCCGGTACAGCGTCGGTCGGCTCAGGTCCACGCGGGTCAGCAACTCCGCGACGGTCAATTCCTTGTCCCCGGGTCGGAACGCCAGAAGAATTTCTAGCGCTCGTTCGACTGCGCGCACATTTTCGTGCGGCTTTTTTTCTTCCATTTGAAATTTCCTTTCCGCGACGGTCCGCGTCGATTGCACATTGTAGTGAAAGTCCCTATCGGCACGAACTTGACTCACATCAATCTGTCCGTACAATGAGACCACATTCTCACACAACGGACAACCGGATTCGGAGGAATTATGGACAAGAACATGTCGGAGACGCTGGTTCGCACTGGCCCGGGCACGGCGATGGGCAATCTGATGCGCCGCTACTGGGTGCCGGTGCTGCTCGCGAGCGAAATCGCGGAGCCCGATTGCCCGCCGGTGCGCGTGCAGATCCTCGGCGAAAAGCTGCTGGCCTTTCGCGATTCCGAAGGCCAGCCCGCGCTGATCGACGAGTTCTGCTCGCACCGCGGCGTGTCGCTGTACTTCGGCCGCAATGAAGAGAACGGCATTCGCTGCTCGTATCACGGCCTCAAATTCGACCGCAACGGCAACTGCGTCGAGGTGCCGTCCGCACCGCAGGCGTGCAAGCACATGGGCATCACCGCGTATCCGTGCATCGAACGCGCGGGCATCGTGTGGGCGTACATGGGGCCGAAGGACCGTCAGCCGGCGCCGCCGGATCTCGAGTGGTGCAACCTGCCGGACAGCCACGTGTTCGTGTCGAAGCGGCTGCAGGAATCGAACTACCTGCAGGCGATGGAAGGCGGCATCGACACGAGCCACGTGTCGTATGTGCACCGCTACGAAGTCGACGATGACCCGATGCACCAGGGCACGAAGGCGCTCGACTACATCAAGGCGGACGGCAACGTGATCTTCGAGATCGAGAAGCAGCCGTTCGGCCTCACGCTGTTCGGCCGCCGCAACGGCGAGCCGGATTCGTACTACTGGCGCGTCACGCAGTGGCTGTTCCCGTGGTACACGCTGATCCCGCCGTTCGGTGACCACTCGCTCGCGGGCCACGTGTGGGTGCCGATCGACGATCACAACTGCTGGGCGTGGAGCATCAACTTCCGCCCCGACCGTCCGCTCGACGAGCAGGAACTCGCCGACCTGAACGCCGGCAAGGGCATTCACTGCGAGTACGAGGAGGGTGGCTCGTTCCGTCCGAAGGCGAACAAGGACAACGACTACCTGATCGACCGCAAGGCGCAGAAGGAGAAGCGCGCGTACTCGGGCGTGTTCGGCTTCGCGATGCAGGACGCGTCGCTGCAGGAAAGCATGGGTCCGATCCAGGACCACAGCAAGGAAAAGCTGTTGCCGACCGACCGCGCGATCGTGATGGCGCGCCGCATGATGTACGAGGCGGCCACGGCGCTGGTGCCCGACACCGATCCGCCCGCGATCGACGCCGACCAGCAGCGCGTGCGCGCTGCCGGCGTCTTGCTGCCGCGCGATCAGAAGCCACAGGAATGGGCGGTGATCCATCTGCACGACGGCAAGGACCAACCGATCTACACGATCTGATGCACGGCGGGGCCGGGCTTCTCTCCGCCCCCGCGTGTCGTCGTCTGGTCCGACTGGACCTTCTGCCCATTCCGCAAAAGGAGGCCGGCTGCGCGCCGGCAAGCAATGCAGCAACGTAAAAGACTCGAAGACAAGGTCGCGCTGATCACTGGTGGCGGAGGCGGCATCGGCGCCGCGACCGCGCGCGTGTTCTGCGCCCAGGGCGCTGCGGTAGTGCTCGTCGACGCGAATCCGGAGGCGCTCGCGCGCGTCGCTGAAGAACTGAAGGAGGCTGACACGTCGGCGCGTGTCGAGACGTTCCCTGCCGACGTGTCGGATGACGCCGATGCGGTGCGCGCGGTGCAGTTCGCCGCCGCTTCGTTCGGCCGGCTCGACGTGCTGGTGAACAACGCGGCGATGCGCAACTACAGCGCGCTCGCCGACGCGACGCCGGCCGAGTGGCAGGCGATGGTGTCGGTCAATCTGGTCGGTACGTCGAATTATTGCAGGGCGGCGCTGCCGTTCCTGCGTCGCGCGGGCCGCGCGAGTATCGTCAACGTATCGTCGTGCTATGCGGTGACCGGCCGCAAGGGCATGGGCCTGTACGACGCGACCAAGGCCGGCATGCTGGCGATGACCCGCACGCTCGCGTTCGAGGAGACCGCGAACGGCGTGCGCGTGAACGCGATATGCCCCGGTTCGACGCTGACCGGATTCCACGTGAACCGCGCCATTGCAGCGGGCAAGAGCGTCGAAGTGCTGAAGACGCAGCGCCAGGACACGTCGCTGATCGGCCGCTGGGCGTCGCCCGAAGAGATCGCGTGGCCGATCCTGTGGTTCGCGAGCGACGAGGCGTCGTACATCACCGGCACGACGCTGATGGTCGACGGCGGCCTGTCGGCGATGTGAGCGGAGGAGAGGTGGCATGAACATGACCGATTCCACGCTGATGGTGCGGGTCGCCGCACGGCGCGACGAAGCCGACGGGATCGCCGGCTTCGAGTTCGTCGATGTCGACGGCCGCGAGCTGCCGCCGTTCGAGGCGGGCGCGCACATCGACGTCTACGTGCCCGGCGGGCCGGTGCGGCAGTACTCGCTGTGCAACGCTCCTCACGAGCGTCACCGGTATCAGATCGCGGTGTTGCGCGACGCCGATTCGCGCGGCGGCTCGCTGCGCATGCACGACGCGGTGAACGAAGGCGACGCGCTCCGCATCGGCGTACCGCGCAATCATTTCCCGCTCGCCCGCCATGACGCGAAGCCACTATTGCTCGCGGGCGGCATCGGCGTCACGCCGATTCTCTGCATGGCGGAGCAGTTGGCAGCGATGGGCGCGGCGTTCGACATGCATTACTGCGCGCGCTCGAAGAGCCGTGCGGCGTTCGTCGAGCGAATCGCCGCGTCGTGGTGGGCGGACAACGTGCAATACCACTTCGACGACGAGCACGGCATGCTCGATCTGAAAGCACTGCTGACGGGCGACGCGGACCGGCGGCATCTGTACGTGTGTGGTCCGCAGGGCTTCATGAACGCGGTGCTCGATACGGCGCGCTCGCTCGGCTGGAGCGACGATCGTCTGCATTACGAATACTTCGCGGCAGCGCCGCCTGCCGGCGACGGCGGCTCGTTCGACGTGCGGCTCGCGCGCTCGGGCCGCGTCGTGCCGATTGCGGCTGATTGCACGGTCACGCAGGCGCTCGCGGCGGCGGGCGTCGACGTGCCGGTGTCGTGCGAGCAGGGCATCTGCGGCACCTGCATCACGCGGGTGCTCGAAGGCGAACCCGACCACCGGGATCTGTACCTGTCGCCCGAGGAGCAGGCCCGCAACGATCACTTCCTGCCGTGCTGTTCACGTGCGAAGTCGAGGGTGCTGGTGCTCGATCTGTAACGGCAATCGCCGGCGTCGGTCACAGCAGGCGGCCGGCGCCCTATCCATCAGAAAGAAAACGGGCGGCCGCTGGCACGCCCGGCATTGGAGGAGTCATGGAGAAGAATCTGGCGTCTTCGGAGGGCCTGTCCGCGAACGTCTGGCCCACGAACGGCGCACGGGAGGCGAGCAGCGCCGACACGAACCCGTATCGCTGGGTCGCGCTGTTCATCGTCTGGGCCGCATTTCTGCTCAGCTATGTGGTCCGTGTGGCGTGGAGCACGGTGGCCGCGCCGGTCGGCGCGTCGCTCGGCATCAGCGTGTCGATGCTCGGTGCGTTCGTGACCGCGTTCTACGCGGGCTATGTGCTTGCGAACGTGGTCGGCGGCATGTTGACCGATCTGCTCGGCGGTCGCGCGATGCTCACGCTCGCGCTGCTGCCGCTCGGCGTGCTCACCTTCACGTTCGGCTATACGCATTCGCTCGCCTTCGGCATCGTGATTCAGGCGGCGATGGGTTTCGCGGCGGGCGCCGACTACTCGGCCGGCATGAAGATCATTCCCGCATGGTTCACGCGCGACCGGGGCCGCGCAATGGGCCTCTACACGACCGCGACGTCGCTCGCCGTCGTGATCGCGAACGCGGTCGTGCCGTCGTTCTCAGCGCGGCACGGCTGGTCGAACGCATTTCATATGCTCGGCATCGTCACGTTCGCGTGGGGCATCGTCACGTTGCTGCTGCTGAAGAACCGGCCGTCGAACGAAGCGAAGCCCGCGCGCAACAGCCTGCAGGACATGCTCGGCCTGTTGCGCAACCGGAACCTGATCGCGCTGTCGATCGCGGGCTGCGGCGGCTTATGGGCGACCGTCGGCTTCGCTGCATGGGGCAACGCGCTGATGACGCGCCAATACGGCATTGCGCCGATCGTCGCCGGATCGATCGTCGCGTCGTTCGGCATCGGCGCGGTGATCGCGAAGCCGACGCTCGGCTGGATCTCCGATCTGCCCGGCGTGTCGCGGCGGATGATGTCGATCGGCTGCCTGATCGCGTTCACGATCGCGCTGCTGGTATTCGGCTACTGCTCGACCGCGCATCAGTTTTATCTGGTCGCGCCGATCCTCGGGGCGTTCTCGTTCGGCTATCTGCCGGTGCTGATGGCACAGGTGAGCGACGCATCCGGCAAGCGCCTCGCCGGCGCGAGCGCCGGCTGGACCAATGCGATCTGGCAGTCCGGCAGCGCGGTGTCGCCGATGGTGGTCGGCTCGCTGTATGGCGCGAGTCATTCATTCATGCTCGCGCTCATCACGCTCGCGATCGGACCCGCTATCGCGGTGGTCGCGATGTTCTTCGTCAATCCGCACATCGCACGCGAATGACCGACTCTCTCCGGTAGCCGCCGCGGCCACGCGCCGGCTACCGCGACCACACAGATCGAACAATCACGCTTTCGCAGCACAAAACAACTCAATTTCCAGCAGGAGACACATGGTGAAGCACAAGCCTCTCGCCAGGCCGTCGAAGGTCCTTTTTGCATGTGGTATTGGTATCGGCATCAGCGGCGCGGCGCATGCGCAGTCGTCGGTCACGCTGTACGGCATCGTCGACTCGGGGGTGACTTACGTGACTCACGCTGTCACGCCGCAGGGATCGTCTGGCACCCAGGTCGCGCTCGGCACCGGCAACCGGCAGAATTCGCGTTGGGGTTTCACCGGCAAGGAAGATCTCGGCAACGGACTGCGGGCGATTTTCACGCTCGAATCGGGCATGGCGATGAACACCGGCGCGCTGCAGCAAGGCGGGCGGCTGTTCGGCCGGCAAGCGTTCGTCGGACTCGAATCAGACCGCTACGGCGCGATGATGCTCGGCCGGCAGATGACGCCGATGTACCGCTACTTCCTCGCGCTCGACCCGCTCGGTTATTCCAGTTACGGCCTTTCCGCGCAGGACGCGCAGTTCGTCGGTCGCGCGGATAACGCGGTGTCGTATCTCGGCCATGTGGGACCGTTCGAGCTGAACGCGCTCTACAGCTTCGGCTATGACGCAGTCGCCTCCAACGTGCCGGCGGCGGGCTCGTTCCGCGTCGGCAAGCAGTACGACATCGGTGGACGCTACGTGCAGGGGCCGCTCAATCTGACGTTCGTGTACGAGCAGCGCCAAGGCTCGGTGATCGCGACATCGGGCGATAGCGAGCGGCGCTACGTGGCCGGCGGTTCGTATGCGATCGGCAAGGCGACGCTGTACGGCGGCTACGAATTGCTGCTGAACGATGTCCCGTCGACGCTCACCGCATCGCCGCCGCAGTCGATGGCGTTCGCGGGCGTGCGCTACAAGGCGACGCCGGCGCTGGACCTCGCAGCCGCGACTTACTACCACGCTTATCGCCACGTCGACGCGCACGCATTGAGCACCGGCGTCAACGCGGACTACTGGCTGTCGAAGCGCACGGCGCTGTACACCGACATCACCTATGTGATCAACAGCTCGAAGGCCGCGCTGAGTGCGACCGGATGGGCGACTTCGGTCGCGACGACGACCGTGAAGACCGGCGCGAACCAGCTGGCGGTTGCGATCGGCGTGCTGCACAAGTTCTGACGGCGGCGGCGCGCGCGCTCAATCGCTCAGTGCATCGCGATGATCGCGCGGGCCTTTCGCCGACGCGTAATATCGCTGCAACGCGTCGGTCGAGCGCGCGCCCAGCGTGCGGACCTGGACGAGCCAGTCGGTTTCCACCGGCCACTCACCGCCGATCACGCGTGGATAGATATGTCGTGCGTAGCGATGCAGTGCCTTCGCGCCGATGTTGCCGCTTACGCCAAGCAGCGCATGCAAGCTCGCGTGCGTCGCCTTGATATCGACAGCCGCGCTGTTTGCCGCGAGCCGCGCGACGAGCGAGCGGATCTGTTCGATGCCGTTCAGGAACGATTCGTCGAGCAGATCGAGCGAGACCAGTTCTTCCAGGTGCGGTTCGTCAAGCAGGCTTTCTTCAGCGATAGGGGTGGCCGCGTGCGCGCTCGCAGTGGGGGCCAAAGCCACCGGCGTCGCCGCAAAATCCGTTTGCGCGCTTTCGCCCGCGGTTTTCGTGATTCGTTGTGAAGACGGAGCGTCCGCAATCGGCGCGCCGCGTGTGCCGAACTGCCGTGCGAGACATGCGTACAGCGAGCCGGCTTGCACCGGCTTGATCAACACCTCGTTCATCCCGGCGGCAAGGCAGGCCTGCACCGCTGCGGGATCGGTGTGACTGGTGAGCGCGATGACAGGCAGCGTCGCGTACGCATCGGTGCGCGCGCGAATCGACTTCGTCGTCTCGATGCCGTTCATGCCCGGCATGTTCACGTCCATCAGGATCGCGTCGATGAAGCCGTCTTCGTGCAGGTTGGTCAGCACCGCCTGACCGTGATCGGCCTCGATGACGCTCGCGCCGCAGCGCTCCAGATAAGCCTTTGCGACGAGCCGGCTGTAGGTGTCGTCGTCGGCGATCACGAAGGTTCTGCCGGCGAAGCCGTCGGGCAGCTCGCCCGGCTGATGCCGCACGCCGTTGTCGAACAGGGCCTGCACCGCGGTGATCAGCTCCTGCACACTCGACGTCTTGCCGATGATCTCGTCCATGCCGGCGCGCCGCGCGCGCAGCCGCACCGCGTTGCCCGGTTCGGCGGTGTAGGCGGCGATCAGCACGTTGCGGTTCGGGCAGTCCCGGTCGGCCCGGATGCGCTCGGTCGTCGCATAGCCGTCCAGATCGGGCATGCTGATGTCCATCAGCACGAGGTCGTAGAGCGGCGCGCGCCGCAGCGTGGCGAGCGCAAGCTCGCCGCCCGACGCCTCGCTGACATAGGCGCCTGCCTTCGTCAACACGCGGCGGGTGCGGGCGCGCAGCGTAGCGTCGTCGTCGACGACGAGCACGCGCTTGCCCTTGAACGCCGGCATCGCGCGTTCGAACAGGCGCCGCTCGTGCTCGGCGACCTCGTCGGCCGCCACCGGCGGAAAGCGCAGCGTGAATGCGGTGAACTTGCCGAGTTCCGATTCGCAGTCGATGCTGCCGCCGAACGCGCGCATCGCGCGCTGGCAGTACGCGAGCCCGAGCCCGGTGCCGCCCGAGTTGCCGGCCGTGCGAAACGGCTCGAACAGATGCTGCAGGATCTCCGCCGCGATGCCGGGGCCGGTGTCGCGCACGATCACCGAGTCGCTATCGACGGTCAATGTCAGCGTCGCCTGCGGATACGCGACGATGTGATGCAGCGCGTTCTTGATCAGGTTGAACAGCGTGAACAGATAGACCGTCTCGTCGACCTTGAACACGAAGTCGCGGTTGACGACGACGCTCACCTTCGCGCGTTCCTTGTCGTTGTCGAAGCCATATTCGGCGAGCGCCTTGCGCGTGGTCGCGCCGGCATGCAGGTAGCTGAGACTATCCGGGCGGATCGATTTCGCGGCGACTTCGTCGAGCGTCATCGCGATGATGCGCAGGCCGCGCTCGATCGACAATTGGCCCTGCGCGAGATGGTTGTACATCAGCGAGGCCGTGCCGTCGGTGAGCGTCGGCGCCGCGCCCGCCTTGTTCGCCGAGGGCAACGCTTCCTCGACGCGGTCGAGCACGTGCCGCAACTGGCTCAGCGGATTGCGCATCTCGTGCGCGATGGAACCCGCGAGCGCCTGCAACGCGCGGTTCTTTTCGACGAAGATGCGTCCCTTGCTGATCGCGTGGCTGAACGCCATGCTGCACAGCACGACCACCGGCAGCAGCGCGAGATTGGACTTGTCGTCGGCGCTGAGAACGATCGGCGTCGGCGAGCTCAACACGCCGGCAAGGCCGCCGGAAAACACGCCGATACCGATGCACGTTATCAGCAGCAGCGGGTTGTCGATACACAGCGCCAGAATGAAGATCATCATGACCTCGGTCATCATCCACATCGTGGAGAAGCCGTTTCTGACGGTCAGGAACGTGCAGACGAACGGCAGCACGTAAATCAGGCAGCAATGCCAGTAGATCAGCAGAGCGGGGTTGTAGCGCCTCGGCCAGCGCGCCTGGAACAGCAGCGGGACGCAGACGGCCGCCGCGCTGAGCCGCAGCAGCAGGTTGTCGTAAGGCTGCGGAAGGAGGTAGGTCCAGACGATGTAATAGATGGGGTGACACAGGAGGCCGAGTGCGCCTCCCCATCGAATCGCGAACCTGCTTCTTTCCAGCATATCCCGCATGCTTTCGCGCGGTCTCGCCATCAGGCCTCCGAGTTCATCAGGAACCCATCATTTCATGCGTATTGAATTGCTGTGCTTCGACGCCTTCGGCGAGCGAATCGCCGTTCTTGCCGTGAAACGGTCCGACCGAAAAGCCGTACCTCTTCAGAAGACCATGAGTATAAGAGACCGACCACACGGGCGGGCTACCGATGATGAAATCGGATGCGATGCCTTCTTGCCACGCGGAATAACCTTCGGCAAAGCAGGTATAGCAGTCGCGGGTGGACGGCAGCCTGAACGGGAAAGCGGTGTCGAGTCCAGCGGGCCCACGCGCGAAGCATTCAATATAGAGCGTATGACCGCGAGAAGCGAGTTCCGCTTCGACGCTGGCCGCGCGCGGATGCGAATCGTCGATCCAGAATTGCGCGCGTTTGAGATCCGCGGCGCTCAGGTAGGGCACGCTCGTGCTGCTCGCGAGGATCGCGCCGTCGAAGTCAGGGAGCGGCGTGTCCGGGCTGAACGTATGCACCGAGACTTTCGATTTGCCGAGCAGGTCCGACGCGAGCAGCTCGTTCGCCTGATCGGTCAGCAGGTTGATCTTGTCCGGCAGATCGATCAGCACCAGTTCCTTCGGCGCATCCTTGTACAACAGATACTTCGCGACCGTCGTGCCGAGCCGGCCGGCCGCGCCGAACAGCGCGAGCTTCGTGTTGCCGAATTCGAGGCCGAGCTGTTCGCAGCAATGCATCGCCCAGTCCTTCAGCATCGCCGCGGTCGCCGCGTGGCCGGTCGTGATGTGAGGCGGCTTGACAGGCCGGGGCAGCGCCCCGTAGTTGCATGCGTACGGCGTCGACGCGCCCATCGCGACCATGTTCAAGCCCGCCTTTCTGGCGAGCTCCAGCGCCGGAAAGAATTGCGTCGCCCGAAAGCGCTTGATGCCGCGCGGGCTGCCGAGCCACATTTCGAGCGGCACCGGGCAGGCGATATTCGCGCCGATCACCTGCGAGCCCGAATAGATCGGCGATGCGATGAAAGGCTTGGTCTTCCACAACTCTTCTTCGAACGACTCGCTGCGTTCGCGAACGTTGTGAAAAGAAAATGAAAGGGTCTCCCAATCGGTCGCGTGAAACAGAAAGCCGACTCCCCCCTGACGTGCCGGCAGGCTATCGCGGATCTGTTCCGGGTGAATTTCGTGCTTGAGCGCAAGCGGTGCACTATTCCGATGCAAAAGAAGTCCGGTTGGCTCGTTTGAAACGGTTGACAGGTCTTTAAGGAGAGCGGTCTTCATTGGTTTTTCCTTGGTTTTGATTAGACGCTGGAAAAGTCAGCGCGCGGCGTGGCCAGCCGGTTGGACCGGCGACCCTTCAACTCTAGAGAAATCCGCACCGATATGCCCGTCTGTTCGTGCACACAGCATTCACGAGCGGGTTCAAGACGGGTTGCCCGCCGGGTGGGAATCGGCTTTGGGCAATCTTTTGAAAAAATTACGGCAGGACTTTCGATGTATTACGGCACGTCGTGCGCCGTCCTCGAATGGCAAAAGGGCCGCTCGGCGGCCCTTTGCTTGCATCTCCGGCGAATACCGGATTAGCGTGTGATGCTATAGCCGATTCGCGTAATCCAGCGATGCTGGTTGTAGTCGAGAATGTTCTCGCCATAACCGCTAAAGAAGCCGAGCCATACGTAACCGCTGTCCTGCATATAACCCGTGTCGCGCAAAGGCGCCGAGTACATCTGGCCCGGTGCCTACAGAGGACAACGTCATGTGTCAGCGCGACACGGCGAAGCCAATGCGCGCGGCCCAGCGGTGCTGGTTGTAAGAGAGAAGATCTTCCGCGTAGCCGTTGAAATAGTTTAGAAACAGATACCCGCCCCATGCACTGCCGAACATCTTGGCAAGCGGGTAGGTAAATTGTACGTCGACGCTTCCATAGGTCGATTTCGTGCCCTTTCTCAACGTGGTCGCGAGCTGCCAGCCATCCGGGCTGCCGTATTTGACGAGCAGGTCGACATAGCCGCGATAGTTGGCTATATCCGAATTCGTGTCCTGTTTGTGCGTGTAGGCGTAGATTTTCGGCTCGATGGTCAGGTGGTTGGCGTTGAGGTCGCCAAAATCCCAGATCGGCTTGATGTAGACATAGTCGATGCCCCGCGACCCGGGACCGGCGGTCCCGTTCGACTCGTGCTCGTAGCCCGACTCGATGCCCATCCGGGTGAACCAGCTGGTCCTCCACCCGGTGTCCTCCAGGTAGTAGAAAAGAGCGGGCATGTAGCTCGTATCGTAGAACGGGTTCATATGCCCGCGGATATCCCACAGAGAAGTCTGCGTGTAGGCGAAGTAAAGGTTGTCGAGAAAACCGCGTGAACGCGGATCATCGGGCAGTACGAAGCGGAATTTGAAGCTGACCTGGAATTTGGCGAGACCGTTTTCCGACGAGTCCCAGCCGTCGGCGAAGTAGGTGGGCTGGTAGAACGAAAATCGCCCTACGAGAAAGGTGCCGAGGTCCGGCACCAAGGAATTCGAGGGCTTCACGGTCGAAGGTGGCACTTGCGCGGCGATCGACTCGTTGCCGGCCATCGGCCCTTCGGCTGGCGCGATCACGACCGGTGCGGATGCGGACGCAACCGCCGCCGCAGACGCGGGCGCCGCTGTTGCGGCGCTGGCCGTCGCCGCGTTGCGAGGCATGCGCGTGAGCAGGACCACCGAAGGTGATACGTCGACGCCAGGCACGTCGATGCGAAGCGCACCGCGCGCCCAATCGGGCCATGGCGCGCTATAGCTGACCGCCTTCATCTCGCCGGCCGCTAGCCGGACATGCTCGGGTGCGCCGGATGCGCGGGTGAGCAGTACGGCCCTTGGCAGGGCCTCGCCGTTGGTCAGCGTGACGCTCAAGGTGCGAGGCACGTCGACCGACGTGCCGGAGGGTGCGTCGCCGGTGTAGACGATCGTCACGACAAGCGGTTCGTCGGACCTCGCTTCGCGCGGCGGACGCAATATGGAAACCCCGGCGACGCTATACGCAGAGTAGCTGCCGAGCACCAGCGCACTGATGCAAACCGATAGGCTGGGGAGCAGTTTGGAAAATGAGCCGGAAAGCGGACTCGACGACAATCGGAAAACGCGCGAGCGATGGCTGCGAACGCCAGACTGGCGGTTTTTCTTCACGCGAGACATCAATCGATTCCGCACGCGGAGCTCCTATTGGTCTACGAGTTCAGGTCGCAATGAGACGATAGCGTCAAAGCATGCAGTTCGATAGAAAATCAGGGTCCGAGTTTTGATTGCCGAAACCGCCATCCACGCCGGTTCCCGCTATCCGTTTTTTCGCTCATTTTGCCAGTGCTATTAGGAATTGCGCGAGTGGAAAAAGACCTGCCGCGCTATCGATGCGAATAGCGACGGGAACAGCGTCGGAATAAGGTCGGAATAGCGTCGTGTCGTTGCATTTGCGCAACGGAGTTTTAAATGTTAAATCGCGGGTGATTCGCGCGTTGATATATCCGTTGGGCGGGGCGCACTTTTCGCTTATGACCATTGCGTGGCGATTCGCGATTCGATTGCCCGGCAAATCGTTGCCCAATCAATGCGACAGTTGAAAGCCCGCTTTAATAGGCGAATTTCCGGTATTGCTCCGGCGCGCCCGCCTTGTCGAGTTCGCTCACGCGCGGCATATGGCGCAGTAGTCGATTCGCGCGTGACGTCAATTGCGCATCGACGGCTTCGGGTACGTCGATGCGGACTTCCGGTCGGAAATACCAGCTGCGGCTATAGCCGATCACGACCATCGGACGCGGCAGGTCGGTCCGGTTCGGCGTGCCGCGATGGAGCGCGCGCACGTCGCGAATCATCACGTCGCCGAGTTCCATCGTGATCGCATGCAACGGCAGGCGGCCGTCGCGCCACGCGTTCAGCGCGTCGTCGGAGCGCATCCGATGCGTGCCGAGCGTCGTTTCGAATGGGCCGTTCTCGAGCGTGACGTCACATAACGGAAAGTTGACCGCGAGCTGGAACGACGGGGTTTCCGCTTCGCCGTCGAACAGCGCGGGTGTGTCGCGATGAATCTCCTGATACGTCGAGCCATTCAACGGCGTGTCGGTGGCCAGCTGGCACATCACGGGATCGTCGCCGGCCACGCGCTCGACGATGCCGAGCACGTCCGGATCACAGAAGATCGACTGATCGGCGAAGACCCCCGTGAACGGCAGCGTGACGTAGTGCCGGTTTTCGCCGCGCACGGCGGTCGCCGGCGCGGCGATCTGCTGTTGCAGCAATGGCGCGAACGCGTCGCGCCATGCGAGCAGCGTCGCCTTCGGGAAGTGCTGGCGCAGAACGACCATGCCGTCGCGTTCGAACGTCGCTGCGCAATCATCGAGTTGTTCGGTCGAAAAGCGGCCCACGGTTGTCTCCTTTATCGAGTCGTTGAGTCGGGGCTTGCCTAACTAGCCTGCATGTGACGCTCATTCCATCGGCGAGACCAGCAGCGACACCGGCACGCCGTGACAATCGACTTCCGCGAGGACCGTCGCGCCGAGTTCTTCGCCCAAGCTGGTGCGCGCGTCGATCGGAGTTCCATTGCGGTCGATGCGCAGAATGTTCAGCGGCCACGACGGCCGCGTCAGCCTCTCGTGCGCAAACGCGCCGACCCACAGCGGCGCCGCGGCGGTGCCGTTGCCGACCGCGTAGGCGCTCGGCCAGAAACGAAGCACGTAACGTTCCTCGCGCGATTCGCCCGGCCGCACGAAGACCAGCGACGACGGCACGCCATTGTTCAGCTTCGGCAGCACCGGCAGCGACACCGCCGCGACGTCGGGCGAAGCGAGCGACAGCAGGCTGTGCGCGGACACGTCGGTGCCCTCGATCCAGCCCCGCGCGCGCAGTAGCTCGCGGATCGAAGCGGGTTCGGAGACCCATTGCAGTGTCAGCGGCTCCTTGCGATCGCCGCCCATGTCGGAGCGATAGCACGGCAGCCGCTGCCACTCGGAGTGTTTCCACTGTGCCTGCGTGAACTGCACGGGTGGTGGTTGCGGCGCGCTGTTCGGCGGCGCCGGCATGGCGACGCCGAGCTGCAGCCCGACGCTGAGCACGACCACCGCGAGCACCACGAGCGGCATGAAACGGCGCGGCGGCGGCGGCCGCGGATGCCGCCAGATCGCCGTCAGCGCAATCAGCGCGACCCACACATATGCGAGCGCAGCGCCGCCGATCGCGTCGGACACCCAGTAGCGGCCGAAGTACACGCCCGCGAGCGCCACCACGATCACGACGATGATGCTCGCTCCGGCAACCAGCACGCCTTCGAGCTTGTCGACCCGACGCGCGAGCAGAAACGCGAGAAAGCCGTAGACGATCACCGTCGCGGCGACGTGATTGCTCGGAAACACGAAGTGGCCTGTCATCAACTCATTGGGCGGCTCGCGGCGCATCGCGAGTTGCAGGCCGAGAATCAGCAGCTGCGAAAACACGACCGCGGCGAGCCAGTAGGTGATCGTGCGCCAGCGCCGCTCCCATACCATCCACAGCGCAACCGTGACGACCAGCGCGAGCAGCGTGATGCCGCTGCCGAGCGTCCCGAGCGCCGCGAGTACCGTGTCGCTCCACGGCGTGCGCACCGATTGCAGGAAGTGATAGACGGACAGATCGATGGTGGTCAACGGATCGCCGCTGACGACGTCTTCAAGGACCCCGAAGAAAAGCGCGCCGGCCACCAGCACGATCAGCGACGTCGCGAGCAGATGGGTCGCATCGGGCGTGTCGGGGTCGAGCATGCGGCGCGCGATGCGGCCGAGCGGACCCGGATGTCGGCAGGCCCAGCTGCCGAGATGACGGCCCGCCGCGCTCGACCACGCGTTCGCGTGCGATACGAGGAACTCCGCGCCGCGAAAGCTCAGCCACACGATGCACACCAGCATCGCGATGATCACGACGAGCCGGAACGACACCGCGCCCGCGAGCAGCACCGATGCGCCGAACACGACACCGGGCAGGATATGCGCGGGCGCCCACAACAGCGCGGACAGCACGTTGATCGCGAGGAAGCGCAGCGGCCGCATGCCCATCATGCCCGCGACGACCGGCACGATCGCCCGCAATGGGCCGATGAAGCGGGCGAGCACGACGCTCTTCGCGCCATGCTTTAGAAAGAAGCGCTGGCCCGCGTCGAGTACGCCGGGGTGTGCGCGGAACGGCCACAGCGTGACGATGCGCTCCTTGTAGCGATCGCCGAGCCAGAAGCTGGCGCCGTCGCCGGCGACCGCGCCGACAATCGCCCACACGAAAACCCAGGCAAGACTCAGCGAGCCGGTGCCGGTCAGCGCGCCGGCGAGGAACATCGCGGTGCTGCCGGGAACGAAGGTGCCGATGACCGCGATGGATTCGAAAAATGCGGCGAGAAACACGACCGCGAGCATCCACGTAGAGTGGCCGGCGAGCAGATGCAAAAGGTGGCTGTAGGCGTGCTCCATCGTGCGCGATCGGCGGTTCTCGGGCGTGACGATCGATCATAACGCGCACGGGCAAACGGTGGGCGCGGGCGGGGGCGGCGCTTCTGCAGCGGTCGGGCGATCGGCTCAGAATAGATATCGTGGCTCGGCGGATCGGTGCGCTTGGGGGAGCTATGAAGACAGCAACCGGTGGGATCGTATGGTCGGCGTTGCTCGTGACGCTGTTGACGGTGGGGGGCACGGGGACGGTCGAGGCTCAGCAACTGGGCAGTCCTGGCGGCAGCCAGGCCGGAACTCGTGCGGGCGCCGGCGCGGGCACCAGCGCGGACAGCGGCAATGCGGCTGCCGGCGGCGCAATGGGCATCGGTACCGGCGTCAGTCCGAGTGCGATGCCGGGGCCGGGCATGTCGGCGGGTGGCTCGTATGGGCTCGGCGCCGGTGGCGCGACCGGCTCGGGCGGCGCACTCAACAACATGCGCGCGAACGGCACGGCGCTCTACATGAGTCCCGACCCGCGCGCGCCGAACGTGACCGGGCGCGCGGCGCCGCCGCGCTAGGGCGGCGGATAGAATGCAGATCCGATCCGACCACAGGGGAAGGGAATGGCACACGGCGAGCACAAGTACCGCGTATCGGTGCAATGGACCGGCAACCGCGGCAGCGGCACCTCCGGCTACCGCGACTACGGCCGCGACCACGTGATTTCTTCCAGCGGCAAGCCCGACATTCCGGGCTCGTCGGACCCGGCGTTTCTCGGCGACGCGACGCGCTGGAATCCCGAAGACCTGCTGGTCGCGTCGGCGAGCGCGTGTCACAAGCTGTGGTACCTGCATCTGTGCTCGGACGCGGGCATCGTGGTGCTCGACTATCGCGACGACGCCGAAGGCACGATGCTCGATTCCGGTCACGAAGGCCGCTTTTCGCAGATCGTGCTGCGCCCGCGCGTGACGATCCGCGCGGGCGGCGACGTCGAGCAGGCCATGCATCTGCATCACGTCGCGCATCAGAAGTGCTACATCGCGAACTCGATCAACTTTCCGATTCTCTGCGAGGCGGTCGTGGAGACGGAAGCGCGTTGAGGCGCGGGCGGCGGCGCCAGGCATGCGAGCCGCCGGGCGGGGCGCCGGCCAGCCGCTCGCTAACACTCAACGATTGCCGTCGAGCAGATCGCCGAGCAGTTCGTCGAACGCGGCTTGCGCGTCTTCGAGTTCCTGCAGCGCGGCGTCGAAAGTCTGCAACGCAAATTGCGAGGGTTTGCCGCTGCCGGCGGGCGGGAATTGCGATTGCAGCGACGCGAACGCCGTCTGCACACGCTTGGTGGCGGTCACCACGCGTTCCATTGCGGCGGTTTCTTCGGCTCGCGCCTTGTCGTGATCCATGAGAACTCCGGGGTCGTCGGGTTGCGTCGGGACGGCTCGCGCCGCTCCTAAAGGGGACTAAAGGGGTGACTATGCCACGTTCGCGTTCAGGACAGCGGCAGACCGCCAAACGCTTTCACTTCGCGCAACGACAAGGCCGATTCCACCGACGTCACGCCCGGCAGGCTGCGCAGTTCATCGCGCATGAAGGTGCCGTAGTCGTCGAGGTCGCGCGCGACGATCTGCAGGATGTAGTCGGCGCTGCCCGACACGTTGTGGCACGACAGGATACGCGGGATGGCCTGCACCTCGCGCTCGAAGCGCGTCGATACCACGCGGTCGTGCACCGCGAAGCGCACCAGCACGAATGCGACCACGCCCAGACCGAGCCCGGCGCGCGACAGCACCGCGCGATAACGGTCGATGTAACCATCGTTCTCCAGACGTTTCAGACGCCGCGCGCACGGCGTTTCGCTGAGGCCGACCATGTCGGCGAGACGCGCGATCGACATGCGGCCGTCGTTTTGCAGCGCGGCGAGAATCGCGCGGTCGGTTTTGTCGAGATCGTCGGCGGACATAATCGGAAGGTGCTTGCTGCGGGTTGGCGGAAGACGCCATTAGATTTTGAAATCTTAGCGTATTCCGCTAGTTTCGGATTGGTCTGGGCCGAAAATCGCCAGCAAACGCTCCGCTTCCGATAGCAAGATGGAGCCTCGAACAACAAGGAGGCTCCGATGATTTCCGCTCACCTGCTGGCCGTCTACGTGGCGGCATTGATCGTCGTTTATGCGGTGCCCGGGCCGGACATGGCGCTGATCCTGCAAACCAGCATCGCGCGCGGCGTGCGCAGCGGCTTCGCTGCCGCCGCGGGGCTCGGCGTGTCGCGCGCGACGCACGTGACGCTATCGGCGTGCGGCATGGCGGCGCTGCTGCGCAACGCGCCGTGGCTGTACGACGCGGTGCGTTATGCCGGCGCGGTCTATCTCGCGTGGATCGGGATTCAGATTTTCCGCTCGCCCGGGTTCGCATTGCCCGCCGGTGCACGCGACAGGCAAGCGGCCGGCGCGTCGCGAGTGGAATCCACTCCTTCGAGCGATGCGGATAGAGGCGCGCGGCCGTTGCGGACCGCGTTCGTCAAAGGTCTGCTGACGAATCTGCTCAACCCGAAGGCGCTACTGTTCTGCTCGGTGCTGTTGCCGCAATTCGTGCGGCCGGAAGCGGGGCCGGTGGCGTGGCAGATGATCGAACTCGGTGTTGTGCTGCTCGCGATCGGCGCATGCTTCGACGCGTTGTATGCGATCGGCGCCGCCCGCATCGCCAACTGGATGCGCGCCCATCCTTTCGCGCAAACGCTGCAACGTTGGACGTTTTCGGCTGCGTTGATCGGCTTCGCGCTGCGACTTTCGCTGGATTGAAACTCGAGGCTGGCGTGAGACTGCGTGAGCGGCCGACCGGCGCCGCCCGCCGCTCACTTCTTCAGCTTGCGCTCGCGCCGCGGCCGGTCCTCGATAATTTTCTTGCGATGCTCAGATATCGACACAGGGTGACGCAATGCTCATGACCGGTGGCCGTTGGAGTTGAAGTAGCGCGACTGTCGCACGTGCAGCGCGCGCGATGCCAGGTGATTGTGTTAATAAAGCCGATAGCGCAGCGGCCGCGCGCACGCGCGGCGACACAACCACCTTCTCACGTGCGTCGATGAAAACTTTCCTGCTGTATGTCGTGACCGCTATTGCCGAGATCCTCGGCTGTTACCTGCCTTGGCGTTGGCTAAAGGAGGGCGGCTCGGCGTGGCTGTTGCTGCCGGGCGCGGCAAGCCTCGCGCTGTTCGCCTGGCTGCTGACGCTGCATGGCACCGCCGCGGGCCGCGTGTATGCGGCCTATGGCGGCGTGTACGTGGCGGTGGCGATTGCATGGCTGTGGGTCGTGGACGAGGTGCGGCCCACGCTGTGGGACGCCGCAGGCGCCGCGCTGACGCTGGCTGGCATGGCGGTGATCGCATTCCAGCCGCGCCTGCACGTGTGAACGGGGCGCCGCTTTCGACGACCCGCCCGCTGCCATTACTGCTGCATCCCGCCCAGATAGTCGAGCTTACCGAGCTCGACACCGTTATGACGCAGGATGTCGTACGCGGTCGTCACGTGGAAAAAGAAGTTCGGCAGCACGAAACCGAACAGATACGACGCTCCCGTGAACTCGATCGGCCCCGGCCGCAATTTCAGCGTGATCGTGCGGCTCTCCGAGCCGTCGATCTGCGCCTCGTTGAATTCCTTCAGGTAATCGATCGTCTTCTGGATACGGGCCCGCAGTTCATCGAAAGTCTGCTCGACGTCCTCGAACTTCGGCGGCTCGACGCCGGCGAGGCGCGCCGCGCAACCCTTGGCGGTATCGCTCGCGATATACACCTGGCGCACGAGCGGCAGCATGTCCGGCGCGAGCCGGGCATTGGTGAACACCGACGGTTCGATCTGCTTCGCGGCGGCATGCGCCTCGGCCTTGCCGAGGATGGCCTGCAGGTTGGTGAGGCCGCGAATCAGCACAGGCAGTGATGCTTGATACATCGAAATTGACATGGGTTCCTCTGATTTCTCGATCGTGCGCGCGGGCGGCGCGCGCGGCACTGAAACGGCGGGAATGCCGCTCCAGCATCATAGCGTGTCGCATCCGCGCCGCGCAGTAGCCATTCGGACGACTGCCGCACGCGTCGGAACTGTGTTCGAATGCCTTGGTCGGACGCTTGGACGAAGTTCTTGAACAACCCCTGCCGCGTATCGCGCAAACGATGCGCTTCGTGCAGGCGCGTGGCTGACCGTCTGCGAAGCCACGCTAACAGGAGAGTCGACACCATGGTCACCAAGCATCCATTGCCAGGCAGCGAGCGTAAGGTCGCGCAGGGCACCACGGTCATCGGGCAATGCGATCCCGCCGAGCGGATCGAGGTCTTCGTGATGCTGCGCCGCCAGCAGCAGGCGCAGTTCGACGCGTTGATGAAACGCATCGAAGCCGGCGACGCGAGCGTGAAGCCGTTGTCGCGCGAGGCGCTCGCCCAGGACTACGGCGCCGCGCCCGATGACATCGCGAAGGTCCGCGCGTTTGCGGCCGCGCATGGGCTCGCCGTCGTGCGCGAGGACCCGGCGGCGCGCTCGGTGCTGCTGAGCGGCACGATCGCGCAATTCCAGAGCGCGTTCGAGGTGAAGCTCGAACGCTACCAGCACCACACGGCTGGCCAGTTCCGTGGCCGCACCGGCACGATCAGCGTGCCGGACGATCTGCGTGGCGTCGTCGAGGCGGTGCTAGGGCTCGACAACCGGCCACAGGCGCGACCGCACTTCCGTATCCGGCCGCCGTTCGTCGCGGCGCGCGCGCAGCAGGAGTCGTTCACGCCGCCGCAGCTCGCGTCGCTCTACCAGTTTCCGCAGGGCGACGGCGGCGGCCAGTGCGTCGGCATCATCGAGCTCGGCGGCGGCTACAACACGTCGGACCTGAAGACCTATTTCTCGAGCCTCGGCGTCAGCGAGCCGACCGTGACCGCGGTCGGTGTCGATCAGGCCGGCAACAACCCGAGCGGCGACCCGAACGGGCCGGACGGCGAGGTTACGCTCGACATCGAGATCGTCGGTGCGCTCGTGCCGCGCGCGACCATCGCCGTGTACTTCACGCAGAACAGCGACGCCGGCTTCATCGACGCGGTGAGCCGCGCGGTGCACGACACGACCCACAAGCCGTCGGTCATTTCGATCAGTTGGGGCGCGCCGGAGTCGGTCTGGACCGGCCAGTCGATGAATGCGCTCAACAGCGTGCTGCAATCGGCGGCGGCGCTCGGCGTGACGATTTGCGCGGCGTCGGGCGACAGCGGGTCGAGCGACGGCTCGGGCGGGGGCGACCAGGTCGACTTCCCGGCGTCGAGCCCGTACGTGCTCGCCTGCGGCGGCACGCAACTGAGCGCGTCCGGTTCGGCGATCACGCGCGAGGTCGTGTGGAACGACGGCGCGCAGGGCGGCGCGAGCGGCGGCGGCATCAGCACCGCGTTTCCGGTGCCGGCATGGCAGCAGGGTTTGTCGGCCGCGACGACGGGCGGCGGCAGCCAGCCGCTCAATGGGCGCGGCGTGCCGGACGTCGCGGGCGATGCCTCCCCGTTGACCGGCTACGACGTGCTGGTCGACGGAACGCAAACGGTGGTGGGAGGCACCAGCGCGGTAGCGCCACTGTGGGCGGCGCTGATCGCGCGCATCAACGCGGCGAAGGGGCAACCGGTCGGCTTCGTCAACGCGAAACTGTACAAGGCGACGGGCGTGTGCAACGACATCACCGAGGGCAACAACGGCAGCTTTGCGGCGTCGAAGGGGTGGGACGCCTGCACGGGCCTGGGCAGTCCCAATGGCGGGAAGGTGGCGGGCGCACTATAGTCTGCAACACAGCGCATCACACAACAACAAGACGTAAGAACGAGGACGCACGGCAATAAAACAACCCTTGGAGCGATCATGACGAATACAGAATCGGCTTCTGGTAGCCAGCATTCGCCGCACAACACGCACGCCACGGCCTCGGCCGGCGCGTCCACCGCCACGAGCACCCCGCACAAAGCCGGCGACCAGCCGTTCTTCGACCCGGTCGCCTACGGCAACGGCCCGGACGATTCGGTTACCGATACGGTCGAGACGGCCGCGATCACGCATCATTCGGTGACCATCGGCGGGCACAACATCAACTACACGGCGACCGCGGGCCACCTGGTGATCGTCGATCCGAGCAGCTCGCAGCCGTCGGCGAGGATGTTCTACGTCGCTTTCACGCAGGACAACCAGAAGGAAGAGACGCGGCCGGTCACGTTCTTCTATAACGGCGGGCCCGGATCGTCGTCGGTATTCGTGCTGCTCGGCTCGTTCGCGCCGCGCCGCATCAAGACGTCGATGCCGGGCTTCACGCCGCCCGCGCCGTATTCGCTCGAAGACAATCCGGACAGTCTGCTCGACAAAAGCGACCTCGTATTCATCAACCCGGTCGGCACCGGCTATTCGGCGGCGATCGCGCCGAAGAAGAATCGCGATTTCTGGGGCGTCGATCAGGACGCGGACTCGATCAAGCAGTTCATCAAGCGGTTTCTGACCAAAAACAACCGCTGGAATTCGCCGAAGTATCTGTTCGGCGAGTCCTACGGCACGGCGCGCAGCTGCGTGCTCGCGTACCGGCTGCACGAGGATGGCGTCGATCTGAACGGGGTGACGCTGCAGTCTTCGATTCTCGATTACACGCAGTCGGGCAACCCGGTCGGCGCGCTGCCCACGGCGGCCGCGGACGCGTGGTATCACAAGAAACTCGGCGTCGCGCCGCGGCCCACCGATCTCGGCACGTTCGCCGAAGAGGTCGCGCAGTTCGCGCGCACCGACTACCTGGCCGCGCTGCGCAAGTTCCCGACCACCGACACCGCGACCGTCGAAAAACTCAGCGAATACACCGGTATCGACAAAACGACACTGCTCGCGTGGAGCCTCGACATCGCCGGCTACGACAGCCGCGGCAATTCGCTGTTCCTGACCACCTTGCTGAAGTCGCAAGGCCTCGCGCTCGGCGCCTACGACGGCCGCGTGACCGCGATCGACACCGGCATCGCCGGCAAGATCGACCCGAACTCCGGCGGCAACGATCCGACGATGACCGCGGTCACCGGCGTCTACACGACGATGTGGAACGTGTATCTGAACGAGCAGTTGAAGTACACGTCGAACTCGTCGTTCACCGACCTCAACGATCAGGCCTTCAAGTACTGGGATTTCAGCCATATCGATCCGACCGGCGCGCAGAAGGGCGTCGACTCGACAGGCAACATCATTCTGTACACGGCCGGCGACCTTGCGGCCGTGATGGCGCTCAATCCCGACCTGAAGGTGCTGTCGGCGAACGGGTTCTTCGATTTCGTCACGCCGTTCTATCAAACCGTGCTCGACCTGCAGCAGATGCCGCTGGTCAGTCAGCAGGTGCGGCAGAACCTGTCGGCGCGGTTCTATCCATCGGGTCATATGGTGTATCTCGACGGCGGTTCGCGCACCGCGCTGAAAGCCGACCTCGCAAAGATGTACGAAGAGACGGTGTCGGACGCGCAGGCGCTCGGGCGGATCCGCGCATTGCAGGCGCGGGTGGCGAAGTAGCGGCGGTGGCGGGGCGTCGGGACACATCGCGACGTCGCGTCGTGCCGGTCTGCTCTGGCTCGCGGCGGTCGCCGCGAGCCGGCAAACGGTGCGCTGCCATGTCGGGCTTTTGTACTCATCCAGATTGAATGTGTTTTAATTGCCTTGCGAATTGAACTACCGCGTGCCGCCGGCGCGCAGACGAATGAACGCAGGCATCGCAGACACGCATCGGCGGGGTCTTTCCCGCGACATCACCAGCAGCAATGACGCGGCCAACGCGCCGCGGCTAGGGCGCGAGAGCGTGGTTCGACCGCGCGCGCACATCACACATCGTGCGCTGTTCGTAACCGTCGGCGCACTGATCGCGCTGCGCATCGGGGACGCCGCCGCGCAGCCGAGCGACGTCCTCGACGACCGCGTCACCCAGCAATCGATCGGCCGGACGATTTGCCGCCCCGGTTATGCGGAAACCGTCGCGCCGCCGTTCGACGAACTGATGGCGCGCAAGGACCGCATGCTTGCCGCGCGCGGCATCGATGTGGATGACAGCGCCGCGTTTGCGCTCGACCGGCACGTGCCGATCATGCTCGGCGGATCGCCCGATGCGCCGGGCAATCTCGATCTGTTGCCGTGGGCCGGCCCGCAGGGCGAGCGCCGCAAGGCACGCGCGGCGGCGATGCTCAAGCGCTGCGTCTGCGAAGGCAAGCTGAGTCTCGCGCAGGCGCAAGCGGCGATCGTCGGCAACTGGTCGGCGGTGTACGCGGGCTTTGGCCAGGCGTCGTGCGACGTGAGCCGGCTAGACGTCTCGACTGGCGACGACGACGGCGTCGACAGCGAAGACAACCGGCGCGGCGACGCGCATGAGCGCGAGCGTTGAGCGCATCCGCGCGCTGCCGCAGTCGTCGCGGAACCACGGTTCGCTGCCCCTCATTTTTTTCGGAGAAACACGATGATCCAATCCCGCCTCGCCGCCGTTGCGCTGACGATCGGCTGCCTGAGCGGCAGCGCAGCAGCGGTTGCCGCCGCGCCCGCGCATTGCGCGCGCGCCAACGAGCTCGAGATTCGCGGCGATGTGCCCGCGGCGCTCAGCTTCGACGTGTATCGGCAGCTGCGCCCGCTGGATGCGCGGCGAATCGCGCTGTTCGAGGCCGCCGGCGAAGTGAAGCGTCTGCCCGACGGCCTGCCGGTTTGCCAGATCTCCGACGACGGCGTCGACGATCCTTCCGCGGTGCTGGTCCGCCTGCCGCACGGTAAAAATGCCTGGTGGGTGAGCGCGGCGAACGTGCAAGCGGCCAACTGATCGGCGCGATCAGCCCGCCTTGCTCACATCCTCCGCAGGATCCCTTTGACGATGCGTCTGCGTGCCAGGCATGCAAGGTGCTGAAGCAGCCGATGTTTTCCAGGATTGGCGCGACTGATTCAGGTACAGTGCATCGACGGGGGTGTTTCGCCGTTGCCTAGGACACTGCGTCACAGTGTATTCGCTGTCGAAGCGGGCTATCCTGAGAACAGGATGAAATTTGCACAGGAGATTGGAACGATGGCCTTCTTTTTGTCATTGCTCGCTTTGGGATTGGCCGGCGCGACCGGCGTCGTCGCACTTCGCGCACTGGCCGCGGCTCAGACGAAGCAGCGTGTCGCGCTGCGACCGGTGCGTGTCTCCAGCTCTGACCGACTGACTGAGCGCCGGGCACGGCGAGGGTAGTCCGCATGAACCTGACCGTGCGCAATATCGCCGAATCGTGCAGCGAGCAGGACGTGCGGGATTTTTTGAAGCGCGAACTCGGCCACTACGCTAAACACGTCGAGGTGGTGGACGCCGGCAAGCCCAACGCCTACGCGACGGTGGAACTCGACGCGAGCGTGCCGTATGTCGGCGACGTGATCGCGCGGCAGATTCACGGCAAGCATCTGGGCGGCCAGCCGCTCGAAGCGAGCGCCGATCTGTTCAGCGACGAACCGCCGCCGGAGCAGCGAGCGCCGTAAGTGTAGGCGGCTCAGTAACGTCGATTCCTTTCGAAGGCGGTGGACCTGCGCGGCGTCGCGCGCAGGTCCACCGCCTTTATTCGTTTGAGAGCCGCTTTGCTGCCTCGTCATTGCCCATCAGGTGACGCCTGCCAGTCGAACGGGGTGTACGGCAGCGCCCGCTTGTGACGCGTCGCGTTGTAAAACTGCAGGACCACGTCACGCACGGTATCGCTGACCGGCTTGCCTTCGAGAAAATCGTCGATCGCGTCGTACGGGATGCCGTACGCGTCTTCGTCGGGACGAAGCGGCCGCAGCATCTCGAGGTCGGCGGTCGGCACCTTGTGCGCCAACGCGTCGGGCGCGCCGAGCGTATGCGCGAGCGCGCGCACGCGGCGCTTGCTGAGCCCGGCGAGCGGCAGCACGTCGGCGCCGCCGTCGCCGAACTTCGTAAAGAAGCCCATCACCGATTCAGCCGCGTGGTCCGTGCCGATCACGACACCGGAGCGCGCACCCGCCACCGCGTATTGCGCGATCATCCGCTGGCGCGCCTTGATATTGCCATGCACGAAATCCCGCTGTGATTCGTCCTTGAACGACACACCGCTTTTATCGAGCGATTCGAGCATTGCATCGGCGGCGGGTTTGATATCGATAGTCAGATTTTCGTCGGCGCGAATGAAACGTAATGCCTCCAGTGCATCCGCTTCATCGCGCTGTTTTCCGTAAGGCAGACGCACGGCGACGAAACGCGCGTCGTAATGGTTAGTCCGCAAACGCTCGACCGCGAGTTGGGCGAGACGCCCGGCCGTCGTCGAATCGACGCCGCCGCTAATGCCGAGCACATAAGTTCTCAGGTGGCTGTTGCGCAGATAGTTCGCCAGAAAATCGACCCGGCGCTCGATTTCGCGGCTTGCGTCGAATTTAGCGGTGACGTGCATTTCGGCCGCGATGCGGGCCTGGCGGGCGGCGGGATCGGATGGAGCCATGATCGTTGTTGTCCTCGCGAGAGAAAAAGCGCTTGAAAGGGCTCGAGTATCGGGATGTGCCGCCGTATTCGGGCGATCTTTCGTCGAATGAAATCGTCCTTCGCTTTTGTGGCCTGATTTTCCGATGATCAAGCTTAATTGCGAATTAATTGCATTTCACTGATATGTCGATTGCGGGGAAATAGTCAATCGTTTTTGAATAGGTCCTAAGTTAGAGGGTATATTCATCGACACGCGTCAATTCGCTGCGTAACATCGCCTGTAGCGAACGCCACCGGGATCCGGCGTGTCAATCAATAATAATCATGTTTGTTTCAGGACGCGATGAGATACCCAGATCGGCCTGGCCAGCCTGGATTTAACCGCCTGAGGATTTGCGCGTGGATGTGCGCAATCGTCATATCGGCAGGTGCGGGCGCGATGGCGGCGCAGGTTCATGCAGCGATGCCCGGTACCGCTCAGTCGCCTGCATCCGCAACATCGGCGGCGCACACTGTGAATCCGACCACTTCGGCCAAAGCGTGGAATGGCGCGAGCCAACCATTGGGCACGATCGACGCCGCCACCGTCGCCGCGCCCGACGCGGCCGGCATCGTCGATCCGCGCCGCGCGTTTCTGCTGCGCGACGTATTCGCGCAGGACGTGACGCGCCGGCTCAGACTGCCCGTCGCGGAGCAGCGTGCGTACGCCGACCGTCTGGAGACGGCGCTCAACGGGAACGAGCTTGGCAATCTGTCGGGCGAGTATGTGGTGCTCGTCGATCGCAATGCGAACGTGCAGGCGCTGCTGATTTACTTCCGCCCAGCGCCCGCCGACAACTGGCAGATGATCGGCGCATCGCCGGTATCCACCGGACGGCCTGGCGAGTACGACCACTTCATCACGCCGCTCGGCGTGTTTGAACATACGCCCGACAACATGGATTTCCGCTCCGAGGGCACGGAGAACGAAAATCACATTCGCGGTTATGGCCGGCGCGATATGCGCATTTTCGACCTCGGCTGGGCGCAGGGCGAACGCGGCTGGGGCAAGGGCGGCATGTCGCAGATGCGTTTCCAGATGCACGCGACCGACCCCGATCGGCTAGAACCGCTGCTCGGTATTCGCCATTCGAAGGGCTGCGTGCGGATTCCCGCGTCGCTGAACACGTTTCTCGATCACTACGGGATTCTCGACGCGGAATACCAGCAGCTCGTCGATTCCGGCCAGTCTTTGTGGGTGCTGAAAAGCGATCGGCAGATCATGCCGTGGGCGGGGCGTTTTATCGTCGTCGTCGATTCGCAGCGCAAGAGCCGGCCAGCTTGGTCGCCAGTGCCCGGTGCGGTCGCGCGCGCAAAAATGCCCGCGCACGCGGATACGGCCGATTGACGGGCGCGCTGGCCTTTCGCAATACCAGCGCGGGGCGCCCCTCACGACCTCGCCAACAACACGCCAGCCAGGGCGACCGCAAACCCGGCAATCTGCACGGGCAGCAGCGTCTCGCCGAACCCCAGATAGCCTTCGAGCGCGGCGAGCGGCGGCGCGAGAAACAACAGCGCGGTCGCGCGCGAAGCATCCCCGCGCCGGACCATCCAGACGAGCAACGTGACGCTGATGCCGGACAGCATCACGATGCCCCACGCGAGCGATGCCCACAGCGTCGGCGACGCGATCCAGCGATGCTCGCCGAGCGCGAGCGCCAGCACCCCCGCGACGACAGCCGCTCCGACGTTCTGCACCGCGCTCGCGCTGCGAATATCGGCCTTGGCGAGTGAGGTCTTCTGGAACAGCGTGCCCGCCGTGATCGCCCCCACCGCGACGATCGATATCAGCACGACCAGCCACGCCGGCGCGTTGCCGTGCGTGGGCGGCGTCGCGGCCGCGAGCTTCGGCGCGAGCACCAGCACGACGCCGGCGAGGCCGACCGCCATGCCGCTCCAGCCGCGCCGCGACAAGCGCTCGCCGAACAGCGGCGCGGCAACGGCGGCCGTCGCGAGCGGCTGCAGCGCGCCGAGCAAAGCCATCACGCCCGCGCTCAGACCTTGCGCGACAGCCCAGTAGCCGGCGCCGAGATAGACCCCTTGCAGCAGTGCGCCGGCGCTCAGGTGCTTGCCGAAGTTGCGTCCGGTCGGCCAGGCCGAGCGCGCGACGAGCGCGGCCAGCGCGAAGATCAGCGCGGTGCCGCCGAAACGGGCCAGCAGAAACAGATTGGGATCGGCGTAAGGGGTGATCGCGCGGGCGACCACGAAACCGGTCGACCACAGCACGACGAACACGGCGGCAGCAAAGGTGGCGAGCATCGGGGCAGAGGGTGCGAAAAAGCCGCCATGTTGACCGCACGGGCGGCGCGCGTCTTGTTCAAAGCTGCACAATGCGCGCGGGACCGTCACCACGCGAGCAGCGTCATCCCCGCTCCGAGCGCGCCGCCACAGACCACGCACGCCCACAATAGCCAACGCGTGCGCCGGTATTCGCGCGCGAGATCCGCGAGCAGTTGCGCGTTCTGCTGCGGCGTACCCGCGCGATCGTGCTGCTGCAGATAGCGCACCGCCAGTTGCGGCACGCGCGGCAGCATATGCGCGAGATGCGGCAGTTCGTATGACAGCCGCTTGAGCCAGCCGCGATGATCGAGATCGCGTCGCGCGATATCGGCAAGCACGCCGCGTGCGATGTTCCATGTATCGACGCCGGGATGCAGCGTCCGCGCGAGCATCTCCGCCTGCTGGAACGAGCGCTGCGCGGTCGCGAGCTGGCCCGACACCTGACCGTCGAACGGTTGCACGCCGTGCAGCAGATGATGAAACAGCGAACCCGCCGAGCGATCCTCGGGCGCCGCCGCGAAGTGCGCTTCAGCGCGCGTGCGCAGTTCGGCTTCGAGCATCTCGGGGCGTGTGTCGTCCGGCACATGGCCGGCCTCGCGATGCATGTCGGCGAGCCGCCCGTAGTCCTGGTCGAACAACGCGGTCGCGCCGTGCACGAAGAACTCGCGCTCGCCGCTCGACAGCGTCGCCATGATCGAGAACTCCGCGAGCACGAGGCGTCCGAGCGTGTCCGGCTCGATGCTGACGCGCACGCGGCGCGCATCGAGCGTCGCGTGGAAAAAGCCATGCTCGAAGGCCTGCTCGGTGACCACCTCGACGATATGCGCGGCGAGCGGCGCCAGCTTGATGCCGTGCGCGTGCAGGCCGGGCAGGTCGCTCGCGGGCAGCGTATTGATGCGCTGCATCGTCAGCGTGTGATCGGTGCACAGCTCCCAGATCACGTCCGGCACGACGATGCGCTTGTCGCCGTCGAAATGATGGCCGGTCTGGCTCAGGTTCGCGGCTTCGGCGCGCAGGTCGAAGCGGCGCAGGATGTCGTCGGTGAAGGTTTGCGCGAGCGAGCGCAACTTCAGCCGGCGCGCGACGCGCGACAGCTTTTCGAGCCAGCGCGCGACCCAGCGCAACAGCGCGAGCTCATCGCCAATCTGTTGCAACTGCTGCGCGCGCACGAGCTTGACGGCGACCTCGTGGTGACCTTTGAGCGGCACCGCGAGCCGCGCGAAATGCGTCTGCTCGGCGAAGCCGCTGCGCACCGGCACGAGGTCGACCGCGCTGAACAGCTCGCCGAGCGGCCGGCCGAACGCGCGCGTCAAGGCCAGCGCGGAGTCGTCCGGCGACAGTGGTGCTTCCATGTGATCGATGGCGTCCAGCGCGTCATGCAGCGTGCCGCTCGCGAGCTCTGGGCGAGCGGCCAGCGTCTGTGCGAAGCGGCTCGCGAGCGGACCGAGCGCCGGCAGCAGGCCATGCAACTGCGCGCCGCTGCGCTCGGACGCATGCACGCGGCCGATCAGTTCGATCATCCAATGCAGCTTGTGGTCGGGCGGGGCGGCGAGCCAGATCAGGCGCGCGCCGTAACGCAGCGCATGGAACAGCAGCAGTAGACGGCGAAACAGTGGCGGCATCGGCGGTTCGGTTGACGGGCGAGGCGTTGTGCGCGGGACTCGGCCGGGCGGCGGCGTGGCGTTCGCCGCATGGCCCAAAGAGTCCAGCCGTCAAGGTTAGCAGGTCGGCGCGGTGGCGGGCGGGTTCGCGCGCAAGGGGCGGCGCGCAGCAACCTTAGCGCGCGATGAGCCCGCCATGAGCGCAACCTGCGCGCCCGCGCCAACAGCGCGCAATACGCGTAATACAATACGGCGGCCTTCCTCAATCACGGCGCACAGATGCTCGCAGAACAACGTCATCAATACATCCTCGCGCAAGTCGCAAAGAACGGCGCGCTGTCGGTCGCTGAACTGGTGCGCGAACTGAACGTATCGCGCGAAACGATCCGTCGCGACCTCAACGCACTGGCCGGCCGCGGCCTGCTCGTGACGACCCACGGCGGCGCGCTGTCGAGCGATCGGCGCGAGCCAGATCTCGATACGCGCGAAGCCGAGAACGCGGGCGCGAAGCGTGCGATCGGCGAGCGCGCGGCCGAGTTCGTGCCGGACGGCGCGTCGCTGATCATCGATTCGGGCAGTACCACGCAGGCCGTCGCGCGCGCGCTGCTCGACCGGCATCGGCTGACGGTCTACACCAACGACTGGCGCATCGCGCTGCTGCTCGGCCGACGCAACGACAATCGCGTGACGCTGCTCGGCGGCGAGCTGTCCGATATCGAGGACGCGACCTTTGGACTCGACACGGTCCACCAGATCGCGCAGTACCACGCCGATTTCGCGTTCATCGGCGCGGGGGGGATCTCCCCGGACGGCTATCTGACCGACTACAGCCGCATGGCGGCCGAAGTGCGCAGCCGCATGATCGCCGCGGCCGACCTGGTGGTGGTCGTCGCCGATCATTCGAAGTTCGGACGCGTGACGCCGGTGCGCATCAACGGTATCGAGTCGGCGCGGTATCTAGTCACCGAACTGGCGCCCGAGCGCGCGCTGGGCAAGGCGATCACCGCGCATGGTCCGGAGATTCTGATCGCGTGAGACGGCTCATTCGCTGAACGCCATTCCGCACCCGCCAAAATCTAACTAAAAAAAGCCGCGGGTTTCGCTCCAGATATTGGAAGGGCCGGGCACAATACGCGCCGTTATCAGGGCCGCGTACACCGCAGCAGAGGCAACTGTCGCGAACGCCGCGAACGCGGCCAGCGCGCCGCGCGAGCGCCGCGTCCGCGAGCAGCGCCGCGCCTTCGCAATTTCGTCGATGCAGCGTGCATACATCGTCATTTTCGCCATGTACGATCCACACGGGGTCGGCGCGCGGAGTTCCATTTTTGGGCGGCGCGACGAATTCCATCGGTTGGCTTGAATTGGCAATTTGTGTCTTTTTTTGGAATTCGGCAAAATCGTCACGGCCGTGTCATCGAAACCTGTGATTCTTCCCGTGCCCGCTCAGGCGCGGCAGGCAGCGCGGGTGTCGGAGGCGGGCTGTCAGTCAGGCTGGGCGAGAAGCGGCAAAGTTGTCGGCAATCTGCAATCCACGACAGACCGGCGCGGCAACCGCAGCGGGCAACGCCAAGCGGCGCGTGCCGCCGTTCAATCACTACAGGTATGGGTTATCCCGACCGTCTGGTTTTTAGCCTTTCGGAGAGAGCGACATGAAAAAGACGAATTCCCTTCACGCCGCGGCCGGTCTCGCGCGCAAGCTGCTGCCGGTGCTGGTCGCCGCCGCAGCGTTCGGCGGTGCCGCGATGCAGGCTCATGCGGCCGACGCCGTCGTGCTGTACACGGCCGACGGCCTCGAAAATCTGTACAAGGATGTGCTGCCGGCCTTCGAAAAGAAGGAAGGCGTGAAGGTCAATATCGTCACGGCGGGCAGCGGCGAAGTCGTGAACCGCGCGACCATCGAGAAGGACCAGCCGAAGGCCGACGTGCTCGTCACGCTGCCGCCGTTCATCCAGCAGGCCGACCAGAACGGTCTGCTGCAGGCGTACCAGAGCGCCAACTACAAGAACGTGCCGGCCATCGCGAAGGCGCCGAACGGCGCATGGGCGACCTTCGTGAACAACTACTTCTCGTTCGCGATCAACCCCGAAGTCACGAAAAATCAGCCAAAGACGTTCGCGGACCTGCTGCACCCGGACTTCACCGGCAAGGTCGCCTATTCCAATCCGGCGACCGCCGGCGACGGCATGGCGGTGATCATCCTGACCTCGTCGCTGATGGGCGAAGACCAGGCGTTCGACTATCTGAAGAAGCTCGAGCAGAGCGCCAAGTTCCACACCAAGGGCACGGGCTATCTCGACGTGCTGCTATCGCGTAACGAGATCGCGGTCGCCAACGGCGATCTGCAGATGGATCTCGACGACGCGGCCAACGGCGGCCTGTCTCTGAAGCCGGTGTTCCTCGCCGTGACGCCCGGCGGTCAGCCGACCACGTTCCAGCTGCCGTACGCGATCGGGCTGATCAAGAACGGTCCGAACCAGGACAAGGGCAAGAAGCTGATCGACTATCTGATGTCGACGGAAGTGCAGTCGAAGGTGCCTGACATCTTCGGCATTCCGGGTCGCAGCGACGTGCCGCTCGCCGGCAAGAACGGCGAAACGGTCAAGCAGGCGATCAGCGGCGTCAAGCTGATTCCGGTCGACTGGAATCACGTGATGGCGAAGAAGGCCGACTGGACCGCGCGCTGGAAGAGCGACGTGATCGGTTCGTCGGGCAAAGAGACCGAAGTGGTCAAGCCGAAGTAAGTGACTCAGATAAGCAACGTTTGACGTTGTCGATTCAGGCGGCGCTTCGCAGCTGCTGCGCGGCGCCGCATCAGCATTAATTCTGTTGGAGGAAGACCCCGGTGAATACGGCCAGTCTCGCTCACCCCACCGCGCCTGGCGCGCCGCTGGATGCGCTCGACGCCGCGCGATTGGACGCGCCGGGCGCCGCCGCGCCGGGCGGCGTGCAGATCGATCACCTGACGGTGCGCTTCGGCGCGCGCACGGTGCTCGACGATCTGTCGTTGACCATCCAGCGCGGCGAGTTGCTCACCGTGCTCGGCCGCAGCGGCTGCGGCAAGACGACCTTGCTGCGCTTCATCGCGGGCTTCATCGAGGCCGACGGTCTGGCCGGCACGCTGACAGTGGCCGGCCGCGATCTGACGCATGTGCCGCCGCACAAGCGCAACCTCGGACTGCTGTTCCAGAGCTACGCGCTGTTTCCGCATCTGACGGTATTCGAGAACGTCGCGTTCGGTTTGCGCGCACGGCGCATTCCGGCGCGCGACGTCGCGCGCCGCGTCGCCGAGGCGCTGAAGCTCGTGCAGCTCGGCGACGCCGGTCACGTGATGCCCGCGCAACTGTCGGGCGGCATGCAGCAGCGCGTGGCGCTCGCGCGCGCGCTCGTGATCGAACCCGACGTGCTGCTGCTCGACGAACCGCTGTCCGCGCTCGACGCCAATCTGCGAGCGTCGGTGCGTTCCGAACTGAAGGCGCTGCATGAGCGCCTGCCGAATCTCACGATCGTCTGCGTGACGCACGATCAGGACGACGCGCTCGTGCTGTCCGACCGCACGCTGCTGATGCGCGACGGCCACATCGCGCAGCTCGGCACGCCGCAGCAGCTGTACGACACGCCGGTCGACGGCTTCGTCGCGCGCTACCTCGGCGCGGCTAATCTGCTGCCGCCGCAGGTCGCGTTCAGCATGGACGACGCGCGCTACAACGAGCGCGAACGTGTCGCGTGTCTGCGTCCGGAGGCGCTGCGCATCGTGCCGCTCGGCGAGGGGCAGTTGCATGGCGCGATCGCGTCGGTCGAGTGGTATGGCGCGGCCTTGTCGGTATCGGTCGTGCTCGATGCGCTGCCGAACGATCCCGTGCTCGTCACGATGCAGCGCAGCCTCGGCATGACGCCGGAGAAGGGCGCGCGTATTTCCCTGCGCTACGAGGCTGGCGATGTCGTCCTTATCAAGCCCTGATACGTCCAATCCGCTCGACCTTGCCGCGCAAGCCGAGCTCGAAGCCGCCGCACGCCGTCTGGCGAGCGCCGCGGCGCATGCGGCCGCGGTGAAGCGGCGCGAGCGTCTCGCGCAATGGCATCTGCTGTTCATTGCGGTCGTGGTGCTCGGACCGCTTGTCATCTATCCGCTGGTGCGGCTCGTGACGCTGAGTCTGACCGGCGCGCACGGCCTGTCGGGCCACGCGTACGTGACGTTCTTCGGCAACCCCGAAACGCGCGGCGTGATCGGCACCACGCTCGGCATCCTGTTCGCGAGCGCGAGCCTGGCGTCGCTGCTCGGCGTGGCGCTCGCGTCGCTGCTGTTCTTCAAGCCGTTTCCGGGCGCGCGCATGGTCACGCGCTTCCTCGAGCTGTTCGTCGCGTTCCCGTCGTTTCTGGTCGCCTTCACGCTGATCTTTCTGTACGGCTCGCAGGGCTCGGTCAGCATCGGGCTGCAGCGGCTGTTCAATCTGCAGGCGCCGCCGCTCGACTTTCTGTTCGGCATCGGCGGCGTAATTCTCGCGGAAGTGGTGTTCTATACGCCGTTCGTCGTGCGTCCGACGCTGGCATCGTTCGCGCTGCTCGACCAGCGGCTGATCGAAGCCGCGCGCAGCCTCGGCGCGGACGGCCTGATGGTCGCGTTCAAGGTGATCCTGCCGCTCGCGTGGCCGGGTATCGCAGCGGGAACGATCCTGTGTTTTCTGCTGACGTTGAACGAGTTCGGCATTCTGCTGGTGCTCGGCAGCGCCCATCTGATCACGCTGCCGGTCGCGATCTATAGCGCCGCGACCGTCGATCTCGATCTGCCGACCGCCGCCGCCGGCGCGGTCGTGATGCTGCTGATGTCGTTGTCGCTGTACGCGTTGTACCGGCGCGTCAATAGTCGCAAGGCGAAAGGAGCCGGTCATGGCCGTTGAACTCGATCCGACCGTGCTGCCGGTCATGCACAAGAAGGGCCGGCCCGTGCGGCACAGCCTCGTCGTGCGACTGCTCGGCGGTCTCTTTCTCGGTTTCGCCGCGCTGTTGTGCTTCTGGCTGTTCGTGCTGCCGGTGCTGGTCGTCGCGCTATCGAGCGTCGCGTCGCACTGGTCCGGCACGATCCTGCCCGACGGCTTCAGCACGCGCTGGTTCGAGCGCCTCGGTTCGAGCGACTTCGACGCGCTGACCACCAGCCTCGAAGTCGGCATGGGCGTCGCGGTGCTCGGCACGATCCTCGGTTTGTGGCTCGCGCTCGCGCTCGAAGGGCGCGACCGGCGCGGCCTCGGCGCCATCGTCGACACGATCGCGATGATGCCCAACGGCGTGCCGAGTGTGGTGCTCGGCCTCGCGGTGCTGATCGCGTATCACAAACGGCCGCTCGATCTGTCGAGCTCGGCGGCGATCGTCGTGTTCGTGCAGCTCGCGCTGGTGCTGCCGTTCTGCTATCGCTGTGCGGCCGCCGCGCTGCGTCCGGAGCTGACCGTGCTGCGCGAAGCGGCCGCGAGCCTCGGAGCGCCGCCGTCGATGGTGCTGCGCCGTGTCGTGTTGCCGCAACTGGTGCCGGCGATCCGCGCGAGTCTCGCGCTCGGTTTTGCGCTGTCGCTCGGCGAACTCGGTGCGACGCTGACCGTGTATCCGCCGGGCTTCGCGACGGTGCCGATCGTCGTCGTCGGGCAGGTGGAGCGCGGCTATTACCTGCCGGCTTCCGCGCTGTCGCTGATTCTGCTGCTGGTCTCGCTGGTCGCGCTGCTGCTGATCGCGGCGCGTGCTCCGCGTCGCCGGATCGACTGACCGGGCTGACCCGGCTGATCGGCGGGCGGTTTCCTTGATCTGAAGCGCGCACGCCGAACAGTGGACATCCGATGCGATGTGGCGAAATTTGTCAAAATGACCGAATATATGCACTCTGCTTCCGTCGATCCGATCGAGGTCGTGCGCCGCCATTCGCTGACGACGCTGGTGCGCGACGAGATCGAGCGGTATATCGTCGACGGCACGCTGGCGCCGGGCGATAAGCTCAACGAAGCCGATTGGGCGGCGCGCTTGCAGGTGTCGCGCGGGCCGGTGCGCGAGGCGTTTCGCGCGCTGGAGCAGGCGGGGCTGGTGCGGACCGAGAAGAATCGCGGCGTGTTCGTGCGGACGGTGTCGCTCGCGGAAGCGGACGAGATTTACGCGGTGCGCGCGGTGCTCGAAGAGGCGGCGTGCCGGATGCTCGCGGCCAGCATCGATGCGGGCAAGCTCGCGGTGCTGCGCGATTGCGTCGATGCGATGCGCGCCGCGCTCGCGTCGCACGATCCCGATGCGTATGCGCGCGCGAACGTCGCGTTTCACGATGGGCTGGTCGCGGCGGCGGGTAACACGAAGTTGTACGACACGTATCGCAGGCTCGTCAGCGAGTTGAGCCTGTTTCGGCGAGCGGCGCTGGTCGTAGAAGGCGATGCGATGGCGCGCTCGCTCGCCGAGCACCGCGCAATTCTGACCGCGCTCGCATCACGCGATGCGGAGCAGGCCGCGCAATTGATGCGCGCGCATGTGCAGGGCGGCTTGCAGCGCGCCCATGCGGCGTGCGACGCGGCGGGTGATGCGGCGCATGAGCGGCGCATCCCGGCAACCGCGGGCGCGGCCGGCTCGCGCGGGCGATGAGGCCTTGGCAATGACAACCCCTGTAATGGACGACCACGCGATGACACACGCCGAGCAACGCACGATCGAAGTCAACGGCCGGAGCTATCGCCTCCCTTCGCAACCGACGGTCGTCGTCTGTGTCGACGGCTGCGAGTTTGCTTATCTGGACGCGGCGGTCGCGGCCGGTGTCGCGCCTTTCATCGGCTCGATGCTCGAGGGCGGCGCGGCGTTTCGCGGCGACTGCGTGATCCCGTCGTTCACGAACCCGAACAACCTGTCGATCGTGACCGGCGTGCTGCCGTCCGTGCACGGCATCTGCGGCAACTACTTCTGGGACACCGACGCGAACAACGGCGCGGGCGCGGCGGTGATGATGAACGACCCCGCCTACCTGCGCGCGCCCACGCTGCTCGCGGCCGCCGCCGACGCGGGCGCCGCGGTCGCCGTCGTCACCGCGAAGGACAAACTGCGCGGACTGCTCGGCTGGCAGTTGAAGGGCATCTGCTTTTCGGCGGAGAAAGCCGACAAGGTGACGGTCGAGGAAAACGGCATCGACGGTGTGCTCGGACTGGTTGGTCTGCCGTTGCCGGACGTGTATAGCGCGGGATTGTCGGAATTCGTGTTCGCGGCCGGCGTGCGGCTCGCGCAGACGCGCAAGCTCGACCTGATGTATCTGTCGACGACCGACTATATCCAGCACAAATGCGCGCCCGGCACCGAAGGCGCGAACGCGTTCTACGCGATGATGGACGGCTATCTCGCGAAGCTCGACGCGCTCGGCTGGGTGATCGGCCTTACCGCCGACCACGGCATGAACGCGAAGCATGATCCGCGAACCGGCGAGCCGAACGTGATCTATCTGCAGGACTTGCTCGACGACTGGCTCGGCGCATCGACGACGCGCGTGATTCTGCCGATCACCGATCCGTACGTCGTGCATCACGGCGCGCTGGGTTCGTTCGCGACCGTCTATCTGCCGCGCGAGCTCGATGCCGCGTCGGTGATTGCGCGGATCGGCCGCCTGCCGGGAATCGAAGTCGTGCTCGACCGCAACGCAGCGTGCGCGCGCTTCGGGTTACCCGAGGATCGCATCGGCGATCTGGTCGTGATCGGCACGAAGCATGTCGTGCTCGGCACGCGGCGCGACGAGCACGACCTGTCCGGCCTCACCGTGCCGCTGCGCTCGCATGGCGGGATTTCCGAGCAGGAAGTGCCGCTGCTGTTCAACCGGCGCGTTCAGCCAACGGCCAGTGGCAGCGAAGGCAAGCGGCTGCGCAACTTCGATATCTTTGACGTCGCGCTCAATCGCGTGTCGACATCATGAGCCCGGTGCTGCGGGACCATCCGGCGTTCCGCGTAGAAGCGCTGCGGCTGCGGGGCGAGCGCGCGACGCGCGCCCGCACGCTCGACGTATTCGATCCCTATACCGGCATGCGTGTCGGCACCGTGCCGCTCGCCAGCATCGACGATGTGCGCGCCGCACTCGACTATGCGCTCGCGTATCGGCCGACGCTGTCGCGCTACGAGCGTTCGCAGATTCTGGAGCGCACGGCGGTGCTGCTGCGCGAGCGCATCGAACAGGCGTCGGATCTGATCTCGCTGGAGTCGGGGCTGTCGAAGCAGGATTCGCGCTACGAGATCGGTCGCGTCGCCGACGTGTTCCGCTTTGCGTCATTCGAGGCGTTGCGCGACGACGGTCAGAGTTTCTCGTGCGATCTGACGCCGCATGGCAAAAAGCGTCGGGTGTTCACGCAGCGCGAACCGCTCGCGGGCGTGATCGTCGCGATCACGCCGTTCAATCATCCGATGAACCAGGTCGCGCACAAGGTCGCGCCGGCCATCGCGACGAATAATCGCGTGGTGGTGAAGCCGTCGGAGAAGGTGCCGCTGTCGGCGCTTTATCTGGCCGATCTGCTGTATGAGGCGGGGCTGCCCGCGCCGATGCTGCAGGTGCTGACCGGCGATCCGCGCGAAATCGCCGAGGAGTTGATTACGCACGTGTCGGTCGAACTCGTTACGTTTACCGGCGGTGTCGCGATCGGCAAATACATCGCGGCGAAGGCCGGGTATCGGCGCCTCGTGCTGGAGCTGGGCGGCAACGACCCGCTGATCGTGCTCGACGACGCCGATCTCGAGCGTGCGGCGACGCTCGCGGTGCAAGGCTCGTACAAGAACTCGGGGCAGCGCTGCACGGCGGTCAAGCGGATGCTCGTGCAACAGCGCGTCGCGGCGGAGTTCACGGAGCGGGTCGTCGAGAAGACGCGCGCGTGGACCTTCGGTGATCCGTTCGATGCGTCGAAGCAGATGGGCACCGTGATCGACGCCGCCGCCGCACAGCTGTTCGAGGCGCGCGTGAACGAGGCGGTGGCCGCGGGCGCGCGCCTGCGCATTGGCAACGAGCGCAGCGGCGCCCTGTATGCGCCGACCGTGCTCGACAACGTCGATCCGTCGATGACGCTCGTGCGCGAGGAAACCTTCGGGCCGGTGTCGCCGATCATCGCGTTCGACACGCTCGACGACGCGATCCGCATCAGCAATGGGACGCCGTTCGGGCTGTCCTCGGGCGTGTGTACGAACCGGCAGGACGCGATCACGCGTTTCATTAACGAGCTGCGCGTGGGGACCGTCAACGTGTGGGAAGTGCCGGGCTACCGGATCGAGCTGACGCCATTCGGCGGCATCAAGGATTCCGGGCTTGGTTACAAGGAAGGCGTTCAGGAAGCGATGAAGAGCTTTACCAATCTGAAGACGTTTTCATTACCTTGGGAGTGACCCGTGGCATTGAGTCTCGACGATATCCGTGTGCTTTTCGAGCGGCACGGCAGCCTCGCGTATAGCGGCGAGCCGGTGACGCAGCTCGAGCACGCGTTGCAGAGCGGCGCGCTGGCGGAGGCGGAAGGCGCGAGCGACGAACTCGTCGCCGCGGCGTTTTTGCACGACCTCGGACATCTGCTGAACCTGCAAGGGGAGACGCCGACGGAACGGGGTGTCGACGATCTGCATCAGTATTTCGCCTTGCCGTTTTTGCGACCGGTGTTGTCGGATGCGGTGCTGGAGCCGATTCGTCTGCACGTCGACGCAAAGCGCTGCCTATGCGCGATCGACGCCACGTATTTCGGCCAGCTTTCCGCCGATTCGGTGCGAAGCTTGCAGTTGCAGGGCGGGATCTTTAGCAGGGAAGAGGCGCAGGCATTTACGCAGAAGCCGTACGCGGAAGACGCGATGCGTTTGCGCCGATGGGACGATCGCGCGAAAGAGAGGGATCGCGCGACGCCGGGGATCGACCGCTTTTTGGCCGTCGTCGAACGGGCGATGCGCGCGCATGCGACTGCGTGAGTCGAGGTGTTTTTGGGGCGCGGCAGGTTGCACTTGGAGCGTCAAAATATCGCTTGCAAGTCACGATGGCGGCGACTAGAATTCCGCTCTTTCGTGCTCCGGACGCCGGGGCGCGGGGAAGCGGGAAGCCTTTGTTGGCGAGGGCTTCAGCGGCGTGGGCAGGTTAAGCAAGTGATAAAAACCTGTTGACGATCCGGTGAAAGTTCTCCATAATCTCGTTTCTCTGCTGCAGACGCAGCGACGCAAA